>CAYUPL010000001.1:0-159712 GCA_964446655.1 uncultured Desulfopila sp.
TGAAAACTTTGCTTGGAAAACAAACTTGATATCTTCGAAGCCTGACCCCACTACAATGGTCGATTCACCACGAAACATAATACCGGTTTTGTGCAGAGAGCAAAACCGGTATTGTCTTGTCGTGTTCAATTCCGATTTCGATTAAGTAACACGAATCACAAAAAGGCAATTGAGAGTACATTACAAGCTGTAGCGGAACCAGGCAGGATCATCTGTATCTGTTACTATTTTCAAGATCTATCGCCTGTCCGTACCACCTGTTTTCTGCATTGTTTTTTCAGGAATAACTAGTCGCAGAACAGCGATGATGGGATTCAGAATGGCATGGCGGCGCATCAGGTCCGTGATGTATCGCTTTGTTCTTGCACATCAGCAGGACATCCTCTTCACTGTTCTCCCTGCATAAAATCTGTAATTGTGGTTGTATCCACATTTTTTTTTGCGCTGCGTGTCTCCATGATACCCCAGTATTACTTGACTATCTTTTCAAATTTGAATCTTTGTGATACATTCCCCTTACTAAAAGTCCGCAATCTCCATACCACAAATAGTAATCATTCCTGTTTAATATAAGACAGCCTTTCATGAGCTTATCTGATTATGTCCAAGGCCTTCGTTCTTGCATGTCGCCGACATGCTACTTATTATTTGCTTAAATATCCGTGATAATTTGCTGGTGCAGGATTACGTCAATAGGGGGGAATATGATAGAACTCAAGACGATCAATACGAAAAATGTATCTTCAGCACTGGAACGGGCCAAACAGTATCGTCTGCTTAACGAGCCGGACGAGGCCGAAAGCATCTGTCTGGACATACTGGAAGTTGATCCGGATCATCAGGATACCCTGATTATTCTGCTGCTGGCGCTGACCGACAAGTTTGCCGGCCACGGCCTCACCCCGTCCTTCGATAACGCCAGGGCCATCGTCGAAAAACTGAGCGAGCCCTACTGCAAGGACTATTATATGGGAATTATTTTCGAGCGCCGCGCGAAATATCACCTCAGACGGGGTGGTCCTGGCAGTGAACCCTCCGCCTATCAGTGGCTGGTCAAGGCTCTCGAGGCCTATAGCGCGGCATTGGAGAAATGTGATCCCGACAATCAGGACGCCATCCTGCGCTGGAACTCATGCGCCCGCCTTATGAACAGCAATCCCGAACTCAAGCCCGAGGAACAGAGCCCTGCGGAAATGCTGCTCGATGCCTTCGACAAGCCGCATTGACAAAGGCTGGGAGCCCGTAGGTCATCCTGCCCTGCCTCCTACTCCTGATGGTGATCGGTTATCATCCGCTTGGTCTGGTTGATCCGTTTGGTGATCAAAATCGAACGGGGACAGGCCTTGGTGCACTCGAATTTATTGTCACAGGGCCATGCTCCATCGGCCGCATTGAGCACCTGCAGACGTTCGCCGAAGCCCCGGTCGCGACTGTCGGCCAGAAAGCGAAAAGCCTGGCTGACGGCTGCCGGCCCAAGAAAGTTCCGGTTTTCTGAGATCACCGGACAGGCGGAATAGCAGGCGGCACAGAGAATACAGTTGGTGGTGTCATCGAAGACCAGGCGCTCCTGCTGCGATTGCAACCGCTCTTTTTCCGGCACCGCTTCATCGTTGATGAGATAGGGTTTGATCGACCGGTATTTGGCAAAGAACTCGCCCTGGTCGACGATGAGATCACGCAGCACCGCCAGGTGACGGAGAGGCTCGACGGTGATGGTTTCACCATGCTCGGCGACGAGGTCCTTGATCAGCACTTTGCAGGCCAGGGCGTCCTTGCCGTTGATGCGCATGGCATCCGAGCCGCAGACCCCGTGGGCGCAGCTTTTGCGGAAGGCGAGGCTGCCGTCCTGAAAGCGCTTGATGCGCATCATGGCATCGAGGAGTCTCTCGTCGGCCTCCGCCTCCACTTCGTACTCCTGAAAATAGGGTTTGCTATCCTTCTCCGCATTAAAGCGTTGTATTTTTAGAATTATTTTCATGGATTCGTCCTCAGCTCTCAGTAGGTTCGCGGTTTGGGCTTCCAGATCGAGGTGTCGACCGGCCGGTGCTCGATACGCACCTCGTCCTGCTCGAGATAGGCCAGAGTATGCTTGAGCCACTGGTCATCATCGCGCTCGGGGTAGTCCTCCCGGCTGTGGGCCCCACGGCTCTCGGTACGGTTGAGAGCCGAGGCGGCGGTGATCAGGGAAATATCCAGAAGGTTGCCCAACTCGATCAGTTCGAGCAGGTCGGTATTGAAGTGCGAGCCTCTATCCTGTATCCGCACCTCCCGATAGCGCCGACGCAATTGCTGCAGCTGCGTCAGGGCGGTCTGCATGTCGCCGTCGTTGCGATAGATACCGACCTTTTCCATCATCAGCGTCTGCATCTCCTCGGCAATATGGCCACCGTGGTGTTCGGAGTCGCCCTCTTGCAGCCGGGCCAGCCATTGCCGGGCAGGATCGGCGGTGGCTGCACCCAACTCGGCGGCGTCGGCTCCTTTGACATAGGTACCGATGTGACGTCCGGCCCGTCGGCCGAAAACCACCAGATCGAGGAGGCTGTTGGTACCAAGGCGATTGGCGCCGTGCACGGAAACACAGGCACACTCGCCTACCGCATAGAGTCCGTTTACCACCGTACCGGTGCCGTCACACAGTACCCTGCCATCAATGTCGGTGGGAATACCGCCCATGGCATAATGGGCGGTGGGCAGCACAGGGACCGGTGCGTCGGCCGGATCGATGCCCAGATAGGTCTTGCAGAAGCTGGTGATATCGGGGAGTTTGGCAAGCAGAGTATCCTTGCCGATATGGGTGGCGTCGAGATGGACATAGTCGTCTATCCTGCCGTCGCCGCGAATGCCGTTGCCGGCGCGAATTTCGGTGATCAGTGCACGGGAGACGATATCGCGCGGTGCCAGATCGAGCATTGTGGGGGAATAGCGCTCCATGAAGCGCTCACCGCTGTTGTTGCGCAGGATACCACCCTCGCCGCGCACCGCCTCCGAAATAAGAATACCCAGGCCTTTGATGCCGGTGGGATGAAACTGAAAAAACTCCATGTCCTGGAGGGGGATGCCGCGTCGGGCGCAGACCGCCGGGCCGTCGCCGGTATTGGCATAGGCGTTGGAGGTGATCCTGAACATGCGGCCGAATCCACCGGTGGCAAAGAGCACCGCCTTGGCCGCAAAGATATGGAGCTCGCCGGTGGCAAGCTCGATGGCGACCACACCGCGGCTGGTATTACCGTCCTTGACCAGATCGACGACCTGGAATTCGTCAAAGAAAACCACATTATTCTTGATGCATTGCTGGTAGAGGGTCTGCAGTATCATGTGGCCGGTGCGGTCTGCGGCATAGCAGGCCCGTCTGACCGGGGCCTCGCCGAAGTTTCGGGTATGACCGCCGAAGCGGCGCTGATCAATGCGCCCCTCGGGGGTGCGGTTGAAGGGCAGCCCCCTGTTTTCCAGATCGTAGACCGCCTGGATGGCTTCCTGGGCCAGGATCTCGGCGGCCTTCTGGTCCACCAGATAATCGCCTCCTTTGACCGTGTCGAAAGCGTGCCATTCGGCCTTGTCTTCCTCGACATTGCCGAGCGCCGCGCTGATACCGCCCTGAGCGGCGCCGGTATGACTGCGGATAGGATGGAGTTTTGACAATACCGCCGTGCGGCTGTGCTGACTCGCTTCAAGGGCGGCATAGAGGCCTGACCCGCCGGAACCGACAATAAGGGTATCAAATTGATGAATCACAGGGCATCTCCTTCCGCCTGAAGGCGGTTATAATTGACGTTGACGGCACTCCCCGACTTTTGCGTGGACTCATATGTTGTCTGGTAAAGTCACGACATTTTATCTTACTTATTTTTGCTCCGCGGAGCAAGTTGCCACCGGAAAACAGGTGCAGAACAAACCATTTATGACGATACTTCAACACGATACTTCAAGCTGAAAATATCAGGGGCAGGGATATTTATATTCCCAGATGCAGGCAACAGTATTGGGCTATTTGCCCAGGTTATCGATATACCAGGCGGCGGCCTGGTCGAGGCCTTCGACCACTGAAAACCGTGGAGCATAGCCGAGAAGTTTTTGGGCCTTAGCTATATCTGCCAGGGAATGGCGCACATCGCCGGCCCTGAAGTCACGGTATTGCGGAGCAGCGCTTTCGGCTGCAGGATGGGAGGGTACCACACGGTCCTTGATGAAGGTGTACAGTTCGTTCAGGCTTGTTCTTTCGCCAAAAGCGATATTGTAGACCTGATTGAGAGCGGCATCATCTGCAACTGTTGCCGCCAGCAGGTTGGCCTGAACGCAGTTGTCGATATAACAGAAATCCCGGCTGGTTTCACCATCACCATTGATATAGACCGTATCGTTATTGATCAGGCCGGCGAACCATTTCGGGATAACGGCGGCATAAGCGCCATTGGGATCCTGACGCCGGCCGAAGATATTGAAATAACGCAGACCGATGGGCTTGAAATTATAGGTTCTGGCAAAGACCTCGGCATAGAGTTCGTTGACGACCTTGGTTACGGCATAGGGCGAGAGCGGCCTGCCTATTTTGTCTTCCACCTTGGGGAGATCGGGGTGGTCGCCATAGGTGGAGCTTGAGGCGGCATAGACGAATCGTTGCACGTTGGCGTCCCTGGCGGCAACCAGCATATTGAGATAGCCGGTGATATTATTTTCGTTGGTGAGGATGGGCGCCTCTATGGATCGGGGCACGGAACCTAATGCAGCCTGATGGAGAACGTAATCGACACCGGCGCAGGCATCTGCACATGTTTCCAGGGTGCGGATATCACCTTCTATAAAAGTGAAGTTCCGCCATTGTTCAGGGGTAACAAGAGATTGAACCTCATCGAGATTGTGTTGAAAGCCGGTGGAAAAGTTATCGAGCCCGGTCACGCGCTGGTTCAGTTTGAGCAGGGTTTCGAGAAGATTGGAGCCGATAAAACCGGCTACTCCGGTAACAAGCCAGCTTTTCGGGCCGGCCTGCAGCGTATTTTTCAGGATTTCGTATGGTGTCGACATTTTTAAAATATGGGGCTTGTGGTCTATGTATAAGGTTAGCCTCTTCTCGCACTACTTCAGTTACTGCACAAATCGGGGCAGAGTACAATTGCTCTTTTTTAAGAGAGGTCAACTTCAGATTTTAGCCGTAATCACCCTGTTCGACAATAGGAATCATAGGCGTTTTGCAGGCCTTCCCGCAGGCTGAAACGGGGCTGCCAGCCAAGACTGTTAATTTTAGAGGTATCCAGCAGTTTTCTCGGTGTACCGTCCGGCTGGCTGGAGTTGTATTGTGTTTCGCCGGCGAAGCCGACGAGATCGGCAATCAGTTCGGCAATCTCCTTGATGGTGATATCCCTGCCGCTGCCGATATTGAGATAGGAGAGATTTTCGCCCATAAAATGGGCCTGCTCCAGCTGCATCACGTGGAAACAGGCAGCTGCCATATCATCGACATGGAGAAACTCGCGACGCGGCGAACCGGTGCCCCAGAGGATGACATGGGGGACATGGTTCCGGTCGAGGGTTTTGTCCCTGGCGGAATAGCCGATGGCGGTGCAGATATCTGCCGGGATAGTACCGTACCGGTTCTCGTCTTCCACTATGGCTGCCAGGTCTTTTTCCAGTGCCAGTTTGGCCAGATGATATTTGCGCAGCATGGCCGGGATAACATGACTGTTTTCGAGGTGATAATTGTCTCCCGGACCATAGAGATTAGTGGGCATGACGGAGCGGTAACGGGTGCCGTACTGGCGGTTATAAGCCTCGCACATGCGAATGCCGGCTATCTTGGCGATGGCATAGGGCTCGTTGGTCGGTTCCAGAGGACCGGTGAGCAGGTATTCTTCCTGCATCGGCTGGGCACAGTGCTTGGGGTAGATGCAGGAGCTGCCAAGGAAAAGTAGATCACGCACCCCTGCCATATAGGCCTCGTGGATGATATTGTTCTGGATGGTCAGGTTGGAATAGATAAACTCCGCCGGATAGGTGTTGTTGGCATGAATGCCGCCGACTTTGGCGGCGGCCAGCACAACCCTGTCGATTTTTTCTTCCCGGAAGAGTTGACGGACCCCGGCCTGATCGGTGAGATCCAGCTCCGCATGACTGCGCGTTATGATCTTGGAAAAATCATATTTTTTCAACAGCCTGACCACAGCGGACCCCACCATGCCGCGATGCCCGGCAATGAACACTCTCTCGTCGGGATTCATTATATTGTCTTATTCGTGGTGATTGAGAACGGGAAAACCCTGGCTTTTGCACATCTCGTCTCGTCGTGCTTCTTCCAGATCGGAACGCATCATCTCGGCGACAAGCTCCGCAAAACCGGTTTTCGGCTGCCAGCCCAGCTTTTCTTTGGCCTTACGCGGATCACCCAACAGTGACTCCACTTCGGTTGGCCTAAAATAGCGCGGATCGACCCTAACGATAGTGTCGCCCTTGTTCATGCCGTAGCCGACGGCTCCCTGGCGGACCTCACTGATTATACCGATTTCATCAACTCCGCTGCCTTCCCAGCGCAGTGAAATACCAAGCTCGGCGGCGGCGGCATTGACAAAATCGCGCACGGAATGCTGCTTGCCGGTGGCAATAACATAATCTTCCGGCGTCTCCTGCTGCAGCATGAGCCACTGCATCTCGACATAATCCCGGGCATGGCCCCAGTCTCGTTTGGCATCGAGGTTACCGAGATAGAGACAGTCCTGCAGACCGAGGAAGATGCGCGCCAGGGCGCGGGTGATCTTGCGGGTGACAAAGGTCTCCCCCCGAAGCGGTGACTCGTGGTTGAACAGTATGCCGTTACAGGCAAAAATATTATAGGCTTCGCGATAATTGACCACGATCCAGTAGGCATAGAGTTTAGCAACGGCATAGGGTGAGCGCGGATAAAACGGCGTCTTTTCCGTTTGCGGCACTTCCTGTACTTTCCCAAATAGCTCCGAGGTGGAGGCCTGATAAAATTTTGTTTTTTCTGTAAGGCCCAGAATACGAATGGCCTCGAGGACACGCAGGGTACCGAGGGCATCGGAGTTGGCGGTATATTCCGGCTCTTCGAAAGAGACGGCCACATGGGACTGGGCCGCAAGATTGTAAATCTCGTCCGGTTTCACCTTTTCGATGATATGGACAAGACTCGATGAGTCGGTCAGATCACCGTGATGGAGAACGAATTTACGGTTCCCTTCATGGGGATCCTGATAAAGATGATCGATTCGATCGGTATTGAAAAGAGATGTCCTTCTTTTGATGCCGTGAACTTCGTAGCCTTTTTCGAGGAGAAATTCGGCCAGATAGGCTCCGTCCTGACCGGTTACCCCGGTGATGAGTGCTTTTTTCATGATGTTTTTCGTTTTTTCAGTATTGAAGTATGGACGAAAGCCGGATGGTGCCCCATGAATAGACGCTGAGTTTTCAGCAAATATGTTTACGGGATTATCCCAGGTTTTCGGATGTATTCGAATGTTGCAATTTTTTCAAGGGTTGCACGGAAAAAATAGTCTTTATCGGAATTGCAAACCAATCCCCTAAGCCAGGAGGCCATTAAACAATATCTTGAGAATGGAGTAAACAGTAAAGTTGCAAATTCGGCAAGGTCAAGGTGGAGAATTCATGATAACTTGCAGGATCTTGTCGCTATTGCTGAACATCGCTGTTGGGCTGCGCTACGCTTAGCCCGGATTTCTCATGAACATTGTGTCAATTTCAAACTATTTGATGATATTCCAAAACGTTCAAGCAGTTTTCCGTTATATGAAAATCATACACAATGTTCACCAAAGGCCAACCGATCTTACCGTGCCTGCAGCGTTGCCGAAGCAAGGCGCATAGACTACTATAGCACCTCGCTTCGCGCCTCGCATCCACGGCAACCTCGGCTGGTGAGAAATCCGGGTTAGCACCAACCTACAGTCCGAGGCAAAGGTTACCGTGTAAGCAGAACGATCAACTTGATCTTTATGGTTCTGCATCTCATTGACGTCGGTTATTTGTTTAAGTCGGCCAGCAATTCCCTGAAATAGGCAATGGTTTTCAGCAGACCTTCTTCGAGTTTGATCTCGGGATTCCAGCCGAGTTTTTGCCGGGCCAGGGTAATATCGGGTTTTCGTTGGGTCGGGTCGTCCTGGGGCAACGGTTTATAGATCAGCTCGGATGAGGATCCCGTCATTCGCACGATTTCTTCAGCAAGCTGTTTGATTGTGAATTCACCCGGGTTTCCGGTATTGATGGGCCCGGCAAAATCATCTTCGGTCTCCATGAGTCGGACAAAGGCTTCAATCAGATCATCGACATAGCAAAAAGAGCGGGTCTGGCTACCATCACCGTAGATAGTAATGGGTTGGTTCTGTAAGGCCTGCACTATAAAGTTGGAAACCACCCGACCATCGTTGGGATGCATTCTCGGCCCGTAGGTATTGAAGATCCGCGCTACTTTAATAATTAGATTATATTGACGGCGATAGTCGAAAAAGAGTGTTTCGGCACAACGCTTGCTTTCGTCATAACATGAACGTATGCCGATGGGATTGACATTGCCCCAATAACTCTCCGGTTGAGGATGAATTTCGGGATCGCCATACACTTCGCTGGTTGAGGCCTGAAAGATTTTCGCTTTTACCCTTTTGGCCAGTCCCAGCATATTTATGGCGCCGTGCACGGATGTCTTGATGGTCTGCACCGGATTATACTGGTAATGGATGGGGGAGGCGGGACAGGCCAGATTGTAGATTTCGTCCACCTCAAGGTAGAGCGGAAATGTTATATCATGCCGCAGAAGCTCAAATCTGGGGTTATCCAGAAGGTGAACAATATTTCTTTTTGTGCCGGTGAAATAATTATCAACACAAATAACATCATGGCCCTGACTCAGCAGCCTCTCACAAAGATGCGAACCGAGAAAACCGGCTCCGCCTGTTACCAGGACACGTTTTTCAAGATGAGGTTTCATTACACTAAACCCAGGATTTAATTAGAAGAGAAAATCGAAACATTAGAGAATGCAAGCGCATGGTACCATTATTTTGAGTTATCATCAGGTTAATTTTATCTCCACAATATTGCTTTTTGAATAAATCCGGTTTTACGACAACCTACATTCGATACAGGTGGGTCATTCCGGCCGGGATAAGGTTGGGGTGAATGCAATGAAGCCCAACGTTGTTGCCTGCCCTATTTTGTTGCTCTGTTCAGGCTGCTGAGGACCGCCTTGATAGAAGAAACTATTATATCGGTGTCTATGCCGGCGCCCCAATACCGTTTACCGTTGGGCAATTCTACTTCTATATAGGTTACCGCGGTGGCACTGGAGCCGGAGTTTAGGGCATGCTCATGGTAGCTGCATAGAACGAAGGGACCGACAACCTCTTCTTTTAAGGCGTTGCAGAAGGCATCCAGCGGGCCGTTGCCGGATGCGGTAAGTGTTTTCTTCTCGCTGTAGACAGAGAGAAAGGCCTCGATCTGTGCTGAAGATTTCCCGGAATCGAAATGGCGCTTGACAACATTAAAACCTTTCAGATCATAGGGCTGCATACAGGAAAGATACTCCTGAGTAAAAGCACTCTCGATTTCGTGACCCTGCAGTTCCCGACCAAATTTATCAGTCATTTTCTGGATCACCGTGCCAAACTCCGGCTGCATGGCTTTGGGCATCTTGAAGCCATATTCTTTATCCATTATGTAGGCCACACCACCCTTGCCCGACTGGCTGTTGATTCGAATAATCGATTCATAGGTTCGGCCTACATCGCTGGGATCGATGGGCAGATAGGGAACGGCCCAGACACTGCCTTGGTTTTTTTCCGCCAGATCCATCCCTTTTTTTATAGCGTCCTGATGAGAGCCGGAAAAGGCCGTATAAACAAGTTCTCCGGCATACGGCTGACGAATGGGAACTGGAATTCTGGTGATCCGTTCGTATACATCCACCAGACTGTTGATGTTTCTGAAGTCGAGGTGAGGATCGACCCCTTGAGTATACATATTGAGAGCAAGGGTGACGATATCGACGTTGCCGGTCCGCTCCCCATTGCCGAAAAGCGTTCCCTCCACTCTCTGGCCGCCCGCCATTAAGCCGAGTTCGGTTGCCGCCACGGCACAGCCTCTGTCGTTGTGAGTATGGAGTGAAATAATGGCGCTGTCTCTGTTTTTCATATTGCGGCAGAACCATTCAATCTGATCGGCGTAGATATTGGGTGTGGACATCTCCACAGTAGCAGGCAGATTAATGATAACGGGATTTTCCGGTGTCGGCTGCAGTACATCCATGACCGCCTCACAGATTTCCAGGGCAAAGTCAAGTTCGGTACCGGTAAAACTCTCGGGTGAGTACTGGTAGCGAAAGCTGGTGTCTGGATATTTTTTCTCTTCCTCCTTGAGGATGCGTGCTCCACGAACACCTAGCTCGATGATCTCTTCCCTGCTCATTTTGAAAACGATGTCTCGTTGTAAAATGGAGGTGGAGTTATAAAGATGAACGATGACTTTCTTTGCCCCCTTAACGGAGGCAAATGTTTTGTTGATGAGATGTTCTCTGGCCTGGGTCAGCACCTGTATTTCCACATCTTCAGGAATAAGATTATCATCGATCAGTTTTCTGGTGAAGTCGAATTCCACCTGGGAGGCTGATGGAAAACCAACCTCGATCTCTTTGAAGCCGGTTTTGGTAAGAAGCCGGAACATCTCAAGTTTTTTTTCAAGACTCATGGGTTGAACAAGCGCTTGATTACCGTCTCGCAAATCGACGCTGCACCAGGTCGGCGCCTGTTCGATTCGGCTGGAAGGCCACATCCTGTCGGGCAAATCCACCTGTGGATATGGTCTATATTTACTTAAAGATTCCGGATTCATAAGAGTTTTTCTCCTTCCATTTTGAAATATTTTTTAAACAGTAATCTGAACTTCCGGACCGCTGTCACTTCGGTCTCACCGGCAACCAGAAAAACAAAAAAAAAGCCACGGTTCCTACGAACCGTGGCTTTTCGAGTTGCTTGGAGTGTATATGTCTTACATCACAGATCTCCCCTCAACCGCCGCAGTTCGCGCTGGCGTTTTCTCTAATAGCAATAGTAGAGCGAGGGATAAGGCCATAATATTAAAAATCGCTTAAGTAGTATTTGTTGTTTCGTAATACGACTCGACCACACCTTTCTAGTAATGGCTCTGTCATAGTGCTTTCGAAGCTAGGTTTAAAAATACACACCATACCTGAAGATTGCAAGTCTGTTTTCGCATAAAACCTGCTGTTTCTGTAAAAATAAACTGGGCTGGAACCACAAAAGCGGCAAGTAACCGCGCTATCGAGCACTAAGTGTTGACATCCTTTCTCTTCACTTCTATATTTTATCAGTCACGAGGAGACCATACAGAGGATACTATCCCTATCACTAAGTCCATACACAAAATTTCTCAATCAAGGACAATGCAGTTATGAGTAAGATGAGAGGTTCCCAGGCTATTGTCAGATGTCTTCAGGAAGAAGGAACCACAACCATCTTTGGCTTTCCAGGTGGTGCCGTTTTAGATCTCTACGATGCCTTGTTCAAGGCTGATATTCAACATGTTCTAGTGCGCCACGAACAGGGCGCCGTTCATGCCGCCGATGCCTACAGCAGAACAACCGGCAAGGTAGGAGTTGCGCTGTTGACCTCCGGTCCGGGTGCTACCAACGGAGTAACCGGCATTGCCACTGCCTATATGGACTCGATTCCCATGGTAGTGCTCACCGGCCAGGTGCCGACCAAACTTATCGGCAACGACGCCTTTCAGGAAGTGGACATTGTCGGCATAACAAGACCCTGCACCAAACATAATTATCTGGTCAAAAGTACCGATGAACTGGTTCCCACGCTGCGGGAGGCCTTCCATATAGCCAAGACAGGAAGACCCGGACCGGTTCTGGTGGACTTGCCCAAAGATGTTGTTGCCGGCATGTGCAGCTATACGCTCAAGGAAGAGGTACGGATGCAGAGCTATCAGCCCAACTACCTGCCCCACAGCCGCCAGGTTGAAAAGGCCTGCAAACTGATACGGCAGGCGAAACGACCGGTGCTTTATGTCGGTGGCGGAGTTATCCTCTCCGGCGCCAACAAGGAACTCACCGAGCTTGCCGTCAAGCTGAATATTCCTGTGACCATGACACTGATGGGACTTGGCGCGTTTCCGGGCAGCCATACTCTCTCCATGGGCATGCTCGGCATGCACGGCACCTACACCGCCAATATGGCCGTGGCGGAATGTGACCTGCTTATTGCCGTCGGAGCACGTTTTGATGACCGGGTCACCGGTAAACTCGATGAGTTTGCCACCAAGGCCAAGGTTATTCATATTGATATCGACCCGACCTCCATCAGCAAAAACGTCAAGGTCGATGTTCCTATTGTAGCAGACTGCAAGACAGCGCTGACGGCCATCAATACTCTTTTCGACGAGGACAAAAGCATCTCTGTCTCCGACGAGGCGCAAAAGCATATGGAATGGCTGCAGATCGTTCAGGAATGGTCCACTAAACACCCGCTGTCCTATTGCACCGCCGACAACATTATCAAGCCGCAATATGTTGTCGAGATGCTTGACAAGCTCACCGGAGGCAATGCCATCATCACCACCGAGGTAGGTCAAAACCAGATGTGGGCAGCTCAGTTCTATCGCTTTAATCAACCGAGAAGATTTATCACCTCGGGTGGCCTGGGAACCATGGGGTACGGGTTACCGGCGGCGATCGGCGCCCAGATAGCTTTCCCGGAGGCATGCGTCATCGATATAGCAGGTGATGGTTCCATCCAGATGAATATTCAGGAACTGGCCACGGCCAGGCAGTATAACTGCCCGGTAAAGGTCGCTATTCTCAACAACGGCTTTCTCGGCATGGTTCGCCAGTGGCAGGAACTGTTTTACGACAAGCGCTACTCCTCGACAGTGATGGATATCTCTCCCGATTTTGTCGAACTGGCGAAAGCCTATGGCGCTGTGGGATTGCGAGCCACCAGACCAGAAGAGGTCGAGCCGGTTATCAAAGAGGCGCTGGCAACCAAAAATACTGTTCTGATGGACTTTGTAGTTGCTCCGGAAGAAAGTGTTTATCCCATGGTTCCGGCAGGTAAGGCCAATACCGAAATGCTGTTGGTATAGCCTTATTATATGAACATCTTTCACACCGCAGAAAAGTCCCCGGCTTTTTTGTCTATGATCGAACCTTTTCAGGCAGCCTCATGAAACATACCATTTCCGTCCTTTTAACGAATAAACCAGGCGTTCTTTCACGGGTGACCGGTCTTTTCAGTGGACGCGGCTTCAATATCGAAAGCCTCTGTGTCGCCGAAACACTCGACCCCGGCGTCTCCTGCCTTACTCTGGTGACCAAGGGCGACGAGACCATCGTTGAGCAGATCACCAAACAGCTGCATAAGTTGATTGACGTCATTAAGGTTTCCGACATCAGTGAGCAGGAATATGTCGAAAGAGAGATGGTTTTGATCCGGGTTAAAGCGGAGTCTCACACCAGAGCCGAGGTGCTGCGCATAATTGATATCTTCCGTGCCAAGGTTGTCGATGTCAGCCCGAAAAGCTATGCCATCGAGGTGACCGGTGCCGCATCGAAGATAAGTGCGTTTATCGATATCCTGCGCCCCATCGGCATTAAGGAAATCGTCCGTACGGGGACCATTGCCATGCTGAGGACAAAAAACAAATAAGGCCGCAGCGGGAAAGACGTGCTCCCGATACCGGCATATACAGCGAATATGGCTAATCGCGTACCACAACCGTTTTTAGACTGACGCATCACAAGATTCTCCTGTCGATTTTCTCAACTCCGAAGGTACTCGTATGAAAGCACCTCAAGTTCCAGTCGCTCAAGAAGGCTACCCCTTCATTCTCTTTTCCGCCTTTGCAACCCTGATATTTGCGCTGGTCGGTCCGGCCTGGATCGCCTGGATCGGCTTGGCTGCAACCACCTTTATCCTGTGCTTTTTCAGAGACCCTGAGCGATTCGTCCCTCCCCAGCCCCATGCGGTCGTCTCCCCTGCGGATGGCAAAGTTCTCCGAGTCGAAAAGATCGCCAACCATGACCTTTTTGACCAGGAAGTTTTTAAGATATCGATTTTCATGAATGTTTTCAATGTCCACGTTAACCGCATCCCTCTCTCCGGCAAGGTGACGCGCATTACCCATAATCCCGGCAAATTTTACTCTGCCGACAGCGACAAGGGTGGCCTGCTCAATGAAAACTGTATCACCGTTGTGGAGACAGACGATGGGGTTAAAATCGCCTTTGTCCAAATCGCCGGGTTGATCGCCAGAAGAATTATCAACTGGCTGGACCGTGGAGATCAGGTCGACAAAGGAAGACGTTTCGGCTTAATCCGTTTTGGCTCGCGGGTGGATGTCTATCTGCCGGCAGACAGCGCCATCGCCGTTGCACAAGGCGATAAAGTTCGTGCAGGGGAAACAATTATCGGCTATCTCTCCCTGTAAGGGCGGTATGGCATTAAACTCTTTCCGGACATCTTTAGCTATTTTTGCCAACACATAAAGCAAAACGGTATACTTTTTGCGCATTATCAGTGGTATAGCAAGGGGACTGCAGCTCAGCACCCCTCCAGGGAAAAGCAGGACCATCCGTCCTACTTCCGACAAAGGCCGTGAAGCACTTTTCTCTATTTTAGGCCGGCAAGTGGTTGGGGCAGTGGTTCTTGATCTGTATGCCGGTACAGGAGCTCTTGGCATTGAAGCTCTGAGTCGCGGAGCCGCCGCGGCACTTTTTGTTGATAACAGTAAAGCATCACTGACCTTGCTCTCCAGGAATATCGCCATCTTTGAAAAGTGTATCGGTCGGAGCAACACAGCTGTGCCGACCGCCAAGGTTATCAAGGCGAATCTTGAAAAGGGTCTCCCCTCATTCATCACGGCAAACAGAGCAGACAGACACCTCTTTGATATTATTTTTATGGATCCGCCCTATGACAAGGGACTGGCTCTGACAACCCTGCAACATCTCGATGGCCTTGAGATATTTTCTCCAGACTGCCTGGTTGTAGTGGAAGAGAGAGCAAACGTGATATTGCCCCAGGATTTGACACATCTTCAATGTAGCGATACACGCAGATACGGCGACACCGCTTTCTGGTTTTACAGGACCATGTGATGCCATATCCAACCATCAACCCTCAAACAAAAGCGAGCTATGGAACCCGGCACAGTTATTTATCCAGGAACATTTGACCCTATCACCAATGGTCATCTTGACATTGTCAACCGCGCTTTGAATCTGTTCGACAGAGTTATTATTGCTCTGGCCATCAATCCAGGCAAGGCTCCCATGTTCACTCTGCAGGAACGTACCAGCATGATCAGGGCCTGTTATCCCGACAGTAATTCAAGAGTAGAAATTGAGCCGGTCAGTGGTCTTCTGGTAAATTTTGCCAAAAAAAGAAAGGCCAAGGCAATTGTCCGTGGCCTGCGGGCTGTTTCCGATTTTGACTATGAGTTTCAGCTCGCCTTGATGAACCGGAAACTTGAACGAGAAGTGGAAACCATTTTCCTTATGTCGGGTCTGCGCTGGATTTATATCAGCTCGTCCATCATTAAAGATGCCGCCAGACATGGCGGCAATGTCCACGACCTGGTTCCCTCGCATGTCGAAGAGATGTTGAAGAAAAAGTTCTCCGAACTATAAGTTTGAGTTTTTGGGAGTATTATATCGGAGACAGTCCGAGGTAAATAGACCATTTTGATCAGAATGTAGGAACGTTGCCGGGCTTGGTTTGCCAGCCCGGCAAACCGAGGTGTTACTCTCTTCTTCTGCCTTTGAGGATCTCCTCTTTCAACTCCCGTAATTCCGTATGAAACGCGGCTTTAAGCTGATCCAGCTCCGCTTTCATTATTGAGGAAACCTTCTGCATCATTATGTCATTACCGATCTCATCGACTTTTTTTGACATTTCATCCAACCCCGCAGCAACCGGCGATTGAGGTTGATCAGCAGCAAAATCGTGGTCGAGTACAGGTGCTTCGGCCACCTCCTGTTGGGGCTGAACGCTCTCCTCTTTCGGGGCTGATGTTCTGTCGATTAATCTTGCCTGCCACTGCAGAACCTTGCTTGTCTCATTAAGGACCGCTTCCTGAATCTCATTGCTGTTTGCCTGACCCCTCACGCAAAGTTCAAGCTTGTCAAAGATAGAAAGGAGCAGTCTGTTGGCTTCAGCATCTGCATCATAGCGGTATCTTTCGATATGAGCAGTTACTGTCGACAGCAGCTGCACAAAGGTCCGCTCAGCCGGTTTATCGAGCCAGGAATGGCGTAATGTAGTGATCTCTTCGTTAAGACCATCTAAGATAGCATCATCTATTTCAAGACCGAGCGAAACAATACAGTTTCTCAAACTTTGTAGAACATCAGAGGCAGGAATACCGTCCTGATGTAACACATAGGCGCTCTCCTCTTCCTCTTCAATTTCCTTGACCGGTTGCTCTGCAACAGGCTTTTTTGCCGGTATATCAAATCCAGGGCGTGTCTTTTCGACAAAAGGAGCATTGGCCAGAATTGTTGTACCGAAAGAATCAGCCTTGTCGTAGTCTTTCTCTTCTTCAGCTTCTTCGTCAAAGGAGATCTCTTCGCCAAGATCTTCTCCCTCCTCAACTGCTTCAAAGACGACCTCGTCCTCAGAACTATCTGCAGCATGGGGGTCTTCAACAGCGATGATAAAATCTTCGTTGCCTTCGGGGTGGGTAATTATGTCTTCATCACCGGCTATTTCGCCAAACCGGGCAAGCAACTCATCTGATGATGGGTAACCGGAGGGGATTTTCCCAGCGGTAACGACACTGTCTTCTGCATCGAGAACAGCTTCTAGTTCTTCTGCTGAAACTTCAGGGATTGAATCTTCCGTATAATCGCTAAATTCAGGGGCAAGATTTTCAGCCATTTCTTCTTTGAACAGATCGGTATCTGCATCATCATCACCGAGAAGGGCAAGTATTTCCTCATCCTCTTTCTCTTTATCCGACACACCATATACCTCTCCAGGAAACTCTTCTATCTCGTCGCTGGGTATTTCCCGGAAAACGTCTTCCTCAAAATCGAGTCGTTCTTCGGTGTGCTCTGTTCTGAACTCATCGTCTTCTTCCGGTTCTTCGGCCACCTTGAAGACATCGGCATCAGGTTCGTCAATCTCTTCGATTACCTGGAATGCAGTAGGATCAAGCTCCTCCTCAGACTCTTCTTCTGCCTGAAAAGCGGCAAGTTCACGTTGTTCTTCAGACTCTTCTTCCGTTTTCTCTTCCTCGGTACCGAAGAATTCGTCAAACCTGTCGCTGATATCTGCTTCCGCACCGTCATCGACATCCTCGGAGAACGCTGCAGCAGAATCATCATCGGTTGCTAATGCAGGGGCCAGCTCACCGTCTTCAAACGGCAGCTCTTCTTCTTCCGAATCATCATCTTCCGGAGTTTCTACATCGACACCGCGTAAAACCTCGGTTTCTTCTAATGGTTCATCATCTGTTTCTCTATCGTCGCCGAACAACTCACTAAAGCCATCACCAACATCGTCTGCCGCCATATCTCCATCGGCAGGTATTTGCTCTTCCTCTTCTTCAGGAGTAAAGAGCTGATCATCATCTTCTCTCATTGCGGCCGGCTCTTCTTCGACTTCTTGAGTCTCATCTTCTCCTTCACCACTCAAAGCCGGAGCAATTTCTCCTTCATGGAACGGCAGCGGCTCTTCACCCGATTCATCATCTTCCAAAGTTTCAACTTCAACACCTTTCAGTGCCTCATCAGCACTTTCAGGTACTGTTTCCGGTTCAGCTTCTCCGAAAAAGTCAGCCAGCCTGTCCTCAATATCCGCCGCCTCGGGTGCAACTGCATCTTCAGTTGAGATATCGGTTGCCAACGCGGAAGCGTCTCCCGCAGCAGGAGTTTCAGCCTCCTCTTCTTCTTGAGACTCTTCACCAAAAAAGTCTTCCAGCCCATCTTGAATTTCGCTTTCGTCTCCAAAGGCCGATTTCTCGGAATCTTCTTCACCACTATCGGTCAACGCCGGTGCATACTCACCACCGACAAACGGAAGCAGCTCTTCTTCGATATCATCATCCGTGTCAGACTCCACATCAGTACCCGGAAAAGCTTTGGTTGCAATATCATGTTCTTCAGATTCATCAAAGAAATCATCCACTTTATCGGCAAAAACAGCTGGAAAATCTTCGTCGGGTTCATCATCGATCGCCAGAGCAGGGGCGAATTCACCATCTTCTACCAATAAAGGCTCTTCGTCTGAATCGTCATCCGCATCCGATTCTACATTCACTCCTTGCAAAGCGATCTCGGCATCGAGTTCGCGGGTCACTTCTTCGTCGGGCTCTTCAAACAGTCCCTCAAGGCGACTCTCCATCTCTCCTGCTATACTTGCATCAACCCGCTCCGGCAGAACCCCTTCTTCAGCGTCATCAAAATACTCGTCAACAACATCATTTTTATCCGGAGATTCTTTTTCCGCCAGCAACGCTGCCTCCTGTTCTTCCTGAAAACCATGCACATCTTCAGGAACATCGGCGAAGGCCGGCTGGATTTCCGCATCACTGAAATCTTCTTCATCCTCATCAGCAGGAGTGGTTTTGGCAATTGCCTCAGGAGAAATAGTACCGGCTATAATTGCCTTAAACGTATTGAATTTTTCCACCTCCGGGAACAGGATATCCTTCTCTGCCTGCCCGGTCAGACCTTGACGCACAACGGTCTCAAGCCCTGTGAAAAAGGAGTGCAGCAGCTTAAAGACATCAGCATGAGCATCGCTTTTCTTCAGTTTTATATATGCTCCAAGTGATCCTATTCCTTGGAGAAAAATCATTTTAGCCTTGCTCGACCTGAACGTTTTTTCCAGGTGCTTTACTTCACGACTGAGCTCAGTTAAATCCTGCTCGGTGATCTCCCAGTCAATTCCATAGACAATCGCCTTTAAATTTAAAAGAGGATCGTCCTCTGCCGGAACGCCTTCCTTGCTCTCTGCAGTCATGGCAGCTAGAGCCACTTGATCATCTTTAGCGGGTTGAATGACTTCGGCCGGTCGATCTTTTTCAGGAACAGGTACTGATGTGTCTTTCTCTGCAGCAACAGGCGCTGACACTGGAGTAGCAGCGGGAACGACTTGTCTTTTAAAGTTATCAAATCTGGCTACATCTTCTCGCAACAGATTCTTTTTCTGCTGCTCGGTTATCTCTTCATTGGAAACAATTTTTTCAAGATTGGCGTAGAAGGTCAAAAGAAGCTTGATGGCACTGGGGTGAGCGGAAGACTTTTCCTTATAGATATAGCGGCTTAGTTTTTCCAGTGCCTGCACATAGATGACATTGATTTTGTTGTCGGCCCAGATATCCCGAAGATCGTGCAATTCCTGATTAAATTGACGTAGAATATCATCAGTGATCTCCCAGTCAATGGATAATATAATCGATTTTAGTCGGGCCAGCGGGGAATCTGCATCTTCCAGATAATCAAAAAGATCGACTCCGCCCGTATCAAAATTCTCATCGTACTCATCAATGCCTACGGTCAGGTCGTCATCGTATTGACCTTCTTTGTATTGTTCCACCGTATCTTCTCTCTAGAGTAGTTTTTTCTGAATAGACACAACCGTGGAAGAAATAATTTTCTTCAGCGTCGCAGCCACATTGTAACCTGTAATCGCACTCGCCTCGAAATAAGGGACTTGCAGTCGACTATTTAAGTCTTTCTGGAGTACTGAGGTCGGCAGAATCGGAATCCCATGTTCTTTCAAATCTACCTTATTATATTGCAATACCAGCGGTAAATTGAAAATGCTTTCTTTGTATGACTGGAGGTTCTCGTGTAGTTGATTGAGGGATCGTATGTTTTTGGCCCGTTGCTTTGCCATGGCATCGGCAACAAAAACAATACCGTCCACCCCTCTGAGAACCAGTTTTCTGGTAGCATTATACTTTACCTGTCCCGGAACAGTATAGAGCTGAATTTTGATATCATATCCCTTGATTTTTCCCATATCAAACGGCAGAAAATCAAAAAACAGTGTCCTGTCACCATGTGTTTTCAGGCTCACCATTTCGGAAACAATCTGTTTCTTATACGTCCGGTTGATATATTCCAGATTGGTGGTCTTACCACAGCGTCCCGGGCCATAATAAACAATCTTTACTTGAACGACTTTGTCTTTCAGATTGATAAAGCTCAATTCGCGCCCCCCACTTTAGAAAATCCATTGTCTGTTTTTTTGATCGATACGAAGGAAAACCATTTGTATTTATTTGGAAGTATCCCAAACTTGCCTGATTTTCTCTATCACATCAACAACATTCAATCGTAAGAAGCCAAGCGAAATATCACGCCCAAACATGGATATCAGGAGAAGCTCATCATCAATTTTGGAAAAATGGATATTTGACTCCTGTCCCTTGTGGAAAAGAAGTGAAAATTCCTGTTCACCCACCAGCTTTGCCATGGCATCGACCGTAGCAAAGTTTCCTGCCGCCAGGGCCGCAAAAGAATAGACATCGTATTTGCTTTCGCCATTGTCCTTAGCGGTTATAATATTTCCCGCCATGTCGATGATTATAACACAGTCGACGCCAAGTTTTATCAGTTTATCGGCTAATATCGTGTCGATCTGCTCTAGCTGTTCCTGACTGACAATACCGTAATTCATGCCCTTTACCTCGTTTTTGTTATTAGCCTCTGCTTGTGGCTATCTGCTTAATGCAATACGATAATCGTAAACTGCCAACTCCCTCTTTCTTCCTAACGACCTAACGCAACCTTAATATTCCATTTTCCGGTGCAGGTAACAGCTATCAAACGCGACAACATCGCTTAAAGAAAATGACTTATCCTTTAAAAACAGCACGTTTATCAGATACGCTTCACCAAAAAGTTTTTACATCCACAGTCAAGGTCCTTTCGACTTTACAATCCATAGTTACACATGTTTAACATTATTTCATATTTATTGCAAAATTCCATCAAAAAAATAAAGTGTTAAGTCACTTTTTCACCGACCCGGGCAGACAGAAGCGAGCATATACTCCTCCAACACTCTGTAATCACACTATATTAAAGAAACACCCCTCAATATCAATTTTGTAATAGAGCAGATAAATTCCTAAAATATGTACTTTTTTCATGTATAGAAAACCCATCATCGTCTTGTCCCAGACAAGAGAATATTATGCAATTCTCGGACCATTTTGAGCACTGAGTCACAGTTGATTCCGAGCCATATGGCCTGCCTTTTCCTTGGTGTTAAACATAAAACTCATATTTTTTCAATATATTAGGTTGATTTTTTTCAGGAATCTAAACAAAACACCGTTGCAGTCCCAAGCGTTATCTGCTACAAAAGAGCAGGAGGTATTACAGTGACAAAAAAGAAGACGAAACTCCCGATGTTATCCGCCCCCCTTACACTCATAGATACCCATTGCCATTTGGATATGGGGGCCTATTCCACCGACCTGCAGGAAATTCTCACTCGAGCATCTTCTCACAGAGTAGGAACTGTCATCAGCATAGGTATTGATCTGCCCAGCTCCAGAGCTGCCGTGACTCTAGCGGCAAAATATGCCATGGTACAAGCAACAGTAGGAATTCACCCTCACGATGTCGGCAACATCGAATCCGGTGACCTTGAAGAAATCGAGACTTTGCTTGAGAAAAGGCGTAAAAATATCGTTGGATATGGCGAAATCGGCCTAGATTATGTTAAACGCTATTGTCCTGCCGAAACGCAGACAAAGTATTTTCAAGATCAGCTCGTTATAGCCAAAAACCATCAACTTCCCGTAGTTATTCATGACAGAGATGCTCATGATGACATTCTCAAGGTGTTATATAAAAACGGCCCTTTTGATAGAGGTGGGGTAATGCACTGCTTTTCCGGGGACATGGATTTTGCAAAAAAAGTTCTTGATATCGGTTTTTTTATCTCAATTCCCGGTATTGTCACCTTCAAAAACGCTGCAGCCTTACAGGAAGTAGCGGCAAATATACCGCTGGAGGCGCTGCTTCTCGAAACAGATGGACCCTTTCTTGCTCCGGACCCGTATCGCGGCAAAAGAAACGAACCGGCATATCTTCTCTATACCGCAGAAAAAATAGCCGCTTTACGAGGAATAGAACTGGCGGAACTAGCCATGGCAACAACCGCCAACGCTGTCAGATTATTCGATTTACCAAACCCGGCGGAGAGCAGCTCATGATCCGGCATAATTTAGAAGAGGTCAAAGCCCATATAGCTGCTGTTGCCGGTCAGTGCGGCAGAGATAAAAATTCCGTTCGGCTGGTTGCCGTATCCAAACGCTTTCCAGCCGATGCTATTATGGAAGCGAGACAAGCCGGGCAACACATTTTTGGCGAAAACTATATTCAGGAAGCCAGGGAAAAATATGACAGGATCGGCGATGAAGTTTCTTTTCACTTCATCGGCCATCTGCAAAGCAACAAAGCAAAGACCGCCGCCGCAATTTTCTCTATGATAGAGACCATCGACCGAAAAAAAGTTGCTGCTGCGCTGCACAAACATCTTCTCGATCTTAACAAAAAGCTCGACATCCTTATTCAGGTTAACATTGGTTTAGACCAAAAAAAATCGGGCGTTTCACCGGATGCTGCTGAAAGACTGCTCCTCGACATACAGGAGTATACCATGCTGCAACCACGAGGGTTGATGACGATGCCGCCTATTACTGAAGACCCGGAAGACTCCAGACCATATTTTAAACAGTTGAAATCCCTGGCCGATGATCTGCAGAAAAAAAAGCTGTTTTTCGACAACAAAAACGTTGAATTGTCCATGGGAATGACTAATGATTATCACGTTGCCATTGAGGAAGGGGCCACTCTGGTGCGTATCGGAACGGCGATTTTCGGCGAGCGAGCGATGAAACTGTAATCCGGCGCGCCAAGATACCTGGATCTGCAAACTCCACCATGCCTCTTTCACACATTGCAAGGAATTTTTTAAACTCTTCTTCAGTGAAGAAACCAATACCAACTACGCTGTAAAACGACTAATCACTATCGGGATAATTCCCGAAGAGCACCAAAGCATACATTAAAGAAAAGGGGCATAATGAACATCACCATTATAGGAACAGGCTATGTCGGCCTGGTTACCGGAACCTGTTTTGCCGAATTTGGGCATCATGTTGTTTGTGTCGATAATGACGAAACGAAAATTAATAAGCTGACCGAGGGGATCATCCCCATTTATGAACCCGGCCTCAACAGCCTTGTTGCTAAAAATGTCGGGGAAGGCAGGCTGAAGTTCACCACACAAATGAGTGAAAACGTGGCCGGTGCCGAGGCTGTTTTCCTTGCTGTGGGAACCCCCAGCAGTAGAAGAGGCGACGGATATGCCGATCTGAGCTATATCTTTGCCGCCACCAGGGAAGTAGCCCGCCACCTGAAAGGATACACTGTTATTGTCGATAAAAGCACCGTCCCGGTCGGCACAGCGAAACAGGTAGCCAGAATAATCACAGAAGAAAACCCCGGGGCAGATTTCGATGTAGCCTCAAACCCGGAATTCCTCAGGGAAGGAGCGGCTATCAATGACTTTATGCGACCGGATAGAGTGGTCATCGGGGTGGAATCAAGCAGATCCGAGGAGGTTCTTCGAGCCGTTTACCGACCACTTTTTCTTCAGGAAACTCCCATCGTCAAAACTGATATAGAAACGGCAGAGCTTACCAAGTACGCCGCAAACGCCTTTTTGGCCACGAAAATAAGCTTTATCAATGAGATAGCTCTGCTCTGCGATTCTATTGGGGCTGATGTGGTGGCTCTGGCCAAAGGCATCGGCATGGATGGCAGAATCGGCAACAAGTTCCTTCACCCGGGACCGGGATATGGCGGTTCCTGCTTTCCCAAGGATACTCTGGCTCTTCTGCGGGTGGCTCAGGAACACGGCCAGAGCCTCAGAATAGTCGAAGCGGCGGTTGAGGTGAATGCGGCACAGAAGGCTAAAATGGTCAAGAAAATACGGGACAGCCTCGGTGGAAGTGAAGCCGGAAAAACCATCGCGGTGCTGGGGCTGACCTTTAAACCGGAAACAGACGATATGCGCGATTCTCCATCCATCACCATATTGCCGGCCCTGCTTGAAAAAGGCGCACGAATCAAAGCCCACGATCCTCAAGGCATGGAAGAGGCAAAAAAGTATCTGCCCGACACCATAGAATATGTCAACAACGCTTATGAGGCCTGTACCGATGCAGATGCCGTCATCCTCATGACTGAATGGAATCAGTATCGGGCCCTTGATCTGGAGAAAGTTGGCAGCCTTATGAGAACCAAGGTTCTGATAGATCTGCGTAATGTCTACGAACCAGATAAACTGAGGAAAAATGGTTTTGTTTATACGGGCGTGGGACGATCCTGACAAAAAAGCCTGCCTTTGTTACAAAGGCAGGCTTTTTTACGTTCCAGCAAAAGAAAAGGACTGAGGAAATACTACTTTTTTGATTTCGAAGCCCTTTTGGCGGCCTTGAGAGGATTAACCTTCACATTAGCAACAACAAGTTCCGGTTTCCGGTGTGTTGCAAAATTACAGATACCTAATCTCCATTTTGCCTCCGGGTAGAGATAGGTCTGACAATACTGTGTGCCGTTCTCTTCTACTATTCTTTCGCAACCTTCGCATTTATCGATGACAGGTTGAAATTTACCTTGACTATACGTAGCCACAGCCTGCTCCTGCATATTATCCTCCTGAATATATCCCGTTACCTGTATTACGCTGCCGGTATCGCATCGAAACCATCTATCCATTAGATAAACGGTAATCTTCTCAAACCGGACAACTTTATCTTGACGTATCAATCAGACAGTCAAGCGTAATAGTTCTTCAACTTCGTGTAGAGACACTCTTCTCACACAACAGAATCTGTCAATATACCCAAGTAAACGGGAATTAACAAGAATAAATGACCATGGTCTAGAAATTTCCCCGTTCAAGGAATTCTCACCTATTTTTTGTATTTACAATAACTTAAAAGGCAGCTATCTTTTTTTCTCACTTTAGGTACCTCAATTTACTAATTATTATTCACAATAGATGCTTTTTTCTCTTTCCCACGAGAAATACATAAAAAATTCAATAGTACTCTTTCAGACAGTGGCATACAAGGTGTAGTTTTTGACAGGCCTATAATTTCACATGTGGTATATTGCTATCTTGAATACAAGTATAATTGACGGATGTACAGATGGCCTGGTGTCCTATATGTACTCAACACCCTTGTTTTATTGAAGTTCATAGTATAGAATGGCTTGTGATTAAGTTAAGATCATGACAAAGTAGCTGCAATAGCCATATCGACAGCTTACCAGGTTATTTTGTAAAAGAGTTCCAGGATTTTTCTAATTCTATTTTTCAAGCAGATGGTCAAATGATACTATTGCCGGAGAAAGCGTAATGCCAGTTTATGTATGGAAAGGGAAAAACACCCACGGTGAGAAGCGGAAAGGGGAACTAGAAGCTCCTGATCAAGCAGCGGCACTCAACCAACTGAAAAGAATGCGGATCGTGAATCCGGTTATCAAAGAAAAGCCAAAGGATTTGCTAGAGAGCATTCCTCTTTTTCAGCCTAAAATTACCGGCAAAGATATCGTTGTCTTCACCCGGCAGCTCTCCACCATGATAGATGCCGGCCTGCCCCTGGTACAGTGCCTGGATATTCTCGCAAACCAACAGAGCAACGTCAGCCTGAAAAAAGTTCTCCGCGAGATACAAAAGGACGTCGAGTCCGGTACTACTTTCGCCGACTCCATGCGAAAACACCCGAAGGTTTTTGACAATCTTTACAGTAACATGATCGAAGCCGGTGAAACTGGTGGTATTCTCGACACCATACTGTCACGTCTGGCCCTTTTTATGGAAAAAACCATGGCCTTGAAGAAAAAAATCAAAGGTGCCATGACATATCCCTTAATCTGTCTTGCTATTTCTATACTGATTCTGGCAGTTATTCTTATTTTCGTCATTCCTGTTTTTGACGAGATGTTCACGAGCTTCGGCCACGCCCTGCCTGTACCGACCCAGATTGTCATTAACTTGAGTGATTTCTTTAAAAGCAATATTATTTTTCTGGGACTTGGACTTTTTGCGCTGATCTTTATCTTTAAAAAAATTTACAATACAGAAAAAGGCAGAATCACTGTTGACCGAATGCTCCTCCAGGCTCCGGTTTTCGGTATATTAATCCGTAAAGTTGCTGTGGCAAAGTTCACCCGTACGCTCAGCACAATGCTGCAAAGCGGTGTCCCTATCCTTGAAGCTCTCCAGGTTGTCGCCAGAACAGCAGGTAACAAGGTTATAGAAATTGCTGTCTTTCGCGTCTCCGATGCTATTGCGGAAGGACGCCCCATCGCTGAACCGCTTCAGGAAAGCGGTGTATTCCCGAATATGGTTGTTCAGATGATAAATGTTGGTGAGTCAGTCGGTGCTCTGGACACCATGCTGGAAAAAATAGCCGACTTCTATGACGAGGAGGTTGATCAGGCTGTCGAGAACCTTACCGCTATGATTGAACCTTTTATGATGGTTTTTCTCGGCGGTATGATCGGCGGTCTTGTTGTTGCTATGTACCTCCCCATTTTTCAGATGGCTTCTATCGTTTAAGCCGTTTGCTGCAAGATGGCCAACGGGGAATGGTTTTTTTCCTGATATGGCAATTGTAAAAAAGGGAAGTTTTTTTACCTGAAGGTAACATTTAAGACAGTGTCCATTTAGCCTCGTTTCATATATTGATGTATTTTTTTAATAAAATTTGAACAAAAGGAAACACATAAGTTGACATTCTTTTCTCAAAGTATATGATAAATCTTAGAGATAGTAATATACTTCATTAATGAAAAGGGGAAATTATGACACTAACAAAGGCTGATCTCGTTCAGCAGGTCTACAAAAAGCACGAAAACCTCACCAAAGCACAGGCAACGGAATCGGTTGAGGCATTTTTGCGGATTTCCAAAGATTCGCTCATTTCAGGGTCGGATCTGCTTTTGAGTGGTTTCGGAAAATTCAACGTCAAAGATAAAAACTCCAGGAGAGGCCGTAATCCGCAGACAGGCGAGGAACTGACTCTTGAAGCACGAAGGGTTGTGACCTTCAAGCCTTCCGGTATCCTGCGAGATAAAATCAACGGCGACTGATATTTCCTTTCCCAGGATAGCGCACCAAACCCGGCTTTATTTTTTAGAAAGCCTGGTGGAAAAAATGATAGCGCAGCCACACGGCCTCGCTGTCTGTCTGCTTGATCCTGGAGCTTATTTGCCGAAAACAAGCCGATGACATGCCGGTCTTCAGGTTATATAACCGCCTGAAGGCCGGTTTTTTTATGTCTGAAGCCAATATTTATCTTTCTGTTATGGTTGATCTTATCCCACCAATACTAAACAGGTTGCAACAAGGCTACCACCATGCCGGCTTTCTTAAACGACATGCAATATCTTTATGAGACTATACTGCTAAGTGAAGTTAATGATTCAGGACGATTTACCCTTCGACCATTCCAACATGAGGTTCTCATTCCTGAAGACCTGGCTGCTTCCTTTGCCATATCGGGTATAATAAACCCACCGATCCTTTTAAAAACGCCACAGGGACACTACGATGTGCTTTGCGGCAGAAAGCGCCTTCTGGCAATCGAATCACTTTTCCAGAAGAAATCCTTTTGCTGCAGACTGCTGGACAAGGATACTCCAACAGAGGAAATACTTGCCATAATCTTAGAAGACCAGTATTGCCACCGCGGTTTGAATATCATGGAACAAGCCGGCTATCTAGCTCTCTGCCATGCTCTGTTGCCGGACGGATTGTCTCAGCAAAAATTCCTCGCATCCCTGCCAAAAGGTCGGATTACCAAAGGGACACACTTCCTCCTCTCTCTCAACCAATTGATGCCGACGATACAGAGGAAAATTTATGCCGATGTTCTTTCAGAAAAAATTGCCGGTTCTCTCTGCAATTTTTCCGAAGAAGACCAGTATCTCTTGCTCAACATTATTGAACAGCTTCAGCTTGGAGGAAATAATCAAAAAAAACTTCTGGACAGACTGCTTGACCTCATCAAGAGGGACGGCATCACACTGGCAACGCTGCTGCAGAGCTCAAAACTACAGAGCATTCTCGTAAATGATGAACTTCAGGGAGGACAGAAAAGCCGGGTTTTTCTGGAAGAGATATACAGGATGAGCCATCCCCTCTTAAGTGCTGCTGAACTTTCATTCACAGGTGTCATAGACAAGATGGCACTGCCGGGCAACTGGCATGTCATGCCCTCTCGCTCCTTCGAAACGGACGAGGTTTACCTGACCATCAAATTTGGCAGCCTGGAGGAGTTTGAAAATCAAAGGGCAGCACTGTTACAAAAAGTCAAAACGGGGCAGAAGTAATGCTCTACCCTGAAAATATCTTTCAAGACACAGTGTTGGGCTTCATGCCATTCACCCCAACCTGCACCCTGGCCGGAGCGCCCAACCTGTATCGGATAAGGTTGGCGGTAAGCGCAGCGCAGCCCAACAGCGATATGCGATTGTGATGAAGAAGTTCGGTAAGGATCAAAAACCCGTGACGTGGGTGAGGTAGGCGAAGAGACTAAGGCGATCCTTCCGGATACCTGACAGATCCCTCCAGCAGAAAGTCATCTCCTAATCTGGAATATTCAACACTCGTGACGGCAACAGCAGCATTTCGATCCGACACAAAGAGATCAGGGGTTAAAGGCTCTCCGGCACAACCGGCAAGAAGAGGTGCGAAAAAGAAATGGACCTTATCGGCCAGGCCATAATTCAAAAAAGAACTGATTACTTGACCGCCCCCCTCCACGAGAACGGATGTTATGTTTTTTTTGCCCAGCAGCTCAACAATCAGATTAAGATCGAGTCGTCCGGCTGGATCAAGTCCGGTACGAAAAACCACAGCTCCCTGCTTTTGTAAAGTCTCTTCCTTGTCCATGGGTGCTTCCGGACCGCAGAATATCCAGGTCTCTGCTTCCGAGTGGAGATGCAACACCTTTGCTGTCGAGCTGATGGAAAGCCGGGTATCAAGAATCAGACGCAAAGGGTCACGGCCATTACCATCGGGGAGTCTGGTCGTTAAAGAGGGATTATCGATTTCCACCGTAGCACGACCAACCAGGATGGCATCATAATAATCTCTCAGCTGATGCACCTTCCGACCGGACTCCGGCCCGGTGATCCAACCGCTTTTTCCCTGGCGATAATTCAATCTGCCGTCAAGACTCAATCCGGCTTTCAGGACCAGTAAAGGCTTACCGGTGGTGATGAATTTAATAAACGGTTCATTGATACTGCGGCACTCCTGTTCCAGCACTCCGGCCGTCACTTCAATAGAATGGTCCTGCAGGTATTGCCTGCCGCCGCCATTAACCAGCGGATTAGGATCAAGCATTCCAATAACAACTCTCGTGATACCGCTTTTTGCCACGGCATGGCTGCATGGCGGTGTTTTTCCTGTATGATTACAAGGCTCAAGCGTCACATACATAGTGGCGCCGACAGCCTGGTCTTTCGCTCTATTCAGGGCATGAATTTCCGCGTGGGGCGTTCCGGCCTTTTGATGATATCCGGCAGCGACAACAATGTCATCCTTGACTATCAGGGCGCCGACACAAGGGTTAGGCGACGTGCGGCCCATGGCGCGTCTGGCCTGGTCCAAGGCGAGCCGCATGAAATATTCATCCTTCTCTGTTGAAATCATCATAATCCCTGGAGGTGGTTATGGTGTCTCGTCCATCAAGAAGTGTTTTCAACTCTGCCATAAATTCGTTGACGTCCTTGAATTGCCGATAGACTGAAGCGAACCGGACGTACGCTACCTCATCGAGAGCAGGAAGATCCTCCATGACCCATTCTCCAATCACCTTGGAAAGCACCTCCTTGGCGCCGAGATCCTGTAGTTTTCTTTCGATATTGTCTACAAACTCATCTATTTTATCGCGACTCACCGGTCTTTTCTCACATGCTTTTTCAAGTCCGATGACCATCTTCTGTCTGTCCCACCCTTCCCTGCGACCATCCTTTTTAACGAGCATCGGCATCATCACTTCGAGCCGTTCATAGGTGGTAAATCTCTGATTACAGGAGAGACAGGACCGTCTCCTTCTGGTTATGGTGCTTTCTTTGTTGAGACGCGAATCTGTAACCTTATTATCAAGGTTTCCACAGTAAGGGCATTTCATACAACCTCCAATGGTTGATTTTTTATTGCCTCAGCAGGTATCACATAAGTAGATAAATAAGAGTAGAAAAGAAGGATAGAGAAATAAGCAGATCTCCAGGCCAACCCAGGAGAATCGTCGCATACATACGCCATGCTGTGTTCAGGTTACTCGACCACCTCGTTTACAATGGCGGACAAAGGGAACTTGCGGCAAAGCTGTATAATCTCCTGACGAACTGAATCCATGGTTTTCTGGTCTCTTTTGGTAATTACCCTGTCAATATAAAGGGCGATACGCTCCATCTCCTCGCCGCGCAACCCTCTGGTAGTCACAAGCGGCGTTCCAATGCGTATTCCGCTGGTTACAAACCTGGACTTTGTGTCAAAGGGAATGGCATTCTTGTTCACCGTAATACCGGACATTCCGAGTATCTCTTCGGCTTCTTTACCGGTAATATCCTTATTGGTAAGGTCCATGAGTATGAGGTGGTTATCTGTCCCACCGGAGACAAGTCGGTACCCTTTACGCACAAGACTCTCTGCTAAGATTCGTGCATTTTGGACAACATGCTGCTGGTCTTCCAGAAAAGGGGTACCCATGGCTTCCTTGAAACTGACGGCTTTGGCGGCAATGGTATGCATAAGCGGTCCTCCCTGGATACCGGGGAAAATATTGCTGTTCAAAACCTTAGCCCATTTCTCTTTTGCCAGAATCAGGCCGCCTCGGGGTCCTCGTAAGGTTTTATGGGTCGTTGAGGTTACAAAATCAGCATAGGGAACGGGTGAAGGATGAACACCGCCGGCAACCAGACCGGCAATATGAGCCATATCAACCATAAACAGGGCACCAATGGAGTCGGCGATTTTTCGAAATCCGGCAAAATCGAGCAGCCTGGGATAGGAACTTGCGCCCGCAATAATCATTTTTGGTCTGTTTTCAAACGCGATCCTTTCAACTTCCGCCATATCGATCTGTTCGGTATCTTTCCGCACTCCATAAGAGATAAAATTATAGAGCTGCCCGGAAAAGCTGACATTACTGCCATGCGTCAGGTGACCGCCATGGGCCAGGTCCATGCCGAGTACTTTATCGCCCGGCTGCAAGGTTGCAAAATAGACTCCCATATTGGCCTGGGAACCGGAATGCGCCTGAACATTGGCATACTCCGCCCCAAATACCTTTCGTGCCCTTTCTATGGCAAGGTTCTCTATAACATCTGCATGCAGGCACCCGCCGTAATATCTTTTGCCTGGGTATCCTTCAGCATATTTATTTGTAAAAACAGATCCCTGTGCCTCGAGCACCGCTTGAGAGGCTACATTTTCCGAGGCTATCAGTTCAATCTGACAATTCTGTCTTGCATATTCCGCCTGAATACCTCGGAAAACTTCCGGATCGGTTTCACGTAAATTTTTCATCAGACTCTACCATTTTTTTGAGATTTGCATGATAAAACAAAAGGCTGGTATTTCCTCAAGGAACATACCAGCCTTTTCCATTCCATTCTGCTGCCAATATTAATCACTGAACTGACTCACCCGCTGTTGATGGCGTCCACCGGCAAAATCGGTTGTCAACCAGGTTTTTACTATCTCTTCCGCGACACCCGGCCCAACAACTCGAGCTCCAAGGCATAAGAGATTGGCATTATTATGTTCTCTGCTTAAGCGAGCAGTGTAGCCGTCATGACAAAGGGCAGCCCGAATCCGACGATCACGGTTTGCGGCAATGGACATACCTATACCAGTTCCACAGATAAGAATGCCGACGTCGCAACTCTTGGCGATGATTTTTTGGCTGACAGCTTCGGCATAGGGTGGATAATCCACCGAATCGGCCGAATGGCATCCCATGTCTTCAACACCATGTCCCCAATGCTGCAGCCGTTCAACAAGCATCTGTTTAAGTTCAAATCCGCCGTGGTCCGAAGCAATGACAATCTTCATCTTTTCCCCAGATTTACATGTTAGCCGTCATAGCGCTGTAATATAACAACCCCGTTAGTACCACCGAAACCAAAGGAATTTGAAAGAGCATTCCTGATTTCCATTTTTCTAGCTGTATTCGGAATATAATCAAGATCACACTCAGGACTCGCCTCAACCAGATTTATGGTGGGTGGAGCAAGCTGTTCCTTGATACTCAGCGCAGTAAAAATTGTTTCGATGCCGCCGGCAGCACCCAGCATATGACCGGTCATGGATTTGGTCGAACTGATGGCCAATTTAGAGGCATATTCTCCGAAGACGGTTTTTATTGCTAAGGTTTCACACCGATCATTCAACGGAGTAGAGGTCCCATGGGCATTGATATAATCGATCTGATCGAGCGACAAACCGGAATTTTCCAGCGCCATACGCATGCACTGCACCGCTCCGGCGCCATCCTCGGGAGGGGCGGCGACATGGTAGGCGTCGCTGCTCAAGCCATACCCGACAATTTCAGCATAAATAGACGCACCTCGCGCGCGAGCAGAATCAAGTTCCTCCAGAATCAACATGCCGGCCCCTTCAGACATGACAAAACCGTCACGATCTTTATCAAAGGGTCTGGAGGCAAGAGTCGGCTCATCATTTCTAGTGGACAGGGCCTTCATCGAACTAAAACCGGCAATACCGATGGAGCAGATAACCGCTTCGGTGCCTCCGCAGATGATCATGTCGCAACCACCATTCCGGATATATTGAAAAGCTTCTCCCACGGCATGCGTCCCTGCGGCACAGGCCGTAGTCAGGGCGAGATTAGGACCTTTGGTGCCAAAATGCATGGAAATCTGGCCGGAAGGCATATTGGGAATAACCATGGGGATAAAGAATGGTGTTACCCTTTTGGGCCCCTTCTCAAACAGGATTCTGTGGTATTTTTCAATGGTAGGTAATCCACCCATGCCACAACCTGTTATGACGCCGACCCTGTTACAATTGTCTTCAGTGACAGTGAAGCCACTGTCCTGCATAGCCTCTATGGCTGCAGCAAGACCATACTGAACAAAGAGGTCGAGATGTTTTGCCGTCTTTTTATCAAGAAACTGCTCAACCTCAAAATCAGTAATTTCACCGGCTATCTTGACCTGGGAGTCACTGGTATCAAACCGGGTGATGGCTTTTATCCCGCTGACACCGTCACAAATGTTTTTCCAGGATCTCTTAACACCTACACCAAGTGGAGTTACCAAACCAACTCCAGTCACCACAACTCTGCGACTCACGATTATAGCTCCTTTTAGCAAAACAGTGGAGATAGACGGTGTAATTGTACTGCCTATCCCCATAAAAAAAGAAATATTTGCTATTTTTTCAGGTTGTTGACATAATCAATAGCATCCTGAACGGTAGCAATTTTCTCCGCTTCCTCATCTGGAATCTCGATATCAAAACCTTCTTCCATCGCCATTATGAGCTCAACGAGATCGAGGGAGTCGGCACCAAGGTCGTCGACGAATGAAGCATTTGGAACTACTTTCTCTTTTTCTACACTTAACTGTTCTACAATGATATCGATCATCTCTTGATCTATAGCCATTTTCAATCTCCTAACTGTTGAAATAATCGGCAGGATATCCGGCGTACCGTATTCCGCCACTTTTTATCAGAAAAACCACGATTAGTTTTCAAAACACACTAGAGTAATACATATACTTTAACTATGGCAAGATAAATTACCACGGCGTCGAGCATAGACGCCGGCGTCACCCTTTTCCGCTTCTATTTTACAAAGTCGGAAGAGGGAGCATCACATATAGAGCCCACCATTGACGTGTATGGTCTGCCCGGTAACATACCGGGCATCATCACCGGCCAGAAAGGCTACGGCAGCAGCGATATCTTCGACCGTACCCAGGTCTCCCATGGGAATTTCACTCTGTACCTTTTCCTTGACCTCTTCTCCCAGCCCTTCCGTCATATCGGTCTGGATATACCCGGGAGCAACACAGTTAACGGTTATGCCACGGGTAGCGTACTCACGGGCCAGCGATTTGGCCAGCCCGACAAGCCCTGCTTTTGCTGCGGCATAATTGGATTGACCACCGTTTCCACTGAACCCGACCACGGAAGTGATATTGATAATCCTCCCCCACCGCTTTTTCATCATAATCCGTGATGCCGCCTTGGAACAGAGAAAGGCGCCCTTCAGGTTTGTTCCTAAAACATCATCCCAGTCAGACTCCTTCATCCTGGCGATGAGACCATCACGGGTGATACCGGCATTGTTTACAAGGATATCAAGAGAGCCTTCCTCTGTGATGATCTGCTTGATGCACTCCTGCACCTTTATAGAGTCTGCAATGTCAAAACCGATAACTTCAGCGACACCACCGTTCTTTTCGATCATGGCTTTGGTTTGCATGGCTGCCTCCGGCCGCCTGACATAGTTTATATATACCTTGGCACCCAGTTGGGCCAGACGTAAACAAACCGCTCTGCCAATTCCTCTGCTGCCGCCGGTAACCAATGCTGTTTTTCCTGTAAGACTCATACGTTCCGCTGCTCCTCTATTTTGTTGATGAGCTTAGGTATAATTTCATATAAATCACCCACAATACCGTAGTCGGCGACATCAAAAATCGGAGCGTTTTTATCGCGGTTAATAGCCACAATCGCATCCGCCGACTGCATACCGGCAACGTGTTGAACCGCTCCTGAAATACCGCAAGCGACATAAAGCTTCGGCGCCACGGTTTTTCCGGTCTGTCCAACCTGATGGGGATAGGGAATCCATCCGGCATCAACAACAGCCCGGGAAGCCGCCACATCGGCACTTAAGGTCTCCGCCAGTTTTCGAATCAGTTCGAATCCTTTTTCACTCTCGAGACCACGGCCACCGGATATTAAGATGTCGGATTCCTGGATATTGACGTTTCCCTGGGATGCAACGACGGATTCGACAAAGGTGATCCGGCTGGTCAGTTCTTCCGGTTGCGGGATGATTTCGACTACTTCACCGTCTCGCTCCTCATCGAACGCCAAAGCCTTCATGACCCTGGAGCGTACGGTGGCCATCTGCGGTCGTGATCTGGGGCATTCGATGGTAGCCATGATATTTCCGCCGAAAGCAGGCCTGGTCTGCAGCAATGCTCCATCCTGTTTTCGTATCTCGAGATGAGTACAATCCGCGGTCAACCCGGCATCAAGGCTGGTCGCCACCCCAGGGATAAATGACCGGCCAATGGCTGTCGCTCCAGCCAGTACAATTTCAGGACGGTGCTCACGTATCAGCCGGGTAACAATCTTCTCATACCGGTCTTCGGTAAAATGCTCATAGTCGGGATGATCAACCATATAAACAGTATCAGCGCCATAACCGACCAGCTGTTCTGCTGTATTTTTCAGGTCGTATCCGATCAGAACGGCACCAAGTTTAACCCCTCGCTTGTCGGCCAGCTTTCGCCCTATACCGAGAAGCTCCAGGGAAACAGCAGCAAGGGTGGATTTGCGAAACTCACAATAAACCCAGACACCGGACCAACTTTCCAGATCCGTTTTAGGTCGTGCATCTTCAATATCAAGGGTCAAAGCCTGTGGCTCACATACCTCGACGCAGGCTCCGCACAAGGTGCAGTTTTCGCCAACAACCGCGACACCGTCAACAACTTCAATGGCTCCAAAAGCACACTGATCTTCGCAAATACCACAACCTATACAAAGTTCTTTCGTAATTTTTAACATGCGCTCTCTACAGGGTTTATAAATAAGGTTTAAGCTTTTCTACCAGCTGTTCAATCTGCTCATCGATGGAGCCGGAAAAAACAGCCCTTTCCCCCCGGGGGTGAGGAGGAAAAACTTTGACAACCTGGGTTGGAGACCCGGGCAGACCGATACAGTCCGAGGCCGCACCAATATCAGCTGCACCCAGAGTGGTAATAGCGGCCTTTTTGGCCTTCATCTTGCCTTTCAGCGAAGGTACCCGCGGTTCATTGATATCTTTTACAACCGTCAGAAGTGCTGGAACCTGGACTTCGACAACATCATAACCGTCATCCATCATCCGCTGCGCTACTATTTTTCCGTTATCGACCGATTCTATCTTCTGAACGCAGGTGAGATACGGTATATCCAATCTCATGGCTAACCCCGGACCAACCTGTGCCGTATCGCCATCGATGGCCTGTTTGCCGCAAACTATGAGATCGAAACAGCCTAACGAGTTAACGGCTTTGGCAAGAGTGTAGGCCGTCGCCCAGGTGTCGGCCCCGGCAAAGGCACGATCGGACACCAGAACCGCCTTATCCGCCCCGCATGAGATAGCAAGCCTGAGAATCTCCTCTGCCTGTGGGGGGCCCATGGTGACTACCGTAACTTCTCCATCATGCTTTTCTTTAAGACGCACCGCCTCTTCGAGGGCATGCTGGTCATACGGGTTCATGATGGACTGCACGCCTTCTCTGGCCAAGGTATTGGTTATCGGGTCAAGACGAACATCTTTGGCATCGGGAACCTGCTTTACACACACGACAATTTTCATGAATAACCTGTAATAAAAGATAAGACGAACTCGGTGCTGCGGGAATAACCTGTACTCCGACAGAAATGTACCATACTTATTAAGGGCATTTTAAAAAGGGGGAGTACAGCTTCAACTGTAGAGGAGCAGATCAAGTATAACTCTCCCATACGATATTGCTACGCGTATTCCTTATTCAACTCCTGACCAATGACGTTTCGCTGGATCTGGTTTGTTCCTTCATAAATCTGCAGAATCTTAGCATCTCTCATCATTTTTTCAACCGGATATTCACACATATAGCCATAGCCCCCCATTACCTGTACGGCATCGGTGGTGACCTTCATGGCCATATCCGTGGCAAACACCTTGCTCATTGAGGAAACCTTGGAAATATTCTTCGGATGAGCGTCGATGTGCCTGGCGGTACAGTACGTTAAGGCCCGTGCCGCTTCAATATTTATGGCCATATCCGCCAACATGTGCTGCACTGCCTGGAAGGCGATAATCGGTTTGCCGAACTGCACCCGCTGCTTGGCATAGGAGGCCGCCTCATCCAGAGCGCCTTGACTGAGGCCGATGCCGAGTGCTGCTATACCCGGACGTGAAGCGTCAAGAGTTTTCATCACCGTGATAAACCCGGTCCCCTGGCGACCGATAATCCGGTCCGCCGGGATGCGGCAATCCTTGAATATCAGTTCCGTGGTGGAAGACGCCCTGATGCCCATCTTCTTTTCCTTGGGACCGCAACTGAAGCCGGGATCTCCCTCTTCAACCACAAACATGGAGGCGCCGCGCGCTCCTTTGTTTCTGTCAGTGATGGCAACCACTGTATAAATCTGCGCTTCTCCACCATTGGTTATCCACTGTTTGGTGCCGTTGAGTACCCAATGATCTCCATCGAGAACAGCGGTGGTGTTGATGCCTGAAGCGTCTGACCCGGCATTGGCCTCGGTTAAACCAAAGGCCGCAAATTTTTTGCCTGTGGCAACATCCGGTAGATATTTTTCTTTTTGTTCCTCTGTTCCGGAAAACAACAGCGGATATATACCCAGAGAACTTGCGGCAAAGGCGGTACCTACCCCAATACACCCTCGACCAAGTTGTTCGAGTGCCAGAACGATATCAAAACACCCGCCGCCAAAGCCACCGTACTGTTCTGGAATCGGTACGCCGAATAAATCGGCCTGGGCCATTTCATTTAAGATCTCCCGGGGAAATTCGTGCTTCTCATCAAGCTCCGCTCGAATCGGAATTATACGCTCGTCAGTAATCTGTCGGGCAATATCTACAATCATCTGTTGTTCTTCAGATAAAAAATAGTCCATCTCACTCTCCTCTTTACCACCTTAACAGGGAAGCTCCCCAAGTAAATCCACCACCAAATGAACAGAAGAGAATCAAATCGTCTTTCTCGATCATTCCACCTCGATTCGCCTCATCAAGCGCTATCGGTATTGAAGCTGCTGAAGTGTTGCCGTAGCGGGGTGCGTTGATAAACACCTTTTCCGACGGTAACTCCAGCCTGTCGACCAGATTGTTGAGAATTCTGACATTTGCCTGGTGCGGGACAACCAGTTTTACTGCTCCCAGGTCCACTCCGGTTTTTTCTAAAAGTCCGCGAACTGCGTCCTCCATTGCTTTGACGGCATGCTTAAACACCTCTCTGCCCTCCATAACAATATTGGCTCCAGACCAGTTTTCCACTGCAATTGCAGAGTTGTAACTCTCTGCCGTATGCATGTAAAGGAGGTTCCAGAGATCGCCGTCGGAAAAATGATTGGCGCCGAGAATGCCGCGGCCGTTCTCGTCACAGGATCCAAGCACGACAGCGCCGGCCCCATCCCCAAAAAGAATGCAGGTATTTCGATCCTGCCAGTTCAGTCTGCTCGAAAGCGTCTCCGCACCAATTACCAGTATTTTTTGTTCTTTGTCGGCCTGAATATATTTGTCGGCCAGATCAAGGCCGTACAAAAAGCCGGAGCAGGCCGCGTTCAGGTCAAAGGCAAAAGCTTTCCGTGCACCTAATTCCTTCTGCACAAAGCAGGCGCAGGACGGCATCAACATATGAGAACTGATGGTCGCCACAACTATAAGATCTATTGCCGCAGCGGGAATTGATGCCATGTCGAGAGCTTTTTGAGCTGCCGAGGCTGCAAGTATGTGGGTGTATTCACCAGGACCGCTTATGTGACGCTGCTCGATTCCGGTACGCGTTCGAATCCATTCATCGCTGGTGTCGACAAATTTTTCCATATCTTTATTGGTCACTACTTTTTGCGGAAGAGTAGATCCGGTGCCGAGAATGATACTGCCCATCAGACTTCCACCAAATCCGTCTGCATTTTTTCAAGATCCTGCGAAATTTTCTCTTTTACGTTGTTTTCAACCATTTTAACAGCTTCCAGAATTGCGTTTTTGATGGCTTGTGCATTGGACTTGCCGTGGCACACTATGCCGACTCCGTTGATTCCCAGAAGAGGCGCGCCACCATACTCGGAATAATCGACACGCCTCTGAAATCGTTTAAAGGCGGGCTTGGCTAGGGTATATCCAAGCATAGTAAGAGGTGACTTGACAATCTCGCTTTTCAGCATCTCCATAATTGCCTCAGCCAACCCTTCACTTACCTTAAGAATATTATTACCAACAAAACCATCACAGACGATAACATCCACATCCCCCTTGTAAACGTCTCGTCCCTCGACGTTGCCGATAAAGTTGAGAGAACTTTTCTGCAATAAATCATAGGTGACGCGTACAAGACTGTTGCCTTTGCCGGTTTCCTCACCTATGGAGAGAATACCGACGCGAGGACGCTCAATATCATAAAGAGAAGCAAAAGCACTGGCCATCACCGCAAACTGAAAAAGATGCAGGGGACGGCAATCCACATTGGCGCCGATGTCCATTATAACTACAGGCTTTTTAAGTGTGGGAAACATTGAGGCAATTCCTGGCCTGACAACGTTTTTAACCCTGCCGAGCTTGCGCAGGGCAGCAGCCAGCGTTGCACCGGAGTTTCCCGCGCTGACGACACCATCGACCTGTTTTTGTCGGGCCAGTTCAAAGGCCACCATGATGGAAGAATCTTTCTTGCGGCGGATGGCATCCACTGGATACTCATCCATGCCGATTACTTCAGATGCATGCAATATCTCAAAGGATGCCACACCATGGCGACCTCCTTTAAGTTTATCGACATGCCTCTGTAAAAGAGCGGGATCACCAACCAGGGTAATTTTAAGACCAGCCTGTTTGGCGGCAAGCGATGCCCCGATGATTAACTCTTCTGGGCCATAATCCCCACCCATGGCATCCAGGGCTATATGCACGCGTTACACCTTATTCGATGTCTGAAGCCATGTGGTACACAGTGCGACCTTTATAGGTTCCGCAACTGCCGCAAAGCCGGTGCGGCTCTTTCGGCTCACCGCACCCTGAACACAGAGAAAGACCTGGGGCTTTCAGGGCGTCATGGGAACGTCTTTTCCTGGTACGGGAATGGGAATGTCTTCTTTTTGGTAATGCCATGATTTCCTCCAATATATTTTCAGGCAGGAATAACTGCTATTTTTTAAGTTGTTTCAAAACGGCAAACGGTGAATCAGAACGATCCTCAACGCAACTGCATTTCTCATGGTTGAGAGAAGCGCCACATTGAGGACACAAACCTCTACACTGCTCACTACAGAGCTGCTTTTCCGGCATGGAAAGAATAAGCTGCTCGGCCAATACACCATCTATATCAATAACGGCGTCCTCTATATAGACGGTTTCGCAATCTTCAGCACTACATTCAAGTTCATCGGGAAACGATACACTTTCAGCACCAGTCTTGAAAGTATATTTAAAGATTTCCTCTATAGCAAAGTCCATAGCTTCACTACATCGACTGCAGTTGGTAGACACCTCTGCCTGCAGACGTCCCTGCAGTACAGCCGTGTCCTCGTCGATCAGGCGGAGAGTGACTTCGGCCTCGGGTCTCCTTGCAAAAATCTGACCGGATCCGGCAGACCAGCCGGTGTCCATAACGATTTTCCGTAAACCTTCTGCCGTTATCTCACTCAATGGTACTTTCACCGCAGACCTCACCCCGACAATTGCGACAAAATAGAAAGACGAAACGAATGAGCATAATCAATTATCACCGAAAAAACCAGAAAAAAACAACGTAAACATAAAAACACCAACAGGAACTGTGGGCCCATTACAGACTTCCTGTTCGAGTTCAGTCCGGCATATCCTTGAAAGTGGAAAACAGTTTATCGGGAGATACTTTTCAGCGCATTACAGCACATGGGCAAGCCTTTGCGAGCCGGCCAGCAGCCTGAGCGCCGTAACGGCAAGCAGAAGCTTTAAGATCTTTATGGCAAGAGACGGGGTGGATTGCTCAATTTCGGCGAAATCGGCGGCAGTGAGATAGTAGAGGACCGAGTCTTCTATTGCCGCAACTGCAACATTTCGCAAACCATTTTGGGTCAGTCCCTTTTCACCGATGGGTGAACCTGGTTCGAGAAGCGCCACAATCTGACACCTGTCCGCAAATCCTGTGGGAGTCTGTACTCCAAGCCTGCCACTCTTGACAAAGAAAACGCCCTCGGCTGCATCCTGTGGAGAAAAGAGTAATTCTCCCTTAGCGACCTTTACCTCCTGTAAATAGGAAAAAACTATTTCCTGTTCACTCTGTGTCAATTTAGCCAGGATCATTTTTGTTACCGCTGGTGGTTATTCGAAAGACTGGTTTTTTTCTTGCAGTATATTCATGAGCCCCTCAAACTTCTCCGTCCGAAGTATTGAGCTGAATTCTGCCCTGTAATTACGAATCAGACTGACACCTTCAATATTAATATCATAAACCATCCATTTCCCATCATTCACACTCATTATATAATGGACCGGATATTTTACATTTTTATTCTCGATAAGGGTTGACACCTGCGCTCTATCTCCCTTGACACGTTCACCAACATATTCGATGGTCTCTCCTGAATAGTTTTCCAATTGACCAATATAGTTGTTCTCCAGCAATTTGGTCATCTGCACGGTGAAATCCTTTCTCTGGTTCGTGTCTATCTCCCTCCAGGTTGCCCCCAGAACTCTTTTGGACATTTCACCAAAATCAAAGCGTTCCGAGATGGTCGTCATGATAATATCTCGACGCTCCTTCTTTTTTTCAAGTCCCTGCAGAGCAGGATCATCGAGGATATCCACCAGTTTAGCCAAAGTAGGCTGCAGTTGTTCCATGGGTCCTTTGGCCTGGCTGAACACAGGAAGGGCTGTAAAGAGAAGAAGTACTATTGTATATGACAAGTGTTTAATTTTTTTCATAACGGAATCCTGAATGATTTATTTGCAAGGTCTCCTTAAAAATCCGTCTCCCCTTCGGCAGCCAATTTCACAAGATTTCTCCTGAAATCATAAAAAGACTGGCGAGTGGCCACATAGGGGTCAAGAGAAAATTTCTTCATTTCCTCATAGACATCGGGACTCAGAGATAAAAAATTAATATTATTTACCGTATAATATAACGCACCCTGATCAATTGTCATATTTGCATAGGCTAAAGGGCTTAGCATAGTATCCCCGGCAAGCCCGGTGGAATGACGCAGAGTCGAAGGGCCCAGCACCGGCCAGCAGAGATAGACTCCTTCTCCCAGGCCATAAAAGCCGAGAGTCTGCCCGAAATCAGCCAGTTTCGGCTCCAGGTTGAACTCCTGCAGGGCAACGTCAGCCAGGCCGTACACTCCAAAAGTGGAATTTATCAAAAAGCGCAGAACCACTATGCCCGCATCTTCAAACCGGCCTTGAAGAAGATTATTGACCAGACGAATGGGCGCCGAAATATTATTGAAAAAATTACCCAGACTTGCACGGAGCTCAGCAGGAATGACGTAGGAATATCCTGTCGTGACAGGCTTCCACACCCAGAAGTAGAGCCTGTCGTTAAACTCAAAAAAAACCCGATTGAGCGGTTCCAGGGGATCATAGATGTCCTCCATGCCATAGACATCATCTTCAAAACCGTTAAAATCATCATCAAGGAGGTCATCCTGAAGAAGATCCACCGCAGGGAGATTTGACTCTTCGCCGGTCTCCGCCGCCCAGCTCATTCCTACTGCGAAGCAAAGGATCAGCACGAAGACTGCAATTTTATAAATATTCTGCCGCATCAAAAAAATTCCCCTCCCTCTGGTGTCATTATTGTATACGCCGCTACTGCCCTATCTCTTTGAACGGTTGCTGAAACAGCGGGCAAATCACTAAACAGTCTACTCAGCACTGCCGAAAGCAAATTTACTTATCAGTGACTCAATATCGACGGAAGACTCCGTGTCGAAGATCACCTCTCCTTCGGCCAGCATTTCTTCCTCGCCACCAAGGGTCAATTGGATGTACTTATCACCGATGATCCCCTGAGATTTAACCGAAGCCATTGAATCCACCGGAACTTTTATGTCCTTATTTATTCGAAGGGTAAGATTTGCATATTGATCATTTAAAGAGATCGTATCTACTTCACCTACCACAACACCTGCTATCTGCACGGTACCACCTTGTTTGACTCCGGCAACATTGTCAAATTCAGCTTTGATGGTATAGGTTCTGCTACTGCTGAACAGAGAAATTTCGCCAAGGTTAAACGCAAGGTAGGCAAAAGCGAGGAAGCCGGCAATCATAAAAAGCCCAACGACTATTTCAATATTAGATTTTTTCATATCTCCACCAAACGGCTCTGGTAAATCTGACCCATTGTTGTTCTAACGAAATTACGAATATGCTCTTTTCCGGACCACTGAATCTCCTCGGGACTGCCGAAAACATCAACTTTGCCGTTGCTCAGGATTATCACCTGATCGGCAAGATTGAGTACTCTGGGTATATCATGACTGACAATCACGGAGGTAAAACCAGCCTGGCTCTGTGTTGCAGCAAAGAGCTGATAGATATCCTGTGTCATTACAGGATCAAGTCCAGTTGTCGGTTCGTCAAAAAGCATAATTTCGGGGTCAAGTTGCAAAGCCCTTGCCAAACCGACTCTTTTGCGCATACCGCCACTAAGTTGGGCCGGATAACGATCATCTGTGCCGCTAAGCTCCAACTCGCCCAGTGTTTTCCGCACTTTTTCCCGGATCTGATCTTCACTCATGCCGGTTCGCTCACGCAACGGGAGCGCGACATTATCAAAAACAGACATGGAATCGAACAGCGCGGAGCCTTGAAACAAAACACCAAACCTGCTGCGCAACTTCTCCAAAGCCCCACCGCTTATACCGACAATATTTTTGCCATGGACATAAATTTCACCGTTATCAGGCTCCATCAATCCTAATACCAACTTGAGAGTAACGCTCTTGCCCTGGCCGCTCCCTCCGGCTATAACGGTTGTCTTGCCGGATAGAATATTGAAACTCACATTATCAAGCACAACAAGTTTTCCGCCGTCGGCCTGGGAAAATGATTTTGTCACATTTTTAAATTCGATAGCCTTATCCGTCATAACAACACCGCAGTCAACAGGTAATCAAAAACCAGTACAGAGATTGAGGAAAGCACAACCGCCTGAGTCGTTACCTTGCTGACGCTTTCCGCCCCAAACCCTGCCCCTCGGATCTGCCGGACAAAAAAACCTCTGCCGGTACTGATCCACACCACCAGAAGTGCAAAGACAAGAGACTTGATAAAGCCCAGGCGGATGTCATGATTGGTCACACTGCTCTGCATTCCATCAATAAAACTACCGGGATTAACGCCCATAAGATGCACACCGGCGATGTATCCGCCCGCTATGCCGACAACGTCGAAGACAGCCGTCAGAAGGGGGACCGAAAGCAGTGCGGCAATAAACTTGGGGCTTATCATATAACGGAATGGGTCGACAGCCATACAGTCAAGCGCATCAATCTGTTCCGATATCCGCATAATACCGAGCTCAGCACACATGGCGGAACCGGCACGGCCCGCAACCATCAATGCGGTCAGAACCGGTCCCAATTCCATGATAAGGGTCAGAGACACTGCAGAGCCAAGCATGCCCTCGGCGCCGAATTTACTCAGCGAGTAGTACCCTTGTAATCCCAGAACCATACCTGTCGACAGAGCAGTAAAGAAAATCACAACAAGAGAGCCGGCACCTATAAAATGGATCTGTTTGAGACACTCGCGAAAGCGGAACGGTGTCTTGAATATCCCTCTGACGGCCTGCAGCAGAAAGATCCCCATTCTGCCAAGGTCCTCCAGGACATACAAGCCATTGTTACCGAGTGTTCTGATAGGGTTAGTTTTCATACTCTCTCAAGGTTTCCGAAACATATCTCTCATAATTATCCTCTATTTCCGGTGTGTTATCGTCATTGTACAACCTGGTGGCCAAGCATCCGGCAGAGGTTGCCGCACAGCAAGCATATAGATAATCCATGTAAGTGTCAATGCGGATAAGCAGTTGGCCGGATTTCTCATAAACATTGTGTCGATTGTACTAACCCGAATTTCTCATGAACATTGTGTCAACTTTCATAAATAAGATGTTATTCCAATATGTTCACGTACAGGAGGCCACTGTAATCACAAAACAAATGAACCACAACCATATCTTGAGCCACAACCTTATCTTTTCCAAAAAAGTAACCTCGTTACTTCCTTCTGGGGTCGAACGTATCACGCAGGGCATCTCCGATGAAAATCAGAAGCACCAGCATGCCGACCAGTACCGTAAAGCTGGACAGCGACAGCCACCAGGCATCAATATTGCCTTTCCCCTGGGCCAGCAGTTCACCCAGGCTCGGCGTTGCCGGGGGTACTCCCAGGCCAAGAAAATCAAGGCTGGTAAGCGCCAGAACGGCCGCCGACATCCTGAAGGGAAGAAAGGTTATAACAGGAGTCATGGCGTTGGGAAGAAGATGCCGAACCATGATGGTCAGATTACCCACACCGAGTGCCCGTGCTGCAGTGACATACTCCAGATTGCGGCCCCGGAGAAATTCCGCCCGGACATAATCAGAAAGACCCATCCAGCTGAAAAGAGACAGGAGAACGAGCAAAAGCAATATACTTGGTGAAAATACCGAAGAAAAAATAATCAGAAGATAGAGTTCCGGCATTGAACTCCATATCTCAATAAATCTCTGGGCAAAAAGATCGGTCCGACCGCCGACAAACCCCTGGACGGCACCGGCTATAATTCCAACCAGCGTTCCTATTACGGTCAAGCTTAAACCAAAAAGGACACTCAGTCTGAAGCCGTAGATAAGTCTGGCCAAGACATCCCGGCCCCTGTCGTCGGTGCCCAGATAGTTATCCCTACCAGGCGGTGACGGCACCGGTCCATCTACTGTAAAATTAATGGTATCATAACTGTATTTATTTGGGGGAAACAGGGCGAAATCATCCGGGTCTGCAAGCAACTCCTGAAAATAGGGGTCGAGATAGTCTGTTTCCGTTTCGAAATCACCACCAAAGATGGTTTCCGGATACATTTTCACGATGGGGAAATAGTAGTCACCCTGATACCTGACCACAAAAGGCTTATCGTTGCTTATGCATTCGGCAAACAAACTCAAGACAAGCAGCACACCAAAGATAATCAGGCTATAGTACCCACGCCTGTTCTTTCGGAAGCGTCGCCACCGCCTTGCAGAGATACTGGTTCGACCGCCCTGTGATGTATCAGATGTCATAGTTCATCAGTCAACCTGTTCAAAGCCGATTCGCGGATCTACAACTACATAGCTCACATCGGACAACAGACGGGCAACCAGTCCAAGTATGGTGAAAAAATAAAGTGTCCCCAGTACAATGGGATAATCCCGATTCAAAACAGCCTCATAAGCAAGCAGCCCCATGCCGTCCAGTGAAAAAATGGTCTCTATAAGCAGGCTGCCGGTAAAGAAAGCTGCGAGAAAATATCCTGGGAAACCTGTTATTATGGGGATAATGGCATTGCGGAAGACATGTTTGTATAAAACGTTTTTTTCATGCAACCCCTTTGCCCTTGCCGTCATCACATACTGTTTACCGATCTCCTCCAGGAAAGAGTTTTTTGTCAGCATTGTCATGACCGCCAAGCTCCCCATGGCGCTGGAGATAATCGGTAAAACCATATGCCATAAATAGTCTAGAATTTTAGTAAGAAGCGGCAGTTCACTCCAGTTGTCGGAAACCAGGCCACGCAACGGGAATATATTCCAGAAGCTGCCGCCACCGAATAGAACCAGGAGGACAATGCCAAGGACAAAGCCCGGAATGGCATAACCGACAAGAATTACAGTACTGCTGAAGATGTCAAAAGTGGAACCATGCCGCACGGCTTTGGCAATACCAAGAGGAATGCAGACGCCATAGACAATGAGGAAACTCCATAGCCCCAGTGACATCGAGACAGGCAGCTTAGAAATAACAAGCTCCACTACGGTCTTCTGATAATAATACGAAGAGCCGAAGTCAAAGACCACGTAGCGCTTCATCATGGTGAGAAACCTTTCGAGCGGTGGTTTATCAAAACCATAAAACTCTTTAAGCTTCTCGATGCGCTCAGTATTCAGACCGGAAGCGGCACGATAGAGAGAGCTGCTACCGCCACCGACTTCACCTGCCTCCCCCAGTCCTTCCATCTCTGCAATGAGCTTCTCAACAGGTCCGCCCGGCACAAACTGCGTAACCATAAAAGTGATGACCATAACCCCCAACAATGTTGGAACCATCAACAGTATTCTTTTCAAGATATAAAGCGGCATAATGTATTCTGTGGGGAGCAACCTCTCCCCGAGGGGCTGTACGACATAACTGAATTGCTCTCTTAAATCCGGCGACAGGGATATTTTAAGATTTCTCATATTAATGTATGTTGTGAAGAAAGCAAAACGATTTTCCAGAAAAATGTTTGAAGAGAAGTCGGTTAAAAAAAAGAAAAGAGAAGCGGCATATTCTGAGTATTATGCTTGTTTTTTCTTCCATATTTAGTATCAGTGTTTGAAAAGCAGATCGACTAAGTGGTAAAAACTATGCCCAGACGAAATACGCATCGCGCAATCCGTGGGCATGATAAAATGTATACCTTGCGAAAATATCACTCTTCTCCTCCAGGATCAGTAAAATAATGATAACCTCTTCTGATGCATTGCGTTCTCTTGTTAAAAGAGCCGGGTCGACAGATGCTGTTGCAATCGACACGGAATTCGTCTGGACCAGAACCTACCTTCCCCGTCTTGGCCTTATTCAACTGGCTCTCTCCGATGAAGACTGCCACTTGCTTGATCCGCTCAGCATAGAAGATCTCTCCCCTCTAGGAGAACTGCTGGCCGATCCCACGGTGGTAAAAATATGTCACGATGCCCCTCAGGATCTCGCCATACTTCACAAAGTAACCGGATATGTACCCAGAAATGTTTTTGATACACGCCTTGCCGCCGGCTTTGCCGGTCTTCCCGCAACGTTGTCCCTGGGCAACCTGATACAGGAATTGCTTGATATCAATCTGACCAAAACGGAAACCAGGACTGACTGGCTGAAACGACCTCTTGCTCCTGAACAGACTGACTATGCCCTTGACGATGTCCGCTATCTGCGCGCCGCCAAGGTGATTCTGGTCAACCGGATCATTGGACCGGAAATAAAAGCGTGGCTTCAGGAAGAGCTCGAGCTTCTCAACAATCCTGATAATTACAACGGCCTGCCCCCTGAAAAACGCTACCGCAAGATACGTGGGACGAAAAGCCTCGACGGTACCGGCCTGGCCGTCCTGCGTGAGCTCGCTCTGTGGCGGGAACGAACGGCCCGGAAACTCAACCGGCCTCGAGGACATATTCTGAAGGATTCCATTCTTATCGATCTCAGTAGAAAACAGCCCACAACGCCGGAACAGCTCCAGGAAATTTCATCTGTATCGACCAGGGTCATTGACCGGTGGGGCACAACGTTGCTGAAGGCGGTCGAGGCCGGCCTTTCCTGTCCGGCAGAACATCGCCCACAAACAGAAGAATCAGGCCGTCTCAACAAAAAAAACCTGCAGCTGTTTGAGCGATTGAACGAATTCATCCAGCTTAAAAGCAACGTTCAGGGTATTGACCCCATGCTTATCGGCAACTCAACTGAGCTCAAGCAACTGGTTAAAATTATAAATAATTCATGCAAATCGAAGATGATAAGGCAAATGGAAGGCTGGAGAAAATCGTTTCTCAATGATTTTTTCCGCTACGCCATTTAGTTCTGTCTTAAAGCATGAACATCCTATGGTAGCCGTCCATCGTCCATCCCCTTTGCCTGCTGATACATATTCAGCCTGGTGTTTGTAGCCAAGATGGTACATGACCCCTTAATTTTTCAACCTTTATTATATCTTCTCCAATAAACATACTACCATGAACCATAAACCAGTCATTCGACTCTGCGGTGACGACCTCACCTATAAAGATATAGTCGCCATCGGTATTGGTGAGCTGAAAGTGGAATTAACTGACGAATCCATAGAACGTTGCCGGGCCTCCCGACAATATCTGGAAAAAGCCATCCAGGAGAAAAAGATCATCTACGGTGTAAACACCTCCTATGGGCCGATGTGTAACAAGATCATCAATGATCGTGATATTGAAACCCTGCAGAATAATCTTATCATCAGTCATGCCGCCGGCCTGGGCGAGCCCATTCTCCCCTGTATTTCTCAAGCCATTCTCGCCGTTCGCCTGAACACGCTTGCCAAAGGATATTCCGGCGTCCGTCTTGAACTGCTGGACCTCATGCGCGATATGATCAACCTCGACTTTGCTCCATATATACCGGAATGCGGCAGCGTCGGTGCATCCGGAGATCTCATTCATCTGGCCCATATGTCTCTGGCTGTTATCGGTAAAGGGAAGGTTTATCTGAATGACGAACTGATGGAGGCGGAAGAGGCCTTTGCCCGAACCGGTCTTACACCCCTGAGGCTGAGTTACAAGGAAGGTCTGGCGTTGATGAACGGCACTGCAGCCATGACCGCCATAGCAGCCTTTGCTCTTTTTGGCGCCGAAAAGCTGTATAATTTAGCCTGTGTCAATGCGGCCTTCGCCGTGGAAATTTTCGGCGGAATCGACGATGCCTTTGATGAGGACCTTCATCTTGTCAAACCGCATCCAGGACAGATCAGTGCCGCAGAAACCATCAAAAAACTGTATAAAGGCACCGGTAATATTACCCTGCGTGAAGAAATGCATGACCGCATCCGCAGCCAGAACAGTGCGGATGTGCCCGTCTACGAAACCAACATCAATGTCCAGGACGTTTATTCAATCCGCTGCACGCCGCAAATACTGGCACCAGTGTGGGAAACCATCGATTATGTCCGCAAGACCATAGAGACCGAAGCCAACTCTTCCAACGATAATCCCATCATCATCCCGCAGAAAAATAAAATCATCCATGGTGGCAATTTTCATGGACAGAGCATCAGCTTCGCCATGGATTCGCTCTGCATAGCCATTTCAACATTGTGCAATCTCTCCGAAAGGCGAACCAACAAACTGCTCGACAAAAGCCTCAACGAAGGGTTGCCCGAACACCTTATCCCGGGCCAGGTCGGCTTGACCATGGGATTTATGGGAGCACAGTATCTCGCCACCTCCTCCACCGCGGAAAACAGAGGTCTGGCTGCCCCGATGAGCGTCAACACCATATCCTGCAACGCCTCCAATCAGGATGTTGTCAGCATGGGTACAGTTGCCGCCCGCAAGGCCTTCCGGCTGGTGAGCAATGCCAAACATGTCGTCACGTTGGAAACACTGGCCGACCTGCAGGCTCTCTCTTTCAGGAACAACGACAGACTGGGGTACGGAACCGGCAGAATATATGCACTGCTCAACGAACATTTTGAAGTATACGATGACACTCGTATCTTTCATGAGGACCTGAAAAAATTTCGAAAACTGCTTTTTTCAAGTCGTCTTTTTGACTCTCTCGAACCATATTTTGAACAGTCATGTCCATAATAGAAAAAATATATTCTGTTTTCGCCGTATTGTTTGCCGGCACCCTTCTCATTAGCCTTTTCGTCGTTCCGGAAGCGAGGAGTTTTCAAATCCTGCTCCCCGTCGGTTTAGTCGGTGTTTTCATCAATATCGGCCTGATGTTTATTGTCCTTCGTGATATACTGTATCGTGAGTTCGGTAGTCCTGCCGGGAAATATGTATGGATCTGCATCATCCTGATTTTCTGGCCTGCCATACTGTACTATCTGCCCAAATACGGCTTCCGGACAAGAACAGCAAGTCGTCCCGGTTTATGAAAATTTGCAGAAGGCTACTGTCATCATGGAAGGATATCAACACTCCGACACAGGCACAGATAGAAACAGGAAAATAACGCGGAGATGGGCGAGAAGGGCATCCCGGGTGGCTCTTCTCCCGGCCGTCATGCTTTTGGTTCCCGGCAGAGCTGTGCCGGCCGCTGTAATTGCAGAGCCTGGAGCCCCGGAGTTTGCTCTTCTGGCCGGTTACGGCTCAAGCCATCCCGGCCTGGGAGAGACGGAAAGCAGAATAGAGACATTTGATGTGGTGCTGCGCGGCAGTAGCGTGCTGATCGACGAGATCGGTTCTTCCTGGTATCGGGGCTATCACTCTCTCATGGTGGAGCTTCCCCTTCACTTCTTTCTCCATCGTAACGATCTGCCGATGGTGGGTCTGAATGTTCTGGCGGCCTATACTTTTACCGCCTCTCGGCTGCAACCATACATTTTTGCAGGTGGCGGCCCTCTCTACATCGACGCCGACATTGACGGTATGGGGGCGGACTGGAACGGCAACTACCAGTTTGGAGCTGGTTTCAGCGTGCCTCTGCGGACCGGTCACTCCTTTCTCGTTCAAGCGGGGTATCATCATATTTCCAATGGCGGCAGCAGCAATCCCAACAAACCCCTCAACTCCACTAAGATTCTAGTCGGAATCACGTTTTAAAGACAGCACGGAGAATGCTTTCTCATCTGCTGACTGTCATGGAATCCTTGAGGAGGTCTTCGATATCACCGGCAAGCTGCAAGGCTTCCTCACGATCGAGGCGGACGGCACGTTCGGCAAAACCATGACAGTACCGACACTCTTCACAAAAATTTTCGGCACAGCGAATGTTTTTGAATCCAGCAAGAAAGCCGCTTAATTCAGCATTATCGATAGAGAGATCAAGGTCGAGGAGTCGTTTCCTCAATTTGAGCATACGGATCGTAAGCTGCCTTTCTTCTTTAGTATAGTGTCGCATACGTTCCCGGACCTGATTGTCGATGTCCAGATGGAAGCCCGCCGGATCACCGAGCATCTCCAAGGAAATAATATCCAGCAAATTCCCTTCATAACGGCGGGCTGCATAGGCATCCGCCACCCGCAGGAGCCACTGCGTTGATCTGGAACGGTCGATAATTTTGAATTCATCAAATCCCAAGGCCTCATAAACATGAAGATCTTCCGGACGAATCCAACGACTCATCAGTAGAAGCTCGGGGTGCAGTAAACGTCTCCGGGTACACTGCCACAGATAGACATCGAGGAAAAAGCCGGCCTGTGTTGTGTTCTGGGCAGACTGAGATGCATGACCGACGCTGGCTGCATGCTCTGCCAGGTAATGACAGTTGTAGATACAGGAAACATTGGCGAAGAGCTGCAGATCACAGGAGAGAACCGAGCGGATTTTGGCAAGCATTGTAAAATCGCGGTTAAACTCACTGTATGGAATAATCAGCGGGTCGACACCAAGATCTTCCTGATATTTCAGCCTGGCAAGGTTTGTCGGCCAGCTGAGCACACTGCCCCTGATTGCCAGGTCGGGAAAATTTCGACGCACCAGACCCAATACGGCGAGATTGGCAATGGAGACACTATCAACACCGACATCAACCAGCTGTCCGACAAACCGTAGAATTTCACGCTTGCCCTCCTGGGTTTGCTCAAGGTTGCCGAGACAGGGGGCGTTAATAAGATAGCAGAACGACAAGCCGTGTTCATGAGCTGCTTCGATATAATCTACCGCAAAATTCCAGCTCACTTGAGGAATAACCATGCCGGCCCTGCCTCCTCCCACTATATCAAAAGGCAATTTTGCATAGATGGAAGTCACTTCGGGGATTTTCGCCAGGCCTTCCAGCAGTTCCAGATCCCAGTTTGCCGCAACACTCAGTTTCATTTTTTCACTTTTCCCCAGGGAGATCGTCGTGGCCTTTTGCCACAGATTTCAATACACTACAGATCACTACCATCATAAACCGCTTTTTTCAACTACAAAGAATTTCATCGGTGCGGGTTTTGCGGAAGAACTTACTCTTCAGTATTTACATATCCATATGCCGCGAATTGAAACGGAGATGCCATTACCAGGGTGAGGTGCTCCGCCAGACCGGCTTGCAGCAATTGATCCGCCACCTCTTCTCGAGTGTAGGCTGCATGAAAAGAGTGCATCATGTCCCGACGCAGTAAAGGGGGGGCCTTTGGAACATAGGTATCGATAAAAAATTCAGCCGACTTTTCAGTATCCGGGCGCAAAAGATCAACCACCAGCACCGCGGCATGAGGCAGACTGTATTGGCGGATGGCACTCCATAAGGCCTGAGGATCATTAAGATGATGTAAAAAACTATTCGACACGATCACCCCGTAACGCTCATGCGGCAGAGAGAGTTTGCCCGGCAGAATCCCATGAAAAAGTCGAACCTGATTGTCGCGCCCTTCACGTCGCACTGCCCGGTGGCCGAACTCCAGCATAGGCTGAGCACCATCCACGCCATGTACCTCACACTGCGGGAACAGTCGAGCGAAGCGCAAAGCAGTCGCCGCCGGCCCACACCCAAGGTCGAGAATCACACCATCCGGTTGCAGACCACGAAAAAATTTGCGGAAATTCTGGACGAAAAGCCAATGACCATTGTCCAGACTGCTACCGGCATAGGCAGCAACGTTCAATGGTCCATCCATCAATTCCGGTTCTGGAATACGTTTCATATCTTTTCTTTTATAAACCTTGCGCCGATCATATCATGTTCGTTGCCAAGCAACATCTTGACAGGCAAATGTAAATCATTCTTCATAACGGGTTTTTAGTACAATAAAAACACTCCTAATTCTCGTCTTGTTGCGCCAGCCCGTGCAAGATGGGATCTTTTCTCATTACCAGGCCAAATCGTTGTTGGACCAGTATTTTTCTTATTGTAAATTATCCTGAAGGTGTTACAATCCTTTTTTTTTGCAAGGACTTTTTTAAACTCGTATTGTACATTGCTGAAATGTATGTTGCGACGAAAGTGATCCATCTTGCCTGCTAATCTGTTGAACATTTCCAGCTCAAATGGTATGTTTTCCTCCCTTCCACCTGGTTTACAACAGATCGGCACAGGAGGGGAATGGTTTATCAGTTCGGAACAACGTGTAGCCTGGACAAGGATTGACAAATATGAGCAAGATAGCTACATCGACTAAAGTTGAGGAGACTTCGCCGTGGTTTTCCGGCCATTTCCCCAACAACCCGGTCTTCCCCGGTATTGCTCAGCTCAAACTTGTCGCTGATCTCATTCAGGCATCGACAACAGAACCCCTGCAGCTGCACAGCATACGTCGGGTAAAGTTCAGGAAGCTCGTCAAACCCGGAGAGAAACTCGATATCGATGTCATCAGCGGCAACAGCAAAAATTACTACTTGTTTACTATTACCTGTGGGAACGAAGCAGTCTGTTCCGGCAAAATGTTTTTCACTTAAACTCAATACATTGTAAATCCATGAGTAACGATATCAACCGGACAATCACTCGAATAGCAGAAATTATCATCAATGAACTCAAAATTGAAGATGTCACCTCCGAAACCTTTGATGCCGACCTCGATTTAATTGACGAGGTGGGAGTCGACTCCATGGACCTGGCTACCGTCGCCCTGGTTTTACGAGATGAGTACGGTATACGAATTGATGAAGACGATTATCCCAAGCTGACTACGGTACGCATCATAGCGCAATACATACTCGATAAACAAAACAGCCCTGATTAAATGTCTTCTCAGCAACAGGAATATAAATTTTCCGATATTCTGGCAGACCCGGCCATTAGAGAACGTTGGGAAAAGGTTCGCCGCTATTTTTTTCTGCGTGAATCCACCTACGACATGAGTAACCGGTGCAACATTCGCTGTGAGGGATGTTACTATTTTACCGGTGAAAAGCAGTTTGCCGCCGAGATTACCGACAAAGCGTCCTGGGAGCAACTCTTTCAGGCAGAAAAAAAACGAGGCATAACCTTTGCCGTTCTGGCCGGCGCCGAACCTTCCCTGGTACCGGAATTGTGCGATATCTGCTATCGGATCATCCCACTCGGCGCCATCGCTACAAATGGACTCAGACCTCTTCCCAGGGAGATAGATTATCAGGTTCATATCTCCGTCTGGGGCAATGATCACACCAGTCAGGTAATCCGCAAGGCCCCCAACATGCTTGTCCGGCAAACGGCAAGCTACAGAAATGACCCGCGGGCGGTTTTCGTCTACACCTTCACCCCCAGAAACATTGATGAATCCCGAGAGGTTACCAGAATTCTGGCCGATAACGGACAGCGTATAACCTTCAATATGTTTTCCGCCCCTGTCGGTTACCAGGGAGAACTGCGTCATACGCCGGAAACTTTACAAAAGACCCGTGAAGTTATGGCTGAGTTGCTGTCGGATTACCCGCAAAACGTCCTTTTTTCCACCTACAATATTGTTGCTCATACCGGCAACAAAGCACTGCACGATCTTTTTTCCTGCTCCTATCCCCGTAAAAATCCCTCCACCGATGTCGGACTCGGCAGATCATTCCGCCAGTACCGCACAGATCTGCAATGGGATAGAGAGGCCGCCTGCTGCGTACCGGATACGGATTGTGATGACTGCAGGCATTATGCCGCCGGTAGCGCTGTCGTTACCGCCAGAATGTATCGACATGCCATCGACCCTGTGACATTTTCCGCCTGGCTCGACTATGTCGACACCTATCTCGCCGTCTGGGTCAGAGGGTACGATAAAGGGTCGAACCTCTGTAACACCTTTATCAGTCCACCTCCAACAAGTTAGTATACTTATGAAAACCGTCAGCTCTCTTCTCGATGAACACTGGTATAGACGATACCGGAGAATCTCTAAACTCAACATCAGAAGCTCCATTTACGATGTCACCAACCGCTGTAATCTTCGCTGTAAAGGCTGTTTCTTTTTTTCCTCCGGAGAGGACAAGGTTGCAGCAGAAGAAAACGATATCGAAAAATGGCATGATTTTATAACCAAAGAAATAGATCGAGGCGTAAATCTCGCCATCCTGATCGGCGGTGAACCAACGCTCTGCCTTGACCGGGTTGAGGCCTTTTATAAGAAATTGCCGACCTTCTGTGCCACCAATGGTCTTATCAAGGTCCCTCGGAATCGATTTCCCGACATGATGGTCGGTATTTCGTTGTGGGGTGATGCCGACGATGAAAAGATATTGCGCGGCAAAGATACCTTTAAGATTTCCAGCGCCAACTATCAGGGTGATCCAAACGCCTACTATCTCTATACCATTACACCGAAACAACTCGGCAAAATGGAAAAAATCATCTGCAAGATCAGGGATGTCGGCCTCAAAGTCCATATGCAGCTCCTCTCCAATGACGAGGAAGTCGATGGTTTTTCGTGGCAACCCGATGAGCTGATTGCTGTTCGTGAGGAGATGGATGGCATGCTGGACAGTTATCCCGATACCGTGATCTCCTCAAAATACTATCATGAGGTTATCACCACCGGTACAATGATGGGACGATCGTTTGGCTGGATGGAATGTCCTTCCGTCACGGAACCTATTGACAACCGGAACCCCAAGCCGAAGCGATTAATAGGTTTTATTCGCTGGTCGTCGGAATTGCAGGCCATGCATCGCTGCTGCACATCGGAAACGCGTGACTGTGCCACCTGTAAGGACGGCGCCGCTCATATGAGCTGGGTTATGGTCAACAAACGGGCTCATATCAAAACCACTCGAGATCTGCAGAACTGGATCGAGGTCTACGAAATGTTTGCCAAGCTGTACCGCTTTATCCCCTGGTAGACGTATGGGCAAAAGAGATGCTGTCATTATCGGCTATGATGCTGTTTCTCCGTTGGGAGGCAACCTGGAGGAGCAGTGGCAAAGAGCCCTTGAGGGCCGAAGCGGTATCGGGCCGCTGACCCGTTTCCCTTTGCCGCAAGGCTTTCCTGTACATATTGCCGGCCAGGTTCCCGATATTGACACTCTTGACTATCCCTTTCTTTCGGCCAGACATGAGGCCGCCTGGACCTCTCCCATCTTTAAATATGCACTGCTTACGGTTGTTCGAGCCCTTCAGCAAAGCCAAATCGAACTAACAGCGGAAATAGCCGGGCGCACCGCGGTAACCTACAGTTCCGCCATAGGTGGGCTTGACGCGATCCTGCATGCCGACAGACAGCTTCAATCGAAAAACAAGCTACCCCACCCCTACACCAATCCCAATGCCTGCATCAATATGGTCGGCGGGAAAGTCGCTATTGAAACAGGGGCCAGGGGACCAATTACCGCCACTATCTCGGCCTGTGCCACCGGACTGACGTCCATACTCATCGGCTCGCAGTTTCTTACCCAGAACCGCGCCGATGTCGTCATCTGCGGCGCGGTGGACTTTGCCCTGGTGGAACCGATCGTGGCCGGGTTTTATACCATGAACGGCGTCTACTCTCCCAAAAAAGGACTCGAAAACGAACCTCCCGAAAGAGCCAGCAGGCCGTTCTCCGCCGACCGGCGCGGCTTTGTGATCTCCGAAGGAGCCGGTGCCGTGATTCTTGCAGCCAGAGAATTTGCCGAGGCCCACGGTTTGCACTATCCTGCCGAGCTGGCCGGCTGGGGTATGACTTCCGATGCGCATCATTTTGTTGCTCCTTTCTTTGAGACCATCAAGAAGTGCATGGAGGACGCCCTTGTCGATGCTTCCCTGAATCTGAGGGATATCGCGGTAATCAATGCTCATGCCGCATCCACCCGTGTTGGCGACAAAACCGAATATGATGCCATACAGGCTATCTTCGGCAAAAATATGCCGCCGGTCAGCGCCAATAAATCGCTGATCGGTCACGCCATGGGCGCATCGAGTGTTATTGAAACTGTTTTTCTTTTGCAGGGAATGAAGGAGAATTATCTCCCCCCGACCATCAACTACACCCCGGACCCGCACATTGCCATAGATTGCATCTCCGAGGGTAAACGCTATCTTGAGCAGCCATATGTATTGAAAAATTCCTTTGGTTTTGGTGGTTGCAATGCCTGTGCAGTCTTTAAAAAATCCTAGCAATTTCGAATCATGAAACCACCGAAAAACAGAAGAGTTTTTGTTGTCGGCTACGATGCGGCAACTGCACTCGGCAACAGTTTTACAACAACATGGCAAGGTGCTGTCGAAGGCCGGGCCGGTTTTCGCAAACTCACCCGCTGTCAAAGCTCAAGCCGCAGTAATGTGGTTGGGGAAATACCTGACTGGGATCCAAGCCGCTTTCCGTATGTTGACCGCAAGGAGACCTCTCTATGGAATGCCGCATACGTTTTTCTGACCATGGAGATTTGCCGGAGAGCATTGGCCGATGCCGGCCTTGCCATAAACGACGCTACCGGCCCGCGAACCGGCTGCCTGATCGGTTCTGCTTTGAACGGTACGGATTCATATCGCATCGCCGTGGATAATTATGTCAACAGCGGTCCCCTCAAGGTCAGTCCCTATCTTTTACCCAATGTCTGTGCCAATTTACCCGCCGGCAAAGCCGGCATGCTGATGGGCTTTACCGGGCCCATTTTTTCGCCTCAAGGCGCCTGCGCATCCGGCAATCATGCCATCGGAATCGGTGCCCGAATGATTCGCGACGGCGATTGCGATTTTGTTTTAGCCGGTGGCGTCGAGACCTGCATTGTGCCGGAGATCATACAGGGTTTCTCTAATATGCTGGCTACCATCAAGGTCGGCCCTAAAGACCGTGCTGCAGCGGATCCTGCCCAGGCGTCACGACCCTTCAGCCTGGACCGGAAAGGGTTTGTTCTCGCAGAAGGCGGTGCGGTATTGGTGCTGGCCGCCGAAGAAACCGTTATATCCCATGGCTTAAGGCCAAAGGCTGAAATTGCCGGCATCGGCTGGAATTCCGATGCGCATCATTTTACCAGACCCAATGGTACGACCATAGTACGAGCAATGAAAGATGCCATCGACGATGCCGAAATCTCACCGGCTGATATCGGCAGCGTCAATGCGCACGGCACCTCAACCCCGACTGGAGACAGTACCGAAGTCGACTGTCTCCGCACGGTTTTCGGCAAACATTTAAGCAAAATTCCTATTTCGGCCAACAAGTCTCAAGTCGGCCATTCGCTTGGTGCTTCTGCCGCCATTGAAGCAGCACTGGCCATTGAAGCCATGGTACAGGGCATAGTCCTGCCGACGGTTAACCATATACCTGACCCTGCCTTTGCCGACATTGATGTGGTTCCCAATGGTGCCAGGCAGCATCCGCACGAACACGTACTCTCCAATTCCTTTGGCTTTGGCGGCACTAACTGCTGCATTGTCCTGCGAGGTGTTTAAATGCGGCCTCGACCTTTTAAACCGGAAATCTTGGAAAAACCCTGCTATGTCAGAGATAACGGCACCGGTAAAATCTGGCATCGCTGTGAAATGCGGACACTCTATGTCGACACCGATCGATCCCAGGTGGTGTATCATGCCAATTATCTCAGATATTTCGAATTCGGCCGTGCCTCGCTGATGCGAGATGCGCAATACCCCTATAAAGAGATAGAAGAGAGCGGATTTATCTATCCGATCATCAAAACGGAGCTCAATTATTACTCGCCGCTCTTCTATGACGACCTGATATATATTCATACACGTCCCGGCCGGATGGAACTGGTCAAGCTGCAGTTTGATTACCTCATTACCAGAGCCGACAACGGTGAGATCTGCTGCACCGGTTATACAAAACATTGTGCTGTGAACAGCAAACATATCCCTGTGGAGATAGATGCGAAAACCATAAGCCTCTGGAACGGATTCCCTCATTCATGAGCGGCTACCGTATTCCCTGCACCATAGCAGTGCATCCATGGTTTAAAGATCATTTTGTCGGCGACAAAATTGTCCTCCCTGCTGTTGAAACCATGCTCTTGCTGGCTGATCATTGCCGCAACGCCTATCCTCACCTCGATATCAGGATCATGGAAGATGTCAGCTTTGCGAAATTTCTGGAAATCCCGCCCCATTCCGCCACAGTTGCAGCTTTGCTGGAATGTGAGGTGGACTCCTCGGGACGGATGGCAGCTAAACTGCTGAGTCATATGCAATTTAAAAAGATGGCACGAATCAAGCAACACGGTGAAGTTTTTTTCCCTGCGGCAGATAGGTTCCCTGCTCTGCCCGACATAGACCCGGCACCGCCTTCTGTTGCCGGTACAAAGATACATGCGGCACAACTTTATAGAGAGATGGTTCCTTTTGGTTCCGCCTATCACACCTTACAGGATACTCTCATCCTTACGGACACACTGGCCTGGGGAAAATTACAACCCCCGCAGCTCCCTTTCAGCCATCCTGTGGAGGAGTTGATCGGCTCTCCTTTTTCGTTGGATGGGGCCATGCATGCCGCCTGCGCTTTAGGCCGGCAAGCGGTGAACTTCGTCCCGTTTCCTGTGGGTTTTGCCAAACGGATTATCTATCGTCCCACCCAACCCGGTACAACCTATCTTACCAGGGTGACGATGACGGCAATGCAACAGGATGAACTGGTTTTTGATATCGATATTTTCGACAATGACGGACAACTCCATGAGAGCATCACGGGATTACGAATGCGTGATACCGGCACAGCTCCACGGGCTAATTTGGTGTAGATAACGTTATGGAAGCATTTGAAAGAGAATTACTGGAATTGATCTGTACAACCTGCAGACTACATGATGTTGAAATGGACAAGATCAACAGCGATGACCCCCTGATTGGGCCGGATTCCCCTCTTGGTACAGACTCCCTCGATGCCCTCGAGATTGCCGTTACCATTCAGAACACCTATGGTGTACGCATGGATTCAGAAAATACCAGCCGGACTGTGCTGCAGTCTCTTGCAACTCTTGCCGCCTATATCAACGAGAATAACAGCCCACAAGATCACGGTTGAAGCCCGCCGGAACGTCACGTTCCCACATCAGGCTTCTTCAACTGTTTGCAACGTCGTCATCCTGCCGACGAAGGCCATTACCTCCAACTGTACCTGAATTTTCCTCATAGACCTGCAGCACCCTTTGCATCAGTTCAGCTGTACTGGGCGGATTGTTTTGATAATCCGGAATGATATGGGCGATCAGTTCAACACGGATCGTATTCTCAATCCTGCTGTTGAACACAAACTTGCCTGGAGTAAAGAGCTTATCGGTATTGCTTAATTTCAGAACATACAGCGGGGCTTTGCACATTCGGGCAATCTTAAAAGCCCCTGTATTGAATTCACCCATGCGGCCGTCTCTACTCCTGGTTCCTTCCGGAAAAATAAAGAGATTACCGCCACCCTGGAGATAGTCCTCCATGGTCTCCATCTGCCGAATCATACGACCGGCAAGACGTCCTTCCCCGGTAGCCGGAATATAACCTGATCTGGTAATCATCCAGCCAAAAATCGGCGTACTGAAAAACTTCGTTTTGACAATGGTCCTGTGTCGCGGAAAAAGGGAAATTAGTAACAACGGATCAAGATAGGAAAGATGGTTACACACCACTACCGCAGAAGTGATGTCGGCAACATTTTTATCGACTTCAATTTTCTGCCGCGGCATGGTGGCGCCGACCACTCGAAAAAAGATGCGGTAAAAGGAAGAGTTCCAGCGTTGGAACTTGATTTCCGGATTTTTTACAAAAAGCGCCCAGGCAAGATAACGCCAGGAGAAGAAAATGACAAAGCCCAGAGTAAACCAGGCCCAGCACGCCATGGTGGCGGCCCAGTCAAGAACTCTATCGCCCCGGCCAACTCTGTGGCGGGAGCCTTCAGGCTGTTTCGACGCAGACATTTTTACCACAGAGAAAGAAGTTAATCCACCATGCTGCCGTTTTTTATCAGGAGACAGGTATTGACCCCGCCAAAGGCAAAATTTTGTATCGCAGCAATCCTTATGTCTGTTGCGGTGATTTCCCGGACATGGCGCAGCATATTGCAACGTTCATCGACATTGTCCAGATTCAGGGTGGGAGCAACAAAACCCTGCTCCATCATATACAGCGTTAAAATCGACTCGATAACGCCACAGGTCCCCATGGTGTGGCCCATATAACTTTTCAGTCCGGCAACAAAAGGACCATCGCCATATACCGCCGCAATAGCCTGTGCTTCGATCACATCACCCATTTTTGTTGCCGTGGCATGGGCGCTGATAAAATCGACCTCATCAGGCGTGATCCCGGCATCATCTAAAGCGAGACGAAGGGTTGCCGTAATTCCATCCAGATTGGGCAAAATAAGATCACCGCCGTTGTTGTTGCAGGAAAAACCAAGCACCTCACCCAGAATAGCTGCACCACGTTTTTTGGCGGATTCATACTCTTCGAGCAATACGGCGCCACCTCCTTCGCCGACAACCAGCCCGTCCCGATTGGTATCGAAAGGCCTTGGTGTACAGTTCGGGGTGTTGTTGTATTTAACGGAGCAGGCCAGCAGATTGTCGAACACAGCCACGGTCGTGGTATCATATTCATCGGCTCCACCGCAAATCATGGCGTCCTGCATGCCGTGCTTTATCATTTCATAGCCGTAACCGATGGACTGGCTGCTGGTGGTACACGCCGTGGAGGAGGAAATGATGCGGCCGGTGATTTCAAACATCCTGGTGATATTCACCGCTGTGGTATGCACCATCGAGCGCAGATAATCAACCGCACCTATGGAGGACAGTGACTCCAGCCGACTAAAAAAGGTCTGGTAGATATCCCGCTGCACAGTGGGACTGCCATGGGTGGAGCCGAAGGCAACCCCAAGGCGGCCGGAAGTTATAAATTCCCGGCTCAGGCCGGAGTTTTCCAGAACATCCTTGGCAACCTGGCAGGCATAATATGCCACCGGCCCCATGGTTTTGCGAAAATGGCGCTTAAAACCGTATTCAATAGGATAATCGACCGTACCAAAGACACGGGAGTGGATATGTTGCGTAAGCAGGCCGTCGTCACGCAGAGGACGCACTCCGGACCTGCCCCGGCGAAGACTTTCTATAATATCACTTTTCTGATATCCAATGGGAGTAATGGCGGAGCAGGCTGTAATAACTACACGTCGTTTCATGGATAGCGGACAGCTTTCAATTATGATTGCCGAGAATTCTTGATCGTGTCGATATAGTCAAGAATATCGTTGATTGTTCTGATTGTCATGGCCTGTTCTTTTTCCTCCCGGGTCAGAGAAAAGCCCAGGATTGATGTTTCAATTTTTCCCAGCAGTTCAATGGCATCGATGCTGTCAAAACCATGGTCATCCCGAAGATTGTCGTTCAATCCCGGTTGTTCGAACTCAAAATCTTCGGTGAGAATTGTAATGATAGTATCGCGAATTTCTTCTGTGGTCATAATAGAAGCAAGAGTGATGGTAAGTATTGATGGACTCGTAAAAAGCTCGATCTACGTCGTTGTAGATCTGAAACGGCGATTCGCCGTACCACATGTACTGCCGAATCGCCGTTTCAGATACTACGCCTAGTATATCAACCTTTTTACAGAGCCCATCCCGGCACCTTCAATGACTTTTTACGAGATTATCATTGAAAACAGACAAAAACAGCAGTATGCGATACTACACAGTTTTTGCCAATTACAAAAGAAATTACTGCACTTCCGGCACGGCGAAATCTGCTGCTACGGAGAATGGCACACATATGCGGGTACATTTTTGAATCCTGTCTCGCTGGCAACAGAACCTGAAAAGTGCCTTTTTAATGGATAAACCGGTTAAAATGATACCATTCAAAGGGATGCCGCCGCAAGGATTTCTCCAGCAGATCGGCATACTGCTGGGCGGCGCAGGAAATGGCATCTCTCCTGTCACTGCGTGCCGGCGCAGTGACGGCAATGGGACCGGACAGGATAAATTCATAGCTGTTTGTACCGGTACGAAAGGCAAAGAAGGCAAAAAGCGGCGCACCGGACACCAGACTGAAAACAAAAGGCGCTTCGGGAAGGTAGGCGTCGTGGCCCAGGAACTGGGCACATACCTTACGCTGGTCACTGCGCCAGACAATATCTCCAGCCATGGAAACGAGGCCGCCCGCCCGCAAGAACTGAATTCCTGAAACAGCCGAAAAAGCGGCATTGTCTTCCTTGTCAACTGCAATGATTGTTACTCCGGAGCGGCGCAACTCTTCTTTCTGGAGCCGCTCTACACCCTCTTTTTCCTTTACTCCCATATAGAGTAATAACTGCAGATCTTTCCGCTGTTGTTGCAACAGCGCGGCAGCCATTTCCCAGTTGCCGAGATGGGACATCAACAAAATGCCGCCCTGTCGACCAATCACTTCGTCGAGCTTTGGTAAGCCCACGGAAGAATAGGTCACATCTCCGCTCCGTTCCTTCAGAAACCTGTCAAAATGAATGGTGGTAAAGTTCTGGTATTGCTTGAAGGTACAGTAAAGGTGAAAAAGTAGTCCTCGTCGGGGAAAAAGGACGCTATAGAAACGTCTGCTTTCCTGAACACGTCTCCACGACAACAGAAAATAACCGGTTGCAATACAGCGGGAAACAGCCGTAAACAACCAGGACCCACAAAGGTCGGCAGCCCTTGCAATCACTGTGTACCAGAAATTACTCATGACCTCAACCCGGATAACAAACGGTCCCAGATAAGTCTGCTGAAGGTGATGCCGTTTCTGCAGAAATCCAGCCAGGGACGAAAATGGCTGATACGCTTTCCTTTCGCCTGATAGATAACCCCCACGGGCGCCTCTCTGATCACAATTCCCTGACGTCGAGCTATTACCAGAATTTCCACCTCATACTGGTACCGCCTGGCCTTTGTCACAAGTTGCAGAGTTTCCGGCAGAGGGTAAAGCCTGAAACCGGACTGGGAGTCTCCCACTCGAGGCCCGCCGGCAGCCCATACCCAGAAGTTGGAAAACGAACGCCCGAATCGGCTGGTCCAGGGAACATGCGCTGCATCATCCATGCCCTGTCGTCTGCCGATAACGAGACAGCGTTTACCACCTTGTCGGGCAGTCTGTAGCAGAAGCGGGGCATCCTTCGGATTATGCTGGCCATCTCCGTCTATGGTGATGACCAAGTCGTGTCCTTGCTCCCATGCTGCGGTAAAGCCGCTGAGTAAAGCCGCTCCTTTTCCCTGGTTCTTTTCATGACGCAAGACCATGATCCCGCTCAGTGTTTGCAGAGTCGAAGCGGTAGAGTCCGTGGAACCGTCATCCACAACAAAAATCGGCCAACCCAGCAGGGCGGCCTTTTGCACAACCTCAACGATCTGCAGGCCGTGGTTATAGACAGGAATTATGACGGCTGGATTCATGGTCACAGGTATCATTAGAAGGAAGCGCAAGCCATTGACCAGGTACCTGGTCCCATATGAACTCCGGAGGTCAAAGAGAGAGGAGCAAGCAGAACTTCCGCTTCGGGAAGAAGTGCTTTGATTTGTGGTTGGACATTCGCCACCACCCAGTCACGGTTATCGGAATATTGCAGCATGACAACCGGTGTAGCGAGACTATCATACTTTTCCTTCAGTTTGTCCATGGCAAAAGCAAGCTGCCCCGCCGTGCTGCGGACAACACCGGCCTTTTTTACTCCGGACCGGGTAGGACTGATGACGGGTTTCATCGACAAAAGATCTCCAAAAAAGCCACCAGTTCGTGATACTCGGCCGCCTGCCACCAGATATCTCAGTTCATGAATAAAAACATACTCCTCACAGCGTTCGATAATCTGACCTGCAAATTGGCGCACCTCTGCAGCAGAGGAGGCGGTTTCTGCAAATCTGGCGGTAAGCAGGGCAATGAGTGCCAGCCGCCCGGAGGCCGCTCCCGTATCGACCACCGTGAAGAGATCGTCGGTGTCATATTCGTTTTTCCAGGCCACGGCAGCAGCATAGTTGCCGGTGAAGGCGGAACCGACCGCCAGATAGAGTGCCGGCCCGAACTGACGGCAGATATTGCGGTAGTACTGCCGTCGCTCGAAGGTGGAAGCCTGGGCCGTGGTTATCTTCTTTCCGCGACGCATCAGGGGATAAATCTCTTCCGCACTATACAGACTTTCGGGCCTGGAATCGTCACCTATGATGATATAACTGTCCAGCAAGGTGATGCCATGATGCCTGGCCATTCCTCTGCTCAGCGAACCTGCCGCATCGGTTACAAGATGGAGAGGTGTTTGTCCGCTTCTTTCGGGTAACCCCTCGTGCACCATGACCTCATCGGACCATTTGACTATATTTCCAAGAGTTGCAAGCCGGTGCCGCAAACCGGCAGGATCCGGAGTATGGACATGAAGCTTTACACATGTGTCGCCATGTACCACCACAACACTCTCACCAAGATCGGTGAAATTCTCCCGTCCACTCTTCTGCTCTGCCGTCATTTCGATAACAGTATCGACACAATAATCGTGGGATATAGGGGCTTGGAACGACGGAGCAATGCTGAGGCTGCCGGCAAAAAGATCGAAGATGGAGTCGGGCTGGTCCGTGCGGCCGGTAAGATTCCTGAAAAATCCCTCAAAAAAAACGTACATGCCCAGAGCGCCGGAATCGACGACATCAGCATTTTTGAGATTATCGAGCAATTGGGTTGTCTCTCGCACCGCCTGTTGCAGATCGGCAATAAGTGTAGCATAGCAGATCGAATCTCTCTGCTGCAATGCCAGTGCAGAGGCCAGGCTGTCGAAAACCGTGAGCATGGTCCCAGACAGAGGCTCACCAATGGCCTGCCAGGCCTTGTTCCTTCCCTGTAACGCCCTTTCCGCCAACTGAACGGGCTCTTTGGTCCGGCAGAACTCGCCGAAAAAGGCCGCGGCGATATTGCCGGAGTTGCCGGTGGCGCACCGTGCCAGGCGCTCCTTCATCAATGGGCCGTCCTTTACGGTATCTCGAAAAGGCGCCAGGCTGATACGCAGATTGGTTCCGGTATCTCCGTCGGCCACGGGGAAAACGTTGATTCTATCAAGAAGATCGGCCGAGGCTGCCAAACAGGCATATCCCACGGCCAGGCTATGGCGAATATCACTCATGCTTCAAGAAGGCTGACAATGGCGGCCCAGTCATATTTCCCATTTCCGGTGATGGGGATCTGCTCCACTTTTTTAATCCGTCGTGGCAGAGCATAAGGTTCAAGGGTTTCGGCCAGATTTTTTTGCATCAATGCTATATCCGCGGTTTCTCCCTGAATCAACGCTCCAATTCTGTGGCCCCTGCCACCGGCTTCGGGTAAAGCCGTGACCACACAGTCCACAATGCCCGGTTCCTTTTTCAACAGCAGACTGATCTGGTCGAGATCGACCCGCTTGCCGCCAACCTTAGTCACTTTGTCGGCTCGACCCTGCAGAGAAAATTGATTGCTTACACCGGCCTTTACCAGATCAGCGGTGAGATAAAAACCTTCCTTGTCGACAGGCAAGTCAGGTGATATGTACGGGGACCGTACCGCCAGCCGGTTGTCGGTAATCCTGTGGTCTACCGTCGCAAAAGGTGTAAAATACTCTTCGCCGCGCGATCTGTCGCGCGCGGCAATGCCACCCGTTTCTGTGGACCCATATACCTCCACCACGCCAACTCCGTTTCGCCTGCAAAAACGTTCATTATCTTGCTGATCGAGCATCCCCGCAGAAGAAAAGGCCAGTCGCAGTTGCATCTTCTGCTGCTGCAAGACCCGATAATGCGGCGGTACGCTGACAAGGACGGTAACCCGATGCTCGGCGGCGGCCGAGGCGATCTCGTTGGGAAAAGAGGGGGTGGCTGCTACTACCGTCGCTGAAGTGAGTAACGGTACCACGACGGAAAAAAGCAGTCCGTAGATATGATAAGGGGGAACAGTGGCCAGCAGACAGTCGCCTTCGGTGATATGATAGCGACCGGCTAGAAAGAGACCTTCGCTAAAGATATTTTCAACGGTTTTGGACCAGAGTTGCGGCGTCCCTGTCGAGCCGCCGGTGAAAATTTTCAGCAACTCCGAGCGGAGAGAAAGAGCAGGACATGACGGTCTTCCTGAACCGGTAGACGGTAAATCTACAGGTCGTACTCCCTCGGGAAGGTCCACGGCCCCATCGGCCAGGGCCAAGGTAAAACCGGTGGTCTGCTGCAGCCCAAGCAGCACCTGGGCCGAGAAAGCATAAGGCAGCAGAAGGGTTGGCCCGCCACCAAGTACGGCAAGAAGCGCAGCCGCCATAACCGCCTTGTTCTCCACGGCAAGGCAGATTGCGGCAGAGCCGAGCCGGGGATCATCAGTCAGGGCGAGGCGCAACTTCGCCGCCATGCTGTACACTTCCGCAAACGTGACGCCATGACTATACTCTTTGTCCGGAAATCTGGGTCCGCACAACAGATCTTCCAGGGCCTTTTTCGTACCACTGCAACTCTCAGCGCTCATCTTGCCTTGTCGCCGTTCTGCCGAACGACTGTCCCACAAGGGTTCTGTCCCTCGGCTTGAAGGTGTTATCCTCCATTTCCTTTTTAACCACCTGTTTAAACAATTTTGCCATTTTTAACCGCTGCGGTTCATCCTGATAAAAGGTGTTCCAGGCATAGTCGAGCAAGTTCTGCAGACGCTGCGGACTCATGTTCTTGGGCTGATACACAACCTTATCGGCGGAGTAGTCATTCCAGTCATGGCTGAGAATGCGATTTTCGCGGCTTAAATCAGTATAAGCTTTGGTATGTGGAAAGGGGGTTAATACCGTGAATTCGGCCAGATCAAGCTCGATCTCCAGCAAAAAATCCACCAACCGTTTGATAAAATCTTCGGTATGGTCATCCAATCCCAGCAGAATAGTGCCTTCCACGCCGATACCGTGTTCATGATAACGCTTGATCCGTTGCTTGATGTAATCGGACGTATCAAAGACCGCCTGGTAGACATACCAGGCACCGGCCTGAGCTGCCAGATCGAGTACCTCCGCTTTGTCTTCAATGGGATGAGAGCACCACTTTTTCTTCAATGGGATCATCTCCTTGAACAACACCATCTCCCATCTGGTGTCCTGGGCCAGAGAGTTATCAACAATAAACAGACGATTGTTGTCGATTCCTGCCATTTCGGCAATTGCGGTATCGATAGGCCGTGGTCGAAACTCTCTGCCGCCCAGATAGGAAACCGCACAGGGATAACAATGAAAGCGGCAGCCACGTGAGGCGTGCACCAGATCCACCATCTGCACGCCTTTGTGATTATAGAGATGACGTTTGAGAATATCCCGACGCGCCGGACCAACCAGGGCAATATCCGGCCGATCATCGATAAAATTATAGAGCGGATGCAACGCATTGTCTCTGAAATCCTGCAGGACCTGTTCCATCCGCCCTTCGGCCTCTCCCAGAAAAACGGCATCGGCATGGTTCATGGTCTCTTCGGCATGCAGCATGGTGGCAATGCCGCCGAAAATTACCTTGACGCCTTTCTGGCGATAGATGTCGGCTATCTCCCAGCCTCTTTTGACCTGAATGGTGAGCATCATGGAGATACCGACAAAATCAACGGTATCGTCAAAATCAATGGTTTCCAGGTTTTCATCGACAAAGTCGACATCGACGTAATCCGGCAGCGCCGCCGCGAAAACGACCGGGCCATGCGGTGGCAGATGAAATTCGGTCTGCCGGTCGAGCTTATGCCATTTGGGATAAATAAGTTTAAATTTCATTATAATTACTTCGAAAGGGTGTCCTGAAAAAAGTTGTCGTCTACTATTGGAGCCTAAAACATTCCACCATTAACCGAAATTACCTGACCTGTCACATAGGATGCTGCATCAGAGCAGAGGAAACCTACAACTCGGGCCACTTCCTCCGGTCTGCCGATGCGGGCCATGGGAATCATCGCTTTAATCTGTTCCTTGGGAGCTGCCTCAATCATATCCGTGTCAATCAGACCAGGGGCCACGACATTCATACGTATGCCGAGGCGAGCAACTTCGGCGGCCACCGATCTGCTGGCTGCGTTCAAGCCCGCCTTGGCCGCTGAATAGTTGGCCTGTCCCCTGTTGGCCATCATTGAACTGGCGGATGAAATGGAAACTATAGACCCACTGCGCCGGCGCACCATCTTCTCCAGCACCGGTCGGGTCATATTGTAAAAACCATCCAGAGTGGTGTCGATAACTGCGTGCCAGTTCCGGGACGACATCATCATAAACAGGCCATCAGCTATGATTCCGGCGTTATTGACGAGCACATCTATTCGACCAAATCGTGAGCCGACATCCTCAACGGCGCTTTCTGCCGCTTTACCATCCCTGACGTCGAACTGATAGATCTCGCCTCGACCACCATGGTGCTGCAGGGCCGCAAGGGTCTGCTCCGCGCCATCCCGGTCACTCATGAAGTTGATTATAACATAATAGCCGTGCTGAGCCAGTTCGACACAGATCGCCCGACCGATCCCCTTGCTGCCACCGGTTATCATGGCAACTTTTTCTTCCTGTATTTCCGTCATAGTATTCCGTTTTTTTTATTCCTGGAACAGCTGCAGCGTCACCCTGCCGATCAACTTTTTGTCCATATACTGTTCGCAATACACTTCCCGCAGATTATCAAAATTGTTGATATTTTCGGCACGGCAAACAATGCTGCCACCACAGGGCAGAGAGTCGATAAAAAATTCCGCTTTTTTAATGCCTACCAGCCACCCCGTCGGATCGGAATGACGCCCCTTGGTCTGTATCCTGTCCCAACCATTATATACTCCGGCGGTTTGAGCCGCCAGCTCGACTAAAATCAAAGAAGAAACTCCATTTTTATCAGCCATCGGCCATGATGCAGCTACCCGACAGATCGTCAGAGCATGTTGGCGGTCAACCTCGAGGACCTCGCCTACCAACAACATAGTACCCCGATGAGGGAGCAGGTCTTCCAGACTGAGTTCGGTGAGAGGCGTTGTTTCCATGGTTACTATGCGACACTATTACTTCATTATTTCCGATATCGCCACCAAATTTGATGACAAATTCCTACTGGTTTTATAAGATGGTGGCGTATTGCTTCTCTCAAACTGCCTAAAAAAAGCCACTTGTCAGCGTCAGAAAAAATACACAGGCACGGTGCGTCAAAACACCGCTTAAGACGGATACCATACTACTCAAATAGAAAAATATTATGCAACAACTCATAGACGAACTCAAAGTAAAACTTATTGATATTCTCAACCTGCAGGACGTCTCTCCTGAGGATTTTGATGAAAATGCCCAACTGGTAGGCGGCGAACTCGGCATCGACTCCATCGATGTTCTGGAGATGGTGGTTATGGTGGAAAAAGACTATGGCATAATTATTAACAATCAGGAGGTTGGTGAAAAGGTCTTTTCCACACTTACCGACCTTGCCGACTATATACACAAAAACCAAACCAAGGCCTCTTCTTGATAAACAGAACAATCTATGTTGCCGGAACAGGTATTATCAGCGCACTTGGATCCGGGCCGGCAGCAACGGAAACATTCCTGCGCCACAACCGCTCTGCCATCAGTCCTCTGCAGCTCTTCCCACTCCTGCATGGCAGCCCTTTGCCGGTTGGTCAGGTCGCCGGCCTGGGACACCGATCTTCCCCGCCCAGAACGCATCGGCTTGCCCTGCTCGCCGCAGAGCAGGCCATGGCAGGCAGCGGGCAGCCTCCCGAGGCAATCATCATAGGCACAACCACCGGGGGCATAGCCACCACGGAGCAGTTGCTGAGATCCAACGAAAACAACAAAATATTGTATCGTGATCATGGCCTTAACAGTGTTACCACCTTTGTTGCCGGACAGCTGGGCTGTGTCGGCCCGGTTCTGACGGTTTCCACCGCCTGCTCCTCCGGAGCTGTCGCCATCACCATGGCAATGGCGCTGCTGCGGAGCGGTAAGGCCGCCACAGTCCTGGTCGGGGGAGTCGATTCCTTAAGCAGGCTGACATATTTCGGCTTCCACTCTCTGCAACTGGTCGACCGTAACGGCTCCAAACCACTTGATCGAAATCGGCAGGGTATGGTGGTGGCCGAAGGTGCCGGAATGCTGCTGCTGAGCATCACCCCACCGGATCGCCCCATAGCTGAGTTACTCGGGGCCGGACTTTCCTGTGATGCGTACCACCCCGCTGCACCGCACCCGGATGGCCAGGGCGCATACACAGCAATGGTAAAAGCTCTGGCGGATGCCGGTCTGCAGCCCGATGGTATCGGCTATATCAACCTGCACGGCACAGGAACGCCGGATAACGACCTGGCCGAATCAAAAGCAGTGCGCCGTGTATTTACAAAACTCCCCCCACTTTCTTCAATCAAAGGAGCCTCGGGCCACTCCCTGGCTGCTTCCGGAGCGATTGAGGCTGTGGTGTCGACGATTGCCGTATCACATAATTTCCTGCCTGGCAACACCGGCTTATTAAGTGTCGACCAGGAACTGGGACTCGCCCCTTTACGCGAACCACTTCAAAACCAGCAGGCCCCGGTACAAACAGTTCTGTCCAACTCCTTTGGTTTCGGCGGCAACAATGGCTCTGTGATAATCGGAGCACCAGGTACAAGTGCAAAAAAACACCCCGATTTGCCGCCCAAAGCAGGATTGGCCGTTCATGGTTTTTCCTGTTTTTCCGGAGCAGGAGACACCACCTCTACCCTGGCTATGATAAAAAGCGGTCAATCCGCCGCCGGCATGGCAACTCTGGACACCATTTCGCAAAACCTGCCGCCGCAACGGACGCGCCGCCTGAAACGTTTACCGCGTCTGACCCTGGCTCTTGCCGTGGCAGCACAGCAAGACAGCGGGGCGACGGATACGCCGGCCTCTGTTTTTATGGGTACAGGCTGGGGCGCTCTCTCGGAAACCTATGATTTCCTGGAGCGTCTGAGCAGCTCCAAGGAACAGTTTCCAAGCCCCACCGACTTTGTCGGCTCGGTCCACAACAGTCCCGCCGGCCAGGCAGCGATGCTGTTTGGCGCCACCGGGCCAAATATTACCGCCAGCGGTGGAGATTACTCTTTTGAGCAGGCATTACTGAGCGCGGACCTTGTTGCACAGGACTCCGACTGCCCCACCCTTCTCATTGGCGCCGATGAAGGACACCAGGTCTTTTCTCCTCTCTTTGACTCCTCCATAGAACCTGATGCCGCCCTTGCCGACGGCGGAGCGGCTTTTTGCCTCGGTAGAAACAGTGTAAACTCCAAGTGCATGATATCCATACCTTTCTACCAAAAGGGGGAAGCTGCGGGAGTACTTGAGACGCTATTGGAAGCACTTGGTGGAACAGAGAGCCTCCAAAAAAGATGCGCCCTTATCATGGCCGGCATCCCGTATGCCATGCGACAGGAAGGAAACGAACAGCTCAACCGTTTTCTGCAGCTTGCCGACCTCTCCATAGCGGTGGTCCCGTATCGCAAGTTCACCGGAGAATTTGCCTCCGCCTCGGCGATGGCGGCAGCTCTTGCCGTTGCCTTTCTCGAAGACGGTACAGTGCCCGGTGCATTCAGTGGAGGGGAAGACATTCCTTTAGACACACCCGACGATACCATTCTGGTACTTGGTTTTGGAGAGTATGTTTCGGCAGTGCAGCTTCGCAGGGCAGGGGGGAGCCTCAACTAACATGATATACCGGCAACACATCTTTCGTTTTTCTCAGCGACTGGTACTATCCTTATTGCTCGGCGCAATACTTTTTACAGCATTTCCCGTGTCCCCATGGGCAGCTGAGCCTGAAAAATTACAGCGATTCTTGGATGAAATCCAGAGCGCTTCCGACAAGGTCGCAACTTTCTCCTGCGATTTCGTCCAGGAAAGGAACCTTGCTCTTTTCGCGGAACCGGTGCTGTTTTACGGCTCTTTAAGCGTCGCCAGGCCCGACCGACTCCGCTGGGAATTCAGCAAGCCTCTTCCTTCTGTTCTTATTTTCAGCGGAGACCAGGGAATACGCTGCAGCGGCGATACGCCACCGGTTCATTTCGATCTGGGCTCCGACCCGATAATGCGGACCGTAGCGGAACAGCTCTGGCTCTGGCTGGGTGGCGATTATTCCAAGCTTAAAGATCTCTACCTTCTGGAAAAAACGGGCCCCGCCACTTTGCGGATCAGCCCGCAAGATGACACCGTTGCCGAATATATTGATGCCGTCTTCATAACTTTCTCAGTGGTTGACCGACAACCCGAAGTCGTCGAGATCAGGGAACCGGGCGGCGATTCCACCCTTATCACTTTTCACTCCTGTGTTTTGAATAATTCTCCAGCAGAAATCCTTTTCACGACCTGTGCTACAAATGACTAGAACAGCGGTTTTTTTACGCCGGTTCGTTGTTCTGCTGGTTTTCTGCCTGGGTCTCTTTCTTTGCAAGGACCTCCAGCTGAGCGACGAGGCTTTTGACCTGCTCCCCGGAGAGGCTGTCCGAGGAGATCTGCAACTGCTGCAGCAGATGGGCCTGGTTAACCGGGTCTTTATCTCCCTGTCCAACGCCCCCGATACACCATCCTCTAAGCCAGACAGCAGAAATGTTCTGCAGGAAAGCACCGGAAAACTGGGCGAGCTGCTCCAGGAAAGCGGACATTTTTCCTATGTATTGTCTCATCTGGAGGAAGGGTATGAGTTCGCTCTTTTTACCGCACTGCAACCCTCTCTGCCATTCTTGCTCGACAACCATGATTTAGAAAAGATCGGTGACCTGATATCAAAGGAGGGTGTGGAAGAAGGCTTAGACAACTCCTTTGCCCTCCTGAACAGTCCAGCCGGTATCGCCATGAAAAAACAGGTACAGAGTGATCCGTTGGGTTTTCTCTCTGTGGCCCTGCACAAGCTCAGCTATATGCAGTCCGAATTTTCCCTGCAGATTAACGAAGGCTTCTTCATGAGCAGAGACGGTACAAGCTGCCTGCTGATGGCCGAAAGCAACACTTCCCTCACTGACCCGAACCAGGCAGGTATGGTGGAAAAAAGTATCCACGATGCCTTGCAGGGGGCACTTGCCCCTGGAGTCGAGGCACGCATCATCGGCAGCCTGCCCCATACACTGGCCAACAACCGGGTTATCAAAAACGATCTGCGGATTCTATTGCCTGCGGCAACACTGCTCCTCATCCTGCTGCTTGGCTTTACGTTGCGCAACATTCGGGCCCTTGTCGTTGTCAGTGTACCCTATATGGCCGCCCCCCTGGCTGTCGGGCTGGCGGCACTTGTGCACGGTAAACTGGGCGGCCTTGCCCTTGGCTTTGGCATTGTTCTCCTGGGCATCGCGGTTGACTTTTCCATTCATCTCTATATAGCCCTCACTACAGAATCGGGAACACAGCAGGAAGCACTCAAAAAAATTGCACGCCCATTGCTATATGCCCTGCTGACCACATCCTCTGTGTTTATTGTTCTGCTTTTCTCTCAGGTGCCAAGCCATCAGCAAATGGCTCTCTTGGCCCTTTTTGGCATACTATCGGCATCCCTGTGTGCCTGGTTGGCAATTCCTACCATAACCCGCTTTCACGGAAGCCACCATAGTCGAAGCCTCAGGAAACAATGGCCGGCCGGATTCGCTCCGCAACACCCGGGGAGAGTTATTTCTGCCTGGCTGTTTCTGCTGACAGCAGGAGTACTGACCTGGCCGCAACTGCAATACAACGGCGACCTGCAGGCACTTGATGTGCCGGACGGCAAAATTGAAGAAGATGAACGTCAATTCGCGGCAACCTGGGGACAAGGTGGTGAGCAGGCTTTTATTATTGTGACGGGCGACAGCCTCGATGAGGTACTGGACCGGAACCAGCGGGTGTTCCGCTTTCTGCTCGAAGAAGACATGGATACATTTCAATCTTTCTCTCCCCTTCTGCCTGGTCCCGCCGCTCAGCAAGAAAACCTGCGGCAGTGGCAACACTTCTGGGAAGAACACCGTCATCAGTTTGAACAGCGATTCACGGCCGCCGCACACGCCCGTGGTTTCAGCGAAAATGCTTTTACGCCATTCTTTTCCTGGTTGGACAGTGCGCCGCGGCAGCTTGTCCCCGAAGCATTTCTAGGGGGTCCCCTGCAGCCATTGTTTTCCTCAATGCTGAAAGTTCCAGACACAACTCCGCCACAGGAAGACACCTACCTGGCCATGACCACCACGGCAATAGACGACCAGCTCCTGGCACGACTCCAGGACTTCGGCAAGGCTGACGGCATCAACATCCTCGCCACGAAAAAATGGCGGAGCGAGGTGGAGGAACAGCTCCGTCATGATGTCGTCAACTTGTCCGTTGCCGCCGGACTGATTATAACATTACTGGTCATAATACAATTCCGCAATGGTGCTGCAGTTGTTGCAGTGCTGGCCCCGGTTACCTCGGCACTTGCCGCTATGTCGATATTTTGCTTCCTCGCCGGCAGAGAGTTGAATATGATGCACCTCATCATGGGAATAATGGTCATTGGCCTGAGCGTTGATTATGGTATTTTCACTGTCTGCGCTAAACTTAATGGTCTGCAGACGGCATCCTGCCGGGCAGTGAGCATCTGTGCCGCCAGTTCGCTGATCGGCTTCGGCGTTCTGACCTTTGCCGGCCATCCGGCACTTCATGCCCTTGGGGTGACGGTGCTGGTCGGCATTGGTGTTGCCTGGCCTACGGCAATTCTGGTCAGCCCCTCGCTGCTGGCTTTCGCCAAAAGAGGATGATGATGAAAATGACACTGTTGGTTTCCCCCGTTTCTCTCTCTTTTCTTCTTGTTCTTCTTGTTCTTCTTGTTCTTCAGAGTGGTTGCTCTATGCCGACGGCAACCTACACTGACAGCGCCTTTAAAGAAGACAGGCTGAGTGGCAAACTCCTCAGCATTCGCATTCAACAATTTGAGAACACACGATTTTCAGGACTCATCGGCATACGTCAAACGGAGAATGGCCTCCGCTATGGACTGCTCGATGCCACCGGAGTCAAACTGCTCGAAGCAGAGACAACACCAGCTGGTCGACACAACCCCGACCTGGCCACTGGCCCCTTGAAGGATTCGACTCTCGCCGCTTTTCTCTCTGCAGCTTTAGCTCGTATCTATTTTCAGGAACCGGCAACAAAGCCCTGTGATGGATCCTGGTTCTATCGACTCTGTCACCTGGAAAACGAAGACCACAGCTGGACAAAATATCGCCGTAACGGACCATTTACCATTTGGATGATAGAAAGAAGACACCTAACGGGTGAAGCTGCCGAAACCATTCTTTACCATCAACCGTGGCCTGGTATAAAAATAGTACTGGAGGAAACCTCCGCCGCCAAAAATGAATAAATTTTGTTGGCAACCCACCGTATACTTTTCAGTATCAACACCTCACTTCAAAAAAGGTATAGAACGTGAAGAAGATATCCACCCAAAAAACCATTTTACTTGTTCATCCGCTGGGCTACAGTGCTAAATCGGCAAATCAGGATATCTCCCGGATCGCAAATATCATGCCGCCGCTGGGACTTGCTTCAATCTCTGCCTATCTCACCAGCCACGGTTTTGAGAACGATATCATCGACTGTTATGCCCATCCCGATTCCGATGAGCTGCTTGTCAGCTATCTCCTCGAACATACACCGTCATTCATCGGTTTTTCCTGCACCACTTCCAGTTTTTTTGATGGAGTGCGACTGGCTGAGCTGGCCCAGAAAAACCAGCCTGGAATTCAGGTTGTCTTTGGTGGCGTACATGTTTCCGCCGTGCAGAAACAGGTTTTGCAGGAATATTCCGTTATAGATTACGTAGTGGTCGCCGAGGGAGAGGAAACCCTTCGTCAACTGCTTGCCACCCCGGCTGATCAGTTAAAGAATGTGGAAGGACTGGTGTTACGCGACCGGACCGGACAACCATTTTTCACCGGCAGAAGGAAAAATCTGCTCGACCTCGACTCTCTGCCCTTTCCCGATTATGCTAAACTGACCGGTTATCCCGAGGCCTACACCCTGCCCATCTTCAACTATCCCAAAGCGCCCAACGGCAGCTGCCTTTCCAGCCGAGGCTGTCCCTATTCCTGCAGTTATTGCGACAGGTCGGTCTTTAAAAGAACATTTCGTTACAACTCGGCCGACTATCTCTATCGGCACCTGCACTATCTGCGCGAATCCTATGGCATCCGTCACCTTAACTTCTATGACGACCAGTTCACCTTCAACCGTCAACGGGTGGTGGATTTCTGCAGGAAGGTGATCGCCGAGCCCCTGGGAATGACTTTCAACTGTGCCGCCCGGGCAGAGCATCTCGACTTTGAATTGCTGCAGCTGATGAAAGCCGCCGGTTGCTGGATGATCAGCCTCGGAATCGAAACCGGAGATGAAGAACTGCTGGCCGCGCACCGTCAGAATCCGGATCTGGAGATGATGCGGCAGAAAATCGCCTTGATCAAAAAAGCGGGAATCCGGGTAAAGGGTTTACTGATGATGGGGTTGCCGGGCGAAACAGAAGCCAGTATACAAAAAAGCAAAAAGTATGTCTTTTCCCTGCCCATTGATGATTTTAACCTGGCGAAATTCACGCCGTTTCCGGGCTCTCCGGTTTACAGGCAAATAAAAGAGAACGGCGACAGCCTGGGCACCTTCCATGAGGACTGGGAAAAAATGGACTGCATGCAGTTCCAGTTTATTCCCAAAGGGCTGGAACAGGCGAGGATGGAGGAATTGTTCGTCGATTTCTACCGCTCTCATTTTCAGCGTCCCAGGGTAATGTGGAGCTATATTACCATGCTGTGGAAGTCACCGGACAGTTGGCTGCGTTTTTTACGCAATCTGCCCTCCTTCCTGCGCTTCACCTCGACCAATAAACGTATCGGAGACAGCGAATGAGATCCTTCGCTCTTTTTTATCACAACACCATACGCGCCTCGATATAATTGATTACTCTTCTTAATGTATATCAGTATGAGTCGGGACACCCATCAGCAAAGAGGCCATTATGACAGAACTCCATCCGGCCCCAAAGGCACATTGTCTACTTATCTCAGCGAACATGGTCCGGAGCCCATACCCGGTTTACCCGATGGGTGTGGCCTACATCATGGGTGCTTTACAAAAGTATGGCCATAAAGCGGATCATTGTGACATTTTAGCTTCACAGGGATATGACGAGCTTGTTGACATGCTGAGTAGCAACAGTTACGACGTCGTCGGTATATCAATTCGCAATATCGACAGCACAAGCAGCACTTCAACCAGGGCAATGGTAGAGGATATTGTTGAAGTGATCCGCAATGTCAGAGCCCATTGCCCCGCCCCTGTCGTTCTGGGGGGACCCGGTTTTTCCATAATGCCCGAAGAACTGTTGCGTTATCTCGGCGCAGATTACGGTATTGTCGGCGAGGGAGAAATTGCCTTCCCGGAACTCATCGATAAAATTCTGCGCAACGATGCACCGGACAAGCGGCTTTTCTCCCACAGCCTGGAAAACTTCCCCGACTGCCGTCCACTTTTCTCGAAACACATCACCCGCTACTATGTTGATCATGGCGGTATGCTCAGCGTACAGACCAAACGCGGATGTAATTACGGTTGCGCCTACTGTTCCTATCCAACAATAGAAGGAAAACGATTGCGCTGCCGTGACCCGGAAGAGGTGGTTGAAGATATCCATCGGCTGGTTCAAGATTATCAGGCACGCTATATTTTTTTCAGTGACGGTGTGTTTAATGACCCTCGCGGCCACTATCTGCAGGTTGCGGAAGCCTTGATCAGAGCCGGTAACACCACTCCCTGGTGCGCTTTTTTCCGTCCGCGAAATTTAGAAAAAAACCAATTACGGCTTTTGCAAAGAAGCGGCATGGCCGCCATGGAACTTGGGACGGATGCCTCCAGCGACGCGACCCTGGCCGGACTCAACAAAGGTTTTTCTTTTGCCGAAGTATTGGCCGTCAACGACGCTATCACCCGGGAAAAAATCCCCTGTGCCCATTTTATCCTCTTCGGTGGTCCTGGGGAGACCCGGAATACTGTGCACGAGGGTCTTGCCAATATCGCCCAGCTTACCAATTGCGTCGTCTTCGCCTCCATCGGCCTGCGCATTTTACCGGGCACAAAGCTCTATCATCAGGCCCTTTCCGAAACAATCATCACCCCACACACCAATATCATCACGCCGATCTATTATTACTCTCCTCAGGTCGACAGAACATATATCGACAAAGAACTGCGCCGCTCCTTTGCAGAAAATCCAAGTCGTATCTATCCCATGGAGGAAAAGTATCAATATGTGCAGCGTCTTCACTCCATGGGGCGCAGCGGTCCACTCTGGGATCTCATATTACAAAAACAATGACAAATACAGTCCTGGATATCCCCGAGATGTCGATCTCCTTGACGGTTTCTTTTGTCTTTTTCCAATCGTCGTCTTCAAGAAATAAACTCGATGGTCATTCCTGGAAAAGGCGGTCGATATCGAGGCCCTCTTCTTTATACTTGTTGAGTTTGCGCCAGAGTGACACCCGGTCGATACCCATCAATTTCGCGGCTTGAGTCTTATTGCCATTGACACTTTTCAAGATTCTGAGAATATAGTCGCGTTCATTTTCCTGGAGACTTTTGGTTACATCTTGTATTTTTTCAGGTATATGGGAGCGTGAACTATCACCGGCACCGTTGAGGTTTGCCGGCAGATGACAGGCTTCAATCGTTCGCCCCTGGCAGATTGCCAGAGCTCGTTCGATGATGTTCTCCAGTTCCCTGACATTCCCTGGGTAGTGGTATTTATGAAGTGCCTCCAATGCCTCCGTTGATATAGTCTTCACCTGGTTGTCCGCGGTTGGATATTTGCCTAGGAAATGGTAGACAAGCAGTTGGATGTCATCCTTTCTTTCACGCAGCGGCGGAATATGGATGGTGGCGACATTAAGGCGATAATAGAGATCCTGCCTGAAACGCTTTTCAGCTACCTCTTTTTCAAGGTCCTTGTTAGTTGCGGCCAGGGTCCTGAAATCGACGGATACCTCTTTGGTACCACCAATCCGATAGAGTTTTTTTTCCTGCAGGACCCGCAAAATCTTCGCCTGCATAATCATGGGCATTTCCCCAATCTCGTCGAGCAGGATAACTCCCCCGTTCGAGGTTTCAAAGAGACCATGATGGACTTGCGATGCTCCTGTAAAAGCATCTTTTTCGTGACCGAAAAGTTCATTGAGCACCAGTTCCTCGCTGAGTGCGGCGCAATTAATCGGCATGAACCGTTGATCGGATCGCGGACTCAACTCATGGATAGTCCTGGCAACCAGTTCCTTGCCGGTCCCCGTTTCACCGATGATCAAGACATTACAATCAAGTTGTGAAAAGGTGGTAATGTCATCTTTTAACTTGAGTATCTTGTCATGGTGACCAACAAACTGGGTTACCCCCTTTTTCGCCATAATTTGCTGCTTGAGCTCGGAAATTTCACGGCGGAGCATATTCTTCTCCAATGCCCTCTCGATCAGTGTCTTGAGTTCTTGCAACTTGATAGGTTTGGGTAAATAGTAGTAGGCGCCGCGTGCCATCGCCTCAACAGCCGAGTTCACTGTTGCATATCCTGTCATGATGATTACTTCTGATTCCGGTATCTTCTGTTTGCAATATTCCATTACTTGGCAGCCATCCACACCTTCCATTTTCAGATCGGTTATTATCAGATCAAAAAGGTGATTATCGATGAGTTCCATCGCGATATAACCGTTTTCGGCAATTTGCAGTGAATACCCCTGTTTGATGAGGTAGTGACGTATATTCTCCAGATTAATGATTTCGTCATCAACAAGAAGTATTCTTATCTGTTCTTTCATAGAGTCACCACTTGGCTTTTTGACGAACCGATGTGGTTCAATAGACTACGCATGCGGAATCGTAATAGTAAACGTCGCACCTTTGTTTTCATTATTGCTTACAGAAATGGTACCCTGATGCTTTTTGATTATGCCGTACACTACTGCAAGACCAAGGCCGGTTCCCTTGCCGACATCTTTAGTGGTAAAAAATGGATCGAAAATCTGCTGTATGTATTCTTCCTTAACGCCATTCCCCGTATCGGAAATATTGATGACGATATCATTATTTTCAATGTCACGTTCCGCAGCAATAACGATAGTTCCTGTCTCCTCTTTTATCGCCTGGATACTGTTGATAATGAGGTTAATAAATACGTCTTTCATTTTCTGCTCGTCGATATTGGCAGTGAGATCATCGGGAACATCCTCTATAATCCGTATGCCTGTCGGCACATCACTGATAACGAGACCGACGACAGTTTTAATGAGATTTTTCAATGAAACCGGGCGCTGGGCGAACATATCGCGTCTTGAAAACTCCAGTAATCCCCTGACAATCTCAGCAGCTCGCTGGGTTTCCGCCTCGATGGTATTCAACAGCTTACACACGAAGGCCGCATCCTGCTGCTCTTTCATTTCATCCAAGGCAAGCTGGCAGCTCGTCGTGATATTGTTGAGGGGGTTGTTGAGTTGATGCGCCACGCCTGATGTCAGGGTGCCGATAGATGACAGCTTCTCAGCTTGAAACAGTAGTTCCTGCCGCTCCTCCAATACGTTAACCATCCGATCAAACGCCTTGAATACTATTTGGACCTCATCGTTCAACTTGCTTTCAGGTAAGCTTTTATAATCACCTGTAGCAATGGCATTTGCTGCACTTTCAAGGATCTTCAAGCGCCTACCTATGGTGATGAAAAAGACGATCATGCCGCTCAAGCTAAACACGATAAGAAAGGAGAAATAGAGCGTAAGTTTGAACTTCGATTCCCTGGCGAACTTTTCTACCGCCGCCTGTGAATCTTGAGCAAGTCTTTCGGCAAGAGTCACCATATCAGCCCCCAGGTTCTGGAGCGCTTCTCTGTCACTGCAGTCGGCTAACGAAAAGGGGCCGGTACAATCATTCCTGAGGTCGCGTAAATGGACCATATACTGCTGAATCATTTGCTCCAGTCTGACGAGAGTATTGTGGTCTTCGCTGTCAATATCCTTTTTTATATCCTGAATGTACTCGATGACCCGATCAACAAAGGTGGCGGCGGTATCGTAGTCATCCTGGGCATTGCCGATGATATAATTTTTCTCATAGCGTCGAATCTCCAGACACAGGTTGCTGATGTTGCTGGCATGCTCGAGCATATGTACATTTTTTTGAAACGAATCAAAATCTTTGAGGAAAATGAGATTAATCCAGGTGGCAACTACCAAAAATGCCGTGAACCCGATTATGAGCTTGGTGCGAAGGTTAAAGATGTGGTTGAAGTTATACATATCCTATGCCCTATAAAGAGGAATCACGGCAGAACAAGGTAAAGAGCAACTGCCAATTCTTCACAACACTTTTTTGCCATTCGAGTAGAGTGTCTAGCAATTTTCAAGCCGAAAAAACTCTATACGTTTTACAAGAATTACGGACAGGAGCCTGCTCCTCCGCGCCGGCTTTCCCCTTAGAATACCTCATAGTTGCTCCCGTGCAAACACTACCAGGAAAGAAAAGAGACGCTGACAAACGAATCATGTTGCACTATGCGACAGCTATTGCAACATGAAACGTTGCAAATCGCAACTTTCCCCATAGCATTTCCTTCATTATGTAAAATATGGATAAGTTAACAGAAATATTTTTGCACCAATTAGTATGCTGAGTAGTCTCACTCTCTCCGTTGCAACGTGCAATACGCTCAAAGGTGATGAACTTCGGTGGTGATTTCACTTCTACCAGCCGAATTGTCAATACCAACACCTTAGGAGTGATTTACTAAGCCGGCATAATCGTTGCTATTGAAATACGACTTAATTGTTTTCTTGAGGAACTGCATATACCGGCACGCGGCAGGGTATTACGGTTGCTCAAAGGCAACGTTGAGATTTCACGAAAAAACTCAAAAAGCAAGGGGAAATCATGGATCTTCCGGTGATTCTGGTGATGATAGTTTTGCTGATGGCTATTTTAATGTTCATATTTGAATGGGTGAGGGTCGATGTTGTCGGTATAATAATGATGGTCTCCCTGCCACTTTTAGGACTTGTTACACCGACTGAAGCAATCAGCGGGCTGTCTTCCAATGCCGTGGTCTCAATAATTGCGGTGATCATCATCGGAGCAGGTCTGGATAAGACCGGGGCCATGAATGTACTGGCCAGAATTCTCCTCCGTTTTGCCGGGAAAAGCGAAAGCCGGATCATGTTATTGATTTCCGGTACGGTTTCATTTATTTCCAGTTTTATGCAGAATATCGGTGCCGCAGCACTTTTTATGCCGGCGACGAAACGCATATGCCGGCAAACCAATATTCCGGTATCCCGTATCCTTATGCCGATGGGCTTTCTTGCCATAATCGGGGGGTGTCTCACTCTCATAGGCTCAAGCCCACTAATACTGCTCAACGATGTTATGAGGATTACCAATCCGGACGCTGCTCCATTCGGATTATTTGCCGTGACTCCGGTCGGTTTAGCTCTGGTATTTACAGGACTTATTTATTTTCTCCTGTGTGGCAGACTGGTCCTTCCTTCCGGGCAGGGCGAGGAGACAAGCGGGCCAATGTCTTCCAGTCTCATGCGGACATATCAGGATATTGGGTCGCTGGCGGAAATAAAAGTTCCAGATTCTATGGATAACACCAGCACTCTCGCAGAGTTGGAGATTCGCCCGCTCTTTTTCGTTACAGTTGTCGGCATAGCAAAAGCGAGCGGAGGCATCAACTTTGCCCCTATGCCCGATGATACCATTGGGCCCGGTGATGTCCTGGCGGTAAACGGCTCACCGGATATGGTCAGAAAACTTGCCGACGCCAATGGTTGGGAGGTCAAAGTAGATCTTGCAATATTTGCTGAACATCTCTCGCCCAACAATGCCGGAATAATGGAAGTGATTATTTCGCCACGATCGGATTTAACCAAGAGAACCCTGCGATCTTCTGAATTCAGACGGAAATATGGTGTCAACCCACTGGCCCTTTTTCGAGGAAATAAAACCTATGTGGCCGGCATCTCCACGCTCACCCTGGAAACCGGGGACGCGCTCCTGCTGCAGGGGAGATGGGAAAAATTCCACTTTCTCAAGCAAGAGCATGATTTGATTTTCACAGAAGAGATACAGGGCGAAATTCTACGGACGGAAAAGATTGCATTTGCAGTCGGCTGCCTGCTTCTTTCGCTGACCCTGATTATGATTTTCCACGTCCAACTCTCCATAGCACTGTTATCGGGGGCCTTGGGCATGGTGCTCACCAGGGTGCTTTCCATTGACGAGGCGTATCAATCTGTGGACTGGATGACGGTTTTTCTCCTTGCAGGCTTGATTCCGCTCGGCGTAGCCTTTGAGAAAACCGGGACTGCAAAATTGATTGCCGAGTCTATCATGTCCATGATGGGAAGTGTGAGTCCGCTGATCCTGCTGACAGTCGTTGGTCTGCTTACTTCCTTTTTTACGCTGGTGGTCTCAAATGTTGGGGCCACTGTGCTCATGGTACCCTTGGCCATGAACATGGCCGGCACTGCCGGGGCAGATCCACGAATAGCTGCTCTGGTTGTGGCGGTGGCCTGCTCGAATACTTTCATACTCCCAACTCACCAGGTAAACGCTCTTGTCATGCGTCCCGGCGGATACCGGACAATGGATTATTTCAAGGCAGGAACAGGCATGACCATCCTCTACCTTGTTGTTATGATGGCTGCGGTGTATGTGTTTTACGGAGTTTCCGGATAAAGGCGGCGGCAGTCCCTGAATAGCAGCGGAAGTATTCTGTACATATCAAAAGGCGATGCTGCCGGGTAATGAGGATGAGCGGCGAGCAATAAGGAAAATATCATGATTTTCTGGAAACGATCCAGTAGGGTGAAAACGCCGGAGGAGCTTGTATCAATGAGTCCACCGGAGAATGAGGACATTGGGCCGTTAAGCGTACTCCGGCACAAGGTGCTCAAAACTGATTTGCCGGAATATGTGGCCAATCAGGCTGAAAGTGAGCTGAAAAAACTGGAAAAACTTGACAGCGTTTCCGCTGACTACAATGTCGGCCTCAATTATATCGAGTTATTGATCACCCTGCCATGGTTTTCCCTTTCCACCGACAATCTCGATATTGAACGGGCAGAAGCAATTTTTGCTCAGCAACATTTCGGTCTGGATGAAATAAAAAACAGAATTCTCGACTTCCTTGCCGCCAAGACACTGCGCAGCCGTGCTAAACCAAGAATGCTGATCGTTGATGATGAGACTATTGCTCTTACCAATATGAACTACTTTTTCGAAAAGCAGGGAATGTCGATTGCAGTGGCAAAGAATGGTCGCGAGGCGCTCAATATAATATCAGATCAGAAATCTTTTGATATTATCCTCACCGACTTGAAGATGGACCAAATGGATGGTCTGGAGCTGTTGGATCATCTCAAAATCATAGCTCCTGATACCAGTGTTATCATGATTACGGGATATGCGACAGTTCCCAATGCTGTTGATGCGATCCACCGGGGAGCCACCCATTATCTCGCCAAACCGGTGGATCTCGATGAATTAAATACCAGAGTAAACGTTATCCTCCAGCAGGACAGAAGGCTGGACATTACCCATGGACCTGTTCTCTGCTTTACCGGCCCACCGGGTACCGGCAAGACCTCCATTGGCCGGAATATTGCCACAGTACTTGGCAGAAATTTTGTCCGGATTTCCATGGGAGGGCTGAAGGACGAAGCGGAACTGCGCGGTCATCGCCGAACATATATGGGGGCTATGCCTGGGCGTATCGTTTCTGAAATCAAACGATGCGGAACCATGAATCCCTGCATCATGCTTGATGAAGTAGATAAGATCGGCCAGGATTTTCGAGGTGATCCGGCATCGGTTCTTCTTGAGGTGCTGGATCCGGAACAGAACCCGGGGTTTATCGATCACTACCTGGAAATTCCATTAGATCTCTCCAAGGTTATTTTTATCACCACCGCCAACGAACCGGAAATGCTTCCCCAGCCCTTATTGGACCGTATGGAGATAATTGAATTTTCGGGATATTCAGTGAATGAGAAGAAAAAGATCGCCAAGCATCATCTCATTCCGGAACAACTCAGTGAAAACGGGCTATTAGATGTTGACCCGCAATTTGAAGAGGGAGTTCTCGACATTGTCATCACCAATTATACGCAGGAAGCCGGCGTTCGCGGACTGAACAGGGAACTTGGCAAAATTTGTCGGAAACTGGCCCGAGTCGCTCTCCAGCAGAGCGGTCATATGACATCAGAACCGATAACCATTGCCAAACAAGATATTGTCGGCATGCTGGGTCCGCCACGATTCAGAAAAGAAGCGGCTGAAGGTGCTGCTACGGTTGGTGTGGTGACAGCGATGGTGTGGACCAAGTACGGGGGCGAAATCATGTTTGTCGAAACCAGAATGATGCCCGGCTCATCTCAGCTAATTCTTACCGGCTTGATGGGTGACATTCTTCAGGAATCGGCCCAGACTGCCCTAAGTTATATCAGGAGTAATACCGAAAAATTTCACATAAAGAGCACATTCTTTGGTAAACTTGATCTTCATATTCATCTCCCTGCGGGTGCTGTCTCGAAGGATGGCCCTTCGGCAGGATCTGCGATCTGCCTTGCCCTTATTTCCCTTCTAACCGGCCGGCTGGCGCGGAAAACCGTTGCTATTACAGGAGAACTTTCACTTACCGGACAAATACTTCCCGTGGGAGGTATTAGAGAAAAACTTCTCGCTGCCGCTCGTGCGGGCGTGACGACACTTCTCATTCCGGAAAAAAACAAGGAGGATGTCGAATTCCTACCAAAGGAAATCCAGTGCCAGGTCAAGACCGTACCTATCGACCAGATAGATGATGCCGTTAAGTATGTAATTCATCCTGCCAGTGACCATTTGACCTCCTTCTGATAAGTGCTACACGTTCGGGTTTCATAATGTAATAGAGGCCAAGCCGACCTGTTGCATATTGCATTGCATCTCTAATACATCCCAATATATTGTTTTCTTATCGAAATCCATGCCCCCCTCTGTGATGTCCAGGACATCAGGGCTCGATATTGTTGCATTCTGTAATTGTTTCCTTTCCATGGTTCAACCAATCAATCCAGAGAGTCTGCCTTGTCCTCACGCAAGTATTTTAACATATTGCAATAATAAGATATTCCAGATTGGCACGAACTGTGCATTAACTACGAAAAATAATGCATAAAAACACGAAAGGAGGATTACCATGCATATCAAAAACCTGTTCAGTTTTGGTACAAAAAAACAAGAACAAAAGATTCAGTTGAAAAAGGTCAACAAGCAAAAACCTGTGGTTGTAGGTGAAATGGCGGCAGGCAACCTGACTGCTGCAGCCGACGGTATCGCTCAGATGCTGGAAATGGATAATATGACAACAAAAATTCTTGCTGTTCAAGATGGCGAGCACTCTACTGCACTTGTTGATTATGCAGTAAAAATGGCACATAAACTCGACTGTGAGATCATTGCTCTGGACGTCTCGGAAGAGCCCTTGAAGCACTCTGGAGCACGCAGGGAGCGTGCAATCAACCGTTTCAATCAACGCGCTCAGCAGAATGCTGAAACGATGCACTTAAAAGCTGAAACGATGGGAGTCAAGTGCAGGCATATAATCCGGGTAGGCAGCCAGGAGGCAGCTATCAAGGCTCTGAGTCAAGACGACAAGAGTATCCGCTATGTGTTAATCAAGCCTGCCCAGGAACAGGTGTCAGTTAACAAGCGGCAGGTACGTGTGCCAGTGGTTGATCTTAACTGTTCAAGCCTGTGAAGAACAGATCCGGGTAAAAATATGGCAAACGCGGCCGATTTAAAAGTGATGAAAAGAACCGATAAGGGATAAAGTGCTCGAGGGTATTGCCTTGTAAGCTTACCTTGAACCGCTTTTTCCATCAATCCCACATCCTGACCGGAACACACCATCTACATCGATCGCAGACTTCTGAGAAGGTTGGTGTTAAGCACGACGCAGCTCAGCACCAATTTTCACCCGCAAAGGAAAATCATGGGAATATTCATATTCCCTTCATAGAGCCAACAACGATCCGGCTTCACTCCATTCATCCCAACCTCACCGCAACCTCCCTCCTCAGCATCCCCACACCCCACCCAAATTGGAACTAGCCAACCACCTTGATTTTCATGATAAAGAGGTTAGATTAGCTGAGAAGTAAAAATATATGGTGAGCTGGGTTCAGGGAACTTTTTACCAGGCTCTTCGCTCGAATGGCTAGCCGGTAAAGCAGATTCCAGTTTTTCACTCACAAATGTTCAGTCCCAAACAGCAGCAAAAACAATGACCGAGGAGGCAGCTATGCTGAAAAAAACACTACTTTTAACCACCCTGCTTGGATTCGCCCTAGTCGGCAAAGCATCTGCCGACGATGTCCTGCAACACCTCGATATCGACCTTGCTCTGCAAAGTGTTAAGGTTCAGGAGGCTCTGCATCCCGACATCAGACTCTTTTTTGCGGGCGAAAACCCTCCTCCAGTGGAAAAGAACTACGGGATTTCAAGAACTTCAAAACGGACGAACAGCTTCATGAAGGACAAAATCGAGTCATGTGAATGGGCCTTGGCCTCGGCCCTGTTGGCATTGCAGGACAGCGCCATACGCCATGGCGGCAATGCCGTCATAGATATCACCTCAAATATCAACAACAGGAGAAATCCCTCGAGCACGCAGTATGACTGTCTCGTCGGCACCATGTTGGTGAACGTGGCCCTTGAAGCTAAAATTGTCAAACTGGCCCAGTGATATGCCGACGGATCTGACGGTTAACACACACTCTCTGCCTCTTTCAGCGGAACCCTTTCTCCCACACAGCCGGCCAATGCTGTTTCTGAACGAGATTCTTGAAAGAGTCGGAAACAGTGCCGTGGCTTCGGCTTTCATCGGCCGGGGCAACATCTGTTTTTCAGAAAATGGCATCATACTGCCCGAATATTGCGTTGAGATCCTTGCCCAGACTGTGGCGGCGGCGAATGGATATGATGCAGCCGATCACGACCAGGCGCCGAAAAGAGGTTTTATCGTGGGCCTGGAACAGTGTTCATTTCACCATATTCCCCAAAAAGAGTGCATCCTGTTGACGAAAATTGTCGAGACCATGACCTTTGGCGCCATGAAGGTTATACAGGGAGAAGTTATGGCAGACACAACAGTCATTGCAGCCGCGGAACTCAAAGTGTGGGAAGAGGCACAGGGAAGAGACGACCATTCACCTGCCTCCCCGGAAAGAGGGTCTTATGATAACCAATCCATAACCTCGGCTGCATCGGCGGCGCTTGAGCGCTCTATTGGTCCCTGTATCAGCCATATTCAAATGGTGACCCGGGAAGAGGGAAAAGTGCAGGTTACGGCACGATGTCTTTTCCCTCCAATATTCTGCGGCTTTGCCGGACACTTCCCCGGCAACCCGATACTGCCTGCCATAGTGCAGCTGGCCACAGTACGCTGTCTTGCTGAGCAGGCACTACAAAAACGATTGCAGCCGGAAACCTACAGCCGTACGAAATTCAGATCCATGGTAAGACCGGATCAGGAAGTTTTTCTGCAACTGGACATGACAATATCGCAAAATTCCTGTGGGGGAAAATTCAGCCTGCGCAGCCAAACGGATACCAGCATTGCAACCGGTTCGTTTGTCTTCAGACTCCTTTGAGCCACCAGGGCCTTGCTGCCGAATCAGGCCATGCCCTGTACTTCAGCATTGGCTGATTTTTGTGGGTAATTTTGCGTATTGCTTTCTTTACGCGCTTGACATAACATACATTTCAAAGTATTTTTGTTTGTTTTAGGATTTGCTCAATTTTTCTTTTTTCGCCTTTTTACCTGGGACCACTGAGGCGAGGGGTATTTATTTGTCTAAATTCAATGGGCTTTTACAGAAGGTTTATCCACTGAAAAAGTAATCACATTACCTGGTAAGAGACACGAGATATTATGTTTGAAAACCTGACAGATCGGCTGGAGGGCGTTTTTAAGAAACTCCGCGGCCACGGCATACTCTCAGAAGACAACATCAAAGAGGCAATGGGTGAAGTTCGAACAGCCCTTCTGGAAGCCGATGTCAACTTCAAGGTTGCCAGAGAATTTGTCAACTCCGTCACGGAAAAGGCTGTTGGACGTGAAGTATCGCATAAACTTTCTCCCGGTCAGCAGGTTATTAAAATAGTACATGACGAGCTTGTCGCTCTGCTGGGCGGTTCCACCGAGCAGATCAGGCTGGACGGCAGACAGCCGGTTATTATCATGATGACGGGCCTGCAGGGTTCAGGTAAAACGACAACGTCGGGCAAGCTTGCCGGAATGCTGAAGGGTAAAGGGCGCAAGCCATACCTTGTACCTGCGGATATATATCGCCCCGCAGCCATCGAACAGCTTCAGGTGCTGGGAGAGCGGCTCGATATTCCGGTACACCCTTCCACCACCGCCATGAAGCCCACGGTTATTTGCAATCAGGCGGTTATAGAGGCAAAAAACAAAGGGTATGACACCCTGATTATCGATACCGCCGGTCGCCTGCATGTCGATGAAACAATGATGGCCGAGCTTAAAGAGGTACAGGCTGCGCTAGACCCTGCCGAAATTCTCTTTGTGGCTGATGCCATGACGGGGCAGGACGCGGTTACCGTTGCCGACAAGTTCAACCAGGACCTTGAAATTACCGGTGTCGTCCTTACCAAGATGGAAGGTGATGCCAGAGGTGGTGCCGCGCTTTCCATTAAAAACGTCACCGGCAAACCGATTAAATTTGTCGGTACCGGCGAAGCACTGGACGCCCTGGAAATTTTTCACCCGGACAGGGTTGCCTCGCGTATTCTCGGTATGGGCGATGTCCTCACGCTTATTGAAAAAGCGGAGGCAGTGGTCGATAAGAAAAAAGCCGATTCACTCGCCAAAAAACTGCAGAAGAGTCAGTTCTCCCTGGAAGATTTTCTTGAGCAGATCCAGCAGATAAAAAAAATGGGTTCCCTCGAACAGATCATGGGGATGATTCCAGGGATCAACAAACTGAAACAGCTTAAAGACGCGCCGAAACCGGATGAGAAGGAGCTGGGCAAAACCGAGGCCATTATCCGCTCCATGACCCGTCAGGAAAGAAAAGATCATCGTATTATAAATGCCAGCAGACGGCAGCGAATTGCGACCGGATCGGGCACGAATGTAGCCGATGTCAACAGAGTGCTAAAGAGCTATAGCGCCATGCTGAAGATGATGAAAAAGATGCGTGGCAAACCGGGCTTTGCGTCCGGTAAAAAACGTCGAAAACTGCCGAAAGGCATGAAACGATAACAGAACCGACAACAGAACTTAAGGTAAACGGGAGCATAAAATGTTCCCGACATTGAATCATTACTCTAACGGAGGATAAACCTGGAATGGCAGTTCGTATCCGATTAACCAGACTTGGCAGAAAGAAAAAACCTTTCTATCGTATTATTGTGGCAGACAGTGAATGTAAACGTGATGGTAAGTTCCTTGATATCCTTGGAACATATGATCCTTTGAAAGAGCCTGCCACGATTCAGATCGACAATGATAAACTGCAAAGCTGGCTCGGTAAAGGTGCACTTCCCAGCACTACGGTGAAGAGCCTTATCAAGCAAGCCTCGGCAGTCGAGTAAGAGAAAAGCCATGGAAGAGTTAGTGGCTCATATCGCGAAATCACTGGTCGATAACCCTGAAAACGTCAAGACAATCTTGAGTGAAGATGATGAGAATATCAGCATTGAACTCAGTGTCGCGCAAGAAGATCTCGGCAAGGTTATCGGTAAACAGGGTAGAACAGCGAGGGCAATGCGCACATTACTCTCTGCTGCCGCGGAAAAAGAGAACAAGAAATCGCGCCTTGATATTCTTGAGTAACGAAGCTGTTAGAGATGGCTGGTGATTTTTGTTTCGATGAGGAACGGTATCTGCTGGTGGGTGAAGTTCGCAAGCCTCATGGGTTGCGAGGTGAAGTGAAAATATCACCTTACTCCGGTGATGCCGATACTTTGCTGCACTACGCTAAAATCATCCTTGTGGATCGTGCCAAAAGGCTCTCTTCTGTTCTTGCTGTAGAAAAGGCACGTTTTCAGGGAAAGGTCGCAGTATTGAAACTTGCCGGTATCGACGACAGGGACAGTGCGGCAGCCTTATATGGCACGGGAGTGCTGGTAGACAAAACCGACTTGCCACAGCTGCAAGATGATGAGTACTACTGGTATCGTCTGTACAATCTACCCGTCTCTACGGAGCAAGGTGAAAGGCTTGGCACGGTGGCATCTATTTTCTCCAACGGTGCTCAGGATATCATGGTCGTCAAAAACGGGCCGAGAGAATTTCTTATCCCGATCATTGACACCATTATCAAGGAAGAAACGGAGCAAGGGATCATTATCACTCCATTACCCGGCCTTCTTGAGATAAATTCCGGCTAAATAGCAGAGTAAAGGGGATATCCCCTGATGATTTTTGACATAGTAACAATTTTTCCAGGCCTGCTTGAGTCACCACTCAATGAAAGTATTATAAAACGGGCCAGGGAAAAGGGGCATATCGATATTCGTATCACCAATATCAGAGATTTTGCCGCAGACAAGCACGCCATGACCGATGACCGACCTTTTGGCGGTGGTGAAGGAATGGTAATGAAGGCGGAACCTCTTAGCCGTGCTCTGCAAAGTATCGATGCAGCCACAGGCCCCAGGAAAATCATACTGCTGTCGCCTCAGGGTAGAACGTTCACCCAGAAAATGGCTGCGGAACTGAGCGGAGAATCGCAACTGGTGCTGATATGCGGCCGGTACGAAGGTGTTGATGAACGTTTTTGCAGGCAATACGTCACCGACGAAATCTCTATCGGCGATTATATTCTCAGTGGTGGTGAACTTGCGGCACTGGTTGTGGTAGATGCCGTCACCAGGTTGCTCCCCGGAGTGCTTGGTTGTAGCGCATCTGCAGAAAATGACACCTTCAGCAGGAATCTGTTGAAGCATCCTCAATACACCCGACCACGGGATTTTGAGGGATTGACTGTACCTGACGAGCTTTTGTCCGGAGATCACCGGCGCATTGAAGAGTATCGTTTTATCGAATCGGTTCGACGGACGCTGAAGAAACGACCGGAACTCGTCAGAAACGTGGTGTTTTCCCCAAAGGAGGTAAAACTTCTTAAAAAACACGGACTTTACGCTGTAGTTCAAGAGTTACGGCAAGGGCATGACATATGATGGCGAATCGGAAGGAGCGGGCTGTAGATATTGCCCTTATTCATCACCCTGTCCTTGGTAAAAATGGTGAGACAATAGGTTCTGCCGTCACCAATCTTGACATACATGACATCGCTAGAATTGCAAGGACATACGGAGTGGAACGATATTACATCGTAACTCCTTATGCGGATCAAAAGGAGCTTGTCGGGGAAATCATTGCCCACTGGCAGGATGGCCATGGATCTACCTACAATCCTGCGAGAAAAGAGGCGTTCAGTCTGGTACGAACGGCAGATAGTCTTGAAGATGTCATCGAGACCGTCAAAAACAGAAAGTGTGTACAACCGGTACTGGTGGCAACAAGTGCCAGAGATCAGAAAAAACGTGTTTCCTACAGGGATTCGCGAAAACGTATTGACTCAGGAGAGCAAACACTGCTAGTGTTTGGCACCGCTCACGGTCTTGCTCCCGAGATCACGGAAAAAGCAGACTACACTTTACCTGCGATACAAGGCGATGCAGAGTATAATCATCTTTCCGTCCGTTCAGCCGTGGCAGTAATCTGCGACAGACTGCTGAGCAACTGGAAGGAATGAAATTACATCAATATTACTTACTAAAGTTCAACAAAAGAAAATGTTATGAGCGCAATAATCGACAAAATTGAACAGGAACAAATGCGGCAAGATCATCCTGACTTTCGTCCTGGTGACAATATCAAGGTCCATATCCGCATTATTGAGGGCAGCAAAGAACGTGTCCAGATCTTCCAGGGCGTTGTTATCAAACGTAAACGCGGCACAATGAATGCATCATACACCGTCAGGAAGATTTCCCACGGTGTTGGTGTTGAAAAAACATTTGCCCTGCACAATCCCCGTATTGAAAAAATTGAGGTTGTATCCCGCGGTCGCGTCCGCAGATCTCGCCTCTTCTATCTGCGCAGCAGACGGGGTAAGGCAGCGCGTATCCGCGAACGCGTCACTCGCTAGCATCTCCAGATACCTTCAGGGAATCTCCTCTGTTCTTATGTGCGACGGATTCCCTGAAATCTTCTCCTGAGACTGGGTGCATACTCTGCCGGACATCTCCTTGCCTTGCGACAATTTTCAATTTGAAAGAAAATTGCGTTCCCGTGGATTTGTTTGTGTTGCCGGAGTCGACGAAGTCGGTAGAGGACCTCTTGCCGGCCCGGTTGTGGCTGCGTGCGTTTCTCTGCCGGCACAGTGCGATCCCTCACCCTTTCTTGATTCCAAGAAAATCTCACACCGCCGTCGCCTGGAACTCGCAGGTCTTCTCAAACAATGTGGGGCATCCATAGGATTCGGCATTGTCTCGCATAAGCTGATTGATACCATCAATATTCTGCAAAGTTCTCTGCTGGCCATGAAACTTGCGGTCTATCATCACTCTGCCGTCGCCTGCGCCCCGGACTTCCTTCTTGTCGACGGCAAGTTTGACGTTCCTCTGCAGGTTTCACAGCTGCACCTTATCAAAGGAGAAAGCAAAAGCAGTTCAATAGCGGCAGCATCTATCGTTGCCAAGCTGCGGCGCGATGCCGTCATGGATATTCTGCATCAAAAATATCCGCAATACGGTTTCAACACCAATAAAGGATATCCTACCAGACTGCATCGACAGGCCATTGCGGAATTCGGCACCTGTCCGGCTCATCGTTTAACCTTCAGAGGAGCAGACTGTTTTGACTGAAAAAAGGATAGGCCTTGGAAAGCAAGGTGAGATGCTGGCTCGTAAGTTTCTCTCCTGCAGCGGATACCAGATCATCGACACAAATTTCCGCACCAGATGCGGAGAAATCGATATCATTGCCAAACATGAAAAAACCCTTATTTTCATAGAGGTAAAAACGAGAAAAAGCGGATTTCTTGAATCACCTTTGGCTGCAGTAACGGCCAGGAAGCGGCGCAGTATCAGTATGGTCGCCCAGGAGTATCTCAGCAGGAATAAACTGTTCGACAACTCCGCCCGCTTTGACGTTATAGCCGTTCGTATTAGCAGTGCGGGCACAGAAACGATTGAACACATCAAAAATGCCTTTGATCTTTGCCATGGGCATTGACCCGGTAAACCAAAGGAGGAGGACGGCATGCTCCTGATAGGAATAACCATGGGGTGCCCGGTCGGTATCGGTCCTGAAATCATTCTCAAGTATTTTCAATCACATCGCCCCACCGCCCTCTTTACCCCCGTGGTTATTGGCGATCTTGACGTTCTACGCAGAAATGCTCTTTTTTTTAACATCCCTCTTCCGTGTGTTTCCTGGGTACCTGGAGAATTACCGACTCCCGGCACAATACCCGTCTATAATGTAGGCCGCTTATCTTTCGACAGTCTGCACTGGGGCCAACCCAACCACGAGACCGGCACGGCCATGGCACATTATATCGAACAGGCCGTAACTCTGACCCGGCGTGGAGACCTTGATGGTATTACCACCTGTCCAATCTCTAAAGCTGCTCTTCATATGGCCGGGTATACCTATCCGGGGCACACTGAAATGCTGGCCGATCTGATAGGAGAGACACAGTTTACCATGATGCTGGCCGGCATCCGATTGCGCGTCACCTTGGTTACCATTCATTGCAGCTTCAGCAATATCCTGGAAAACCTTACTACCGAAGCAATCCTGCAGCGCATCGGACTGACCCACACCGCCCTGCGTGACGATTTTGCTCTACACAAGCCGAAGATTGCCGTCGCAGGCCTCAATCCGCATGCCGGAGAAGACGGCATGTTCGGCCGTGAGGAAGCGCAGATCATCCTTCCGGCGGTTGAAGAAGCACGGCGCAGGGGTATGGCGGTCGAAGGCCCGTTTCCACCTGATACTATTTTTCTCAAAGCAAGTACAGGCTACTATGACGGGGTGGTCTGCATGTACCATGACCAGGGGCTGATCCCCTTCAAATTATTACATTTCAGCGATGGCGTCAACGTTACCATCGGACTTTCTCTGGTGCGGACCTCGGTTGATCACGGCACCGCTTATGACATTGCCGGGCAGGGCATTGCAGACCCGGAAAGCCTGGCCGCAGCAGTGATGCTGGCCGCAACCATCTCGGAAAACAGAAAGAAGTCCGGCCCAAAAACGATTCTTTAGAACGGAGCACAAAAAATAATGACAATGCTCAACTCGCAATACGCCCGCCAGGGCACTCTTATAGTCTTTGAAGGAATCGACGGCACCGGCAAGTCAACGCAACTGCAACTGCTGGCCGAACATCTCAGCCGAAAAGGTCTAGCCGTCGTCACGACCAAAGAACCGACAGATGGTGTATACGGTCAACAGATTCGAGCCCTGTACCGAAATCGTGATAAAGCTGGAAAAGATGAAGAGCTTGCCCTTTTTTTACAGGACCGGCGGGAACATGTCGATAATGTATTGAAACCCGCTCTGGCAGACAATAAAATAATACTGTGTGATCGCTATTTTCTCTCCACCATTGCCTATCAGGGAGCGGCCGGCATGGATCCTGCCGTCATCGCATCGCAAAACGGATTCGCTCCGCCTCCCGATCTGGCCTTTATCTTTCAACTGCCTCCTCATGTTTCCATGGAGAGAATCACGCAAGGCAGAGGAGAGACGCTTAATGATTTTGAACAGAAAGAATCTCTGCAAAAGGCGGAAAAGATTTTCAATTCCCTCGACTTCCCGTATATTCATTTTATCAATGCCGGACGGACAATCACACAAGTTCACCAGGACGTTGTCAATGTTGTAGAAAGTTATCTGGAGAAACCAAAGGAAGTTACATGACAGTTTTACAGCGTAGAATCATCTTCTTTTTCACGGCTGCACTGCTGTTGCTGGCACAGGGGTGTGCCACAATAGAGCAGTCGCATTCTACTGTTCCCGCCACGGAAACGGCTGATGACACAATAGATTCATCCTGTTCATATTTTTATTTTCTCTGGGGAAGCAATGCCGAATACGGAGAACGCTACGAAGAGGCCCTGGAGGCCTACGAGAAAGCAGCCATTTGTGACCCAGAGGCTCTCTACATCGCTGAAAAAATACCAGTACTGCTTATCCAGTTAGGACGATTTGAAGAGGCTTCCCGTTGGCTGGAAAATTATATCGCCGACCGGCCTGATAAAACAGTGCAAAGATTCATGCTTGCCCGTCTGAAAATCGAGGCGGGTCTGGAGGATGAAGCAATCGAGCTCTATCGCCAGGCCCTTGATGCCGAGCCGCACAACGATAACATTCGCCTGCGCCTCGGCCTGCTTTACAGTAAAAAAGGTGAGCACCGCAAAGCTGAAGCAATTTTCAAGACTATTCTGGAGCACAACAGCCAATCCTATTTCGCCCTGCTCTATCTGGCTCGACTGCAGGCGGAAACCGGTCAGCTCAACGCCGCCGAACAATACTATCTGGAGGCACTTACGCTGAACTGGTCCAAAGAACTGGCCCTGGAAATTGCCGATTTTTATAATCTGCGTAAGGATTTCGCCAAGGCCAGGGAGATATACCAGGATGTTCTCCAAAAAGACGACAGGGACGAGCGTGCTGCTCTGGGAATGGTGCAGACCTATCTCTATCTTCAAGATGGCGAGGCAGCACTCGAGGAACTGGACAGGATACGACGGTTCAGCCAAAATGGTGTACGACTCGATCTTATCCGCAGCCAGATTCTTATAAATCTCGGCGAAAATGAGCGGGCCAAACAGATCCTCCTTCAGCTTATCCAGAATGAATCCTCTGCCCAGGCACACTATCTGCTCGGTGTCGTACTCTACCAGGAAGAAAATTTTGACCTTGCCCTCAGTACTCTTCAGGCTATACCATCATCTGCTCCGGAATATCATGACGCAGTTATGCTGCAGGTGCGTATTCTGGAAGAGAGCGACAACACCAATCAGTCGATAGATCTTCTGGAAAATGCCATCAGGGACAAAGAGAGCAGACGGCCCTCGTTCTATTCCTGGCTCGCTTCTCTCTACCAGAAACAACAAAATATGACAAAAGCCTTTGAAACCCTTGGCGCAGGCACAGCAGTCTTCCCGGAAGAGGAATCTCTTCTCTATGAGTATGCCGTACTACAGGAGAAAACAGGTAATCATGAACGAGCGATGCTGATAATGCAGAAAATAGTTGCCAAAAATATCAATCACGCCGACGCCCTCAATTTTATCGGGTACAGTTGGGCCGACAAAAACGTCCAGCTGATGGAAGCCTATGACTACATCAGAAGAGCCCTGGAAATACAACCTGACAGCGGTTACATTCTCGACAGTCTCGGCTGGGTATACTACCGCCTCGGCGCTTTCGAAAAAGCGGAGACGGAGCTTTTGAAGGCCCTGGAGCTTGAACCGAACGACCCCTATATATATGAACATCTGGGAGATACCTACAATGCGCTGGGCAACAAAGAAAAATCAATATATTATTACCGGAAGTCTCTTGAAATTCTAACCGACAGCGACACCAGAGAATCAATCCTGAAAAAGATAAAAACGCTCACTCAATGAAAAGTAATCGAACCACCACGTCGGCACTGCTCGCACTCCTCCTCTTACTGAGCGGTTGCGCCGAAAAACAATGGCGGGATCCCTTGATGGAACAGGAGGAGAAGGCTGCTCGCACTCTTGTGCTGGAGGCGCAGGAAAAACGTGCTGTCTGCACCTGCTGTTTTGACGCGGATATTACCGCAAAGTGGAACTCACAACTCTATGAAGGCGGCCTCGAAGGATATCTCCAGGTCCTCCTTCCCACTTCTTTCAAACTGGTGGCCATCAACCCTCTCGGCCAGCCTCTTTTCGCCATAACCTCTGACGGAGTAGCATTTCAGACCATCAATGCCGTCAAAGGAGTGTATAAACACGGCAGAGTATCCAGTTTTGTAGAAAGACATTCCATGCCTGAAAATATTTTACATGACCAATGGGGAAACTGGTTGAGCGGCACTCTGCATTTCTCGGAAGAAGAGCTTGTTGAACTTCGCCGTGATGCTCAGTCAAGAGGCATCTGGCTCACCCTGGAAAAACCGGAGCACAAATTTTTCCCGAAAGAGTATCTTCTTTTTGATCCTCAGCAAGATCAACTTCTGGAAAGAATTGTTGTCGACACAAAGGGACGCGAATCCGTCAGGGTTTCTTACAGGGACTGGACCAGGGTCAATGGTTGTCCCCTGCCGACTTCCATGGAGGTGGAAGGAATTTCCTATGGCACCATCATCGATATCGAGTTGGAGGATATCCGGAACAGCCGGATTTTTGATCGTGACGCCTTCAACCTGAAACTTCCACCAGGATATCTGCGCCAATATTATCCGTGACAGGATAGAGATTTTTGCTTGAGATTTTGCTTGCCTTACTCCACTTTTTCGCCAAGGCTGCTGATGATTACAACAAAAAGATTATCCTCTTTGAAAAAGACCTGTTTCAGTTCATAATTATAGCCACCGACAAGGTCGAGAATGACCCTCACTTTGTCCGGCTCCTTCGCCTTGATAACTCGTACCTGATCTATATATTTTCCATCGGTCCGCAAGAGTGGCTCAATTCCATAACCGAGGATGGCATCGAGAAAATCACAAACCACTAAAAGATCATCCGATTCTCTGGAATAAACAAGTGGAGGATGAAAGCCGCTGAGTCTGAAGAGCACCATTTCTTTGTCATTGGTACTTCGCTCGTAGCTGACCTTGAGCAATACCGGAATATCTTTATCGATTACTTCGGCATAATCCTTCTCTTCAGTTCTACCGATCTCTCCAGCTTTTGCTTCCGAGACATCAACACCTCCCTGGAAAGACACCGGTGCCTCTTCTTTCTCAGGGACCGGATTTTGGCTCTCCGCCTGTTGTTGATCATGGAGAGAGACAGTCTCCGCAGCAGAAGACGCTGAAGAGACTTCTTTCGTCTCATATCCGGTTTCAGACAACGTATCTTTATGTCGGGGAGTTACTGCAACACGTTCCTGCCCGGTTGCAGTTTGCCCTGCTATTTGCACAACCAGGGTCCTGCCATCATTTATGAACTGATGCTCAATGGTATTGTATTGCGCATGATTGAGATCAATCACCACGCGGGTCTTTGCCACCGGCTCATAGTGCCGCCCGACTCGTATTTGTTGTATCAGGTCACCGCCGGCGGGGATTACCGATTTCTGTTTTGCGGCATAGCCGGTTTCCGGAAAGTCGCACACAATTCGAGGCTTTTCCCCGGCGAGCTGAAAAATTCGTGGCACAATCTTGGCGCTCAATTGCACCTCTACCGTCTCTACACCATCTTTTTCCAGAAAACGGATAGTCTCGATCAGAGGACTCTTCACAGCAGCCCCGAAAGCGATACCAGATCCCAATAGAGTGAAGAGGATGAAAAATAATGATGCTCTAAGGTTCATGTCAATCTCTCAGTTTTGTGTGCTTTTTTAAGTATATGGCATATTAAGGAAGCAGAATCATTCTTTCAATACTGCATCCTTACTTGAAAAGTCAACTGATTTCCGTTAAAGCTAGACGGTCGCACAGCACCAGCAGTTGGGCATTCAATTTCCACGAAAGTATATTGTGTACGAAACACAGTGCCACCCTCAACGTTGCAGCAAATCATGATAAATCAGTCTATTCTCCCCTATGTCTCCAAGCCGGGCCGTTATCTGGGTCACGAATATAATTCCGTTCACAAAGAGTGGGACCGAACCGATGTGCATTTTGCCCTGATATTTCCCGATCTCTATGAAATAGGGATGTCACACCTTGGATTGCAGATCCTCTACCATATCCTGAATCACAACCAAACAACTCTGGCCGAGCGATGCTTCAGCCCGGACCTCGATGCGGAAAAAGTGCTGCGCCGGAAGAAGTGGCCTCTCCTTTCTCTTGAATCCGCCAAGCCCCTCTCATCCTTTGATGTCCTGGGAATCACACTTCCTTACGAACTCTGTTACACTAATATTCTTACCATCTTTGAATTAAGCGGCATTAAAAAATACAGTGCAGAGCGGCATTCAGCCGGTCCATTAATTCTCGGGGGCGGTTCCTGTTCTCTCAATCCTGAGCCGGTGGCCGACTTCTTTGACGCCATTTTACTGGGTGACGGAGAGGAAGCTATTCTTGAGATCAGCGAAATTGTTCGGCAAACAAAACAGAACAATGCTGCAAAAAGTGACCTTCTCAGAGAACTCGCCGGCGTCAAGGGAGTCTATATACCTGCTGATTTTTCGCCACGGTACAACAAAGACAATACCATCTCCGCCATTACCACCAGAGAGGAAGCACAAGATCGGGTAGAGCGGCGAATCGTCAGTGATCTCGACTCCATATCACACCTGACAAGCCCTATCGTCCCCAATGCCAAGATCGTCCATGATCGACTTGGCGTAGAAATTGCCCGGGGCTGCACCCGAGGATGTCGTTTCTGCCAGGCCGGCATGATCTACCGTCCGGTTCGGGAACGAACCGTTGAACAGATCATGGAGCTTGCCCAGAAAGGGATAGAGCAGTCCGGCTTCGAAGAGCTTGCCCTGCTCTCCCTCTCCACGGGCGACTATTCCTGCATCGACCGGCTTCTTCCCAAGCTTATGGACAAGTTCGCTGCAGAATATGTTTCGGTTTCGATGCCTTCCATGCGTGTAGGGACTCTTTCGCAGGCAGTAATGAACCAGATCAAACGTGTCCGGAAAACCGGTTTTACCGTAGCGCCGGAAGCCGGCAGCGAACGTTTACGCCAGGTAATCAACAAAGGCATAAGCGAGACGGATCTTCTGCAGACCTGTAAAGATGCCTTCGCTCTCGGCTGGAACGGTATCAAGCTCTACTTCATGATTGGTTTACCGACAGAAACCTCTGAGGATATTTCTGAAATTGCTGTTCTGGTGAAAAAAATCAAAGAAATGGCCAATAGTTCCGGTAATAAACGTAAACAGATCACTGCCGCTGTCGGCACCTTTGTCCCCAAACCGCATACGCCTTTCCAGTGGGAAAAACAGCTTTCTCTGCAGGAAAGCCGCGAGAGAATTCAGCTTCTCAGGAAATATATGCCGAATAAGGGTGCAAAATTAAAATGGCATGACCCGGAAATGAGCTTTCTCGAAGGGGTCTTCTCTCGCGGAGACAGAAGACTTGCGCAGCTGATTGACACGGCCTGGAACCTCGGAGCACGTCTTGATGGCTGGTCTGAGCATTTTTCCCTCGCCACCTGGGAAGAGGCCGCGCAGCAATGTAACATCAACTTCAACGACTACCTCCGTGCCAGAAGCCACGAAGAAATATTACCGTGGCAACACTTATCAAGTGGTCTCGATTCTGATTTTTTTGTTAAAGAGCTGGAAAAGAGTCAACAAGGTCTCTATACACCAGACTGCAGGTACCATGGTTGTCAGGACTGCGGCTTATGTGATTTTTCCGAGATCAAACCTGTCGTCCACGGAACCGGCGAAAAAGAACAGACGCCGGAGCCGCACCCCAACCCTGCCGACAACCGGCGCGAAGAGATGCCCCAACACTACAAATATATTGTACATTACTCGAGAAAAGGTGATATAAGCTATCTTGGTCACCTGGAAATCCTGCAGCTTACCTTCAGGTCACTGCGGCGAGCCGGACTTCGCACCAATTTTTCTCAGGGATTCAATCCCTCGCCAAAGGTTTCTTTTGGCGGAGCACTCCCCGTGGGCATGGAGAGCGAAGCGGAATATTTCATTATGGACCTGCCCGAACCTCTTTCCGACTTACGAGAAACGGCATTGAGCTTAAACCGGAGCCTTCCACCAGGCCTTGAAATCACAGAGATAGCCTTGCATTGTGGTAAAATCCCTCAATCCGTGCTCAGCAGCTATAATATAGAACTACCGCGGCAAATGGCTGAAACCGAAGCTGAGGCCATCAGAGAATACCTCGATACAGACATGTTTTTTGTGACCCGTAAAAGAAAAGGGCAAGACAAGGAAATTGAGATCCGCGCACTCATTCAGGACATAACTCTGCTCAACGGCAAGACACTGCAGATCTCCATTACCTCAACAGCCGGAACTCCAGGCATCAAAGTCCAGGAGGCCCTCAGCCATATTCTCGCACTGGAGGAAGAGGAAGTTCTCACCAGTAAAATCAGGAAAACATCCTGGCAACAGTCTCCATAGAGTAAAGATTGTTGCCTGTCGGAAATCATCGTGGTAAAAAATATGGCACGCCTGCAACTGCCTTTAAAAAAGGTTTTCTTGATAAGCAGCCCGGCAGTGCCGTGCAAGTGCACTACAACCCATGCAACGAAGAGACGAACCGGCATTTGGGACCGCATTACTACTGAAACTTTTTATACAATTACCCGGGAGGACGCCTGATGAATAAGAAAATCATACTTCGCGACGATGAACTGCCGAAGCAGTGGTACAATGTTGTCCCTGATATTCCCAATGGCCTCAAGCCCCCCCTTGATCCACTGACAAAAGAGCCCATGGGACCGGATAAGCTTGCTGCCGTTTTTCCCATGGGACTCCTGGAGCAGGAGATGTCGAGCAACAGATTTATTGATATTCCGGAGGAAGTCTCCAATATTTTGAAAATCTGGCGCCCTGCCCCTTTGGTCAGAGCAAATAATCTGAAAAAAGCCCTGGGCACCAAAGCTAAAATCTATTTCAAAAACGAGGGTGTTTCCCCGGTTGGGTCGCACAAGGCCAATAGCGCCGTGGCTCAGGCATATTATAACATGAAAGAAGGTGTTAAACGCCTCGCCACCGAAACAGGCGCCGGCCAGTGGGGTAGCGCCCTCTCTTTTGCGACCAGCAAATTTGGACTGCAATGCAAAGTGTATATGGTGCGGGTGTCTTTTGACCAGAAACCTTACAGAAAGTCCATGATGCATATCTATGGTGCCGAAGTAGTTCCAAGTCCCAGCGAAGAGACCGTAACCGGCAGAAAAATTCTGGCCCAATATCCGGATACCCCAGGTTCTCTCGGCATTGCCATTTCAGAAGCCCTGGAAGACGCTTCCACTCGTGACGACACCAAATACGCCCTTGGCTCTGTGCTGAATCATGTTGTCCTGCATCAGTCCATCATCGGTCTGGAAGCTAAGAAACAAATGGAGATCACCGGTGATTATCCGGACATCATTATCGGATGTTGCGGCGGCGGCTCAAATTTCGCCGGACTTATGGCACCTTATGTCCCCGACTACCTCGAAGGGAAAAAAGTACGCTTTATCGGAGTTGAGCCTGCCTCCTGTCCTTCTCTGACCATGGGAAAACTGGCCTATGATTTCGGTGATGTGGCGCAAATGACTCCTCTCCTGTATATGTATACTCTCGGCCACAATTTCATTCCGCCTGGAATTCATGCAGGGGGGCTCCGTTATCACGGTATGGCGCCCATTGTTTCAGCCCTTGTCCGTGAAAAAATGATTGAACCACTTAAAGTTCATCAACTGGAATGCTTTGAGGCCGGAGTACTGTTTGCTAAAACAGAAGGCATAATACCAGCGCCGGAGACATGCCATGCGATTCGCGGGGCCATTATCGAAGCAACCCGTGATCTCAACGAAGAAAAAACCATCCTCTTCAATTTTTCCGGACATGGACTGATAGACATGGCCTCCTATGACAAGTTTTATTCAGGCCAACTGCAGAATTATGATTACCCGGAGGAAGAAATAGCCAAATCACTTGCAAATCTACCTGAAATCTAACGGTTGTAATGCATCCTGCAAAGGAATTGCCGACAATACCATCATATATATGCAGACCCGGAAAATGTCCTAGGCTCATCCTGTTGCTTTTCTGGGTCTGTTTGCTGATCTTTTCTTGCCGTCCTTGCCAGGCTACCGAGATTTCAGGGCAATCTCTTGATCCTCACATCAGCAACGGAGCCTATGCCTTGCAAGTCGGGGGAAAAACCGTCCTGGCAAAAAACCTTGATACATTCTTTATTCCGGCTTCCACCATAAAAGTTGTAACAGCCCTTATGGCCCTCGAAATCCTGGGACCGCAATATCGTTTTGCCACTCGTTTGTATTACGATGCCGACAAGATACTCTATATTAAAGGAGAGGGTGATCCGTTTCTGACTTCCGAGGTGATTGCCCGGATTGCCTCGCTTCTTCAAGAAAAAGGTATCACCGAAATTGCGGAAATCGTTCTTGATGATAGTGGTTTTGCTGTAGAAGGTCCACCGCCCGGCTCGGAAAATACCGCTAACCCCTACGATGCCGGCAGCAGTGCCTTAGCCGTCAATTTCAATGCTCTTCCTTTTATCGTCACCAGCAGCGGCACAGTGATATCAGCAGAAGGCCAGACGCCTCTGCTGCCGATTATGCTCGATATCGGTGCCGCTTTCCATAAAGGCCCTCACCGCATTAACGTTGGCGCCTTTGCAGAGAGCAAAGGCCACTCCAATACACTCCGTTACAGTGGTGAGCTGATCACAGCTCTGTTTCTGCAGGAAGGTTTGCAGGTAAAGGGAAATTACAGAACAGGGCAGACATCTCGGGACGCCCGCGCCGTGCTGCTCTATGAATCCGAAAAAACCGTAGCCGACCTGGTGCGACTATCCCTTCACTACTCCAATAACTTTATTGCAAACCAGCTGTACCTGAGCTGCGCTGCAAGAATCCATGGCTTTCCTGCAACCTGGCAAAAGGCGGGAGAAATGGCCAGGAAATATATCGATTTACGGCTTCCAGGTGCCGGACAAACCATTCAGATGCAAGACGGCTCCGGCCTTTCCAGGAACAACAGGATTACACCTCGGGCTATGCTTATGGTGCTTGACAGATTTCTTCCTTATGTTGCATTTCTCAGAAGCCAAGGGAATATATCTCTCAAATCAGGCACCCTCAACGGTGTCTATTCCTATGTCGGCTACTTCAATACCGCCGGCAAACTCTCTCCTTTTATACTCTTTCTCAACCAGAAACAGAATAACCGTAAGTTTCTGCTCCGCCTGCTTGAAATGGAGTATAAAAAGCTGGTTCCATAGCCTTTCGCATCTTTTTCTTACTGTTTTGTTCTGTTTGGCCGCATTCGGGAAATATCCCTTTTAAAAAAATTCTTTCTCATGGTATGCTCTTGCCGGTCAGCAAGATAATTCTTCCATCTTTATTGTTAAGAAACAGGAGATTACTATGTCGCACATTGCTCCATTCATTCGCTTGATAACAGCTCTGTCAATTTGTTCCGTTATAGTCAGCGGATGCAGCTCACCTGAAGGAAATGCTTCCGCAGGAAAAAGATGGTACGGGATGCATAACTGTAATGGCTGTCACGGCAACAATGGCAATGACGGCAACGGACCAGCTATTGCCGGACTTGACATGAGCCACCGTGCATTTGTCAGTCGGTTACGAAACGCCGAGACTGCTGTCATGCCGGTTTACAGCGAAGAAAAGATTGATGACCAGGATGCTGCCGATATTCTCGCCTTTCTTCAAAGCCTGGAAAAAAAGTAACGCTTAGACGTCGCTCAAAAGCGATATGATGTCGAAAATATTCTTCTTCCCGACAATAGGACTTGCCCAACCATTATAGTAATGATTACCATTAACAGTAAAGCGAGAGGGGGTGATCCTAACCCGGATTTTTCACCAGCCGAGGTTGCCGTGGATGCGAGGAGTGAAGCAAGGTGCTATAGTAGCCTATGCTCCTTCTCAACCATTGCTGCAGTGCCCCCAAACCTTCATGAAAACTGATAAAGCATCGTAGAAAACCATCAATCTTACCAAAGGAGATTATTATGGTTAGTGGTCTATACTCTTTTCTTGCCGGCGTAGGATTTACCCACCCTCTTCATCCTGCCATGACCCATGCTCCAATGGGCATGATCATTGGTATGCTGCTATTTGGACTGCTGGGTCTTAAATGGACGGATAAACATTTTTCTCTTACGGCATATTACTGTTCAGTTGTCGCCCTGATAACCGTATTTCCAACTGCTTTTCTAGGTTTACTGGACTGGCTGCACATCCTCCAAGCGGAATGGTATCCTCTTATTATTGTTAAAATGGTACTTACCGTCATCCTGATAGTTGTGTTGACGCTTTCCATTATCTACAGAAACAAAGGGGCCAGCCCAGCAAAACTCGTTATTTTTTATGCTCTTTGCATGGCCTGTGCCGGTGGGCTTGGATATTCCGGCGGCGACCTTGTTTACGGGTAACAAAAGATATTGAACAGATATTTACCGGATCACAAGAACACCGACCGCTATTGCTCTGAACGGTCATACCGGCCGGTGTTCTTTGACCGTTGTGACAACCGGCAGTCAAGCTGGAGAGGTTTCACCTGATGCTTCTGCTGCAACTCCTCAATCTATTTATTCTTTTCTATGTAGCCATACTTGTTTTTGTGTTTGTACAGCAAAAAAAGTTTATTTTCTACCCAAGCCGAAACAGACACAACATGCGAAACAGTATTGCCGCGCCATGGTCTTTATGTAACGAGGGAGAGACATTACATGGGTGGCTGGTACATGCAAAGTTTGCAGAAAAAAAAATAATCGTCTACTTCGGCGGTAATACCGAAGATATCTTTTATTCAATAGATCAATTCACCACTTATTTTGACACTGCAGCAGTGCTTGTCAATTATCGAGGCTACGGCACGAGTACCGGAACTCCTGGAGAAAAGGAACTCTTCAGTGATGCATTGGCAATTTTTGATCAAATTAGCAAAGATTTCGCTCCCGAAAAAATTTTCCTGATGGGGAGAAGTCTGGGAGCAGCCGTGGCCTGTCATGTTGCGGCACAAAGAAAAGCTACCGGCCTCGTTCTTGTAACCCCCTTTGATTCCCTGGAAAACCTGGCAAAACAAAAATTTCCCTTTCTCCCGACCGGGCTACTTCTTCGCCACAAATTTCATTCTCTTGACTCTGTTAAAAAGATCGACACCCCAGCCCTGATCCTCTATGGTGGCAAAGATGCTATTGTACCACCACAACAGACGGAAAATCTTATCAGACACATGAAAGGTCCGAAAAAACTTGTCTATATCGAAGAAGCCGAACATAATACCTTGCAGTATTTTGCGGAATACGACTTGAAGATTCTTGAATTTATTCTATAATTACAGATATCCGATCCGATATGATACAATAAAACTGATGCTTTTATTCACTTTTATCATCCTGAAGGATTCTTACTAGACGTGCTCTTATGAAAGAAACGTATTTCAGCCGTATTGAACAGAATATCGATTCCTTTCCTTCACTGCCTTCAACTGTTGCCGAAGTTATGAACGTGGTCAACAATCCGGACAGTTCAGCAAAAGAGCTGACCCAGGCTATACTGCCGGATCAGTCAATGTGTGTCGCTATTCTCAAAATCGCCAACTCAGCTCTCTATGGCAGACCCAAAAAAGTAAGCTCCCTGGAAACAGCTATCACCGTACTTGGCTTCAATGAGATTGAAAATATTGTCTTAAGTAAATCAGTACTGAACTCTTTCGGCACCATCTTCAAAAGAAATGACGCCACCATCGAAGCGTTTTGGGATCACTCTTTTACTTGCGCTCTGGCAGCGAAAATTATCGCCGAACATTTCAGCATATCCTCTCCGGGACGTTTTTTCATGGCCGGCCTCATTCATGATATCGGCAAGCTCGCCATGCTCCTCACCTTCCCGGAAGAATACTCTGCCGAAAAATGGCTCCGTGGTTTTTCGACGACGGAAAAGCTTGCTGAAGAACGGCATCTCTTTTCACTCTCACATGAGGAAGTCGGCGGAAAATTATTGCAAAAATGGGACTTCCCGGAACCTCTTGTTAATGGTTTGCACTATCATCATGTTCCGCAAAACTCACCCCGACATCATGGTTTTCCTCTGATTGTGCAACTGGCGGATGCCCTTTCTTATATCTGCTGTACCAAGGAAAAAGAAGCGGTCGAGTCAATAGAAGAACATATCAAGGAACTCCTTCCCGATATTGAAAACAGCTGGAACCACCACAAGCTGCCATGGGAAAGGCTGCGGCTGGAGATGTGGTATAACTGGGTTATTATAGAGCGGAAACACGGAAGCTCAATCCTTTCGATTCTGGCGTATTGATACTTGATATCGTACCTTCTTCGGTCTTTATCGGGATAGACGGCTTTTCCCAAAAATACCTCTACCCGAATTTCTTTGCCGAGCGAAGATACTCTTACAAGACGCTCTCCCGACTCTGCCGGATACATATTATAACAACTTTATATTGCGAATCTTTTCTATCTTTTCGATGAGGGTCTCCACAGCGAGATCCATGATAAGCCCGCCTTTTTTTCCATCAGCAAGCCATGGGGCCGAGTGCATTCGACCATCTAGAAAAACCGTACTCATCTCTTCTTTGGTGAGTGGCCAGTAATAGTCCTCTTTCTTCAGAGAACCTGCGGTTTTTTTCTTGCCGGAAAACACCTCGGGCCGAAGCAGCATGGTTAAAGAAATTTCCGAGGGCGTGGCATGACTGCCGTCGTTACCGTGAAAAAGCTCTTGCAACAATGTTGTTTCCTGCAGTCCATCGTACCAGGACAGAAGTGTAAACTGACCGGCTGCTCCACGCATCTTCACCTCCTGAAAGGCTGTACCAATAGCATTTCTATTGCCGCCATGGCCGTTTATAAAGAAAATACGCTTGAAGCCATGATGCGCAAAAGAAAAACAGATATCGGTTATCAAGTGAATAAAGGTCAAGGGAGAGAGCGTCGCACTGCCTTTAAAATTCATATGGTGACAGGAAACACCGTAACTAATGGTAGGTGCGACGAGCAGGTTTAATCGCTCTCCCACCTGTCGAGCTACTGCTTCGGCGGCGATAAAATCCGTGCCGAGAATTCCATATTCACTATGCTGTTCAACGGAGCCTACCGGCACAAGCAAAGTATCATTTCCCTGCAGATATTCGGCCACTTCCGGGTAGGAAAGGTTTTCAAGTAACATTTTTTTCTCCACAATGAAGGAGGGTTAAGAAAAGATTCTTATTAATCATACAACTCGGCCTCTTTTAAAAGGAGACCCGCACTATCTTTAGCCGAAAGGACCACTTCACCGGCAAGCGGCCAATCCACCGTAATATCGGGATCATTCCAGATAATGCAGCGTTCATGGCGCGGGGCATAATAATCGGTTGTTTTGTATAAAACCTCAGCGATATCACTGAGCACCAGAAAAGCATGGCCGAAACCTTCAGGAATCCAGAGCTGTTTTTTATTCTCAGCACTGAGATATTCTCCCACCCACTGACCGAATGTTGGCGAGCTTCGACGTAAGTCAACCGCCACGTCGAACACTTCTCCGACAACAACTCGGTTAAGCTTTCCCTGAGGCTGCTGAATCTGGTAATGTATGCCACGTAGAACTCCGTGAAGTGACCGGGAATGATTGCTTTGCACGAATATTCCGGACAAGCCTGTTGTTTTTTGCCACTCCTGCCGGTTGAAGCTCTCATAAAAAAATCCGCGATCATCGCCATATACATCCGGCTCCACAATAAGGACATCCGGTAGAGCTGTGGGTGTTACTTTCATGTCTACTTATCCTATATTTTCTTTATCGCCGTACATTTTCTGATAATACAAGGCGTAACTGCCGTCAACGACTGCAGCCACCCATTCCTGATGGGAAAGATACCAGTCAATAGCCATCCTGATGCCTTTCTCGAAGCTGATCCGCGGCTCCCATCCCACCTGCCTTGCTATTTTGCCTGCATCGATGGCATATCTTCTGTCATGGCCCAGCCTGTCGGTCACATAGGTTATCAGAGAGCGTCTCTTCTCACCGGAAGGCAAAGGCCCCAGTCTTTCATCGAGGATATCGCAGATAGTGTTCACGATGTCAATGTTCTCTTTTTCGTTATTACCGCCGATATTATAACAGTTGCCAACCTCTCCGTGCCTGATAATATCTGTTATGGCTTCGCAATGATCCTGGACATACAGCCAGTCCCGGATATTTTTACCGTCACCATAAACAGGCAAATTCCTGCCATGTAAACAGTTGTGTACAATCAAAGGTATCAACTTTTCCGGAAACTGGTACGGACCATAATTATTGGAACAGTTTGTTATCATCACCGGCAGGCCATAGGTATGAAAATAGGCACTTACCAGATGATCCGAGGATGCCTTGGAAGCAGAATACGGCGATCTTGGATCATACGGGGTCGTTTCGGTGAAAAGGCCTGTTTCCCCAAGAGATCCATAGACTTCATCGGTACTCACATGGAGGAAAAGAGGATCACCTTCTTGCAACTTACCATCAAGCCAATGCTTCCTGGCGCCCTCCAGCAAAGTGAATGTACCGACAATATTTGTTCGTATAAAATCCGCCGGCCCGATAATAGAGCGATCAACATGCGATTCGGCAGCAAAATGCACAACCGTGTCGATCTTTTCTGCAAGAAAAAGGGCATCTACCAACAGGGCATCGCAGATATCTCCCTTTACAAAGCGATATCCATCTCCTTCCTCTATCCCGGCGAGGTTTAAAAGATTGCCGGCATAGGTCAGCTTATCGAGGTTGACAACGCGCCAATGAGGAAATCGTGTTGTGAGGAGTCTGACGAAATTAGCGCCGATAAAACCACAGCCGCCGGTTACCAGCACACTTCTGCTTTTTTCCATAGAAATTCTCAATTTTATGTTTGCTTTCTCGAAAAAAGAGCCTATGGTGACTCTTTTTCAGTCGGTTTTTGCGAAACCATCTTTATAATAGGTCATATAAAGAAAGAAAAGTATTAATTTGGAAAGTGATGTTCATCAGAGCAGACTAAGGTAACATGAGTAAACAATTAGAACAGGAAATAGCCAAAAGAAGAACCTTCGGCATTATCAGTCACCCCGATGCCGGCAAAACCACCCTCACGGAAAAACTGCTTCTCTATGGGGGTGCAATCAACCTGGCCGGTGCGGTCAAATCCAAGAAAAATGAGCGCAAGGCGACCAGTGATTGGATGGCAATTGAGCAGGAGCGCGGCATTTCAGTCACCACCTCGGTGATGAAATTTACCTATCGTGACTTTGAAATCAATCTCCTCGATACCCCAGGCCATCAAGACTTTTCCGAAGACACCTATCGGGTTCTTACTGCGGTAGATTCAGCCATCATGGTAATCGACAACGCCAAGGGAGTAGAAACCCAGACGGAAAAACTGATGGAAGTGTGTCGCATGCGCAACACCCCGCTGATCACTTTTATCAACAAACTTGACCGAGAGGGACTCTCACCTCTTGATATTATTGCCGATATCGAAGAAAAACTGCAAATCGAATGCGCGCCGCTCTCCTGGCCCATAGGTATGGGTAAAACCTTTAAAGGGGTGTACAACATTCTTCGCCGACAGGTCCATCTTTTCACTCCCGGACAGGAATGGCGGGAACAGGACGGCATAACCATCAATGACCTCGATGATCACCGTCTCGATGAGATCCTTGGCTCTCAAGCGGATGAATTACGAGAAGACATCGACCTTCTTGCCGGAGCGGCCAATCCCTTTGAATATGCCCATTACCTCCGATCAAGCCAGACTCCGGTGTTTTTTGGTAGTGCCATCAACAATTTCGGCGTACAGGAACTGCTTAACGGATTTGTGGAAATGGCCCCTCCTCCAGGTCCCCGGTCAACAGTAACTCGAGATGTCGACCCCAAAGAGGACAACTTTTCCGGTTTTGTTTTTAAGATTCAGGCTAACATGAACCCGGCCCATCGTGACAGAATCGCTTTTTTACGGGTCTGTTCCGGTAAATTTTCCAGAGGAATGAAGGTTAAGCACCATCGCATAGGTAAAGAGATAGCCCTGGCGAATGCAACAATATTTATGGCCCAGGATCGTGCCAACGTGGAAGAGGCCTGGCCGGGAGATATCATCGGATTACATAACCACGGTACGATTAAAATCGGCGATACCTTTACGCCCAAAGAAGAACTGAAATTCACAGGGATTCCCAACTTTGCCCCTGAACATTTTCGTCGGGTTATTCTGAAAAACCCCCTTAAAATGAAACAACTGCAAAAGGGACTCGTTCAGCTGGCCGAGGAAGGCGCCGTTCAGGTTTTCAGGCCATTGATTGGTTCGGACTATATCATGGGGGCTGTCGGTGTTCTGCAGTTTGAAGTAACCGTTGCCAGGCTTAAAAATGAATATGGTGTCGAGGCAGTGTATGAACCGGTGAATTATCAGGCAGCCCGCTGGGTCAGTTGTGCAGACAAAAAGAAGCTCGCTCTATTTGAAGCAAAGAACCAGGGCGCTCTGGCGCGGGATTCCGAAGGATTTCTAACCTATCTCGCCCAGAATGAATGGATGCTGAATTTCTTTATGGAAAAGTGGCCGGATATTGATTTTCACAAAACGCGTGAAAATGTTTAGAGATGTCTGCTCGCCGGGAAGCAGCAGGTGGTCGACAAACCCTTCTTCAGGGACCCGAGGCGGTGGTAGCGGCAAAGTGGTTGAACCATTATTCCTCTTCGTCTCGCACAAAAATCAAGGCCGCCCCTTCCGTTAATGCAGCCGATACTTTCCGACGGGCAACAGTAATGATACGCTGAATCGTCCCCCTTGACACACCCATCCGCAACCCAGCCTCTTCCTGGGTCAGATTTTCTCTATCGCAGAGTCGTAACACTTCCAACTCGTCGAGATGCAGTTCTATCTGGCGCAGCTCATGCAACGGTGTGCCCGTCGGCTTAAAAGCCATTCCACAGAAGTTTCCCTCACAACGCCTTGCTTTTTTTGGTCTTGGAGACATTTTTTTCCATTACAATAAAATGAACGTTTTCCTCTGTCAGTGTTACTGCGACAGAGGAAAACCGGAATAGAACACCCTTCTTCTCAATTGGATCGGGACGGACGTACAACTTTCCTATAAATCAAATTCTCTTTCAGGAAAGCCCGGCAGAGCAGCCACATTGTCGTACCTGTAGTGGTATATAACACAGAACCATGTCTTTGCGCAAGCTTCGCAGACCATCTCCCTTTTTTTCTTTTGGAACATCAACAGCAACTATCCTGCCGTTCAGCGGAGTTTCCTTCCTCTAAGATAATAAACTCTGTAGATTCGCTATGGTGCAAAGAGTATTTGTTTGCATATGCACACAATACAGCCAACAACACCTCCCGTCAAGTGAAAAGTACTTCATCAACACGCTCTACCATGATTTAAGGGAGCGCTTCCTCAGTTTACAGAGTTGGACATTTCGTGTTGTTTCAGGTAAATTGTGCTGATGCTGCGTACCAAGTCTATCATATTCGAATGCAGAAACAATCACGGGAGCACACAATAGACGATGCTACGGTTTCGTTATCCCTTTACTAGTTCGATGAGTACGAAATGAAAAAGTTAGTACCGTTCCTTGTCCTTTTTCTTTTTATTGTAACAGTTCAAAAGGCTGCCCCTGTACCCCAAAAAGTAGGCGACCCTGCTTTCTCCAGTATTACAGTAACCAGCTCAAGCAGCCACCTCCTGCTCTTTGCCATGCTTGACAATGCCTTCACTCATGAGATGCTGCAGGGCTTGCATAGCGGCATCCCCATCCACTTCTCCTTTTTCGTTGAACTCACTCCGGCAGAAAATAACCGCCAGGGCAACACTCTTTCATCGTTGGAAACCCGGCACATCATAAGTTACGACACCTTGAAAGAAACATACAAGGTAGAACTGGAAGAAAGTGGGAAGCGCTTTTTCACCTTTGAGAAGCTTGATGAAGCGAAAAAGGCGGTAAACGAAATCAATGGGCTGAAGATCACAGAACTGAAGGAACTACAACCAGACACACCCTATGCCGTACGAATACGGGCAGAGCTTCACAAAAAAACGCTTCCCATGAAACTGCACACTGTTGTCCCTTTTATCTCCTGGTGGGACATCAAAACGAAATGGCACAGCATCACCTTTAAATTGTAACCGGCGCCATGGAAAGAAAATCGTATCAGGACAGAACCAATGAGCAACTGCCTCAGATTCTTCTTGGCGACACATTGAGCCTGGTTGAACAAAAGCGCAGAAAAAAAAAGCTGACCCGCTTTGTCATCTTTTTCTGTCTCTGCCTGATTCCCATTTTTGTCTGGTTCCAGTCACTGCTTTTCGACCATGATATCTCCATTCCGGTTAACTCGAATACTCTTATTTTTGTCCTTATAAATGTTAACGTTCTGCTGGTTCTTCTGGTTCTTTTTTTGGTATTGCGTAATCTGGCCGAGCTTTTTATTGAAAGCAGAAAAAACCTGCTTAACGCTAAACTGAAAACAAAGCTGGTAATCTCTTTCCTTTCCCTCTCGCTTATTCCGACGATACTCCTCTTTTTTGTCGCGCTGCAATTCGTCTCCACCAGCATGGATTACTGGTTTAAAGCCAGCGTCGAAAAGTCGTTGCAAGAATCCCTCAAACTTGCTCAGACAATGCTTCACGATACCGAAGAAAGAGCCACCAGACTTGGCACCCACATCAGCTCGAGCTTGGCAGAAACGGTTGTTCAGGGTGCACCTCAATCAAACCCTGTACAACTTCAGGATATCCTCAACTATCAAACCAGTTATGGACCAGACAGTCTCATCCTCGTAGCCGAAGACGGCAGTTTTGAGATATCGTCGGCCTCTGCTCGCCTCGAAGGCCTCAAACTTCCGAACATCCCGGTGAGTACTTTACAGAGTCTTGATGAATACCCGACCGGTCAAAATATCATTCAAGAGACACTGCAGGGTGATCTGATTCGTCATGTTATCATCACTCGTATTGGGGAGAACCGCCAAAGGAGCATACTGATAACCACTCTGCTGGTGGACAAAGAGCAGCTCACCGGAATGGAAGCCATCTCGCAGGGCATAGAAGGATACAGACAGCTGAAATATCTCAAAGAGCCGTTCAAATTCTGGCTTCTTATCATTCTCCTGATCGTCACTGTACTCATTATCTTCGGTGCTGTCTGGTTTGGTTTCTATATCTCAAAGAGTATTACCGAACCGGTTGCCAAACTTGCAGAGGCCACCAAAAGAATTGCTGAAGGTGATCTCGAGTTTGTCATCGAAGGAAAAACAGATGATGAGATTGGTCTGCTGGTTGACGCCTTTAACAAGATGACCATAAACCTTAGCAACAGCAACAAAAAGCTTGCCGAAACACTCACCGCACTGCATTCCAGTTCCCAGGAATCGGAGCAGCGTCGTCGATACACCGAGATAATACTGCAGAATGTCTCCGCAGGAGTTATCTCACTTGATGAAGAAGGCCGGATTACCACGATAAATCGTTTTGCGGCCAACCTCCTTAATATTGACAAAAACTATTATCTCAACAAACGATTTCAAGACACTCTTCTGGATCAGCACGCTGCGATTATTCGTGGATTTCTGGAGAAGCTGCAGATTTCCAAAAAGAGCACCATAGAAGAGCATCTGCGTATCAACGTTTTGCGGAAAAACTATTCCCTCCTGATCAACTTTACCCGCCTTGAAGATGATGAAGGGACACCGCTCGGCTATGTCCTGATGTTCGACGATCTCACCAAAATTGAAAAAATGCAACGGATGGCGGCCTGGCGCGAAGTTGCCCGAAGAATAGCCCATGAAATCAAAAACCCTCTTACTCCCATTCAGTTATCAGCCCAACGACTGCGCAGACGTTATCCCGATATTCTTGAAGACGGTGATAAAATTTTTGACCAGTGCACGGCAACCATCATTAATCAGGTCGATGAACTCAAACGGCTTGTCAGTGAGTTCTCCCAGTTTGCCCGCATGCCCAAAATCCAAAAATCTCAAGGGAATCTGGAAAAACTGGTACACGAAACGCTATTCCTCTATGCAGAAGCTCACAAACACATCCATTTTCAGTGTCATACCACGTCAAAGCTCCCCACCTTTTCGTTCGATCCCGAGCAGATCAAAAGATGTCTCATCAACCTTCTCGATAATGCTGTTGCGGTATTAGGTGACGGCGGTAATATTGATATAGAGCTGACAAATGATGATGAAAGTGTTTTCATTCATGTCTGTGACGATGGTCCAGGCACAACACCTGAGGACAAAGGAAAGCTTTTTGAACCCTATTTTTCCACAAAAAAAACAGGTACGGGGCTTGGCCTTGCCATTGTTTCCACCATTGTCGCCGACCATGGTGGTTATATTCGGGTGATGGATAACGACCCGCAGGGGTCAGTCTTTAGTATTGAATTGCCCCTCCAGTCCAATAAAAAAGACGATATGTGAACATCTTTTTGCAGACTATCATTGAAACCGGCAGACAAACTTTTCCTGTCCGGCATCATATGCTGCCCTGCAGGCAAACGAAGCTGTGAACATCCTGTTTAACAGGCGAAACAGATACCCCCGGCGATACAATCACAACAATGCGGCACAAGCAATGAATACCAAACGAATTCTTGTTATTGATGATGAAATTTCCATCCAGCAGGCTCTTGGCGGCATTCTGGAAGATGAAGGTTTTCTCCCTTTCGGAGTTTCTTCCGCAGAAGACGGGATCCCTCTTATTGAGGAAAAAAAGATAGATCTTGTTCTCCTCGACATCTGGCTCGGCGATAATATGGATGGGTTGACGGCATTGGAAGAGATCAGGAAGATATCAGACATACCCATCATCATGATCTCCGGGCACGCCAGTATAGAAACCGCGGTAAAAGCAACGCGTAAAGGCGCCTATGATTTTATTGAAAAACCGTTGTCCTATGACAAGGTTATTCTGTCCATAACAAACGGGCTGCGATTCGCCAGGCTTGAACACGAAAATAAACTGCTGCGAGAAAGCACGGAGAAGAAAAACCGCTTAACCGGCCAATCCCCCTCCATCGTCTCCCTGAGGAATCAGATTGAAATGGTCGCTCCTTCCGACGCCTGGGTTCTCATTCGCGGTGACCACGGTACAGGCAAGGAGCTGGTAGCACAGGCAATCCACAACCTGTCTTCCTCAAGTGATCGTCCCATGGTCGAGGTAAACTGTGCCGCAATTCCTGAAGAACTGATAGAATCTGAGCTGTTCGGTCATGTAAAAGGTTCCTTTACCGGCGCCAACACCAATAAACTCGGCAAATTTGACCAAGCTGACGGCGGCATCCTGTTTCTTGATGAAATTGGAGACATGAGCCTCAAAACCCAGGCGAAAACCCTGCGCATTCTCCAGGAGCAGAAATTTGAGCGAGTCGGCGGCGACAAAACTATCAGCGTCAACGTCCGTGTCCTCGCCGCCACCAACAAAAACCTCGAGGAAGAAATACAGCAGGGTAATTTCCGCGCAGATCTTTTCTATCGCCTCAATGTTGTTCCCATCCATGTGCCGCTGCTGCGGGAGCGTATTGAAGATATCCCTCTGCTGGTCGATGATCTCATGGACAACCTCATCGGCAAAGGACTGGTACGAAAGAGCTTCGACCAGAGTGCCTATGGAGAAATGATGAAACACCACTGGCCCGGCAACGTCAGAGAGTTGAGAAACTTTATTGAAAGATTGGCCATCATGTGTCCTGATCAGACCATCTCCGCTCATCATGTTCAGTGTTTTTTAGGCTCAGCAAGCAGTGTGGTTTCAGGACCTGTCAACGACGGTCTGAGCCTCCCCTACCGTGCGGCGGATTTCAAAGATGCGAAAAGATCTTTTGAGCGTGAATATCTCAACCTCAAGCTCGAAGAGAACGAAAACAATATTTCCAAAACCGCCGAGAAAATCGGTTTGGAGAGAAGCCATCTTCACAAAAAACTCAAAAGCCTCAATATTATACAATAAATTTCAAGAATTCTTTTTTCACAATACATCAGGAGAAAAAAAATGGTTTTCCCAGATTATCGACCACGTCGTCTACGCAAAAACGAAACATTTCGGGCCCTCATCCGCGAAACGCAGCTCTCCGCCTCACAATTGATTTATCCCCTCTTCGTCCTGCCCGGCAAGAATATCCGCGAAGAGATCCCCTCCATGCCTGGTGTCTTCCGAGTCTCCGTTGATCAGCTGGCCCGTGAAGCCAAAGAGTGTCTCGCTCTCGGCATTAATGCCGTCCTTCTCTTCGGCCTTCCGGAAAAAAAGGATGCCATGGGGTCCCAGGCGCATTCAAAAAGCGGCATCATCCAAAAAGCTGTTCAGGAGCTAAAAAACAAAACACCCAATTTGATGGTAATAACCGATGTCTGTCTCTGTGAATATACCGACCATGGTCATTGCGGCTGCATAATCGGCAACGAAGTCGACAACGATGCCACCATCGAAATTCTTGCCAAGACAGCGCTTTCTCACGCGCAGGCCGGGGCGGACATGGTCGCCCCCTCCGATATGATGGATGGTCGTATTGCAGAAATCCGTGGAGTCCTCGACGAAAACAACTTTGATGCTATTCCGATAATGTCTTACGCAGTCAAATATGCCTCTTCCTTTTATGGTCCTTTTCGGGATGCGGCTGACTGTGCACCGCGTTTTGGCGACCGGCGCAGCTACCAGATGGATCCGGCCAACAGCAGAGAGGCTCTTCGCGAAGCGACTCTGGACGTCGACGAAGGCGCAGATATCCTCATGGTAAAGCCGGCTGTCGCCTATCTCGATATTATTGCCCGACTTAGAGAAGAGTTTGATCTCCCCATAGCCGCCTACCATGTCAGTGGCGAATATGCCATGATCAAAGCTGCAGCGGCAAAAGGCTGGATTGATGGTGAGAAAGTGATGCAGGAAACCCTTCTCTCGATACGCAGAGCGGGTGCTGACATTATCATTACCTATTTTGCCAAGGAAATGGCCAAGCTGCTTCGCCGGTGACGGCAGCAGATAGACAACCGAGGCGCTCTTTCTCTGCAGTTAGCCCGGATATCTCATGTTTGCAAAACTTGATAATTTCGTAAAAAGTTATTGAAGGTGCCGGGATGGGCTCTGCGATAAGCGCAGACTTCGAGAAAGCTTAATATACTAGGCGTAGTATCTGAAACGACGTAGATCGAGCTTTTTACGAGTCCATCAAACTTACCAGGTGTAGCCGTCCTTTCGGGTCTGTTTAGACTGCACTGCCAACCAAAACAGGCAAACAGAAAACGCCCCGCAGGCATCGGCAACCACGTCACCCAGACCGGCATAACGCCCCGGGATAAAGGATTGATGCAATTCATCACTGATACCATAAAGCAGACAAACCACAAATACCGCTACGGCAACCATTTTGGGTCTGACACGCCGTACTCTTCGAGTGGGAACATAAAATACGGTCAGAGCTAAAACGGCATACAGCAGAAAATGACCGACCTTGTCAATATACGCAATGTCAGGCAAATCAAGCTGTTCCGCAGGCTGGTGCGACAAATAAAAAATAGCGCCCATGACGGTCAGCATGGGCGCCAGCCGAACAGGCAACGACACTTCCCCGCCTCTGCAAGAGACACTATATGGCAACGTTTTTACTCCACATGCACTTGCTTCAGCAGTTCCGGAGAAAGCCTCTTTAAGATTTTTCGCCGGGCTGAAAAAAGTTGTCGGGTAGGTGCTCCAACGAGGATTTCCTCGGTTTTATCTCTATAGGACGTCACCCGGAGCTGTTTGTTCTTGAAGAAAAAAGTGTGGCTCCAGTCCACCACGATGGTTTCGTCACTTTCCTCAAGCGGTACGTCAAGCGCTTTACCCGAGGAGGCTATCGGCACACAGTCGGAATCTGTTATTTCGAGTACCCAGGCGTCGCCACTCTTGTCGCAATACAACAGAAAAACACCGACCTGCTGCATCATCTCCATTTTTTTGGCCGCCATTTCCTGAAACCGTTGTATGGCGCCGCTGAGGGTCACTTTCTCCTGTGCTGCATCAGGTTGAATCTTCGGCTGTCGCACTGTCTGTTTAATTGCACAGCAGCGCTTGTATTTTCGGCCGCTGCCACAGGGACAGGCGTCATTTCGTCCTATCTTCATTTTTTGATACTCTCTCCAATCCAACTAAAATTTGTCTTTGAGATAACCAAGCAGCATCATGGCGTAAGGGAAACGGATAGTTCACTCTTTGGTCGTCTTAGGATATATGTGCAATTTATTATAGTAGGGCTGCAATCTATCGACCGAACATTTGCTCTTCCATAGCCGATGGAGGCATGCCCAACCCGAATTTTTCATGAGCATTTGCTGTAACCGCAATCGTGGCAGGTTTCGCATCCTTCCTCGAACACCAGAACACCGGCACATTCAGGACAAATAGAGGCGAAGCCATGCTGGGTTCCCGCCATAAATGACTTAAAAAGCTTGGATAGCTGCGCCGGAAGATCAAGCATATGACCACTTGAACGGTCAAGCTGTTTAATAATTTCATCCATGGGTACATTAAAACGCAGGGCCAGAGAAACCAGACGACAGGTAGTGGTCCACATGGTCGACTTATCTTTCAAATCTATCCTGTTATCAAAGGGGAATTTGGCAAACACCTCCATGGGTTGCTCTGTTTCATCAAAACAGACAATGATGTACACAGACTTCTGGTCCTGATCTTTAAGACGATACCGTTTGGCATCAAGAGTGTCGGGGAGATTGCGTTTACAGGGACCACTGGCGCCGACCAGCATCGTCTTCTCGTCAGAGCCCTTGTCGCCGATATTAAGGACCTGGGAATCACGAGATCCATCACGGTATACTGTCAGCCCCTTACAGCCGGATCGATATCCCATCAAATACGCCAGCTTAACCTCTTCTCTAGTGGCCGAATTGGGGAGATTAATGGTTTTGGATATGGAGCTGTCAACGCCGCTCTGCTGCAAAATTCCCTGCATAAGAATATGATCTTCCGGCAATACATCCTGTGCCGTACGGAATATTTCCTGCCATTTCTCTGGTATCTCAGGATGGCCGACAACAGTGCCGCTGTCGGCAACTTTACTCAGCAGCTCCTCGGAATAAAATTCCTCTCGCCGAGCCACCGACTCGAAGTATTTATTTACCAGGATGAGCCGATCACCATCCATAACATTTTTAACCATAACAATAGAATAATATGGTTCACAGCCGGAGGCACAGTCAGCTATCATAGAGACTGTACCGGTGGGCTGGATGGATGTCAATGCCGCATTTCTGCGGGCAGGATAGTCATTTACAGTAGGATCGTAGGCAGGGAAAGGTCCCTTTTCTTCAGCCAGTTCCCGGGATCTCTGCTCAGAGGCCTCACGGATGAACTTCATCACATCGGCACAGAGCTCCCTTCCTTCCTCGCTGCCATAGGGGATAGAGAGCTGGATCAGCATATCATGCATTCCCATGATACCCAGACCGATCTTTCTGGTCTGCAAAGTCATCTCTTCGATTTCCTTAATGGGAAAACGGTTGCAGTCAATGACATTATCAAGAAATGTGGTCGCTGTGTAGACGGTGGACTGGAGTCTGTCATAGTCAATGGCGCCGTTTTTAACGAAATTGGCCAGGTTGATCGAACCAAGATTACAGCTTTCATAGGGCAGAAGCCATTGTTCTCCGCAAGGGTTGGTCGCCTCAAACCGGCCCAGCTGAGGCGTCATATTCGCTCTGTTGGCTGCATCTATAAAAAGGACGCCCGGCTCTCCATTATGCCAGGCTAAATCAATTATTTTCTCAAATACTTCTCGGGCACTCAATTCGGCAACGACCGCACCGGTGGAAGGTTCTATCAAACTATAATGACTGTTCTCTTCCACAGCCTGCATAAAGGCATCGGTGATCGCTACACTGAAATTAAAATTATTAAATTTACTCTGATCTTCCTTGGCGGAAATAAAGTCCATAATATCGGGATGATCAATGCGCAAAACACCCATATTGGCGCCGCGCCTCTTCCCTCCCTGTTTGATTGTTTCAGTGGCGGCATCAAAAACCGCCGCGAAAGACAGTGGGCCGGAAGCAACCCCTTGTGTGGATCGGACCGAGGCATTCTTAGACCGCAACCTGGAAAAGGAATAGCCTGTTCCCCCACCGGTTTTGTGGACCAGGGCCCCATTGCGTATGGCTGTAAAGATGCCATCCATGGAATCCTCCACCGGCAGCACAAAACAAGCCGATAACTGTCCCAGGTCTGTACCGGCATTCATCAGACATGGAGAGTTCGGCAAAAAGTCCATATGGTACATCATGGAAAAAAAATCTTCCCTCAGCTTGTCATACTCCTCGCGCGCTCTGTCTACCTCAGCAACGGCAAGAGAAACCCTGCGACATAGAGTTTCCCAGGTTTCAACGGGTATGCCGTCGGCATCTTTCAAATAATATCGTCTAGCCAGTACGGTTTCAGCGGTATTGGTCAATACCTGCTTGGTCAAATCAGGTGCCATGAAGTTCCTCTTTTTTCGAAACGATTCTATGAAGTACTCTTTTCCGGCAAACACGGTGTTGCTGCAAGTGCACGACTTCTCTCTTCGGACAGAGCATGCATCGTCACAAAACCTGTTTGTAAATATCAAGAAAAGAATGTATATAGAGCTAATCATTGCAAATGCTGACGTGTGAATGCAGCAGATGTCCTCCCCCTTCCAACAACCAAATCTATACACTACATTTGTGGTACGCTCAAGAGCTATCTACAACATATGGTAGAAAAACACAAAGAACAGCAGGAATTCAATACTTTAAAAAAGGAAAAAAATTACCTCGCCAAACGTGGCTGAAAGAGCTGTATAACGGTTCATTTTTCATGCCATTTAAGCACTTTTTTGAAAACCATTGCACACCATTAGTTTGCAATGGCGCAAACCATTGTTAGCCTGCAGTTTCCTTCCTTTTTTTAGAATCTCCAATTTTTTCAAATCCACAAATCGCCAGACAACACAGTGACACCCTGAAGGCAGTGCCGTTTTCTTCAGCCCATCGTGATGCTCGTCAACTGTTTTTCAGTGTAACAATGATTCTTATGATTATTATATAGGCAGGATGACTTTTCTGTACACCAGATGGCACTGCACCTCTCCTGAGGGGCGATTATCCACAAAGTAAACAACGGACCACTTCTCCATGGAGATAAAATAAATGAAGATCTTTCTGCAATCCCCGCTTTTTTATATTTTGGCCCTTTTTCTTACAACCATGGTAGCCAAAAGCGATACAACAGCTGTCGCCGCGGATGGACCGGAAACGCAGAAAACGGAAAAAGCTCTTTTTGCCGGTGGCTGTTTCTGGTGTATGGAAAAACCTTTTGAACAGGAGGATGGTGTTCTCTCTGTAATATCAGGATACTCCGGGGGAACAAGCCGGAATCCCACCTACCGGGACTATAGCAATAGCGGCCATATTGAAGTCGTTGAAATCACTTTCAATCCCGAGAAGATTGGCTATAGCCGTCTTCTCGACATCTTCTGGCGACAAATTGATCCGACCGACAGCGGCGGTCAATTCGTTGATCGTGGCCATGAATACAGCAGCGCTATTTTTTACTATAATGAACAACAAAAAGAGTTGGCCCAGAAGTCCAAAACCCTTCTGGAGGAAAGCGCAATTTTTCAAAAACCTCTTGTGACTCCAATCAAACCGGCACAGCAGTTCTGGCCGGCTGAAGAGTATCATCAGGATTATTATAAAAAGAACCCTCTCCGCTATGCCTTTTATCGTTCCGGTTCGGGGCGTGACGACTTTTTAGAAAAACATTGGCAAAAAGGAAAAACAACCATGGAGCAACAGCGTTCTGCACAGAATCTCAAGGAGAAGCTCACGCCTCTCCAATACAAAGTTACTCAGGAAGATGGTACTGAACCGCCCTTCAACAACGATTATTGGGACAATAAAGAACCGGGAATTTATGTCGATATAGTTTCCGGCGAACCGCTTTTCAGTTCGCTGGACAAATATGACTCCAAGACCGGCTGGCCCAGTTTCACCAAACCGTTGCTGGCAGAAAATATAATCGAACACTCTGATACCACTTGGCTCATGACCAGAACGGAAGTACGCAGCAAGGAAGCCGATTCTCACCTTGGCCACGTTTTCAATGACGGACCGCCGCCGACAGGATTACGGTACTGTATCAACTCTGCGGCTTTGCGTTTCATTCCAGCTGAATCTCTGGCTGAGGAGGGATATGGAGACTTTGCCGATCTTTTTCGCTAAGCCGAATTTCTCACGATAGCGAGGTCTGCTCAGCCGCTTTTGGGAGAATCACTCAAAATGTTATAACATCATATCCTTGAGCAATATAAGCTCCCATGGCCGGATGCCCCGACATGTCGCCAATAAGAGGTATCCCTTCTTTTTCTATGGCTTCAGCGACCTTAAGCTTTTTCGAGCAGGCCCTGCAGGCCCCCGTGATAATCCCCAGATTTCCGGCTTTCTGATACAGTGTAAAAAGAAAATGATCAGGTTTTGCCATTTCAGGAACAAGGGTAACCGCATCACCCTCAATCACGATATGCCCCTGTAGACCACGTTCGTGCAAATCTATACCATTTAATAGTACGTGAATGAAACACATGGGGTCACCACGAAAGGCAAAAAGAACTTTTTTTTCTTTCTCCACGCCATACCTCCATTTTGTTTTTTAGCCCGCCAATTGAAAAAGCAAATCGTAAGATAACGGACCTTCAGGAAAAGAGCATCGAGGAAACAGATAATTATGGTTGTCGTATATGAAATCTATATACCACGCGTTTGTGATCCGGTTGGTAAAAAGCACCAAGCGAACCCGGTGGTAATGCCTGATAAGTAAACTGGTGGGCGAGGCGGGATTCGAACCCGCGACCTTCGGCTTCGGAGGCCGACACTCTATCCAGCTGAGCTACCCGCCCAAATGAAAAAAAATACAACCGGAAATGCATTGTTACTTTATCCGGAAAAGCTCTGCAACCCTTTCCTCTACCAAAACCAGACTTGTTTTGCCATACTTTTTCAGAGACGCTTCAATTCAGCTGAAATACCAATCCGGGTCCTCAATCTTCGCTTCCGGCAAAACCAACCTCTATCTTTTTCCTTACAAAAATGGTAGTTTTATTGTAGTTGTGCGGTAAAATCGTTAACTCCCTGCTCTCAGACGGATAGTCCCGTCTCTATGGTGTTTAAAATGTTCAAAGCCGAATGTCTTCCCATACTCATTGGCAGCCTGCCGTTAACGGACCATAAAGAGGCTGTACGGCTCATCCTCACTCATTCACCGACAATACCTCTCTGGCCCCAGCTGCCCAAGCTCAAGGGGGAAGGAATGATTCGCCAGTTTCTCACCGGCTTTCCAGGTTTGCAGGAAAACAACAACCGCTACTGGGTTGATACCTCTTGTGATGATTTTGAAGAGCAAATGGCCTCCTTCTACGAGGATTACATGGCCAAAGAGGAAAAAAACTTTTTCCCTTCAGGATCACGATTTGCCCTTGGCAATGATACCGCACCAGGCTTTGCTGTGTTTACGAAAATGATCGCGGCGGCAACAACCCCCGTCCTCACCCTCAAAGGACAGGTAACCGGTCCCGTCACCACAGGAATCGGCGTCAAAGATCAGCACGGCAAAAGCATTATCTATGATGACAACCTTCGGGATGTTCTGATTAAACACCTCACCCTCAAGGCCTGCTGGCAGATCGAGAAACTGCAAGACATTTCCGGCTGCCGACAGCCCATCATCTTTATCGACGAGCCTGGAATAGTCAGTTTCGGCTCCAGTGGTTTCAGCGGTATTTCGCGCGAAATGGTATCCGATGCCGTGGCCCAGACCGTCAAAGGAATCCGGAACAGTGGCGGCCTGGCAGGAATCCATATCTGCGCCAATGGCGACTGGGAGCCGGCTCTGTCCTCCTCAGCCGACATCATCAGCTTTGACGCCTATTTTTATTTTGATACATTTACTCTGTATAGAGACCGGCTTGTCACTTTTCTTCAGCGTGGCGGCATGCTGGCCTGGGGAATTGTCCCCACGGCGGATCCGGCTATCCTGGAGAAAACAGACAGTAATTCTCTCTTCTGCAAATGGCAGGAACAGCTGGAGAGACTGGCGAGTTTCGGCTTTTCCCGTAAAACTTTGATGGAACAGACCCTCATCGCCCCATCCTGCGGCACAGGTTCTCTTCCACCACACCTGGCAACTAAAGTTCTACAACTGACTGCTGAAATTTCAGCAAAAGCGCGAACTCTTTATTCTGCATAACCGATGTGTTACCAAAATCATCCTTGTTCCTTTAGAAACTTTTCTTTTTTACTTGAAAATATTCTACGGTTACATTAAGACAATAGTCAAACAGTGTAACAATGTTCTTCAATATAATTTCATGAACCTGTTTATTTTTGTTTTGGTACGTTTTTTCAATTAGATAAAAAAAATAACGTTATAAAACATTAAAGTTTGCTGCGTCCAAAACCCTTCATAAGTATTATGATTTTAAAGTATTGTTTGACCTTTTAATAGACATATAAACATCATTGACGACCTACCCGCCACTTAACTTAACCGGGGCAAGTAACAATGTTAAACAGTTTTAACCCGGATATCCACAAACGACTCGAAGCCGCTGTACTGGAGGTGTTCTCCCAGTCCGACTTTCATAAGGCCAGCATTCGTGACGTTGCCGAAAAAGCAGAGGTAAGTTTCACCACCATTTATAAACATTACGGCAGCAAGGAGCGGCTGGTCTTCGCCTTTGTTGACGTGTGGATGGGAAAACTGACAGACCGTATCGTCGACCACATTCAAGGCATTGAAAACCTGCAGGAAAAATTAAGAAAAGTATTCTGGCTGCAGCTTGACTACTACGAGCGCCACGAGGGACTGGGCCGTATTGTCTTTATGACTCTTCCCATGAAAACCTGGATGGCCGACGAAACCTTCGAGCAGCGGCGGATGATGAGCCTTCTTATCAAGGTACTCAGTCAAGGCCAGCAGCAGGGCATTCTCAACGACCAGGTTGATGCCACCGTTCTACTTGATTTTCTGATGGGGTTTGTGCAACGCAGTTTTTTTATGTGGATCCAGCGAGGCAAAAAGGACAGCCTCGCCAAACGAGCCAATCCCATGTTCGGCATGGTCTGGCGCGGAATGGTTCATCCACGTCTGCTTGATCAGGGCGGATTATCCAAACTCCTTTTCAAACAATTTTAAACGAGCACTGCAAACTTTTGGCACACAATATTTTCAACAAGGGAAGTCGCGCAGGGAACAGAGAGTAGTTCCGCTGACCAGAGAGAGCGGGGAGCTCACAGGATCGATAAACTCAAACCAATGAGGGCTATTATGTCGAATTATGATGCTGTATTTTCTCAAAGTATTAACGAGCCGGAGAAATTTTGGGGGGAAGCTGCCAAAGGAATAGACTGGTACAAAGAGTGTGATAGCGTCCTTGATTCTTCCAACCCTCCATTTTACCGCTGGTTCAAAGGCGGAAAAATGAACACCTGTTTCAATGCGATTGACCGCCATGTTCAAGGTGGGCGCGCCGACCAGACCGCCATTATCTACGATAGTCCCGTCACCGACACCATCAAAAAAATTACTTACCGCGAACTTCTTGACAAAGTTTCCACTTTCGCCGGTGGTTTACAGAGCCTTGGTGTGACCAAAGGTGATACGGTCGTCATTTATATGCCCATGATACCGGAAGCAGCTGTAGCCATGTTGGCTTGTGCACGCATCGGCGCCATTCACTCCGTTGTTTTTGGCGGCTTTGCCCCACATGAGCTGGCAATCCGCATAGACCATGCCCAACCCAAGGTACTGATTACTGCCTCAGGTGCAATAGAAGGCGCCAAAAAACTGGCTTACAAGCCGATGGTAGACAGCGCTCTTAAGCAATCAGTTCATGAGGTGGGCAATATCATCCTTCTGCAGCGCGATTTTCTTAAAGCGGACATGACTGAAGGGCGAGATGTCGACTGGAACGAACTGGTCGGCAGAAGCAAGCCCGTTCCTTGCGTTGAACTTGACGCCACCGACCCCCTTTATATTCTCTACACCTCGGGAACCACCGGAATGCCCAAAGGTGTATTGCGCGATAACGGCGGGCATGCCGTTGCTCTGGCCTGGACCATGAAAGCGGTCTACGACATTGACCCCGGCGACGTCTGGTGGTCGGCATCCGATGTCGGCTGGGTGGTAGGACATTCTTATATTGTGTATGCTCCATTATTGATCGGTGCCACATCCGTCTTTTATGAGGGCAAACCAATCGGAACTCCGGATGCCGGCGCTTTCTGGCGCGTTATCTCACAGCATCAAGTGAAAACATTGTTCACCGCCCCGACGGCCTTTCGCGCCATAAAAAAAGAAGACCCAGACGGAACTTTCCTGAAAAAATATGATATTTCCTGTTTCAAATGCCTCTACCTGGCCGGCGAACGACTCGACCCCGACACCTACCACTGGGCTGTGGACCTCCTTAAAGTCCCGGTGATCGACCATTGGTGGCAGACGGAAACAGCCTGGGCCATTGCCGCCAACTGCCGCGGAATAGAAGAGTTTCCTGTTAAACCCGGTTCACCCACCAAACCTGTCCCTGGATATGACATCCGTGTCCTTGATAACGAAAACTCCGAGGTCGAGCGAGGAAAAGAAGGCAATATCGTCGTCAAACTGCCTCTGCCCCCAGGAACCCTTGTGACGCTGTGGCGTAATGATGAACGTTTTATCAAGTCGTACATGACCACCTTCCCCGGCTACTATGAAACCAGCGACGGTGGATATCTCGATGAAGATGGCTACGTCTACGTCATGGGTCGAATGGACGACGTTATCAATATCGCCGGCCACAGACTGTCCACAGGAGCGATGGAGGAAGTGATCGCCAATCATCCTGATATTGCGGAATGTGCTGTTATCGGCGCTGATGACAAGCTCAAGGGACAGCTTCCCGTCGGCTTTTTTGTCCTCAAGGCAGGTGTCGACAGAGATCCGAAAGAAATCCAGGCAGAGCTTGTCAAAATGGTACGCGAAGCCATTGGTCCAATTGCCTGCTTCCGCGAGTCGACAGTGGTTGCCAGACTGCCCAAAACCCGTTCCGGCAAGATTCTGCGCGGCACAATGCGTTCTATAGCGGCGGGCAAGGAGTATAACACACCATCTACTATTGATGATCCCACCATTCTTGATGAGATCACCGAGACTCTTACCAATATGGGGTATCCCAAAAAATAAGCGTTCAGGCAGGACGTGGGCCTTGGTCCACGTCCTTTTTTTTATACACATTTACAAACCGGCCATACCATAACCGGTAATGACGAAACAGGACCAATTTATGAAGATCCATGAATATCAGGCCAAACAGCTCTTCCACAAATACAATGTGCCGATTCCGCAGGGAAGTACCAGCACGGATCGCCAGGGGATTGTGGCCGCAGCCGAACAACTCGGCCTGCCCGTGGCCGTCAAAGCTCAGATTCATGCCGGCGGTCGCGGCAAAGGCGGTGGTGTAAAGATCGCCAAGACTCCGGCAGAGGTCGAAAATGCCGCAGACGCCATCCTCGGCATGACCCTCGTTACCAAACAGACAGGACCACAGGGCCGACTGGTAAAAACGGTGCTCATCGAAAAAGGCATCTCCATAAAAAAAGAGCTCTATCTCTCGATTATCCCGGACCGGGAAACGGCTAACATAACCATAGTAGCCAGTCAAGACGGCGGCATGGATATCGAAGAGGTTGCCGTCCAGCATCCGGAAAGAATTATCAAAGTACCGATCAACCCGCTTATGGGTATTCAGGGCTTTCATCTCCGCCAGGTCATGTTTGGACTGGAGCTGGACCCAGCTCTTATGAAGTCTTTTGCCGCAATTCTGTGCAATCTCTACAATCTTTTTGTTGATTATGACTGCTCCATGCTGGAAATCAATCCTCTTATCATTACGGAAGACAACAATGTCATAGCACTGGACGCTAAAATAGATATCGACTCCAACGCCCTCTACCGCCATGCAGATGTTGTCGAAATGCATGATCCCAACGAGGACGATCCGGCTGAAGCGGAAGCTGCCAAGTACAACCTTAACTATATCAATCTCGACGGTAATGTCGGCAATATGGTTAACGGCGCCGGTCTTGCCATGGCCACCATGGACATCATCAAACAGGCTGGTGCCGAACCGGCCAACTTCCTTGATGTCGGTGGCGGTGCCAACGCCGAGATGGTCGAGAACGGTTTTCGCATCATCCTGAGCGATCCCAAGGTCAAGGCCATTCTCGTCAATATTTTTGGTGGTATTCTGCGTTGTGATGTCCTGGCCCAGGGTGTGGTTCAGGCTGCCGGCAAGGTGCGACTCAACGTTCCAGTTGTAGTTCGCATGGAAGGCACCAACGTAGAAGAGGGCCGCAGGATTCTGGCCGAATCCGGCATGTCACTGGTGAACGCCACCGATCTTGCTGATGCCGCCCGAAAGATCGCAGAAATTGTTGCATAACGGGCAGCTTCCGCAAAGGGCAGGCAGTTCAAAAACAAATATCAGAATACAAAGCAACACATTTTATTTTTTTCAACACTCATAAAGGAAGATCATGAGCATTTTCATCAATTCCCAAACACGAGTCCTTGTGCAGGGCATTACCGGCAAGGAAGGCCAATTTCACACTCGGCAATGTGTGGAATATGGGACAAATATTGTAGCTGGTGTCACACCCGGAAAAGGCGGCCAAATGATGGACTCCGTTCCGGTTTTCAATACAGTCAAAGATGCCGTTCACGAAACAGGCGCCAACGCTTCAATGATCTTGGTTCCGCCTCCTTTTGCAGCCGATGCCATTCTTGAAGCGGCCGATGCCGGTGTAGCGCTTATCGTCTGTATCACCGAAGGCATTCCGGTGATGGACATGTTGCGCATCAAAAACTACCCGGCTCTTTTGACAAGCAGCAGGCTCATCGGCCCAAACTGTCCAGGAATAATCACCCCCGGAGAATGCAAAATGGGGATTATGCCGGGCCATATCCATAAAGCCGGTGGACCCGTCGGAGTTGTTTCCAGATCAGGCACATTAACCTATGAAGTCGTGCACCAGCTCACCCAGTTCGGCCTCGGCCAAACCACCTGTATCGGCATCGGTGGTGATCCCGTCAACGGTACCGGTTTTCTCGATTGCCTGCAGGCCTTTAATGAAGATGATGCCACGGAATATGTTGTCATGGTGGGAGAAATCGGCGGCAATGCGGAAGAAACCGCTTCTGCCTGGATAGCTGCAAATATGAAAAAACCGGTGGTCGGTTTTATTGCAGGTCTCACGGCGCCACCAGGCAGACGCATGGGACATGCCGGCGCCATCGTCAGCGGTGGACAGGGAACAGCTACTGCCAAGATCAGCGCCATGGAGGACAGCGGCATCCATGTCTGCCGAGACCTTGGTAATCTCGGTAAACTCTGCCTGGAGGTTTTTTCCTGATCCGGCAGACATTTTCCACCTTGAGGCGAAAATCGACGTTTCCGGCACTATCTCATCAGGTCTTTTCCTGATAAGATAAAAAGTATTAGTGGTCACTGCTCAGGCATGGCCGTTTGAATATGAAGTGAATTTCTCTGCACGAAGGAGACCGTATGAAAGCCAATGACCAACTTGATCACCTGATGAAATTACGCGCCGAGGCACGTCTCGGAGGTGGTCAAAAGAGGATAGATAAAATTCATTCAGAGGGCAGGAAAACGGCTCGAGAACGTATTGAAATGCTGCTCGATCCAGGTTCTTTTGAAGAATTCGACATGTTCAAACTTCATAGATGCCGTGATTTCGGCATGGAAAACAAGCAGTTCCCAGGGGACGGCGTCGTTACTGGATTTGGCACCATAGACAAACGGATTGTCTATGTTTTTGCCCAGGATTTCACGGTACTGGGTGGTTCGCTCTCCGAAACATTTGCCGAAAAAATATGTAAGATCATGGATCTTGCCATGAAAAACGGTGCTCCGGTCATCGGTCTGAACGACTCCGGCGGCGCCCGTATCCAGGAAGGAATTGAAAGCCTTGCCGGATACTCGGAAATATTTCAAAGAAACGTCATGGCATCCGGCGTAGTTCCCCAGATCTCCGCCATTTTCGGGCCATGTGCCGGAGGGGCGGTTTACTCACCCGCGCTGACAGACTTTGTCATCATGGTGAAAAAGCAGTCGTATATGTTCCTCACCGGTCCCAAAGTAGTCAAGTCGGTTACGCATGAGGATGTCACCGTCGAAGAGCTCGGCGGCGCTGATATGCATGCCGGTAAAAGTGGCGTAAGTGACTATCCGGCAGAATCCGGCGAAGATGCCATAAACTATATCAAAAAACTTTTCTCCTTCATTCCACAAAACAACCTCGAAACAACTCCCCTGGTTTCGTGTGAGGATCCCATCACCAGAATGAACAAGGAACTGAACACCATCATTCCAGACAACCACAACGAAGCCTACGACATGAAGGAGGTCATTCTCCAAACTGTCGATAACCGAGATTTTTTTGAAACCAAACAAAACTTTGCCCCAAACTTGATTACAGGATTTGCCCGTTATAACGGTATGAGTGTCGGCATTGTCGCCAATCAGCCTGCTCATCTCTCCGGTGTTCTTGATATTGACTCTTCCGTCAAAGGAGCGAGGTTCGTCCGCTTCTGTGACTGTTTCAACATTCCAGTGGTCACCTTTGTGGATGTGCCCGGCTTTCTCCCCGGCACGGTACAGGAATATGGGGGTGTTATCCGCAACGGCGCCAAGATTCTGTATGCCTACGCTGAAGCAACTATCCCCAAAGTTACCGTAATTACCAGGAAAGCCTATGGTGGTGCGTATTGTGTCATGTCATCCAAGCATTTACGCGGAGATATCAACTACGCCTGGCCCACTTCCGAAATCGCAGTCATGGGAGCCAGAGGGGCCGTCGGAGTTCTCTATGGACGTGAAGCCAGGGATCAGAAAGATCCGAATGCTTTTCTGGCCGAAAAAGAAAGGGAATACCAGGAGAAGGTTGCCAATCCCTATGTCGCCGCTCAGCGCGGCTATATCGACGACATCATCGAACCGGCCAACACCAGGGCACGTGTTATCAATGCCTTGATGTTGATCAAAAACAAACGAGACACCAACCCCATGAAGAAACATGGCAACATACCCCTTTAGGAGGTAGAGCGCGGCTAGAGTTTTAACACACTGTGGCCAGTGCCGGTCTAGAAGCTGCCTTTTCCTTAAAATAGATGAAGGAGAACCCATGACAGTCAAAATTTTCATTAAACGCAAATCCACCGAATCGCAAACGGCTGAGCTCAACCTGCTTTTGAAAAAGCTGCGCGGTATGACCCTGGGCCAGGCCGGCTATGTCTCCGGTGAGACCCTGCAGAGAATCGACCAACCCGGCGAGTCGATGGTTATCAGTATATGGAGATCCGTCGATGATTGGAACAAATGGGTCAACAACGAAAAGCGGATGATGCTGCAGAGCGAGATAGACCAACTGCTCGGTGAAGAGACTGAATATGCCATTTATGGTTGATAGCAGGTGCTCTGCACAATATCGGCAACTTCAAAACGGCTGGGGAAATCGTAATCCCATGAGAGAGATGTTGTTGGGCAATCAGCCCCAACACTCCTTTTACACTACTGAACAGGTATTTCAATGGCTGAAACAAATATAAAAATCGCCGCTGCTCTTGCGGCAGTTAATGCTTTTCTTCATGAGGAGGAAGCTCTTCGGCAACAGGATGAGAATGAAGTCGCCCGCTATGCGCAACCTGCTTCATGTGAGTTGAACATATGGGGCCTGAGCGGCCGACAGGATATGATGAACATGCGCCAACTTATACAAATGAAAGCTTTTTCCCGCTTCTAGTCTCTCCTGTGATTCTGTTTCTTTTCGCAACAGGACCACAGTGAGACCAGGGCAGTCAATGCCACGAGGCGGTGGTATGACAAAGCATATCACAAACGAGTCCCGTTTATCGGGTTGGCATTTTCAATGTTAAATGATCAGGTAAGGAGATAGCAGCGATGAGTGACCAAGTAAAAATGACGGCTCTGCAATATGAAAATGAACGACCACGAGCAGAGAATCCTCTCAAGATAATGGATCTGAGTTTACGGGATGGGCACCAATCCTTATTCGCCACCCGAGGCCGCACGGAAGATATGATCCCCGTTGCCGAATTGATGGATGAGGTAGGATTCTGGGCCATAGAAACCTGGGGTGGAGCTACCTTCGACACCATGCATCGTTTCCTCAACGAAGATCCCTGGGAAAGACTGCGAACCCTGAAAAGATATATCAAAAAAACACCCTTTTCGATGCTGTTACGAGCACAGAACCTGGTGGGCTACCGCAACTACGCCGATGATCTGGCATACGCTTTTGTCGACCGTGCTGCCGCCAACGGCATGGACGTTTTCCGCACCTTTGATGCCCTGAACGATTACCGTAATTTTGAAACGGTTGTTAAGCAGATCAAAAAATGCGGCAAACATTTTCAGGGATGCATCTGTTATACCCTCACAGAGCCAAGACTTGGCGGAGATGTGTACAATTTAGATTACTATGTCGGTAAGGCAAGGGATCTCGAATCAATGGGAGCCGACAGCATCTGCGTCAAAGACATGGCCGGCCTGATGGCCCCATATGATGCCTATCCTCTGGTGAAAGCCATGAAAGAGGCGGTGACAATCCCCATCCATCTGCACAGCCATTTCACCTCGGGCATGTCCCCCATGACACTCCTGAAAGCCATTGAGGCCGGTGTTGATATCATCGACACCTGTATGACACCTTACGCCTACAGAACGTCACATGCAGCAATCGAGCCGCTGGTAATGGCACTTTTAGGTACAAATCGTGACACCGGCTTTGATATCAAAAAACTGGCGACGATCAATGAGATTCTGGAGAAACAGGTACTGCCGAAATACAAACATCTTCTCGATGACTCCAAGGTCTCCATTATAGATATCAATGTCCTGCTGCACCAGACCCCGGGCGGAATGCTTTCCAACCTGGTCAATCAGCTGCGCGAAATGGACGCTCTCGACAAGATTGATGAGGTTTATAAAGAACTGCCGCGTGTCCGCAAAGATCTCGGCCAGATCCCTCTGGTAACACCTACCAGTCAGATCGTTGGAGTGCAGACCGTCAATAACGTCCTGCACGACACCCCGGATGAGCGTTATAAAATGATTACCGGCCAGGTCAAGGATCTCTGCTATGGACTGTATGGCAAAACCGCTGTTCCCATCAACGAGGAAGTTCAAAAAAAGGCCCTAAAAGGGTATGCCCGCGGTGAAGAACCGATTACCTGCCGTCCGGCTGAAGTACTTGAACCTGAGCTTGAAAAGGCCAAGGCCGAAATCGGCGATCTTGCCGTGGATATGGATGACCTTATTCTTTATGCCCAGTTTCCGGTGACAGGAAGAAAGTTTCTGGAATGGAAATACGGCAAGACCGAGGTTCCCGACAGTGTCAAGCCCATCACCATGGAGGATGTTGCCAAACGGGATGCCTTATTGAAAAAGGCCAAAGAAGGCAAGCTGGTGGAGAAAAAGAGCGATACCCCGCCAAAGAGTGAATCCGTTCGCAGCTTTAATGTCTTTGTGGACAATGAATATTTCAACGTCGAAGTTGACCCCGTCGGTGGCCCGGCCGTAGTCTCGACGCAAAGTCGGACTGCCGCTCCGGCGATGCCCGCTTCATCTCCTCCGGCTTCTGCTACGGCAAACCCGCCCCCGGCTGAAAAACCAGTCGCCGCCAAACCTTCTGCAAATATCAACGGCACATTGCTTCTCGCCCCTATGCCGGGTATGGTAGTCAGTTATCAGAAAAAGGTCGGCGATACCGTCACCAAAGGTGAAACAGTGGTCATCCTCGAGGCTATGAAGATGGAAAATGCCCTGGTCGCACCCTGCGACGGCATTATTCGGGAAAACAGCTTTAAGAGTGGCGACACCGTTGCCAAGGGCGCCGCGCTCAGTGTCATAGAATAAATAAAGACATACAAATCAAAGAGGTCCGGAGATCCCTCCGGACCTCTTTGTCCTTCCATACTTTACTTCTCCTTCCTCACTGACAATCTTTTCATCAGACTGTATTGAAAATCCGGCTCAACATCAGCATTTGAGCAGAAAAAAGACCTCAAGCGGAGCAGACGACATGATTATAAAAGAGATCAACGGTAAAAAACCCCGGTTCGGTCAGGACTGTTTTTTCGCGGATAACGCCGTCATTGTCGGTGATGTTGAAATGGGAGATCACTGCAGCATCTGGTTTAACGCCGTTATCCGTGGCGACGTGCACTATATCAGGATGGGTGATAGAGTCAATGTCCAGGACGGCGCCGTGATCCACGGAACCTACCGGAAATCACCTACCAATATAGGCAGCAACGTCTCTATTGCCCATAATGCCGTGGTGCACGGCTGCACGATAAACGACAATGTGCTCATCGGCATGGGAGCAATCGTCATGGATGATTGTGTTGTACATTCCAACAGTATTATTGCCGCCGGCGCGGTTGTCACCTCACGCACCATCGTGGAATCGGGAAGCATTTACGCCGGTGTACCGGCACGGAAGGTCAAAGACATCAGTGAAAAGTTACTTTCAGGAGAGATTGAAAGGATAGCAGAAAGTTATCTGAAATATGCCGGTTGGTATACGAACTGACGCCGATGAGCTCCAGCCCGGATTTCTCATGAGAAATTGTGTTCGATTTCCCCAAAACTGGTATTATTCCAATGCGTTCACGTTTTTTTCTTTCACGTGAAGATCATACACAATGTCCATCAAAGGCCGGCAGCAAGATTTCACCCGGCAAACTACTCTTCATCGCCTAACAGAGAGAGGATCTGCATTGCAGCGGCTGTGGGGGCTGTCTGTTCCTTTTCAATCTCACCAAGAAGAGCATGCAAAGCCTGCTTGACCGAGGCTCTCTTATAGAACCAGTCCCGCAATCCCTCATCGACAATAAAGCGAAACCATTGCACAGCCTGTCGTTTGCGTTTCTCCTCCAGTTCACCGGAAGAGGTCAGTATGGAACGGTGCCTGGTGATGGTCCGATATATCTTCTCAATCCCCGTATTCTGCAAAGCGCTGCAGGTCAACACAGGTACCGTCCAGTTCCGGCTTTGAGGCATCAACAGATGCAAGGCCGCTTCGTATTCCTTTCTGGCAAGCTCGGCTCTGTTGACATTGTCACCATCGGCTTTATTGATGACAACAGCATCCGCTACCTCCAGGACACCTTTTTTAATTCCTTGAAGTTCATCACCACCACCGGCTATCAAAAGAACAAGAAAGAAATCGACCATAGAGGCCACGGTCGTTTCCGACTGGCCCACCCCCACAGTTTCAACAATGATGACGTCAAAACCGGCGGCCTCACAGACCAGCATCGTCTCTCGCGTTTTTCCGGCAACACCGCCCAGAGTTCCACTTGATGGTGACGGCCTGACAAAGGCCTTGTCGCTGACAGCCAGCTTCTCCATCCTGGTTTTATCACCGAGTATGGAGCCGCCGCTGCGGCTGCTGCTTGGGTCGATCGCCAGCACCGCCACACGAAGGCCCATCTCCGTCAACATAGTGCCGAAACTTTCGATAAAGGTGCTCTTCCCGGCCCCTGGTACTCCGGTAATACCCAGCCGAATTGCCTTGCCGGTTCGGGGCAGCAGTTCATCGATGACAGCACGGGCAAGGCGCCGGTGTTCCAGCAGAGTGCTTTCCAGCAAGGTTATGGTGCGGGCCAGCACAAGACGGTCTCCACCTATAACCCCTTCGGTATAATACTGAATGTCCTTCACCATCGTAAATCGTATCCTGCTTGAAGAGTTCGCCTATGAAAAACGGGTTGCCTGAGCTTTATTGAGGCGACTGCACCAACAGAGACAGTCGCCCCATTACCTCAGATTTTTCCTGTCGCATAACATTCAAGAGAGATATTTCTTCTCCAGAAGTGACAATGTAGCATCTGCCGATTGCGGTACCGGCGTACCCGGACCGAAAACCGCCTTCACTCCCGCCTGGTAGAGAAACTCATAATCTCCAGGAGGAATGACGCCGCCGGCAACCACCATTATCTCACCGCCGCCAAGCTTTTCAAGCTCCTTGATCATGTCGGGAATCAGGGTCTTGTGACCTGCTGCTAGGCTGGAAGCACCCACCACATGTACATCATTCTCAACCGCCATCTTGGCGGCCTCCTGTGGTGTCTGAAACATGGGACTGATATCGACATCAAAGCCCAAATCGGCATACGAACTGGCAATAACCTTGATACCGCGGTCATGGCCATCCTGCCCCATCTTGGTAACCAGCATACGTGGCCGGCGTCCCTGCTTCTCCAGAAAAGCATCAGTTCGGCGGCGCAGATCGGCTATGACGCTGTTGTCTCCACCAAATTCCGATGAATACGCCCCTGAAATACAGCGGGTTGTGGCGACATAACGGCCAAAAACCTTTTCCAGAGCATCCGAGATTTCACCGACGGTAGCCCGTACCCGCACGGCAGGCAAAGCCGCTTCAAGAATATTGCCGTTTGCCGCGGCAGCCTGGGTCAGATCCGCCAGAGCCTTTTCCACGGCTGCGCTATCCCGATTTGCTTTAATTTCTTTCAGCCGCGCCACCTGTTCATCACGCACTGATGCCGGCACTTCACGTACCTCAAAATCGATCTTTTCATCGGGCAGGCGATATTTGTTGACGCCGACAATAACATCTTTACCCTGATCAATTCGAGCCTGTTTTCTGGCTGCGGATTCCTCAATACGCATCTTCGGCATGCCGGACTCAATAGCCTTTGCCATGCCGCCGAGTTCCTCTATCTCATCTATAATCTTCTGTGCTTCGTCTACAATATTTTTTGTCAGTGATTCAATATAGTACGATCCACCCAAAGGATCTACAACATGACAGACCTCGGTTTCTTCCTGGATGAGAAGCTGAGTATTTCGTGCAATTCTGGCGGAAAAATCAGTGGGAAGTCCGATGGCTTCATCGAAAGAATTGGTATGAAGCGACTGCGTCCCGCCGAGAACGGCCGACATGGCTTCGAGAGTTGTCCGGATAACGTTGTTATAAGGATCCTGCTCGGTAAGGCTCCACCCAGACGTCTGGCAATGGGTGCGCAACATGGATGATTTGGGGTTCTGCGGCTGAAATTGGCTCATAAGCCGGTGCCAGAGAAACCTGGCGGCACGAAGCATGGCGATATCCATAAAAAAGTTCATGCCTATACCGAAGAAAAAGGAGAGCCGTGGAGCAAAAGTATCGACATCCATTCCCGCCCTCAACGCAGCTTTGACATATTCGACACCATCGGCCAGGGTAAAAGCAGTCTGCAGAACGGAGTTGGCGCCCGCCTCCATAATATGGTAACCGGAGATACTGATGGTGTTATATTTCGGCATATTTTGAGAACAGAACGCCATGATATCGGAGATAATCCGCATGGACGGCACCGGAGGGTAGATATAGGTGTTCCTGGTCAGATATTCCTTGAGAATATCGTTTTGAATAGTTCCCGTAAGCTGCTCATGCTTCACCCCCTGTTCTTCGGCGGCAACAATATAGCCTGCCAGAATAGGGATAACGGCACCATTCATGGTCATGGAAACCGACATTTTATCCAGCGGGATGCCATCAAAGAGGATTTTCATATCCTCAACCGAATCAATGGCCACACCGGCCTTGCCGATGTCGCCCGACACCCTGGGATGATCCGAATCATAGCCTCGATGAGTGGCAAGATCAAAGGCCACGGAGAGACCTTTCTGCCCTGCGTCCAGTGCTCTCCGATAAAAAGCATTTGACTCCTTGGCCGTGGAGAAACCGGCATATTGACGAATTGTCCATGGCCGCCCCGCATACATTGTGGCCATCGGCCCCCGCACATATGGAGGCATACCGGGCAGTGTATTAACTGTCTCCAACCCTTCGATGTCTTCGGCCGTATAGAGAGGTTTGACCCGTATTCCTTCCGGGGTCAGCCATTGGAGTTCGTCTACGCTCCTCCCCTTCATCTGTTGACCGGCAACTTTTTTCCATTGTGCTAAATCCGGATGTTCAGTCATGTGATACTCCTCGTCATTAAATGGTCTATAGTCGATTGCTCATCAAATCCTTATGATCGCTCACACAGTTCAACCAGAATTCCACCGGTAGCCTTGGGATGAAGAAAGGCAATCTTTGCTCCTCCCGCGCCGATCCGGGGTGTCTGATCAATAAGTTGAATATCTTTTGCCTTGAGTTCAGCCAGGGCCTCTTCGATATTCTCAACCCGAAAAGCGACATGCTGAAACCCCTGCCCTCTCTTTTCGATAAATTTAGCAACAGGGCCGTCAGGAGATGTCGACTCCAGCAATTCAACCTCACTCTCACCCACCGGAAAAAAGGCCGTCGTCACCTTTTGCTCCGCCACGGTTTCAGCACCTTCAAACTGCAGTCCTAAAACGTCAGACCAGAAATTTTTCCCCGCATCAATACTGTTGACGGCAATGCCAAGGTGGTCGATTTTTAAGATCTTCATGGTATTCCTCCGTATAAATTCGAAATTAATGCCTAAAGTACTGCTTCAAGGCACTCCATCAGCGTGATTATCTACTTCCTTTCTTCTGTTGATTCGTTCACCTGCGGCTGAGCTATTCCCCGCCACACCATTTCAAACAGCTCGTTGGCCTGATCGGCAAGACTCTCTTTTTGGCCCCGCTGTATCCACATAAAAAAACTGCGCTGCACAAACCCCATCAGGAAATCGAGCAATATGCCGGCACGCACGTCGTTGTTAAGCATACCGGCCTGCTGCCCTTCTTGCAAAACACTGACCAGCAGGCTGATCATCCTGCGCTGCTCGAAGTTTTTATCGGCCATCCAGGTTTTCATGGGCAGCGTCATAAAGACAATACGTCCCAACCCCTCGTGCCGCTCATAATAATCAAGCTGCAACCAGAACACCTTACGTAATTTTTCTTTAAGGTCTTCAATACCGTGCAGATGATCAATAATTCTATCGGTTAATTTCCCCATCCACACATCCACGAAGGCAAAAACCAACCGTTCCTTACTGCCGTAATGTTTATATATAGTAGTAAAACTTACGCCTGCCTTTTCGGCAACGTCTCGAATAGAGGCCTTGTGAAAATCAGAGTGAGAAAAAACCTCCAATACTGCCTTTTCCAGACGTTTTCGTGTTTCAGGATTAAGATCGTCTCGCATTTTCACTACCCCACCTTTACCGGAGGTTCCTCATCCGCCGAACAATGACAGCAACACGCCGGCAGAAATCGCCGACCCGATAACTCCGGCAACATTCGGCCCCATGGCGTGCATAAGAAGAAAATTTGACGGTTCTTCTTTCTGTCCCACCACCTGAGAGACTCGCGCTGCCATGGGAACAGCCGAGACACCGGCAGAGCCTATGAGTGGATTTATCTGAACATTCATAACCTTATTCATCAACTTAGCCAGCAGCACGCCGGATGCGGTTCCGATGGCAAAAGCGATAATACCAAGGGTCAGAATGGCAAGAGTTTCAACCTTGAGAAACTGCTCAGCGGTAGCCGTCGCCCCTACAGTCACCCCCAGAAATATGGTGATGATATTGATCAGGGCATTCTTGGCCGTATCTTCCAGACGCGCAACAACACCGCACTCCCTGAAGAGATTCCCCAGCATCAGCATACCGATAAGGGTCGCTGCCGGAGGAACTATCATGGAAACTACCACCGTGACGATAATGGGAAAGAGAATTTTTTCCAGTTTGGAAACTTCACGCAATTGCTCCATCCTGATAATACGTTCTTTTCTGGAAGTCAGCAGACGCATGATGGGTGGCTGAATGATGGGCACAAGCGCCATATAGGAGTATGCCGCGATTGCTATAGCACCGAGCAGATGCGGTGCCAGCTTGGAAGAGAGAAAAATCGCAGTCGGGCCATCGGCCCCACCGATAATACCGATGGAGGCTGCTTCCTGGGCCGTAAACAGCCCGGAGGCTATAGCCCCTATAAAGGTAATGAATATACCGAACTGTGCCGCAGCGCCAAGCAGCAGCGCCTTAGGATTGGCAATAAGAGGACCAAAATCCGTCATGGCTCCGACACCCAGAAAAATAAGGGGTGGGAAAATGCCCAGATGATCGCCCTGAAAGAGATAATAGAGCAATCCTCCGGGCTGAACCGTATGAATCATTTTTTCACTGATTTCAAGCTCCGGCGGAGCCATCAAGCCGGCAAAGGGTAAATTGGTGAGCAACACCCCGAAGGCAATTGGAACAAGCAGCAACGGCTCAAACTTTTTTACGATGGCGAGATAAAGCAACAGGCAGGCAATGGCCATCATCAGCACAGCGCCAAAGGTCAAACCGTAAAAACCCGTATTTCTAAAAAATTGTAATATTGCTTCCAGCATAGCGGTCCTCCCAGGTATTTATGACAAAACCAGAAGCAGATCTCCTGAATTGACGGAAGCACCCTTGACTACATGGATTTCCTCAACCACCCCGTCACATGGCGCCATGACATCGTTTTCCATCTTCATCGCCTCGAGGATCAGAAGGGGCTGACCCAAGGTAACGGCATCACCGACACTGACCTTCACGTCGAGAATAGTACCAGGCATGGCTGCTGCGACACGCCCGGAGACACTGCCGTTTAACTGCGATTTGGCATCCTGCTTCGGCTGCACGGCTTGAGCCTGAGGCTTCGCCGGCGGTTTGGCGATTTGCTGCTTCGGCTGACTGCTTGGCACTCTTTCACCATCGGCTGCAGCTATTTCTTCTATGGCCACCTTATATTCATTGCCGTTAATGACAACGCGAAAATTTCTCATGTCGTAAACCTCCTCAAGAGCTACAGTGAATTATGCATCTGTTCGGCAATACCGGCCCTGTGCCAAGCCGAGGATGACGTCTCAATTTTTTCAATATTTCTGATAACGATATTGCTGACCGACGTATTGAGTTGCAAAGCCAGTGCCGTGGCAAGGGCCGCAACAATCTCTTCATCTCCAGCCGAATCAGCCTGTGGAGCCTGACGAACCGTCGGTTTTACGGGTGCTTCCACCACCATCTTTGTTCTTTTGCCGGCAGTAAACCTGGCCATCAGCGTAACGACAAACTGCAGAATCACCAGCGAAAGAAAAGTTATTCCCATCCCCAGTAAAGTAGTTATCAGTCCGGCCATCAGCCTTTCCGTCAAGGATAACGTTTTCATGACTTCAGGATCGGCAAACTTTGCCAGGAGTTCAATGGTTTCCATAATTTCCCCCAACCTTAAAGCGGCATATTGCCATGTTTCTTCGCAGGCCTCTTCTCCCGTTTTCCTTCCAGCATGGCAAAGGCATCAATTATTCGCTGACGAGTGGCCTGAGGCTCAATAACATCATCGACAAAACCACGCTCGGCGGCTTTATACGGCGTGGCAAACTCGGCGGCATAATCAGCGAGGATCTTCTGTCGGGTACCCTCCTGATCTTCCGCCTTGGCAATCTCTTTATGGAAAATAATATTGACGGCGCCATCGGAGCCCATAACGGCAATTTCAGCTGATGGCCAGGCAAAAACCATATCGGCGCCAAGTGATTTTGAACACATGGCCACATAGGCACCACCATAGGCCTTTCTGGTAATCAGAGTGACCTTGGGCACGGTTGCCTCACTGTAGGCGTAGAGAATCTTGGCGCCATGACGAATGATTCCTCCATATTCCTGGGTCGCACCGGGTAAAAAGCCGGGCACATCAACAATGGTCAGCAGAGGAACATTGAAAGCATTGCAGGTCCTGATAAAACGTGCGGCCTTATCCCCTGCATTCATATCGAGACATCCTGCCATAACCTGCGGCTGATTAGCCACTATGCCGACAGAATTACCGTTGATCCTGGCAAATCCGGTTACCAGATTCTTGGCGAAATAGGGTTGATATTCAAAAAAATCGCCGTGGTCGATTATCGGGCGAAAAACCTCATGAATATCATAGGCTTTGTTGGGACTGTCGGGGATCAGATCGTTCAATTCTTCAATCTGACGATTGAGGTCGACGGCAGGTGCCGTAGAAACCGGTTTTTCCATGTTGTTGGAAGGTAGAAAACCGAGCAGTTTTCTGATGGCATCGAGACAGTCCCGGTCGGTCTCCGCCAGAAAGTGAACATTACCGCTGGTACTGTTATGGGTCATGGCGCCGCCAAGATCTTCCGCTGTGACAATCTCGCCGGTGACGGTTTTAATAACCTGAGGTCCTGTGATAAACATCTGCGAACTTTTATCCACCATGAAGATAAAATCCGTCAGCGCCGGAGAATAGACCGCTCCACCGGCACAGGGCCCCATTATGGCGGAAACCTGTGGAATAACACCTGAATATATGGCATTTCTAAAAAAAAGATCACCATAACCAGATAGGGCATCAACTGCTTCCTGGATCCTGGCGCCTCCCGAGTCGTTCAGGCCGACAATGGGGGCTCCTACTTTAACGGCCGCATCCATTGCTTTGACAATCTTCTTGGCATGCATCTCGCCAAGGGCGCCACCGGTAACGGTGAAATCCTGGGAAAAAGCGTACACCAGTCTCCCCTCAACCCTGCCATAGCCGGTAACAACCGACTCCCCTTCAAAATCCATTTTGTCCATGCCGAAACGGGTACATCTGTTTTTGACAAAGGCATCCAATTCAATAAATGACCCCTTGTCAAAAAAATATTCCAGTCGCTCTCGAGCAGTGAGTTTTCCTTTGGCGTGTTGTTTCTCGATCCGTTCGTGGCCGCCACCCAGAGCTATCTTTTCTTTTTTCTGTTTTAACAATAGTCGCTTTTCAACAGACATATGCCAAACTCCTCCTTGTTGTGGTTTATCCGGCACCCCCGGAAAATACAGCGAATATCAGTTGCCCAAAGATCAGTTGCCCAAAGTGTTCATCATACCAAGATGGCTGAATATAACGCCGTTACTTTATAAGCCGGACACAAACAGCACCTCATTTTATTTATTATTTATATTCAATATGTTAAAATATAAAGGGTAATGCAAAGAACATGGGATAAAATCGGCACGAGTTAACAATGTTATCTGTTGCTGATAGTATTATCTTATTATTTTTTCGTCATTTACTTAACAATAACAACAAAAAAAAGACAACTGAAATAACATTGTTACTCTATTATTTACATGAAACATCTTTCGCCTGTCAAGAGAAAAACAGTTGGGCAAACTAAACGGAGGGGAAACAGCGCAACATTGAGAAAAGTAATGAGAAAACGTAATTGCCACGTACCGTCTATGGCCAGGCACCAGGGCATTACAGAGAAAAATGTCCGACAATCAGCTCAGAGCTGAAGACTACTTGGCAACAGGACGTTTCTTGTGCTCCATATATTTGCTGAATCTTCTTATATGCTGGACGGCGAGCTTTTGTGCTCGTGGACCATCTCCTTCGGCAACGGCTTCGACAATAAGCTGCAGGTCCTGAAAATTTTCTTCCATTTCCATCTCTCCAACGATGAGAAGTTTGTCGTAATACCTGTGAATGTTGTCATGGATGGCGTGCAGTGCGAAGATATACAGAGGATTCCCGGCAATATTGGCAATTTCGATATGAACTTTTTCATCCACCTGCACAAGACTATTCCATCCCTTGACACCTTCCTCAAGGCAGCGGGCTGCATCATCAATCAGGTCGACCAGCTTTTTACTCTCTACAGCCGTTGCTCTTTGAGCGGCAAGACCTGTGACGGTGCCCTCAACGCCTTCTCTGAATTCGGTCAAATGCACCAGGGATATATTATGAGAACGGATCAGGATGGCCAGGTTTTCCGCCATCAAATCAGCTTTGGCATCTTTGACATAGACACCGCCATCAGCTCCTGAACGGATTTCGAGAAGATTTTTCCGCGCAAGCATGTCCAGTGCCTCATCCAGGATGTCCGTGCTGATCTGCAACATAGCACACATCTCGCTTGCAGCAGGAAGCTTTTCTCCCGGAGCGATACGGCCTTCCATGATATCCGTTTGAATCTGTTCGACAACGTCCCGATATACTCTATTCTGCCTGGTGCGATGCAACTCATTTCCCATAAGGTATCCAGCAAAGAAGATTTATCGTAACTACAAGATCGATCCACTTAAAATGGTAGATCATTACGGAAAAAGCAGCAAGTACTATTGCTTTTTTCTACAAAAGAGGTAGTCAAGAAGGCAGTAGAGTTGTCCGGCAAAACCCCGGCCCCATGGTCAAAGCTGATCAGAGTGCATAGTGTTGTGGTCGCAACATTAAAAAAATACAGACACAGGTAGGGCATGACAAAACAGAGACAGGCGTATTTCTTCACAATCCTGGCCGTAATCTTCTGGGGAACCGCCGCATCGGCCTTTAAAATTGCGTTGCAGTATCTCAGCCCCTTTTTACTGCTTCTCTACTCGGCCCTTGTTTCCACTGTTGCCCTGTTCATTATACTGGTACTGCAGGGCAAACTCGCCAGACTCTCCAGAATATCGAAGCAATCCTGGGCCATGGCCGCCCTGCTCGGTTTCATAAACCCCTTCCTCTATTATCTGGTGCTGTTTAAAGCCTACTCCCTCCTGCCTGGCCAGATTGCCATGTCGCTGAACTATGGCTGGCCCCTGGCCCTGACCCTTCTCTCTGTACCAATTCTCAAACAAAGCCTCAGCCGTGCCCAGCTTGTTGCCATCGTAGTGAGCTTTATCGGCGCCATTGTGATCGCCACCCGGGGGCAGTTTGTTAGCCTTGGCGGCGTCGATACCCTTGGAGTAGCCCTGGCTTTTGGTTCAACCATTATATGGTCGGTTTTCTGGCTCCTGAACGCCAGAGACGGTCTCGACCCGGTCTTTAAACTTTTTCTGGGATTTTGTTTCGGCCTGTTCTACACTGTGCTGTTCAGCCCGCTGTGTGGAGGGCTGCAACTCCCCCCTGCACAGGCAGTGGTCCCTCTGATATATATCGGGCTTTTCGAGATGGGCATCACCTTCGTGCTCTGGCTTACGGCATTGCAGCTGGGCAGCAGTGCGGCAAGGCTCGGCAATCTCATCTATATCTCACCATTTCTCTCCCTGGTTTTTCTGCAGATCATCATCGGCGAAAAAATCCACGGCACAACCTTTATAGGCCTTTTTATGATCGTTGGCTCGATTATTTTCCAGGAGATGCACTCAAGGAATGCATACCGGCTGCGCCGCTCATCGTAAATGGACGGCGCAACAGCGCTTAAAACTGCCAGGCAGCGGAGAAAAACAGTACATTTTTCCAATCTTTCCATGGGAGCTTGTCGGAGTATAGGCATTTTTGTTCAGATCAGGTAAGCGAAGACTCCGAGGCATTTTCAGGAAATCAAGCACAGCCATATAACTCATATCGGAGTCTGCGCTTACCTGCGAGCATTGATTTTCTGGACATAACGAAGATATGGGCCAAAAAGGCATACTCCGATAGACTCCTACACCATTTCCTGCTCAGTCCGACTGATAATCTCCTCCTGATGCTCTTTGTCGAGATCAACAAAATAATCGCTGTAGCCGGCAACCCGGACTAGCAGATTCCTGTACTCGTCAGGCTCCTGCTGAGCGCTACGCAACGTCTTGGTATCGACAACGTTGAATTGGATATGGTGGCCCCCCAGACGGAAATAGGTGCGGATCAACCCCGCCAGTTTTTTCAAATCCTGATCGGTCTTCAAGACACTCGGCAGAAACCGCTGGTTAAGCAGAGTGCCGCCGGACTTGGCCTGGTCCATTTTGGCCAGTGACTTGATCACAGCCGTAGGACCGTTCCTGTCGGCGCCATGCGATGGCGAAGTGCCGTCTGATTCCGGTAGATGGGCATAACGGCCATTTGGGGTGGCGCCCAGCATTTTACCAAAATAGACATGGCAGGTCGTTGACAGCATATTGAGATGATAGATGCCGCCCTTGGTATTCGGTTTTCCATCAATGGCGCTGAAGAGACTCTGGTAGACCATTTGCATGATATCATCTGCCCGATCATCATCATTGCCGAAAAAAGGCGTTTTGTTCCACAGCTTCAATCGAAGAGGTTCGGCATTGCTGAAATTCGCAGAGAGGGCCTGCAGCAGTTCATCCCAGCTGACGAAACCTTCAGCAAATACATGGGTTTTTAGAGCCGACAAGCTGTCCGTTACCGTACCTATACCGCAACACTGGATATAGTTGGTGTTGTAGCGCGGCCCGCCGTCATAGTAATCCCGGCCTTTTTCAATACAATCCCCTATCACCACCGAGAGAAACGGAGCGGGAGAATATTTGGCATACATCCTTTCAATATAATTGTTTACTTCAATTTTCAGATCTACAACATATTGAAGCTGTCTGATAAAGGCCAGGTAAAGATCCTCAAAGGATCGGAAATCACGCGGCTCTCCTGTTTCTATACCGACCATGACACCTGTCAAGGGATCGACACCATTGTTAAGGGTCACCTCAAGGATCTTGGGTACGTTGAGGTATCCCGTGAGAATGTAGGCTTCTTTACCGAAGGCGCCGGTTTCAATACAACCACTGGTGCCGCCCTCCCTGGCATCTTCAACACTTTTGCCCACACGTATCTGCTCCATAATTACGGTATCTGTATTAAAAACAGATGGATAGCCATATCCTTTCCGTATCACCCTGGTTGCCGCGTCAAGAAAATAGTCCGGAGTTCTGCTGCTTATATGAACACTCGGCTGCGGCTGAAGAAGATGCAGTTCATCGGAAACCTCCAGTGCCAGCAGAGAAACCTCACTCACCCCGTCGCTGCCATCCATTTTGAGACCTCCAAGATTGATCTGGGTAAAATCATTATAGGTACCACTCTCTTTGGCGGTAACTCCCACCTTTGGCGGTGCCGTATGGTTATTTATTTTGATCCACAGACAGGCAAGTATCTCCTTGGCCCTTTCCCTGTCAAGAGTCCCATCGGCAAGTCCTTTCTCGTAGAAGGGCAACAGATGCTGATCCACATGCCCCGGAGACATGGCGTCCCAGCCGTTCAGCTCAGAGATGGTACCAAGATGTATAAACCAGTACATCTGTACCGCCTCATGATAGGTGCGTGGCGCGTTTTCCGGCACCCATCGGCAGACACGGGCAATGTCCAACAGCTCTTCTTTTCTGGCCGCATCTTTTTCCTCAGTTGCCATTTTCTCGGCCAACTCAGCATGGCGAACAGCAAAAATCGTTGCTGCTTCACAAGTGATAGCCATTGCCGTGAGCTGCTCATATTTATCGGAAGCTTCGGGATCGTTGATGTAATCGAGTCGGGCAATTCTGTCGTTGATCAGGTTGCGCCAATCCCGCATACCCTTTTGGTAGATTCGACCATCAAGAACGGTGTGACCTGGAGCACGCTGCTCCATGAATTCGGTAAACAGGCCGGCCTGGTAGGCTCGCTGCCAGTTCTCAGGGATCGTACCGAAAATTCGTTCACGCATTGATCTGCCGGTCCAGTAGGGTATCACCTTTTCTTCGTAGGTGGAAATATCCGTCTCCTCTACCCGGTAGCTGGTCATGGCTCTGCTGTTGAGAATCCGTAAATCGTCACCACTGTGGCAGGTCAGCTCCGGAAAAGTGGGTACAACCTTGGGAGCGGGCCCTCTTTCTCCAACGATCAACTCATCGTCACCGATATAGAGCGTTTTTCGGTCACATAAATATTTAAAAAATTTGGCCCGCAACACCGGTGTGGAATACTTGCCATTGTTCTGCTGATAAAATTCCGTCTCAAGAAGCGCTCGCTCTATGGATAATGACGGACACGCCTCGAAGCTCTGTTTGCGCAATCTCTCTATTCTACTGTTCATATCATCCTCCTATTTCAACTTTAAGGTCCATCTCCGTCAATATTTGTTTACAACACTGTACGCTGTCACCTTGTATTGGTGTAAACTGAGGACCAGGGTCTGCAAGTCCCAGTTTTTTATATTTCGATCCGGCGATACCGTGGTAGGGCAACAGATCAACCTGCAGCGGCGGGCAGGACAGTCCTGCCAGAAAGGCACCGCTGCGGCGGATGTTCTCCTCATCACTGTTCACTCCCTCTATTAACGGGATGCGGATAATCAAGCTGCTGCCTCGCTGCGCCAGAGCGGCAATGTTTTGCAGGATTAATTCGTTTCGTACTCCGGTATGGCGCAAATGCATGTCACTGTCCATATGTTTGAGATCAACGAGAAAAAGTTCACAATTCTCAGCAATTTTGAGGAGCAGGTCGGTTGCGGCGAAGGCACAGGTATCCACCGCTCGATGAATGCCCAGACCTCCGCAGAGAAGGAGCAGTTCTCGGAGAAAGTCCGGCTGCATGAGCGGTTCACCACCGGAAAAGGTGACGCCCCCGCCGGAGGTATCAAAGAACGGCATATCCTTTTTTATCTCCGCCATGATTTCTGCCGTATCCGCCAGGCGTCCGGTAGATTCATGAGCCAACGCAGGACAAACATCGGCACACTCACCGCAACTGCGACAGGTGCTGCTGTTGCGGGCAACTCCCTGCTCCAGCAGCGATAGACTCTGCGTAGGACAGGCATCAATGCAACCACCACAGCCGATACATTTATCCGCACTCCAGACCATCCCGATGGCAGTCTCTATCCCTTCCGGATTATGACACCAACGGCATCGCAGGGGACATCCTTTGAGGAAAATGGTGGTCCGGATATTAGGACCATCATGAATGGCATATTTTTTTATGGCAAAAACTGTTCCTTTCATAAGAGCACAACGTATAATGCAGATTAGGTCTTTTAATTATTTTCTGATTACGTACGAAGCTCAGCCAAATCGCATGCGCTGCTAGTGACTCGGCAGCTAGGGGACTGATTTGATTTTTCTTCTTCGAATACGGGAGACAGATTTATTTTCACAAAACAACGTGAAAAAAAATCAGTCCCCTCAGTCTTTCCTAGAAAAATTTAGGTAAGCGCAGACTCCGATCTGTCTCCCGGATAAAGAGATCATGGCTGAGGATTATACGTAATCAGAAATTATTTTGGTATATTGTCGCCTCTACACCGACTGCAGAGGTTCATGCTTTTCCATAATGGCATTGAACCTGGCAATATGACGCCGTGCCGCTCTTCCGGCGCCTTTGACGTCGCCCTTTTCCACGGCGGCAGCGATATCACGCAGATCGGCGAAATCCTTTTCCAGCAGCTTTCTGGAAAAGGGCAAATATTTCTGAAAATAGCCTTGAATATTGTCATGTACCGTAATCAGGTTGGCTTCCACCAGAGGATTGCCTGCCATTTTCGCCAGTTTTTGATGGAACATGGCATCAAGCCGATTAAATTCCTGCCAATCACCGGGATGGGAGCCTACATGATCTTCAATGGCCGCAACGATGCTCTGCAACTGAGCGATTTCTGCACCATTCTGCATTGCAGCTGCTTTCTCAGCGGCATAGCCTTCGAGAAATTCACGAAATTCAGCTAGCTGACGCAAAGAAACTTTCTGGTGCCGTACCAGCAATGCCATGCTGTCACGCATTGCCTCGGTATTGGCCTGTTTGATGGTAGCACCTCCCTTTACACCGGTTCGGATACTAACCAAGCCCTTTTGTTCCAAGACTCGCAAGGCCTCTCGCACAGTTCCCCTTGAAGTGGCAAACATCTCTTTCAACTTCATCTCGGAAGGCAGACGTTCACCCTGTCGCAAGGTCCCTTCACAGATAGCATTCTCTATCTGTTCAACAACATGCTGATACGATTTATGCGGCACCATTCTGGTAAAATTCAAGTCCATTTTTCTTTCTCTTCAGATTTTATAATTCAAACTGTTTAACTGTAGGACAGTTTACTGCAGCAAAAAATCTCCGTCAAGTTTTTTCCCTGTTACAACCTGATGGCAGCCACAGACAAGTTTCAGAGGTGATCAGGATTATTTATGTTCGTCAAGATACTCCTGCCATTCAATCGGCATCATGTTCTTTTTTTTGGAATTGCAGCTCTTGCATGCAGGTACGAGATTATCCCTGGTGCTTCGCCCCCCCTGGGCCAGGGGAACGATATGGTCCATAGTGATATCTTGCGGCGCCACCTTTTGCCGGCAATACCAACATATGGAAGAAGCGCTTTTCTGCTGCCACCAGCGAGTCTTCCGCAGTTCTCGGGCCTTGGCCTTCTGACGCCGCATCTCCGCATCGGAGACACCGTCAAAACCATACGGATCATTCATTGTCATACTCACCAGGTTCCATGCATTTTCTTTCACAGCTGCTTTTCACGCCGGCAGCGTTTCGGGATCGACCAGCTCACCGACCAGTTTGCTGCGTACCTCGCCAATAAGATAAAGTGACCCGGCAACGACAATTAGGTCTTCGCTTCCGGCCTGTTGTTCAGCAAAACGAAGTGCTTCTTCGACAGATACAATTTGATGACAGCGCTGCCGGCTCGTGTCATCGAGAACCGACATGAGCAGGGCAGGACCAGCCGCCCGTTCCCCCTGCGGCCTGGTCAGAATAATAGATGATGCCAGAGCCGCAACAGGAGGCAGGGTCAGCCGCAAATCTTTATCTTCCATAGCACCCCAGACAAGGATCAATCTGTTGAAGGCGTACTCTTTTGCCAGGGTCTGCACCAGCTTTGCCACTCCTGCCGGGTTATGCGCCCCATCAAGAAGATATCTGACAGCCTCTTGTCCTACTCCAAGATCGTCATGGCCGAGAAGGCTACGGTCTTTTCGGGAGAGAGCCATATATTCCAGCCTCCCCGCCCAGTGTACTGCTGCCAGGCCAAGACGGACATCATTTGCACTGCAGATATAGCCATACCGACGCAGAAGACAGACAGCAGCAATGGCAAGAGAGCTGTTGCCCCGCTGATAATCCCCCTTCATACCGCATTGCAGATCAGCAAAAACATAATCGGCAACATCGCCGCTTTTTCCCCGCCAAACCCAGCTTCCCGGAGCACCATCTTCGCTGTCAAAATCTCGACCGTGGAGGTAAAGAGGCGCCTGCAACGCTTCACAACGCTGTTCGATAACGTCCAGGCCGGCCTCGGTTTCAGCGCCGCACACAACAGCAATTCCGCTTTTTATAATTCCTGCCTTTTCTCCGGCAATGGCTTTCAGGCTGTCTCCAAGATAGGCTTCGTGATCCATGCTGACATTGGTAATAACCGAGACAAGAGGAACGACAACATTGGTTGCGTCAAGCCGACCGCCGAGGCCGGTTTCGAGCACCACCAGATCGACTGCGGATTCGGCAAACCAGAGCAGGGCCAGGGCGGTGGTGAACTCGAAATAGGTAATCTTTTCTTCAGCCAGAATTACTCGAATGCGGCTGACAAGCCCGGCAAAAACCTCTGCGGTAATATAGGAATCATTAATGCGAAAACGCTCTCGCACCGAGCTGAGATGCGGCGAGGTAAAAAGACCCACTCTATAACCTGCCCTGCTGAGCATGGCAACAATATTGACGCAGACGGAGCCCTTGCCGTTGGTACCTGCAACATGAACAAAACGAAGGCTTCGGTCGGGTCTTGCAACCTTATCCAGAAAAGCCTCCATGGCCTCAAGTCCCAGTTTGATCTTATGCATCTGCAGGCTGTTAAGATAGTCCTGCGCCTCCTGATAGTTCACCCCACATCCCCTTCTGTAAAAATTGCTTACCGGATGCAGAATTGAGATTCTTCACTGTCCGGCACTTCTGTAAACTAAACGATCTTCAGCTTGGCATAGTCAAGGTGCAGTGATTTCAACCCATGTCTGTCGAAGTGTATATCAAGAGTTCGTGGTTTCGTCAGCTTTTTCACAACTCCACTCCCGAAAAAAGGATGATCCACTTTGCAGCCGGGTGAGAAATCGTCCATCGACAACTTGGCCCGCTGTTTTTTTCTGATAGGTTGAGGCTCTCTCTCACTGCTTTCATAGTGGTGAGATGAAACAAATGAAGGCCCATCAATATTCCGGTAAAGTGAATTTTTAAGCTCACGCAGGAATGGGGACATCCCCACTCTCTGAAAACGGCGATCGGCGCTCATCATCTCTTTAGGATAACAGAGGTAAAGCTGCTTTCTGGCACGCGTGGCCGCAACATAAAAAAGACGTCGTTCCTCCTCCCACTGATCGGTCTGTACTGCAGCAGCATGCGGGAATCGTCCGTCTGCCAGCCCGATGACAAAAACCACGTCCCACTCAAGCCCTTTGGCCGAGTGAATGGTGGAAAGCACCAGCCTGTTGGCGGAACTGCCGGTGTCATTGTCCGTTTCCGGGGGATCGAGTGTGGTATCATCAATAAAAGACTGCAGATCCTCGTAGGAAACCATAATTCCCTTGAGTTGCTCCAGATCTTTCTGCCTTTTCGGATGGTCGTCGTGGTATATCTGCTCAAAAAGGGGCTGATAGTATTGCATCACCAGCTCAAACAGAGCGCCTGGTGAGTTTTCTCCATGCAGGCGCCTGAAAAGCTCCACCAGTTTCAGCAGCCCGCTCTTCCAGGCTGGTCCGGCCGGATACGCCGCAAGTGCTGCAAAAGGATCGGCCTGGCCGGCAATGGTCGAGGTTATTTTCTGGGCCGTCTTCGGTCCCACCTTGTCCAGCTGAAGCAGAATCCTGTTCCAGGAAAGCGTGTCCATGGGGTTGGTTAAGATCCGCATAAAGGAGAGGACATCTTTCATATGCGCCGATTCCGTCAATTTCAGCCCACCTCGCTTTTCGAAGTCATACCCATATGTCCCCAGTTCAACTTCCAGTTTATAGGAATGAAAGCCGGAGCGAAACAGGACGGCAATATTTTCAAGCGCCATTCCTTTCTCGTATATTTCTCGTATCTTCTGCGCCACAAAACGTGCCTCGGCGCGTTCATCGAGCCCACCGTACAGCTTCGGCAGAACGTCGCCCTCAATCCGGCTGAAGAGCGTTTTGCTGTATTTCTCTGTTGAATTCCTGATAATATCGTTGGTGAGTGAAAGAATCGGTTGAGTTGAGCGATAATTTTCTTCCAGTTTGACAATGCGGGTATCCCGGAAAAGCTTGGGAAAGCGCATAATATTATAAAAATCGGCACCGCGAAAAGAGTAAATCGACTGCGAATCATCGCCTACCACCATCACGTTCTCGTGCCCACAGGCCAGAAGCCGAACGATCTCCGCCTGAATCAGATTGGTATCCTGGTATTCATCCACCATGATATAGGAAAATGATGCGGCTATTGCCCGACGAGCAGATTCGTCTTCCTCAAGCAAACGTTTCCAGTTGACCAGCAGGTCATCATAATCCATCAGACCGTGGTTAATCTTGAAATCATTATAGTGCTTCTGCAACAGCAGGATATCATCAAGATGATGACTGAGATGATTATACTGTTCGAAGAGAAGATCATCCAGGGCTCTCGACTTGTTCACAGCTCCACTGATCATATTAATGAGAACCCGCTTCGAGGGAAACTGCTTCTCCCGGCCGCTCAGATCCAGGGAAGATTTGAGCAGGTTGATGATCCCTTCGGCATCAGCCCTGTCTATAATGGTGAAAGATGAACCAAATCCCAGCGAAGCACCATAGCGACGCAACAGCATATTGGCAATGCCGTGAAAGGTACCGCCGACAACGCGGCTGCAGGAATCATTCAGCAATCGCCCCGCCCGCCAGAGCATCTCCTCAGAGGCCTTTCGGGTAAAAGTAAGGAGGAGAATTCTTTCCGCGGGAACGCCGCTGTTAATGAGGTGCGCCACCCGGTACACCAGCGTTCTGGTTTTGCCGCTCCCGGCACCTGCTATAACCAACACAGGGCCGTCTACCGTGGTCACGGCTTCAAACTGCCGTGCATTGAGGTCTTCTCTGTTGATCTCAGCTGAGCCTTTGTCTTCAGGTAGTTGAGGAATGTGGGGATGCATAAGCAACTCTAAAAAATGTTCACACTGAATGTATGTGCGTTGCCAACAATTTGACGCGTAGGCAATATTGTCATCTAAGCAACTGTGACATATATGTCACAAAAAAATTCAAGCTACTGTACCACAGCACTATCGGCCCCGCAACGTTGGTTGACAAAGACGATAATAACAGTATATTTATTTGCCAACGTTGTGACAGCACTGCTCCTGTTCCGCTGAAATCTTTGCCTGAAATACCGGAACCTGCAGCATCAACCACTACTACTACAACTCATCTGAAAAGGGTCGGAAAACGATGAAGAAAGAAGCCATTGACACATTGTTCACCCCACAATATCTCCAGCAACTTTTCCCGGAAAATCGCGCCAATGATTTTTTTGAGGCCCTGCTGGGAGACGCCGACGAAGGTGCATACGATATCAGCCTGGCCTACCGCGGCTGTAACGGCAACAGGATCCACCTGGAAATGCAGCTCAAGGAACGCCCCGGACACTGCCTGGCCTGCAACCTGACCCAGGGTTTGCCGACGGTATTTTCCCGACACCCTGTTATCGATCTACAGGGCCTTGTTGCAACCGTTGAGGCCGATCTGAAAGAAGTCGCACGGTGCGCGGATTGGTCACTCGGCTATACCCAGCAAAAAAGCAACGGCCTTCATGCCATCCCTTTGACTATCACTCTTACCGACTAGCTTTTATAGATACAGAACCGTTCCTGCCCTGCATCCTTCCTCTATACAAAAAAAAAGCGGCCCATCAAGGGGCCGCTTTTTTACGTTATCAGCTTTTGTCACTATCGCATAGCTACCCGCGACCGTCCTGAAGCTTTGGCGTGATAGAGAATGTCATCGGTCCTTTCAAGCCAGTCCTGCAGCTTCTCACCTTCAAGAAGCTGTGCCAGACCTATGCTGACTCCCAATTTCGTTTTTACATCTGCCCAGATATCCAGTTCATCAACCGCGCTGCAAAGACGCTCAGCTAAAATCTGCGCCCTGTATTTATCAGTATTGTCAAGAACCAGAACAAACTCGTCGCCACCCATCCGCACAAGGAGATCCGAGGATCGTACAGCATTCCGTAACACCTCGGCAACAGACTTCAGGACCTCATCTCCGGCTAAATGTCCCAGATTATCATTAATATCTTTAAATTTGTCTAAATCCATGGACAGCATTGTTAATGGCTTGTCATAGCGCGCCGCACTATTCATCATACCATGAATTCGTTCGTCAAACACCCTGCGGTTGGCCAAACCAGTCAAGGAATCATGGCTGGCCCGTTCAAAAAGATCTTCATATTCCAAGGCACGCTGCAAGGAATCGCTCAGAACAACTAACGAGTCATTGATAATTTCTATCTGCTCCTTGCTCAACGTACCGCCATCCTTTAAAATAAGGAGAATACCGGCGCCATCGGCCCTCTCAATCAGCCATTTATGCGCATAGTGACCATATTCATCAACAAAAACCCCTTCACACGTTTCCTCGCCATCGATAAGCTGTTCGGCAAAAGCGATAGCTCTTCGCCTGTTAGGCCCATGTCCCGAACAAAAAAGATGCTTTTTACGGCGTATGCCGTTGCTATAGCCAATCAGTTCGTGCTCCACCAGCGGCATCAACCAGACCGAGTAGGCTTCAATCATCCCTGATAGACTCAACACCCCAGCCACTCTGGCGTGCAGGCGGTTCATCATATCAAGTCTTTCGGTCTGTTTTTTGAAATGATCCAGCTCAACCATGACCCGATCAATATCCGCCAACCGCTGCTCTGCAGATTCAATGAGTGATAATTTGGCCGCCATAGTCATGTAGGAACCTCTAAGGATTATATTATTGATGTAACTTTCTTATCTTGTTTTCGGCATCTGCCATGAAGATCTTTAATGATTTTTTCATCTTCCCTGTTATTCTAGCAATCTTTATGCCAAAAACAGTGAATGGAACTCCAAGACTCAGCCAACATAAGGTTTTATCGTTGTATTCAGAAGAGATAGGAAAAAAGTTCCACTCCAGAGTGTTCAATACTTGTTCCACCCGGTCTCACTCAAACACGACCCAGCAACCTGGCCGTCATCTTTTTCGTCATTTTTTTGGCACACTCTCTCTCCAATGCGCCACGAGCTTTATGTCATTTTTTTGACAATTCATTTTTCTTCTCCCAAAAAGTCAAACGGCATGAGGATCGGATCTGCTCCACCAAAGGTATCGGAAACCTGTTGAT
>CAYUPL010000002.1:0-117835 GCA_964446655.1 uncultured Desulfopila sp.
ACTATTTTGGTTAATTCGTTGTTTTCCAGAATCTCCACCGGAGAAGAACCTTCCTTGGTGTCAATCAGGGCGTCGATAAACTGGCGTCCCTCACCGCTGTTGTCAAGGGCCTCATGCAGGCTGACACAGCCGAGATGAGAGACCTGGCCGAGCAGATCCTGATACTCTTCCAGAGGAAGATTCATTTCCCGGGCCATCTCTTCTTCGCTGGGGGTTCGGCCGAATTTGTTTTCCAGGGTGGCCATGACGCGGGAGACGCGGTTCTGCTTGTCTCGAAGAGTTCGTGAGAACCAGTCCAGTTTCCTCATCTCATCAAAAATAGCCCCACGTATGCGATATTCGGCGAAGGTTTTAAAAAGGATGTTCTTGGAGGTATCAAACTTGTTGGCTGCATCGATAAGACCCATCATGCCGGCACTGCGCATATCATCACGATTCATGAAAGCAGGCACCTGCGTTGCCATTCTGCCGACGAGGATGTCCACCAGTACTAAATTCTCGCGAATCAGTTTTGATTTATCTTCACTCTGTTGCTGGTTCCGGTAAATCATCGCTTATTCCCTGTCACCCAAGTTGAGAAGTTTTTTCCAGAAAAACTGGAGGTTGCCCTTAGGCTGGCTTGCCGATTGTGCGACGCTTAGTCTTTTTGCCAGAGACACAAAAGCGCCTGCAACTGCGGAAGTGGGGTGCATATCAACGAAAACCTTCTGTTTTCTTATGGATTCAACCATTTGTCTGTCTGCCGGTATCGAGCCAAGATAATCGATTGAAATATCGAGATAACGATTTGAGACCATGGTCAGTTTGCGATACACGTCAAGAGCTTCTTCATCGTTGCCGGTCTGGTTGACAATGAGGTTGAAGTGCTTTTCATGAAATTGTGTCGAAAGCAGTTTCATAAGAGCATAGGCGTCGGTGATTGCGGTTGGTTCAGGCGTCGTCACAACGAGTATTTCCTGCGCCGCTGTGTTGAAATATGTTACATTTTCCGATATTCCAGCCTCTGTGTCAATGAGGACATAGTCGAAATCATGCTGCATCGCATCAAGACCGTCAAGAAGTCGCATTTTGCTATGTCCGTCGAGCCTGGTGAAGTTTTGAATTCCAGAGCCGGCAGGTAGTATTTTGATGCCGTATGGTCCTTCAACAATGATGTCTTCAAGCTCATGTTCTCCGGAAAAGAAATGGTTGAGATTGTATTGCGGAGCAAGTCCGAAAACGACATCTATATTGGCCAGGCCGAGATCGGCATCGAGGATAAGGACCGATTTGCCCATTTTGGCAAGAGTAACCGCGGTATTGGCAGTGACGGCGGTTTTACCGACGCCGCCCTTGCCACTGGTGATTGAATAGACCCGGGTGAAGGTGTCTGCAGAGGCTTGCCGTTTCTCATCCTGCTTCGGGGCGTTTAAAGCGCGCAGTGTTTCGGCCTGGTCTGATGAGGGTTGTCCTTGTTTAATCATGTACGATTCCGAAAGGAGAGGGAATAATAAGTTGTGCAAGCTGTTCTGGGTCCGCTTCCGTTATATCTTCCGGTACCCGTTGTCCATTGGTGATATAGGAATACGGACTGCCATTCTGCACCTGCATATTGAGAAGGGCGCCAAAGCTTGTACATTCATCTATCTTGGTGAAAATTGTATTGGTGACAGGAATATCTTTAAACTGTGCGAAGGTTTCCATCAACTCATTATCTCGCGTCGTGGCGGAAAGAACAAGGTGACTTTCTATGGCAAGATCGGGGGCCAAAAAGGTTCGGATCTCCTCTATGCTCAATGCGTCGCGGGGACTTCTGCCGGCGGTATCTATGAGAATGAGTTCTTTTTGACTATGCTTTGCCAGTGCATCGCGGAGCTGCTGGGGTGTAAGGACAACCTCTACCGGGAGATGCATGATTTCGCCATACACCTTCAGCTGTTCCACGGCGGCAATTCGGTAGGTGTCGATGGTAATAAAACAGATTGAGTTTGAGCGGGTAGCGAGGTATCTGGCGGCAATTTTAGCAAGAGTCGTTGTTTTTCCGACCCCGGTCGGCCCGACCAGAGCAATTCGTTTTTGCGCTTCCGTCGCCTCAAAGTCTGGCGGGCTGACAGTGAGAATGTCAGCAATAGTCTCATGCAAAAAGGCATAAATTTTCTCTTGATCGTCAAAGTCAGCTGTATTGAGGCGTTCCCCGGCATATGCGGAAATAATCCTTGAGGCCTCTGCATCGACGCCCTGGGAGAGCAGAATTTCCTCAACTCTATTGCCGCTTCTGCTGCATCGAAGTTTCTCTTCAAGGCTCTGTGTGGCGGATCGTCTCACCGGACGTGGCGCGGGTGGTTCTTTTACACCAAGGCGAGAGATTTCTCCGGCGAGATTTTTGACAAGAGATCTGAGTTCGTCAACTTCCTGCCGTAGAGCAGGCGCTTCTGCTGTAGTTGCATCAGGCGCTGGTGCATCGGTGGTTTTTACCGTGGTGGCGGAAGGGGCTGGTACTGGTACAACGGGCTCAAAAGATATGGGCGGCAGAGAAGATGCAGTCTCTTCAATGTCGTTTCGGATCTCTTTATTGCGAGTGTATGCTGTTTCCGCAGCAGCACGGGAAGCAGCACTTGCAGGCGATCGTTTTTCAGGCCACGGAGTGTCTATGGCTGCTGTGATTTCCAGGGAGTGTTTTCCCAGCAGGCCTAATTTGCCGTTTTTGATAGTCTTTGTAGAGAGTATCAGCGCGTCCGGACCGAGTTCACGCCGTATCTGTCTGAGGCCGGATGCCATATCGGGGGCTTCAAAAACTTTAACTTGCATTGATCGTCACGGTTCCCAATGATTTAACTTTTAGAGTAGGCGCCACTTCGTTATGCGAAATAACCGTTAAGGCGGGATAATAACGCTCGGTTAAGCTGCGGACATGAGGCCGGATCTGCGGGGCAACGAGCAGGGTAGGCATTTGGCCCCCCTGGAAAGCGTTGCTTGTTTCTCCTATGGCATCGAGGATCTTCTGTGCTGTTTGCGGGTCGATGGAAAGGTAGCTTCCCTGTTCGCGATGCTGTATGGCATTTTGAATGATTTCCTCAACATTTTTGGAAAGTGTAATAAGAGGAATAACGCCGTTTTCCACCAGGCCGGCGCAGATTGTCCGGGAAAGCGCGTGACGCACATATTCCGTCAGTATATCGGTGTCCTGAGTAACGGGAGCCCAGTCGGCCATGGTTTCCAGGATAGTGCGCAGATCACGTATGGATACCCCTTCCTTGAGGAGATTTTGTAGTACTCGCATAATCGTACCGAGCGAAAGAACGGTCGGCACAAGTTCTTCCACAAGTTTTGGATAAGATTTAAGAAGGTTATCAAGAAGGTTCTGCACCTCCTGGCGTCCTATGAGTTCGTGGGCGTGTTTTTTTATTATTTCCGTTATATGTGTTGTCATAACGGTGGTGCAGTCCACCACGGTATACCCTGCTATCTGCGCCCTTTCCTTTTTATCCTCACTGATCCAGATGGCAGGGAGGCCAAAGGCCGGTTCCACCGTTTCTATACCGGGAATTTTTTCTGTAACCATACCCGGGTCCATTGCCATGAAATATCCGGGAACTATTTCCGCTTCGGCCACCTGTATGCCTTTCAGGGCGAGGGTATACTGGTTGGGATTGAGTTGGAGATTGTCCTTGATATGAATAGGCGGCACGATAAAACCGTTGTTGATCGCAAACTGTTTCCGGATAGATTGAATGCGGGTGAGCAGTTCGCCATCCTGGTTGGAATCGACATAAGGGATCAGGCCATAACCCACTTCAAGTTCGAGAAGATCGACATTGAGCATTTCTTCGTAATTTTCAGCAGTTCGGGGGGGAGGTTCTTCCCTTTTTTCTTCGGGTAAAAGCGCCTCTCGGGCTTTAGTCTTATCAAGAAAAAATGCTGTTGTGCCAAGCAGAATCGAAAGTGTCAGGAACGGCAGAAAAGGCAGGCCGGGTATAAGAGCAAAGACCAGCAGGATGACCGAAACAACCCAGATGGCAATAGAGAAATGGGTGAACTGGGCGCGAAGATCCGTTCCAAAATCCAGATCTCCCGTTGCCCTGGTGACCAGCAGACCGGCGGATGTCGAAATTATCAGCGCGGGAATCTGACCGACGAGACCATCGCCGACCGTTAAAATTGTGTAGACCTGAGCTGCTTCGGCAATGGGCATTCCCTTTTGCAGAACACCTATGACAAAACCGGCGCCGATGTTGACGAGGGTAATGATGATACCGGCAATTGCATCACCTTTGACAAACTTTGAGGCACCGTCCATTGCCCCGTGGAAGGCCGATTCTTTGGCGATGTCCTCTCTTCTCTGTCGCGCTTCATCTTCATCTATCAAACCGGCATTGAGATCGGCATCTATGGCCATTTGCTTGCCGGGCATACCATCGAGGGTAAAACGGGCCGCGACTTCCGCGACTCGGCCGGCGCCCTTGACGATAACCATGAAGTTGATAAGAACCAGAATGGTGAAAACCACAATTCCAACGACATAATTACCACCGACGACAAACTGGCCGAAGGACTGGATAACATTGCCGGCGGCATCCGGTCCCTGATCGCCTTGCAGCAAGATGAGGCGGGTTGAGGCCACGTTGAGTGCCAGACGAAAGATCGTCGCTACCAGGAGAATGGAGGGGAAAATGGAAAAGTCGACGGCCCTGACGGTGTAGAGCGTGATGACGAGTATCAGCAGGGCCAGGGTTATATTAGCGGAGAGAAAAAGATCGAGCAGGATTGGCGGAAGAGGGATGATCATGATCATCAGAATAGCGACAAGCCCGAGTGAAGCGATAACATTGCTTCGTCCAAGGAGAAGTTTGAGCTGATCGATGCTGATTCTGTTTTGGAGTCCCGACAGTTCCATTATGCTTTCTTTCCTTTCAGAGAGTAAACGTGGGCCAGTATTTCAGCCACTGCCTTGAAAAGTTCTTCCGGAATGGTGGCGCCCAGATCGATTTTATGCAATAACCGAGCCACTGGAGGGTTCTCGACGATGGGGATATTGTGCCGGCGAGCTATATCGCGGATATTCATGGCAATAACTCCGGCACCTTTGGCAATTATAATGGGGGCGTCCATTTCTCTGGAGTCATAGCGAACGGCAATGGACAGATGGGTCGGATTCGTTATGACGACATCTGCTCCGGGAACCTCAGCCATCATTCTCCGTCGTGCCATTTGTCGCTGAATCGCACGTATCTGCGATTTTACCAGAGGATCACCTTCGGACTCCTTAAACTCTTCTTTAACCTCCTGTTTAGTCATTTTCATTTTCTGTTCCATCTCATAACGGACAAAAATAAGGTCAATAAAGGCTAGAAAAATGAGAATGGCACAGATTTTAGCAAGGACGATGCCGGCCGTTCTGGCGAGAAAGCGCAAGGCATCGGGAACACTGGTGTCAACCAGGACAAGTGCCTCTTCAAAACTGTCGAGGACAGTGGAATATGCGACCCAGGCTATCAAGACGATTTTCAGAATTGATTTAACAAGCTCAACGATGGATTTTTTCGAAAATATCCGTCCCATACCCTTAATGGGATCAAATTTAGAAATATCCGGTTGAAAGGGTTTGGTGGTAAAGAGCCAGCCTATCTGAAAAAAAGAAGAAAAGAATCCTATTAACAGCACCACTATAAAAAGAGGGGCCATTAAAAGCCCCAGTTTTTGTACCAGGAAAAAGGAGAGTTCCATTATCTGGGAAGGTGTAATTGTAACCTCATCAATGGATTGCAGGACGAGGGCAAGAACTGTCGTGAATTCATTTATAAATACAGGAAGATAAAAGATCCAGAAGAGTAAGACAATGGTGAAAATCGCGGCGGTGTGCACGTCTTTGCTCTGGGCAACCTGGCCTTTTTCGCGGAAATCATTGCGCCGTTTCGCTGTGGCATCTTCCGTTCGTTCGCCGGTGGAGGATTCTTCGGCCATAATAGTATTTGTAGTGGTTTATGGGTAAGTATGGCGTTATGAGCTATTGCAAAGGGCATGCAAGATAAACATCATCCGCGCTACAGTCGTAGTAATAGAGTCGGTAAGTCCAAATGGTCCTGAACAAACCTTAATTAAGATATAGCAAAAGAGTAAAGAATCGTTCCGGCAACGTGTCAAATTCTCGACTCAGCAGAATTCTGACAAGGCCCAGTGTCAAACCAATGACTATAAAAGAGATGCCGATATTCAAAGGAAACGATAGCAGAAAGACATTGAGTTGTGGGAAAGTCCGCGCCAGGACACCTAAGATCAGACCGGAGAGCAGCAGGATGACCAGGACAGGTGCACTGAACTGTGCTCCCAGCATAAACATGCGTGAAGAAAGTTCAATGAGGTATGGTACGGCCTCACCGCCGAAATTGAGGTTGCCCGGCGGAAGGAGTTCGTAGGAGTGAACTGCTGTCTGGATAAAGTAGTGGTGGATATCAAGAGAGAGAAAGAGCAGTATGGCAAATACATTTTGAAACTGAGAAATCAGAGCGGTTTGCCGCTGGTTTTGCGGATCAAAAATATTCGCTGCCGCAAAACCCATCTGATACCCAATGATGGTACCGCCGAATTCAACAGAGGTAAAAATAAGTCTGGCAATAAGACCGATCATAAGACCCAGCAAGGTTTCATTAATGACTAGAAGTAGAAAAGCGGGAGCACGGAAATCTATTGTGGTAACAAAAGGCTGCAGAAGAGGGAAAAGCACCAGAGAAAGTGCTATGGTGAGGCCGGCCTTGATTCTGGCGGGAGCCGAAGCGCTGAAGTAGACGGGAATGGCTGATAAAAATCCGGCGACTCTGGCGGTACAGACCACAAAGGTCTGGAATTGATCAACAGGCAGAAGTTCCAGATACACGGTTTCACTTAAAGTGTAGCCATGGTTTCAAAAATTCCCATGGAAAAATTTGTTATTACCGTAATAATCCAGGGACCAAAAAACAGCAGAGTCAAAAAGACTACGACAATTTTCGGGATAAAGGTCAGGGTTTGTTCATTGACTTGAGTGGCAGCTTGAAGAATAGCAACAATAAGACCGATAAGCATGCCGGACAGAAGCATGGGCGCGGCACATAATAAAATGGTCTGAACAGCTTTTCTGGCAATATTTACAGCCATATCCGGTGTCATATGATATCTCCTGATTCCTGTAAGATGAGAGCTGTTGGATGGTATTCTACAGCAGAGGAAAAACGTTACAGATAGTAGTTAAAAAGACTACCCAAAGCTTTGTAACAGTGAGCCGGCGACAAGTCCCCAGCCATCAATGAGAACAAAAAGTAATAATTTAAAGGGCATGGAGATGATAACCGGTGGAAGCATCATCATACCCATGGACATGAGAACAGAGGCCACGATCATATCAATGACAAGAAAGGGGACATAGACCATAAAACCCATCTGAAAGGCCCTTTTCAATTCGGAAAGCATAAAGGCCGGAATGAGAGTCATGGTAGGTATGTCATCTCGATTTAACGGCTCTTCCGCCAGTGTTAAATCGGCCAGAAGTTCGAGCTCTTTTTCCATGACGTGGGAGAACATAAATTCGCGCATTGGTATGATGGCCTGGGCCAGAGCTTCCTGCTGATTTATCTCTTCGTTGAGGTACGGTTGCAGAGCCTCTCTGTTGATGGCATTGAAGGTCGGGGACATGATAAAAAAGGTCAGGAAAAGAGACAGACCGATGATGATTTGAGTCGGCGGCATATTCTGGGTTCCCATGGCCTGTCGCACAAATCCAAGGACAATGACGATCCTGGTAAAACTGGTCATCATCAACAGAATTGCCGGAGCAACCGACAGGATGGTAAGAAGAAAGAGAACCTGCAAGGCAGTGGAGACCTGAGCGGTGCTCTGGGCGTCTTCAACACCCAGTGTGAGTGTGGGAAGACCCACTGCCCCGCCGATAGAGGGCATCACAAGCAGGGTCAGCGTCAAGACACCGGCAAAAGAGAAAACCTTGCGTCTCATCGCTCTATACTCTTTTCGGTATTTTCCAGAACAGAGGAAAAAGAGGCGCCGTGCTGCAGGGGGATGATGGCATTTATGGTATCACTGCCGGCACCGACCAGGTATTCTTTACCATGGACTTCAATGAGCAGAATGGTTTTTTTGGGCGGAATATGTTTTGTTTCGATGATTTTAATCAACCCCTTGCCATGCTGTTGAAAGGAAGATAATCGTTTACGCAGCAGGGCATAGAGGACAAACATCACCGCTAGGACAATGAGGAGACCCCACAGCACTCGAAAACCGGCGGCAACAGCGTCAAACTGTTCCGCTGCCAGAGCAGGTCGACAGACAAAAAGAAAGAGTACTGCCGGCAGTATTCCAAGATTACGGTTTGCAGACAACATATTTCAGCCCAGTTTTTCAACCCTGTCGCTCTTGCTGACAACATCGGTTAAACGTATACCGAACTTGTCACCTACCAGAACTGCTTCCCCATGGGCAATTAATCTGGAATTGACATAGAGGTCCAGTGGTTCTCCGGCCAGTTTTTCAAGTTCAATGACATATCCTTCAGACATGCTGAGAAGATCTTTCAGTAGAATTTTACAACGGCCTACTTCGACGGAGACCTGGAGGGGAACATCATAGAGAAATTCAAGACCTCGAGAAGAATTTCGGTCACCTTTTGGGCTGGTTGAGTTCATGGTGTCGCTTGCATTTTCATCTTTTTCCAGCAATTCTTTGATCTCTTCCGGGTCTGGCCGCGTCGACCGATCCTTTGACTTTGACGTCTCCATTTTTAAGCTCCCTGCGTATGGACACCGGTGATGTTTATAGCTTTTTTGCCATTATGTGTCCCGGGTATCGCGTAAAATTTATGTTTATTTTCAACTAATATTTTCAGAGGGGAATTGGGATTATAGTCTAAAAAAAGCGTGTCACCTTTTTTCATATTAAGAACATCGTTGACGGACATTGCTATTGTTCCCGACTGCGCCACGATTTCGGAGTAAATGTTATATGCCTCCTCTTCCAGTATTTTTGTCCAGAGCCCCTGTTTGGCTTTGTTGACGCTCAGCAGGTCCCTGAGGCTTTCCTTAAGAGGATCTATGGTGGAAAGGGGAAATACTATCTTTATTTCTCCGTGCTGTTCTCCGACCTTAACGTCGAAATTGCCGATAATTATCTCGGCATCGGGTTCGGTTATGGAAACAAGCCTGCTGTTGCTCTCAACTTTTAAAAGACTGGCGTTGAGGTTAACAAGAGGTGCAAAGGCACGGTTGAGATCGTCGCATCCTTTTGCCATGATGGATTGAATAATGCGAAGTTCTATGGAGGTAAGTTTTCTTTGGGGTTGAAGATGGTCTAGTTCCGTTGAGGCACCCAGCATGATTTCCACCATGGTGTAACACATCACCGCATCGATGAGAAGAAGGGCGCCATGTTTGAGTGGTGAAATATCAATAACGGCTATGGCACCGGCATCCTTGTTTTCTAAGAGAAAATCAAGAAAATGAGAGGAATCTATCTGCGACCTGGTAATAGAAAAGTTCCGCTGCAGGTTGTTTGTCAGCGTGATGGCAAGATTCTGACAGAAGTTATCGAGGATGATATCAAAATTGGGCAGTTTGCTTAATTCATCACTCAGTGTATTGGCCTGAAAGAGATTAAGGGGAGTACATTCTTTTGTGAAACGGTCCGTTGCCTCTTTGCCGAGATCCAATGGTACCTTGCCCTGCTTGATGGCGCTGAGGAGGTCTTCGATTTCTTTTTTACTGAGAATAGGTTCCACTGTGATATCCGGTTTGAGAATATTACTGCACGACGAAATCTGTGAAATATATGGAATCCACTCTGCCGGAGACAAGAACAGCATTGATTTTGCTCATCAGCTCTGCCTTCAACTGTTTCTTGCCCTGGAGATCCTGGAGTTCCTCATAGGTTTTATTGCCAAGCAGCAGAAGGATGGCATCTCGTATCTGGGGCATGCGTCTGTCGACTTCTTCCTTGGTTGTTTCGTTGGACAGTTCAAGGGTGAAAGATGCTTTAACGTAATGATTGCTGTCCGCGCTGATGATATTGACAATGAAATCATCGATGTTGACCATGGGGCCAATGTCTATATTTTTATTTAATTCCGGAACAGGAACAGTAGAACCCGGAGCCGGTTCTTTGCTGCTATCGTCTTTTAAAAGAAAAAATAAGCCTATGGCGGTGCTTATAAGAATAACGAGCAGTAGTGCTCCACCACCTAGCAGTATCAGCTTCTTTTTACTACGCGGTTCTGCAGCATCCGGTGCTTTCTGGGTAGCTTTCTTTTCGGCCATATGTTTTATATCCTTGTATTAGCACTATATTTATATTTTTTAGAGCATTGTGAGTTACGTATCAGAAAGTATCAGAAGAACTTGATCCTTTTGCTCTTAAAAAGGTATCTCCGGTTTTCCTTCTCTTGATTGATCGACATCTGCGAGTGTATTCGTGCGGAGAACGAAGTCGACTCTTCTGTTTTGGGCTTTGCCTTCTTCCGTATCATTTGGGGCAACCGGTTTTGTAGCGCCGTAACCGGCGGCAGCCATCCTCTCCAGAGGCAAAAGATCTCCTTTTGTCAGAAACCTCATAACCGATACAGCCCTTGCCATGGAGATATCCCACTTCTCCAGCTCAACCCGTGCTTCGGATGTTGCGTCGGCATGGCCCTCTATCCGCAGCAGCAGGGGCATCGGTCGTATCGTATCCGCGATGAAACGCAACAGTGAAAATGCAGTCGGGGCAACCTTTGTTTCACCAGGTTCAAAAAGAATAGCATCCTTGACCCGCAGTATAAGTGTGTTGCCGTCTTGCTCTATAACATCAATATCTTTGGTGAGATTTTCGTTGTCTATCCTAGTTTTAATTTCGCGATAGATTTTGGTGGTCATCTCATTTTGAATAGGGGCAAATTTGGTGATTGGTGGCGAGGGAATAACAGGTATGGCAAATTCAGTGTGGCTGGGACGGGTATGCAGGCCGAAGGCATCCTTGAGAGAACTTGATGCTTCTGTAAATTTAACCGGGTCCAAACTTGCCATCGAGAGCAGAAGAACAAAAAAAGTGAGGAGCAGGGTCACCAGATCGGAATAGGTAACCATCCACATTGGTGCTCCGCCGATAGTTGAAGAGGATTTCTTCCGTTTCCTCTCTTCAGGTTGTTTTTGCTCTTCCGCCATTCTACAGTCTGTTCCTGCTGTTATTTTTTGAAGGTTGATTCACGTAACTTGGGAGCAATAAATGCGTGCAGCTTCTGTTCCATTATCCGAGGGTTTTCTCCTGAAAGTATAGATTGCATCCCTTCAATGATCAGAGTTTTAGTGAGTAATTCGGCCTCTGATCGCATTTTTAACTTTCCGGCCATCGGCATACAAACAACGTTTGCAATAACCGCGCCATAAAAGGTGGTCAAGAGGGCAACAGCCATGGCAGGCCCAATGGTAGAGGGATCATCCATGGTCTGCAGCATCTGCACAAGGCCGATGAGTGTGCCCACCATGCCCATTGCCGGGGCATAGGTTCCAATGGATATGAATATGTTGGCGCCTTTCTCATGGCGCTGCTGGATATATTCAATTTCAGTGGTAAGCATATTCCGTAAAGTTTCAGGCTCTTGCCCGTCAACAGCCATTTGCATGGCTTTGACCAGGAAATCGTCGTTGGTAGTTTCCATGGCCCCTTGAAGAGCAAGGATGCCTTCTTTACGGGCTTTGTTGGCAAATTCCATCAACTGCACAATCAGGTCATTGACTGATTGCTCTTTATGGAGGATGGTTTTTTTGGCGACATTAAAGGCATCAAAAACACTGCTGAAGGGATAGTTGACCAGCGTTGTTCCGGCAGTGCCACCGAAAACAATCATAATGGATGGTATGTTTATAAACATGGCAAGTGGGCCGCCCTGGAGTATAGCCATGAGCATAAGTCCAAAGGCAGCACCAATCCCAAGTATGGTTGAGAGATCCAAAAATCAGCCCTCCGGGTAAAATATTTATATTGCGTAGCCTCTTCTTATGATCAGCACAAATGTCATTCCAGGAACGTTTCAAGTCGTCTTCTTGATGACAATAGAGTTCCGTAATCATAGAACGTTGATTGTAAAAACACAAGATTGCAATAAACATTCCCGGAGAAAACCGGATTTGTGAATTTGTGTTCGGCAAGAGACGGTGTGTGGAGATAGAAAAGAGAAGGGGGTGTTGCTGCGATACCGGCAGGGGTGTTGGAAAATTGGGATGAATTGTACCGGCTTGTTGCAAAAGCAAAAAAGAGCAAGGGGAATTTGACTTTTCCCCTTGCTCCTTTCATTTTATTGTCAAAAAAATGACACTTTGAATACAGATTATGAGAATCCGGCTTAACGTTTCAGGTTGATAAGTTCGCCCAGCATCTCATCTACAGTGGTGATGATCTTTGAATTTGCCTGGAAACCTCGCTGCACGGTAATCATTCGAACAAATTCCGCACCCATGTCAACGTTGGATTGTTCCAGAGAATTGGTGAACACTTTGCCTAGTTCCGCCCCCGGCAAGCCTACCCGTGGAACACCTGAAGTTTCTGTGGCCCGAAAGAGATTGTTGCCGACAAGCTCCAATCCGTTAGGGTTGTTGAATTTTCCCAGAACGAGGTTGGCAACCGCTAACTGTTCGCCATTGGAATAGGAGGCAATGACTGCGCCCTCGCCATCGATATCAATACTGGTAAGGTTACCGGCGCCGAAACCGTTCTGTTCCTGAGATATCACCGTCGAGGCACTGTCGAACTGGGTTGTATTCAACGTTATGCCAATTTCCTGAGCCGGATTGGAACCGTTAAGCCAGTCGATGGGCCCAATTAAATTAGGACCGCCGCCGGCGAGCATGTTGCCATCCACATCGAAAGTGATGTTTCCTGCCGGTGCTCCCAAAACCGATCCAAGAAGGTTGCCGTCAACGTCTTCGGCGCTCCAGTGCCAGTCCCAGGTGTTTGGAGCAAGATCATCTTTGATGAAGTAGGTAGTTACCAGGTGGGGCTGTCCCAGTGAATCGAAAACCTGGGTGGAGGATGAGTAGTTGAAGGTATCGGGGTTTTCGTGATCAAAGGCGACTGCTGGAGCAATTGCCGCGGCGTCAAGATTTGTATTGAGGGTCATCTCCGTCGTCATATTACCGGCAATGAGACCGGTGTTACCTATTACGATATCTTCAGGATCACCGGCGACGAGTTCACCATCAACGTCAAAGCGTTTTCCCTGAACGCGAAAGCCCTCCGGGTTGACGAGAAAACCATTTTCATCGAAACGGAAGGCACCTGCACGGGTGTAATAGACAGTATCGTTGCCGGGCTCACTGACCAGGAAAAAACCGCCGCCTTCGATGGCCACATCAAGACCGGACTCAGTGGACTCAAACGTTCCCTGACTGAAGATATTGTCAACCTTGGAAACATTGACACCTCGACCGACCTGCGATGTCCCGCCTGAACCGTTAATGGTACTGGAGAGCAGATCGGAAAAGACAGTACGGGCACCTTTGAACCCCAATGTATTGGTATTGGCCAGGTTGTTGCCGATTACCGTCATTGCCTGCGAATTGGTATTGAGTCCGCTGACACCACTGTACAGTGCACTTGAAATACCCATGATTTTTACTCCTCCGTTTTGAGTGTCACTGTTTTCCGAGAAAACTATGTAGTTGTTGTATATGTTTGATTTGTGAGCTGACCTCATCCATCTATCTGCAGCGATTTCCGGTGGAGCAGCGATTACAATCAGTTGTTGTTTTTTCGCTATAAGAAACGATAAATCATATTGTGTGCAATTTTCAGGTGGTATCGGCTACATCCTCTTTGCCGCTGTCGTCGATTTCATAAACACCTAAGATTGAAGCGAAATCCACTTCGCCTGCGGCAGTTATTAATTTTCCACCATAATTACCTGTAAGATCAACCCCGGTGACTTCTGATTTAATAAGGGGAGAAGCAGCTACACTTTCACCTTCGTTGGCTGTAACCGAAACAGCGAAGGTATATTGGCCATTTTCTGCCGGAACACCTGCATCAGTTAAACCGTCCCAGGTAAGAAAATGATTTCCTTTAGTGAGATTTGTCCCCTCAAGAACTGCTACCGTGGAGCCGTTTCGTTGTATAGTCAGTTGCACTTCAGATGCGTTTCCATCAAGTTGATAGCCTATTTCAATTTCACTTTCTCCGTTGTATTGGAATTTGCTGTCCTGATAGGCCACATTTTTCCCGATTGTTTGCAGGGTGGCAAAGCGGTCGGCGTTGGCATTTGAGGTGACCAGATTATTCATTGAATCGTTCAGATTGAACAGTTGCTCCAGTGAACTGAATTGGGCAAGCTGAGCGGTAAATTCAGTTGGGTCGGAAGGGTTGAGCGGGTCTTGATTCTGGAGCTGGGCGACAAGTAGAGTAAGGAATTCCTGTTTGCCCATTACACTCTCATTGGCTTTTGTAGCTGTATTTGCGCTGCCTGTCAGGGCTGGAGTAAGGTTGTCAACAATGCTCATAACATTTCTCCTAAATTGTTACATTGACAGCTGCCTGGGAAGAATTGTCTTCTTCATGGAGTGCTGTTGGGTCTTCATTATTCAGGTCAAAAGGGATATGTGATGCGCTCTTTTTGCTGTTGAAAAAAGGATTTTCGTTTTGAGCGAGCTGGTCTTCAAAAAGGTTGTAATCGGCCGGCATATCCTTATCTATATTGAGAACAATTCCATCAATCCGTAAGCCCTGCTGTTCCATCAGTTCCTTCAGGCGCGGCATATTTTTCTCCAGTACTTCCAGTACCTGTCTGGTTTGAACCTGAATGCTGGCGTTGATTGTGCCGTCTTTCAGATGAATATCGACTTTCATATCTCCCAATTCGGCAGGATGTAGCTTCATGACAATTCGTGAATTTTGCAGATGCTGGGAAATCCTGAACTTTTGTGCCACCTGTTGCAATATCTCATTTTCGGAGACGGCAACATTCGAGGATGGTGGAGAGGGGCGCATCTGTTCGATCTGGGGCTGGGTGTTTTTATCGGTTGTTACAGTGTTGAGAGATTGCGAAAATGATGTTTCCACAGGACTGCTGTTTGTTTTCAAGGACTGGGTAAGACTGTTTTGTTTACCGCTTTCTTGTTCGCTTTGCAGGGACTGTTGTCCGCTTTTCTGTTCGCTGTTGCCATTGTCCTGCTGTATTTTTGCATTGAAAAACTGACTACTCAGGTCTTGCCGAAGTGTGAGAGGCTTGTCGCGCAATGGCGTATTTCCATTCTCTATGGAGAGGTCTGTCAAATGAGCAATGATTTTTTCAGGAGAAAGAGTATTTTTGGGTGTAAGTATTCCTTCCTCAAATTGAGTCGGCAAAAGTCCGTGATTGTGGAGAATTGCATGTGATACTGGTGTCTTTCCCTGGGTAAATGCTATGGAGTCGTTTTTGCCGAGCATCTCCAGAATTTTCTCTGAAGATTGCACAGCGAAAGCTCCCGATGGTATTTGTGGAGCTGCTTGGGCGGAACTGGAGAGGGGAGTACTCCTGGCTCCGGCAGTATCCATTGTCCTGACCTCCTCAGCTGAAAAGCCTGTTGGAGTTGTGGTGAGATTTTTGAGGAGTTGCAGCGTCGCCGGAAGTTGTCCTGGCTGATTGTTACCGTTATTCGTCGGGTTGTTCATTGCCCCGCTTAGAAACAGAGGCATCCTGTTTGCCTGAGAATATGAGGACGCAATGAACAGTCGTGCAGTGTCCTGTGTCGGCTGACCAGAAGAAAACAGCCGAGCAGTGTCTTGTGCCGGCTGACCAGAAGCGACAAAAGCCTGCTCTTCACCGTCTCCAGAGAAGTCTTCCGACGGAAGTGTATCGGTTTTTTGGCCGGCTTCCTGTAAATCTGCTGCAGAAGGTTTGCCGGTGCTGCTCTCTTGTTTTCCCGGAGAGGAATTGTTTTTGTTTTGGATTGCTTGAGACAGGGCAGGGGCAAAGGAAGTTTCACTGTGGTTATGTTCGGCGGGAAGACTTTTGGATGATTGCATGGCCTGGGGCGGTGCCGGGGCTATTGTGAATGCTTCCATATTAGTTTCACTCTAATGGTATTGTTGTAAATGTCGTACTGAGTTGTGATGATTTCTGTTTATCGAGCATGTCCAGAACTTTGGCAGCTGTTTTGGGCTTCATATCGGCAAGAATCTCAGTGGCCAATGTTGGTTCCATGCCGCTCATTGCCAGGGCAGCCCTTTCAGGCGCCATTTTGTCGTAAATGGCGCTGAGGTCTTTTATGCGTTTTTTTTCCTCAGCTGTTTTGTCCGTTAGAAGAGCTTCCAGCCTATTCTGGAGATTTTGCAGTCTTTCCAGTTTGGCATCTATCTCGGCTATTTTCTTATCGACTGAAAGCTCAAGAGTCTTTAGCTCCTTTTCGCGGAGCTCGAGATCTTTTCTTTCCTGTTCGATCGTATTCCGTTCTTCCTGCATAAGGGCATATATTCTTCTCTCTTCGACGGATTGATACTGAGGGTCGTCTTCGGCGGAAAAAGTATATGTTGCTGATACAACGAGAATAATCATTGTGGAATAAAAGACTTTTTGAGATATGGAGACAGGTGTCATGGCAGTTTTATTAAGTATGAGATTAAACGACATTAATGGTTTTTTTTATCATGGGAAAGGACCGCGATTTCATCAAGCTGAGCGGCCTCTTTTTTCTCCAGATAATGTTTGTACGCCTGATTCTGTTTATGTTTCAGCCTTTCCAGGGCTTTCTTCTCCCGGCTTCTCTCGACCACAACGCTTCGTTTTTGCGCGACGGTTCTGATGGCTGATTTGAGCTCGGCCTCTTTTGTTATTCGTTCCTGTTCCAGCCAGATGAGATGATTTTCGTACTGGAGAAGATCTTCTATACGTATGCCTGCTGTTTGCAGATTGGAGAGTTTATGCAGCAGAGTATTACGCTGCTTGTCTAAGTCCTGCTTTTCTTTTTTCTTCTGCACAAGAATCAGCTGAGCATGTGAAAGTTGCGTTACGGCTTTGTCTTCAAGCTGTTGCCGATATTTGAGGACGGTATCAAGCGCAAAGGGCTTCATTGGCTAAAAAAAGGTATGGAAAACGTTTCAGTTGTCATTTTTGCGACGTTTTTTTGTTTGTGGCGGCGCTTCTTTGCGCTCGTTCAACACCTCTCCAAGGTCGATCTTGGTTTGTTTCAGAGTGGAGGATTCGTCAAAACGCTGCTGTAAAAAGGTATTAATCGCCTCAATTTTGCTAATGGCAAAGTCAATTTGAGGGTTCGATCCATCGGCGTAAGCGCCGATATTGATCAGATCTTCAGCATCGGCATAGGCTGCGAGTATGTTGCGCGCTTTGCCGGCCAGCTCGAGGTGGCGCGGGGTAACAATATCGCGCATTACCCTGCTGGCCGAATTCAGTATATCGATGGCAGGATAGTGATTTTTGGCGGCAATGTCACGGGAGAGAACAATATGGCCATCCAGAATAGACCTGACCGAATCAGCCACCGGTTCGGTCAGGTCATCACCTTCGACGAGTACAGTATACAGTCCGGTAATTGAACCTTGATTGCGAAATCGGCCGGCCCTTTCAAGAAGTCGAGGCAGAGTGGCAAAAACAGTCGGTGTATATCCTTTAGTGGTCGGAGGTTCTCCGACAGCGAGGCCGATTTCCCGCATTGCCATGGCGAAACGTGTTACCGAATCCATCATGAGAAGGACATTTTTACCTTGCCTGCAGAAATATTCCGCGATTGTTGTCGCCACAAAGGCGCCTCGCATTCGCAGCAGAGGGGACTGATCGGATGTGACGACCACAATTATAGAACGGGCCAGTCCTTCTTTGCCGAGATCGCGTTCAATAAATTCACGAACTTCTCTGCCGCGTTCACCTATTAGAGCGATTACGTTAATATCCGCATGGGCATATTTCGCCATCATACCCAACAATACGCTTTTGCCTATGCCGGAACCTGCCATAATCCCCATACGCTGTCCCATGCCACAGGTAAGCAGGCCATCTATTGCCCGAATGCCAAGGTCGAGAGGTTCCGTGATGTTTTTGCGCTCCATGGGACCCGGAGGGTCGGCGTACAGGTTCATCTCTTCCGTAAGAAGAGGAGGGGGACTGCCGTCTTGAGGAACCTGCATTGCATCAATGACTCTTCCCAGCAGGTTTTCTCCAACCTTGATTGTCGCAGAGTCTTTTACCACCCGAATGCGGCTTCCTTGACCTAATCCTCTGATATCGCTGAGAGGCATCAGGAGAGCAACGGAATCTCTGAATCCGACTACTTCTGCAAAGATCTTAAAACTCTGGTCGAGGGAAGAAATCCGGCAGAGAGAACCGATGGAAGAATTGGGGCAATGTCCCTCTATTACCAGGCCGACTATTTTGGTAACTTTGCCGTAAACTTTGATTGTTTGCAGCTTTTCTAGAGAGGATGTATGGAGAGACATCGAGACTCCGCGTTATTATGGCATTGAAAACCTTTTTGCAGCAAAAAGGAAATGTGTGAGCAAAAGAGTTCTTCTCGAAACATAATGTTACTTTTGTTTAACCAGATCCGATATGACTTCCATCTGACTGGTCAAAGTAGCATCGACGGTACAATTACTTGATTCAAGCAGACATCCACCCGGTTCGATAGAGGAGTCTTTTTTGATAATTATATTTTCCAGCCCGTTGGTGGATTGAATAAAATCGGCGGAATATTTTTGGATGGTTTCATAGTCATCAGGATTAACAAAAATAATAAATTCTTCTGATTTTACAGCTTTGTGAATGGCCTCTTCAATGGTTTTCCGGATGGTTCCCTGTTGCGAGGCAACAGACTGGCGGATAACTTTTTCGGCAATTAGCAGAACCAGGTTCTGCATTTCGTCGGAACTGTTGCGCAGAATGGTCTCCCGCACCGAATTAAGCTGTTCGCAGGCCGATTGCAATGTTCGTATTGCCAGGCTATAGTCACTCTTCATCCTTTCAATTCCCGCCTGCACCCCTTTATTGAAATGCTCCTCTGCCAGAGCTTCGAGGTCGATTGGTTCTGGGGGTGGGGCGGTGGTCCCCTCTGTGTCATCCTCTGTAGCAGAAGCGATGCTCTCCTCCTCTTCGGGTGAGGAAAAATCAGAATCGAAGGCAAAGGGATCGCTGTCGGCCTCACCTGTAAACTGCTCAGTATTGTCCTGGCTGCGTGCTTTTTTAGCGGACAGGCCTGCGGAATCTTTGCTGCTGTCATCATCGACTTTTCTGGCGAGCTGTTCCCACACCGGAGATTGATCAATATTAACCGTTATCATATTCTCCGGCACAAAGCCTTCCGAATCTTTATGAACTTTAGACAAATTCATCGCCTCCGACCTTATTCAGGACAATTTTGCCTTCTTCTTCAAGTTTCATGGCTATTTTGACAATGGATTGCTGCATGGCTTCAACCTCGGACAACCTGACCGGTCCCATAGCCTCGAGATCGTCACGAATCATATCCGCGGCCCGGGCAGACATGTTGGCAAAAATTTTCTCTTTCATCTCATCGGATGCCGTTTTCATTGCCATGGTCAAAGAATCATTGTTTATTTCGCGCAGAATCATCTGCAGCGATCTACCGTCAAGACCTATAAGGTTTTCGAAGGTGAACATTCGTTTGCGAATTTCCTCAGCCAATTCCGCGTCGGTTTCCTCTATGGCTTCGATGATATCGGCATCGAGATTGTTCTGCAGGTGACCGAGCAGATCGACAACCTTGTCAATTCCACCGACCTGTCTCTGTTCTCTTCCTATGCTTCGACCAAGTTCTTTATTGAGAGCTTCTTCGATGCCTGCGATAACATCAGGTGATACTTTTTCTATTTTTGCTATACGATATACCACATCAGCGCGCATTTCTTCAGGAATCCAGGACAATATGTCGCCGGCATGCTGAACGTGCTGAGTAGAAAGAATCAGAGCGATGGTCTGCGGATGCTCCTTTTCGAGAAGACTTGCCACCATACGTGCCTGCATCATGGCAATGGTCTCAAGTGAATTCGATTCCGTACCGGAAATAAACTGGTCGAGCAGATCATCAGCCCGGTCTGTTTCTGTTTTGGCCAAAGCCATCTTGGCGAAATCGCTCCCTTTCAGAAACAGGCCGGAATAGGTGTTCTGAGTGTCAAGAAAACTATCGATGACCTGTTGCCTCGTTTCACTGGGGATGTGCTGAATGGTAGCCATCACTTTGGTCACTCGACGGATTTCGTCATCAGTAAATTCATGAAAAATTCTGGCGGCGGCATCTTCGCCTAAACACATCAGAAGGATGGCTGCTTTTTTAACATTGGTAAGATTTTCACTATCCATTTAGGTTTCCTGAAGCCATTTTTTGATGATATGCGCAGTCGGTGCCGGATTTTCCATAACATTTCTGCGAATGGAAGCAACAGGATCTTCGACAACTTTTTCCTCACGCTTATGTTCTTGTGTTTCAAGAGCCTGCTCGGCAGCATACTGTTCCTGTTCCAGCGCTTCAACGGTTTTATAGTGTTGCCGAACTTCTCCCTTCATTGTTTTAATTATAGGTCGTACCAGGAGAAGGTAAAGAAGGAGCGCGCCAACGGCAACAAGGGCGATTTTGACAAATGGCAGGTATTCATAGAGCAGGTTGTCCGGGAGTGATTCTGCAAGCAGTATTTCTTGCGGAGCTTCCGTGAAGGGCATGGACAACACATTTATCTGATCCCCACGATCGGGCACAAGCCCTAAGGCGGTGCTTACCATGGCCTGCATTGACTGCAGCTCTTCGGCTGATCGGGGCTCCGTGGTTTCGGGTTCGTCTGCCGTCGCCGGAATGACTTTGTCGGCAACCAGGATGGATACCGAGAGTTGTTGTATGGTACCAACCGGATTTATGATTCTGCTGATGGTTTTACTTATTTCGTAATTGGTGATACGCGAAGTTTTTGACGAAGAATTCTCTCCGGTTTGTTGCGGAGTTGTACCCTGCAGATTTGACTGTACGCCGGGGATCCCTCCTGCCGCTGGTGTCCCGCTTTGCTCCTGGTTGACTTGCTCGCTGCGGATAACGGGTTCATCCCCGTCAAAAAATTCTTCGGTTTTTTCAACTTTGGCAAAATCAAGAACGGCACTGACCCGCACCATAGCCTTGTCTTTCCCCATGGTTTTGTCCAGCAGGTCCTGAGCACGCATCTCTAAACGGTGTTCCACCTCCTGTTGGTAGGCGAGCATGTCGACGGAAAGAAGTTCATCTTCATCTTTTTGTTGGCCGGAATCCAGAACAACACCGTTGGAGTCGATTACGGATATATTTTCAGGGATAAGTCCGGAAATGGAGCCGGCCACCAGATGGATAATGCCCTGTACTTGTTTTTCATCGAGAGTTTTCCCCTTGGATAACGAGACGATGACGGAAGCTGTTGCCGGTTTTTGTTGGTCTTTGAATAGTCGTTTTTCAGGCAAAGCAAGATGAACCCTGGCCGTATCCACCGGATCAAGAGATGCGATAGTCCGCGAAAGTTCTCCCTGCAATGCCCTGGTGAAGTTGACCTTCTGCACATAATCGGTGAGAGCGAAGCTTTGTTTATCAAAGACTTCAAAGCCCACCCCGCTGCCGGCGGGGAGACCGTTGGCAGCAAGGCTGAGTCGTGTTTCATGCAGAATACCTGCAGGAATCCAGATATTTCTGCCATTGTTTTTGAGTTGATAGGGAATGTTTTCTGCTTTGAGCCACTCCACCACCGGGCCGGCATCATTTTCTGCCAGGTTGGCGTAAAGTAATTGGTAATCAGCCGTTTTACCTTGAAAAATCAGTAGACCAAAAAGGATGGCAGAGATAAGTACAACACCTGCCAAGGCCAGCTTTCGTGACAGTGGCCATTCTTTTATGAGGGCAACAAGGTTTTTGGGGGCAATAGGCTTGTCAGCCGACGTAGCCGGCATGGTGGTCCCGTCTGCGGTTAAGGTTTCTTCGGCCATGGACTATCCTTTCGTGTTTGTGTCTGTCATGGGGCTCATTTCCGGCAGGTTTGGACATCAACCCTGTGCTCTCATAATAGATAAGATCAAAGGTTTACCCGGATTTCTCATAAACATTGTGTCAATTCAGCCCAGCTGAGATATCATACCTGGAGTCTCATTATTTCATTATAGGCCTCTAAGGCCTTATTCCTCATCTGGACGAGCATGCGAAGGGCCATATCAGCTTCTTCTGTTGCGATCATCACTTCGTGCAGGTTCCGGGCCTCTCCGGTTTGCAGTTTCTGTATTGCAATATCACCGCGTAGTTCAGCCTGCTGCACCTGGCCTATGGTATTTTTCAGGATGTCGCTGAAACCTTTTCCCGCTGCAGCGGTTTCATGACCTATTGACTGGGGCATTGTAAGGGGAAGTCCGGGACTTGCTATGGGTGTTGTGTTCATCTTTATCTCCCGATTTCAAGGGCTTTCATAGCCATTCTTTTGGCCGATTTAATAGTTGTCGTATTGGCCTCGTATGCACGTGTGGTATTTTTCATGTCGACAATCTCTTCCAGGAGATTGATATTGGGCATGGCAACATAGCCATCTTCGTTTGCATCGGGGTGCCCTGGTTTATACACCATCTTAGGCGGTTCTTCGTCTTCTACAATCTTGGTAACTTTTACGCCCCGAACACCATTTTGGAGATTCGCATTCAGATGATCCTGGAAAGAAAGGGCAGTGGTCTCAAAATAGACGGATTTCCTTTTATAGGGACCACCTTCAGGTGTCGAAGTTGTTTCGATATTGGCCAGGTTTGAGCTGATGGTATTGAGACGAATGCTGTTTGCCTGGAGGGCGGATGCCCCGATTTTCATAGAAGTAAAAATGTCCATTCTGTTCTCCTTTCAAGGCGCTACTGACCGCCTTGAATAATATATTTTCGTAGTGATAATTTTTTGCTGAGAAGCCCCGCCGTGGCTTCATAGAGTAATTGATTTTCTGACAGTTCCAGCATTTCCTTTTCGAGACTAACGCCATTTTGATCACCTATGCCGGTATTGTCTTGTTCCAAAACGGTATGGCCTTTAATGCTATGCAGATCTTTGGAGCCAACGGGAAAATGGGCCGGATGTGTGGTATCCAGCGAAAATGCTCCACGAACCACCGCACTCTTCAGTTCTTCTTCAAATGAGAAGCGCGATGGAGCAAAGCCTGGAGTTTCACTATTCGCTATGTTTGAAGCTATGACCTTTTCCTTGTCGGCACGAAGATCTAAAACTTTTTTCAAAAGAGCGATATTCTGGTCTGAGATTGAATGGATTTTCATATCTTTAAGTTTCCTGCAGAGGTGGCAAATGCTTGAGAAGATAGGAAGATCTTCCCCGACCAATCAGAAGAAGGCCGCAAAGAGAAACAGCCGTGCCTGTTGATCTACCAGGGGAAAAAAGTGTAAAAGTTCTAATTCTAGTAATTTCTGTCAACATCATGGAGCAACAATTCCTTTTCCGCCAGCTTTTTCCAGAGTGGGTCATAGCCTTTTTCGACAATTTCCCGTAATAAGTTTAAAGAGTTCTCCATATTTCCATTTACTCTTTCCAATTCCGCAAGTCGATAGCGTACCTGATCAAAATATTTGTCCTGGTCTTTGATTTCTTGAAAAAGCCGGGCGGCTGTATCGAAAGAATTTTCCTGATACAAGCTTTCGCCTAAGATAAACAGTGAATCCAAAGAGATCGGCGAGTTGTCTGTCCAGGGAGGTGAGAGAGTTTGTATAACCTTATCATATTGATCACTGGTGAAATACAGGGTTGCCGCAATCTCCTCGACTTGTAGCGATTGAGGAAGAGGAGAAGAAAGGAGATCCAAAGCCATGGAGTTTTTGCCGGCGGCAACGAGAGATTGGAGACGGAGGAGGTTTATTTCCTGTATAGCGGTACCGTTCGGGTAATTATAGCTGTAACGTGTGGCATAATCTTCGGCGAGGTCATAATCTCCCTGGTGGTACAGGATTGAAACAAGCGGTAGGTAGTATGCTTCTTTTTGGTCTTCCGCAGAGGTTGTCAGAAGGTAAATATAGAGGTTTCTTGCTTCAGTGAAGATGCCTAGTTGATGGTATGCTGTTGCTAGAAGGTTGAGAAGTTCAATATCAACCCATTCCTTCTGGAAGAGAGTTCGGTTTTGTTTTGCCAGGACGATGGCGTCGACATAATTGTCGGTAGAGAGTAATCTGTCGAGCTCCTTGGGGAGAATTTCGATAAGGAGTGCCTGGGCGGTTTTTGTCAGTGGGCTGGCGTGAAAAGCCCTTAAGAAGTCCTGCAACCGATTAATGCTTTTTTCGATGTCTCCTGTTTCCGAATAGGCGATGGCCTCCTTGAGCGTCGCCTCTGCAGCAACTGCTCTGTTTGAGGCTTTTTCTGCTAGAGCACGGTAAGAGAGAACACTTGTCTTTCTCCAGCTCGGCTGAGAAAGGTAGCGGATATCGTTTCTTTTAAGTTCTGCTCTGTGGGCCGCTTCGGTGCCGGGGTAGGAATCTTCAATGGCGGAAAAGGCAACATACATTTCACTCGCGGTTTTAAAATGCAATTCGGCCATTGCTTTTTTATAACCTATTAAGCCAAGAAAACTGTTTTCACTCACGATAGATTGTAGTTTATGGAAGCATTGAGATGTTTCGAGGTATTTTTTTTGTTGATACAGTGTGTTGCAGTATCCATTGAGAGAATACGGTTGCTCTGCCAGATTGAGCTTGCTTTCGGAAAGTTGATAACCGACATACGCTTTAACATACGATTCCGAGGCAAACCAGTAATCGGCTTGGCGTAATTCTCGTAAAGCCGCGAGTTTAGGCGGGAAGGCGATATCATCTTTCTGGAGCAGCGTCTGGGTTTTTTGCAGCTGGTTGGTGGCAAGTGTGGTTTCTATCCGAGACAGCACCAGAAAAGGAGCAAGAGCAAAATCAGTTTCTACATATCTTTCCAGTTGACGATAAAGATTATCGGCGATATATGGGGTTTCATGTTCGGCACGCAGGAGTCCTAAAAGATAGGTGGCCGTAATACCGACAAATTGATCAGGATAGTTTTCTTTGAGAAGGTAGAGTTGCTTATATGCATCGGAAAAATTATCGGCTCGATAAAGGATCTCACCTAAAGTGAGAGCCAGCAATTTTTTTTCCTGCTGTTCCTGGCTGTTGCCGAGCAAATCAAACATGAGAGGAAGCATCTCTTTCCATTTACCTTCGGCAGAAAGAGCGAATATCTCTTCCGGTAAGAGATCGCTACTGCTCACATCTGGGAGCAGATCAATAATAGGGAAAGGTGGGCTACTGTATCTCATGGGCGCACTGGTGATGATATCTGGCTGGTATTTTGAGAAAAACGAGTGCCAGTTTTCCGAATAGGGGCTGGAGATATAGGGATTGCTGAAATCCGCTCCCTGATCGGTCAACACTGTGATGCCTTCTAGTCTTGAGGTGAGCTCAGGATATTCTTTAGTGAATTGATTACCCAGAAGAATGTCGACAACGATGGTCTTTTCCTGCAGCCCGGTCAGCTGCACCTGTTGCGGCTCATATCGAAGAAAGAACGTTAGAGTGGTTTGCTCTTCCTTATCTTGAGTCAAAAATTTGACTACTTTATCGTCGGCTGGAAAATCCAATGGTTCGGTATTTCGCAAACCGGCATCCAGGACAATGTCTATTCTCTTGCCCTGCTGGTTATATGTAAATGGAGGTGCCTCGGTGAAAGTAATGTAAATTTGTGAACTGCTGCTGCCGGCAGACATTGATATACGTACTATTTCAGTGTCACGTGCCCATGTATCAGCAAGTTGAATCTGAGAAAGGATCAGAAAAGTAATAGATGTGAGAAGAGATAGCTTCATTTCAATAATTAATAAATAGAGGAAAAAATAATATAATTTAATTATGCAAGTATTGGTCCAGAATCAAGGCGGGAAAACATGGTTACTTCAGGCTGATCATTGTTGCTCGGTTCTTGTCTTACAAGAACACAAAAAATTGCTGTGATCCCGGAAAGGGAGAGTAAAATACACGAGCATCTTCGGAGGTGTGTTGAGACTTGATATCATCTTCGATGTTCTTCTATGATATCTGTTGTATTTTCAATAACACAATTGATTTTTTACAAGGTTTGCTGCTAATATGATGTTATCCATCCTTACAGGATGGGTGTCTGCTGGTGGCTCTATACGGTAAGCTTATAAAAAAAAGGAAAATAATTTATAAATCTCAGGAGGATCGAATGGGAAAGAATGTATTATTGGTTGATGACTCAAGCACGATGCGAAAAATCATCGGCCGATCATTGCGCCAGGCCGGTATTGATTTTGATAATATCTTTGAGGCAAGCGATGGTCTGGAAGCACTGGAGGTATTGGAAAATGAAGATGTGGATATCGTGTTGAGTGACATTAACATGCCTAATATGGATGGCATATCGTTTTTGCGAGAGAAATCGCAACGTGCCAATATGAAAGATATACCTGTTCTTATGATATCAACCGAAACTGGTGAGGATATCATAGGGGAAGCAAAATCGCTTGGTGCCGTTGGTGCTATTAAAAAACCTTTCACACCCGACAAAGTTAACGAAATCCTTGGACCGCTGCTGTAATGGCCAAAAAGTAAAGGAGGAGTTTAGTGGAATTACAAGACCAGATAGTTGCGGCAACGGTGGAGATATTTACGACAATGGTGATGATGGAAGTTACCGTCTCCTCAACCCGGAATAGCAATATAGAGCTTTTCGAAGATACAATCACCGGTGTCATCGGTTTAGCAGGAACCCATAAGGGAGTACTGGCGATTCATGTGCCTCATAAGGTAGCTTTTGCGATTACAGGTAATTTCCTTGGTATGGAACTAGATGAAATCAATGAAGATGTAGAGGATGCGATCGGTGAAATTGCAAATATGCTCGGCGGCAACGTAAAGTCAATTCTTTCGGAAAAAGGGAGGGATATAGATTTGTCGCTTCCGTCGACAGTTTCGGGAAAGGAATATGGTTTTCAGACGATTAAGGGGGCCGAAAAAACATTTATATCTTTTGAATGTCAGAGCGGTATCTTCCATGTTGAACTGCAGCTTGAAAAATAACTCTATGCAAATCCGGTCAATGGGCAAAGATTTGTATACATTCCAGGATCTGAAATGAAAGAATTGAAAAAGGATCTCCATGGTGCCATTATTTCAACCACCCAGGAAATTTTTTCAACCATGGTATTGCTCGATATTGACGAAATAGATGCCGGTGCATTTCTGAGTGGTGCAGCGGAAGTCAATTTGTCCAGTATGCTAGGTTTTGGTGGCGATATCAAGGGTGCTTTAGAACTTCACTTTCCCGGAGCGGTTGCCATTGGTATAACATCCCGATTTCTTGGTACGAACGTGACACAACTTGATGAGGACGTTAAAGATGCCATGGGCGAACTGGCCAATATGATCGCAGGCGGTTTGAAGACCTTTTTTTCAGAAAGAAATATTAAGGCCGAGTTGGCGATTCCGTCTACGGTGACAGGGAAAGCATATGGTACAAGAAGCATTCCCGGGGTAGATAGGCTGCAGGTGTATTTTGCCTGCAGTGCCGGAATGTTTCTTGTAGATATGAAATATGTGTACAAGAGCTGAAATACTTTTAAATATTCAGTTTTATCATCCGATATAGAAAATATGGTCTTCAAGACGTGGTGGCTGTTTAGGGCCGATGTATATTTGGCAGATGATATGTAAAAGAGATCTCCCTCCGAAGAGTGTTTTCTCTAGTAATTTGTGGCTGCAAAGGTACATTTTAGAATTTCTTAATTATATCTTGTTAAATGAAAACTCAGCAGAAACTCGATAAAATTCTCGAAGGAATCAGAGAAAAGGCTCAGGAAGAAGTAGGCGCTCTGATGGGTGTCGATTTTCGACTTTCTTCGCTTTTCAATAAACTGACAACGAAAGAAGAGTTTCTGGATGAGCAGGCCGGCAAAAAGATCGTCGCCAAGATGGATATTACCGGTGAAATTCAAGGTGAAGGTGCTCTGTTAATAGGAATAAAAGATGGTATCCGACTTGGCGGAACATTGATAATGCTTCCTTCCGCCGAGTTGGATGAGGTTGTCAAAAACGAAAACTACACCGAAGAAACAGAAGACTCATATGGCGAAATAGCAAATATTATAGCCGGCTCCTATACGAAAGTTTTTGAGGAAATGTATTCGAAAAGCTGTCGATTTGTTCGTAAAGAACAAACCGTAGTTTCTCCTCTCAAACTAGAGGTGGCTGCGGCGGAACCTTTTCCTGTACAGTGGTACTATTGGGTTAAATCGGGCATGATGCTGGAGGGTCTGAAAATGGGTGACCTGGACATGCTGATTCCCGCAGAGCCGTTCGGCCTGCAACTACCGGTTGACGAGTCCAAAACAGAGAAGAAAAAAGAACAAGCCGCTGAAGATGAAGGTCGGGATCCTGTTGCCAAAGAACAGTCCGAAGGTGTTGAAGCCGGCCGGGAAGATAGCCCCGATGCAGCCGATATGTCTGAGGAAAAGGAAGTTCCTCCTGAGAAAAAAGTCAAGCAGGCAGTTCCGCAACTCGCAGATAAAGATCTGCAAAAGCAAAAAAAAATAATAGACAAGGTGTTTTCCGCCTGTCGCCGCACAGTTTCTGAAGAAGTGGGGGCTCTTCTTGGTGTTGATGTAAAGCTTACCGAGCCTGACGACAGGATTGTTACCAAGGAAGACTTTTTTCTGGAAGAGGCTGTAGGCAAGCAGGTCCTGGCCCGAATGGACGTTGTTGATGCCGCGGAAGCGGAAAGCTTTCTTTTTGTCAGTCTTAAGGATGCCATCAGAATCGGCTCTCTTCTCATAATGTTGCCTCCTGCCGAGCTCGAGTCCGCAGTGACGGAAGAAGAGTTCTCTCCTGACACTGAAGATGCCTATGGTGAAATAGCCAATATTATTTCAGGTTCGTATACATCCGTTTTTCAGGAACAATATGTTGATAAGCTCCGGTTTGTAAAAACCGATCTTGAAATTGTGGCGCCCATGAAGGTTGACACCGATTCCGACGATGTAATACCTCTGCAACAATATTATATGGGGAGCAGCAAACTTGAAATTGGAGGGAAGGAGTGTGGTAAGATGTGCATGCTTGTTCCCGCAGGCCTGCTTAAACTTCATCAGCTTGAAGAACACAAAGAAATATCCGAACCTGTTGATGCAGATCAAGGAGTTCAAGAAAGCGGATCGTTACCCTCTGAAAGTGCTGCGGATACAACCACACCACACGTTCGAGAAAAAATCAAGGGAGCAGCGGATATTCTCATTGTGGAAAACAGTAAAAGTGAAGCAGAAAAAATTCAGACACAGTTGAAGCAGATTGGTATAGCGTCAAATTGCATCTCTTTTGCTGATAACATAAACTTTCATATCACTTCAGGTTTACGGCTTATCATAATAGTAATGGAAGAAGTAAATGAGCAGGCATATGGAGTTACAATAAAAGTCCGCTCCTTGAGTTCGGCGCCGATTGTTGCCGCCGGGCCGGCATGGACGAGGTCTAAAGTGATAAAGGCTGTTAAATACGGAGTGCGGGATATACTGCTCACTCCGGCGGTTCAAGAAGATATTCGAGAAAAAGTTGAACAGAATATCGTTAAGCTGGCAGCATAACGTTACCAGTTTTCAGGAGTGAGGTTTTTCTTCTTGATTTTTTCCAGAAGGGTGGTGCGTTTCAGTTTGAGGAGCTTGGCAGCCTCTTTTTTGTTGCCCCCGGTTGCACGTAAGGCATTGACGATCAGTTTGATTTCAAATTGATGAATCATCTGCTTGAAGTCTACTTCACCATCCGAAAGTTCCTGTTCTTCATCCTCCCAAAAAAGAGTTGCGATAGTTGTGTGTGATGGTGGCTCCGGCATATTGGCAGTCAAATAATCGACATCTTCTTCGCTCTGATTTTCCGACAGCAAATATTTTTCAGGTAGTTCCGTGATGTCTATGGCTTTGCCGCTGAAAAGGATAGACATATGCTGGATGAGGTTTTCAAGTTCACGTACATTACCTCTCCAGTTGTAACGCAACAGCGACTGCATGGCGCTTTTGGTGAAAGTAAAAGGTTCTCGCCCCCTTTCGACGGTATAGTTATGGATAAACGACGAGATTAGCAAAGGGATATCCCCTTTTCTCGATTTCAACGGAGGTATATGCAGAGGAATGACACTGAGCCTGTAATACAGGTCTTCCCTGAACTTCCCTTCGGTGACCAGCTGTTCGAGATCACAATGTGTTGCCGCGAGAATTCTGGTGTCTACAGGTGTGGATTGCAGTCCTCCCACCGGTTCAAATTCTTTTTCCTGCAGAACGCGTAGCAATTTGGCCTGCAGGTTAGGCTTCATGTCACCAATTTCGTCGAGAAAAAGTGTACCTCCATCAGCGTATTGTATGCGTCCTTGTTTGTTCTGGGTTGCGCCGGTAAATGCTCCTTTTGTATGTCCGAAAAGCTCACTCTCGAGAAGATCATCAGGAATGGCGGCACAATTCACAGGGACAAAATTTTTGGATTTCCTGCTGCTTTTTGTATGAATGGCTTTTGCCACCAACTCCTTTCCCGTGCCGGATTCTCCGCGAATGAGAACGGTGGCGTAATCATCTTCGGCAACACGCGTTATAAGATCAAACAATGAAATCATTTGTGGAGATTTACCTATAATTCCACAAAATTGATCCGTGGTCGATAAGCGATGTAGTGTCTGCCTGTGATGAGCAGCTCTTTCAATGGCCCTTTTTAAAATAATCCGTATCTCTGTGAGATCGTAGGGCTTGGTGATATAAAAGAAAGGATTGGATTCCATTACTTTGCTGATCAGAGCGGTATCTTCTCCCGGCAGGATGGCAATGGTTACGGGAGAGCTTTTTTCGCAGAGCTTCTTTAACAGATTGAGGCTTGCATGTGTGTCGGTAAAAGTGAGATCGAGAAAAACAATATCGGGCTGGGAGTGATGTAAAACCGAAGAGAGTCTTGCTTTGCTTTCTGCGTGGAGGAATATTCCACTATAGATTTTCTCTAGTGAGGATATGATCTCAATGATGCCGGTTTTATCCTGATCGATGAAGAGTATAGTGGGTATGAAATTCATAACGGTAATTGCCAGACAAGCTCCTGGTAGAATTTATTTTTCTTGAAGTAGATCAGCAAGTTTGCTCGATGTCCTCCTCATGTTAAGGCTGAGGAGGCGGGCTGTTTTCTGTATGAGCTTAATTCCCAGGGTCGGAGATTTCTGGGCCAGTATTTCAAAGCCCTTATCAGTTAAAGTCACCATTGTGGCCGGCTGCACCGCCACTACGGTAGCAGAGCGGGTAGATTTGTCGATGATGGCCATCTCGCCGATGGAGTTGCCGCGTGTCAGCCTGGCGATGACAATATTTCCACCGGTTTCCGACTTTTTTGACACCTCTAACACACCATGGACGACGAATCCCATGAAGTTGCCTTTATCTCCTTCAACAAAGAGGTATTCACCTCTTTTGAGATGAACATAACTCATATGTTTGGCGAGTACATCTAGCTCATCGACATTAAAACTGTCAAAAAGTGGAAGATTTATAAGAAAATTGCGAGTATCTTCTTCTGAGTCGGTAAGCTTTTGATTTGGCATGGTAACTTAAAGGGGAAATTTCGACCGTGAGAATGTTGTGTGTCATAAATTTGTCTCGGTCTTAACTCTATAGCATATTAATTAAAAAAAGGAACCTCTCTTTGCCAGCTGATGCTCAAAAATATTGGAGTAGAGCTAGTAAGGCTATTATAAGGCAAGTCGTATACTTCTTTTTTATCTTCTCAATCTCGACCTTTTTAACTCTTAGCGTAGAAGCAGCTGAAAATATGCACAAGAGTTATTCCGCTGTTGTGGTAAAAATTATTGATGGTGACACTTTTGAGGTTCAAAAAGCAAATGATATTATCCGTATACGTCTGTGGGGAATTGATACGCCGGAATGGGATCAACCCTATTCGGTGGAGGCGAAACAGTATCTAAGGCAAATACTCTATAAACAAACGGTAGATGTAATGCCTCTTTATGTTGACGATTATGGCAGAGTCATAGCTAAGGTTTTTCTCCGTGGAAAAAGTGTTAATCAGAGTTTGGTGGCAAAAGGATTTGCCTGGGTCCATGTCTTTTTTTGCAAAGAGGAAATTTGCACCTCATGGAAAAGACTTGAGCAAAGGGCCAAGCAAAAAAAAATTGGTTTGTGGGGAGAGGGGCAAGCGATAGCTCCCTGGAAGTGGAAAAAAATCTATAGAAGAAACTGATACTCTCCGGTTGATGTTATATGTCCGCTAAAATATTCAAAGAAGCAGCGATACGAGATTCAGGATCCTTATCGCTGTTTCGCAACTCGTTTTCCACGGAATCAAGGCGTTGTTGCAATCTGGCGGCCAGCAGTTCCAGGTTCTGAATTGTTTGTGAAGCTGCCTGCTCTGTCGTACCCATGGCTTCATGGATATCCAACGCATTCCGCATGAGCGCTTTTACATTTACTATTTTTTCAATACGCAAGAAAAGCTCATCAAAGTTAATAGGTTTTTCGAGATAGTCAATGGCTCCTTTTTTCATGGCCGCTACGGCTGTATCGACGGAAGAATGGGCGGTTATCAGAATCACTTCGATATTATTATCGAGCTGTTTCGCCATCTCCAAAACTTCAATTCCACCGATTCCCCCCGGCATCATCAGGTCCGTGAGGATGACATCATACCGTTTTTGTTGTAAACATTTTTCCGCTTGATAACCATCTTCCGCCACATCTGCACTATATCCGGCTTTTTTGAGGCGTTGCTCCAACAGCTTTCTGATTACCGGGTCATCATCGACGACAAGAATTGAGAGTGTATTCATGAGGAGCCTCCTCCTTATTTTTTCTGATAAAAGATTGATCGCAGATGTCGTTTGGGAACAAACCGGGGACATATCCCTGTTAATGATTCGGTTGAGCCGATCACGAGAAAGCCATCATCGGCGAGACTGTCCGCTATCTTGGTAAAGAGTTTTTTTCGATCCGGAATAGTGAAGTAGATGGCGACATTACGGCAGAAGATGATGTCGAACTTGCCGAGTCCTGTAAAAGGCGACATGAGGTTCATTTTGCGGAAGGTAACCATCGAGCGTATTTCATCTTTAATTTTCCAAAAATCCCCAACGGCTGTGAAATATTTTTTTAATTGGGTCTGGGGCAGGCCTCTTTCTATCTCAAATTTGTTATATTTACCGTAGCTCGCCTGAGAAATGGCATTATCTGAAATATCAGTTCCTAAAAGTTGAATACTGTACCGGGAAAGGTTCGGAACAAGCTCCTTGATGACAATTGCGATTGAATAGAGCTCCTGTCCCGTCGAAGCTGCGGCACTCCAGATTTTGATACTTGTTTTCAGTGTAGAAGAATTTGGAGTACGGGCATCAATTATTTCCGGCAGCAGCTTATGCTGGAGCAGTTCAAAAGGACCTTTGTCGCGAAAAAAAAGAGTTTCGTTTGTAGATATTGCATCAACAATTTTTCTTTCGATTACCTTGGAATGATCCGCCTTGGCCCTGTTGTGAAGTTCCAGATAGGATTTGCATCCTAACTGTTCGGCAACGGAGCTCAGACGCGTCTCAAAGAGATATGTTTTGTTATGGTCGAGAAAAATACCTGATATATCATAGATATACTTTGATATGGTTTTGATCTCGCTGGGGGTGATTTTTATCATTCTATCACATTACTCATGCAAAGATTAGTATACCTTCTATTTGAGACTTTTCAGAATTTCGTCTGCAATTTTATCGAGAGGGGCCACAATATCGGCTATTCCGCTTTCTATGGGAATCTTGGGCATTCCATAGACAACACATGTCTTTTCGTTCTGTGCAATAATAAAACTACCTTTATTTTTTAAAACTTCGAGACCTTTTGTGCCGTCATATCCCATGCCTGTCATAATGACGGCAGTTGATCGCCCTACATAATAATCAGCAACCGAGCGAAACAGGTAATCAACGGAGGGCTTGCATGAATTTTCCGGTGGATCATTGGTGATTTTTATCTGACGGTTCAGGCCATCGGCACTGGCGATGAGCTTCATCTGTTTGCCGCCGGGAGCGATATAAATAGTGTTTTTCTGTAACGTCTCACGGTCTGTTGCTTCTCTGACGGTCAGAGCACATTTTTTATCGAGGCTCGAGGCAAGGGATTTAGTAAAAACCGGTGGCATATGCTGGACAATAACGATCGGCACGCCAATGTCTGCCGGAAGTTTCGGCAGCACATGTGTCAAAGCGTTGGGACCTCCCGTTGAAACGCCAATGGCAATAATTTCTGAACGTCCGCGGTGCGTGGACTTGGTGGGTATCTGTCTTGCCGGGGTGACTGCTTCTTTGGATTCGGTAAACGGTTTTCTTAAAAGAGAGGGTTTTGCCTGAATCGGGCTGGGCTTGCGATAGAGTGCAGGAGATGTTGCTGACCTGGTGAGATATGCTTTGATAATGGGATGAATGAGGCGTTTGATCTCCTTTTTTCCTTCCAGCTGATTTTTGCTTTGAGGTTTAAGGATAAAATCAAAAGCGCCGAGTTCCAGTGCCTTGAGGGTCATTTCTCCACCTTCCGAAGTGAGAGTGGAGAGCATTACAGCACCGATTTGAAGGTTGTTTTTCTGTATCTCGGCAAGGACTTCCAAACCATTCATAACCGGCATCTCGATATCGAGGGTGAGCAGGTCGGGTTTGAGAGTCTGTATTTTCGACATGGCGATTTTGCCGTTGTGGGCAACGCCGACAAGCTCAACCTCGGGGAGTTCCTCCAGGATATCGGAGACTGCTTTTCTGTAGACAATGGTGTCATCGACGACGAGGACACGAAGTTTTTTCTTTATCATTTAATCTTCTATGCTCAAGACTTTATCGACGTTAAGAATTCCGATAAGACTTTTTTCTGTTTTAAAAACTCCGGTAAAAAATTCTCCCTGGATTCCCCCCATATTCGCTGGAGGTCGTTCTTTCTTGTCCATGTCTGCTTCGACGACATCACTTATTTGCCGAACCAGAAGGCCTACATGTCCTCCGGAAGAATTGACGATTATGTTACGTGGGTCCTGGGAGAGGTCTGTTTCGCCTAGTCCCAGTTTCTTGCCCAGGTCGATAATGGTGATGATCTGACCACGGAGATTCAAGATACCAAGTACATATTCCGGTGCCTGGGGAACTTTGGTCATCTGCATTATTTTATTAATTTCCTGAATCTTGAGAATGTCCATGCCGCATAAGGCGTTCCCGACATAAAACGTAGCAAGTTCAACAGTATTTTTGGTAGCCATAATTACTATTCCAACAAAAGATGAGTGTTAATTGACAAATGGCAGAAGGCACTTCCGCCGTATGTATACACCGTAACCATTTTCTTTAGCAGCAGGTTCATGCAAAAAGTTTTAGTGAAATCGTTTAACGTAATCGTGCACAGTTGCCATGAGCCGTTCCTTATCAAGTTTGATATGGTATTCGTCTATACCGACGGCCTTGCCTTTTGCTACGTCTTCTTCACCGGCCAGAGTAGTTAAGGCTATAACCGGGATTCGCGAGTAGCGCGAGTCGGTTTTGATTTTTTCGGTCAATTCGAAACCATTCATATTCGGCATTTCAATATCAGTCACAACCATGGTAATTTCTTCGGCGTGTTCTTGCAGAAGATCCCAGGCAATCTGACCGTCTTCCGCTTCAATTACTTCAAAGCCGGCTTCTGTCATATATCCTTTGACCTGATTTCTGAAAAAATTAGAATCTTCGGCGATCAGCAGGATTGGGGGGTTGAGGTCAGAAGATGTGTCCGTCTCGAAAACCTTCTGATCCGCAAACCAGTCCGGGAATATTGTCTGCACGATTTCAAAGACATTGACGAGCATGGTTGTATGCTTGGCTATGATTGCCGAGCCCATAATTCCTGTCTGATGCAATGTTACATCATCTATCTCAACCGCCACTTCAATGGCATCAATCGGTCCAATGGCCAAGAGACCAACAGCTCTTTTGCGTATGTTAAAAACAATGACAAGCAGATTGTCGTAATCGGCAAGGGGTTGCACCATGGCTACATCATCGATGGTCAACAGAGACAGGCTGCCGCCTCGATATTGCATGACTCTTTTACCACCGAGTTCTTCAATGTCGGATCGTTTGATTTTTTCGATCCGTTCCACCTGATTGAGTGGTACAGCGAACTGTTCCGTCTCTGAGCTTCTGAAAATAAGCAGAGATTGCTTGTCTTTTTTAGCACGTATGATTTCTTCCTGGGCCTGAGCAACTTCGGAGGCACGGTCGGAACCGTCGATTGAAGTCAGGTTTGCCATTCGCGCAAGGTTGCCGACGTCAAGTATAAGTGCGATTCTGCCGTCGCCCATGATAGTGGCGCCGGCATATCCCTTGCACTGTTGCAGGTGGCGACCGAGAGGTTTGATAACTATCTCTTCAGAGTCCTGGAGTCTATCAACAATGAGGCCGTATTTCATGGCGCCTGTTGAAACGACGACAATGTTGAGGGCACTGGATGCCGCATATCTTCTGTCTTTACCGTGGCGATCAGTTGAGCTCTGCACCTCGTCGTCTATTGCATCGGTTTTTTGATTATTTTGCTTAAATGTGGGGTGCTCTTGACTTCTCCGGTCGGAGATCATTCTGCGCCGGTCGGGTTTTATGGCTCCGTCCTTGTCGTCGTAGAAGGTTCGTTCTATTCCGATAATGTCGGCTAATCTGATGAGAGGAAGGAGATTGCCTCGTAGTCTGACCACTTCAGCGTCGCCGACTCGTTCGACTCTGTCCTTGACCTGGCCTGCTGGAATACGGAGAAGCTCTTCCAGATTGACCTGAGGGATTGCATACCTTTCTCCTCCGGTCATAATGATTTGGCAGGGGATAATAGCCAATGTCAACGGCAGTTTGATGGAGATCGTGGTGCCGTTGCCGACCTCGGAAATAATGTCTACATGTCCACCAAGTTTATCAAGATTGGTTTTGACGACATCCATGCCGACGCCGCGTCCGGATACGTCGGTAACCTTTTTTGCTGTTGAGAAACCGGGCAAAAAGATCAGGTTCACCTTTTCTTTGTAAGACATAACCTGGACTTGCTCGGCAGTCAGTAATCCTTTGCTGATAGCGCCGGCGGAAAGAGCTTCACCATCGAGTCCCTTACCGTCATCACTGATTTCTATAACAACCTGACCTGCTTCATGATATGCTTTGAGGATTACCAGACCTACTTCGGATTTTCCTTTCTTCTTTCTCTCCGCCGGCATTTCTATGCCGTGGTCAACCGAATTGCGCACCAGATGGGTCAGGGGATCGTTGATGGACTCGATAATGGTCTTGTCGAGTTCAACATCTTTGCCGACAATTGTCAGATCTATCTTCTTTTTGAGTTTTCCTGAAAGATCCCTGACGACGCGAGGAAATTTATTGAAGACGTTTCCGATGGGCTGCATTCGGGTAAGCATTATGGCTTCCTGCAGTTCCGAGGTTATCAGGTCGATTCTCTGGCCGACGGTTTCGGCATTGCGGTAATCCTCGGCACCAATGGTCTGCAGAAGCTGATTTCTGCTCAAGACGAGTTCGCCGGCAAGATTCATCAGCTGGTCGAGAAGGCTTACATGAACACGAAGAGAAGTGTCACCAGGAGACTTGGTTTTCGGTGGCGAAGCCTGTGTTTCAGCAGTTTCGGCAAAGGAATGCTGAGACGAGCTTTCAGTTTGGCTCTTGTCTTCCGCTTCGTCCTGTATATCTTCCTCAGAGGGATAGTCGGTTTGGGTGAAACCCACATCCGGCACGTCAGGAGAAGAGGCAACTGCTTCGGCTTCGTCGTTTTGATCTATCTCCTTTTGATTTGGAGATGTGCCGTTCGAGAGGATCGGCTCAGGCTCGACCGCGGGAGCAGAAGGGGGGGCTGTTTCGATATTTGCCTGGAAATCTCCATCCGCAATGGCGTTCAGGGGTTCCAGGTGGGAGGAAATATCAACTTCGTTGGAGTTCTGAATGTCTTCAATCATCTTTTGCAACTGATCAGAAGCGAGGAGAAGAATGTTGACAATTTCCGGATTGGGGATCAGTTTTTTGCTACGAATCAATCCCAGTACATTTTCCATCGCATGCGAGAGTTCCTGGATGGTGTTCAATCCCATGAATCCGGCACCTCCCTTGATGGAGTGCGCCGCTCGAAAAACTTTATTGACAAGGTCTTCGTCAATATCAGCTCCGGCTTCCTCTATTGCAAGCAGATCATTTTCAATATCCGCGAGATGTTCCAGGGATTCTTCGATAAAACCCTGCAGTATTTCATCATCTTCAATTTGCATATATGTACCTCTTCGATAGTATTACCTGAGTTTAATGTGTTCTTGTTTAGTTTATACATAAGGGGGTTTGAATGTACAGGGGCAAAGCAAATTAAAGAAGTCCCGGTTGATAAGGGGATAGAGATGTAACAGGCCTGCTGCGATAAGAAACGCAGGCCTTGATGAATCAGGCAGGTTGAATACTGATCACAGTTACATGATAGACGAGATGGTGTCCTGCTAAGGGATGGTTGTAATCAACAACAATTGAGTCCTTGGAAACTTCCATGACCGTCGCAGGTACTTGGAGCGTTTCGTTTTCCTTCTCAACCTTGAGAGAGAGTATCATTCCGGGTATTGGCCGTATTGAATCGGGAAGAGATTTTCTGTTCAGATTTTGCACCAGCAATTTTTGCCGGGCGCCATATCCCTCTTCGGGCGAGACCCGAACAACTTTCGATTGTCCTGTTTGCAGGCCGACAAGTGCTTTCTCCAGTGTTGGCGGCAATTCCTGATTTCCCAGTTTGAGGGTAAGGGGATTATCTTCATTTACAGTTTTGAAAACTTCGCCATTATCGAGCTTTCCAACGTAGGTAATTGTTATGGTAGAGTTTTCTTGTACAACTGACATAGCTGTTTCTCCGCGTATTGGTATTTTCGGCTTTATTTCTTTTCTGGTCGTTGACAGAAGAAAAGGGTATGCTGCATTCATTTAACCTACATTGCTTGTAAATAAAATAAAAAAAGGATGTAGTATTCGTTTGACCGGCTTGACAAATACATATGACCTGCATAAACTGAAAAGCTTTTGTGACGGGAAGAGATGTGTACCCGAGTTCGGGGTGTATGTTATACAGAAGAACAGATGCGCAGTGACACTGTGCAATTCTGCTTCTTTTCTTAAAGAGTAAGGGAATAAAGATGGTCTCTTTAGATTTCTCAAAAGCTGAGAGCGGTTTGATCCCGGCGATTGCCCAGGATTATAAAACAGGTGAGGTACTGATGCTGGCCTATATCAATGAGCAGGCTTTCGCTGAAACAATACGTACCGGAGTCGCACACTACTGGAGCCGATCACGCCAATCGCTGTGGCGGAAAGGTGAATCATCCGGTCATATTCAAAAAATCCATGCGGTTCTGGTCGACTGCGATGAGGATACAGTAGTATATCAAGTTGAGCAGGTTGGTGGTGCCGCCTGTCATTTGGGATATAGGTCGTGTTTTCATCGAAGAGTGGAGAATGGCCAACTCAAGGTATTTAAGGAACTGGTTTTTAATCCTGAAGAAGTCTATAAAAACAAATAAATACAAAACTATAATAGATTAACAGTCTTAACGGAGTGAAGAATGAGGCAGTTAAAACTTGGACTCCCCAAGGGCAGTCTGGAGAAGGCAACTATTGAACTATTCGAAAGCGCCGGGTGGCTTATAAAGCCGGCCGCCAGGAATTATTTTCCTGAAATTGATGATCCGGAACTGGCCTGTTCCATCTGTCGTCCACAGGAGATGTCGAGATATGTGGAAAGTGGCATGTTGGATGCGGGAATCACCGGCAAGGACTGGACTATGGAAAATCAGTCTGATGCCGTTATCGTTTCAGATCTGGTTTATTCCAAGGTAAGCAGAAAACCGACTCGATGGATTATTGCTGTTGCCGGCAATTCCGACATTCATTCCATAGAACAATTGGAAGGGAAAAAAATCGCAACAGAACTGGTAAATGTTACCAGAAGATTTTTTGATGAGAAAAAAATCAACGTTGAAATAGAGTTTTCCTGGGGGGCGACCGAGGCCAAGGTTGTTTCAGGTCTGGCTGATGCGGTGGTGGAGGTGACCGAAACAGAAAGCACTATTCGTGCCCATGGCCTTCGCATTATTCATGAGCTTATGGAATCGAATACCCAATTTATTGCCAATAAAGATGCATGGAATGATCCCTGGAAAAAAGAGAAGATTGAAAATATTTCGATGCTTCTTCAGGGAGCATTGCGTGCCTATAGAATAGTCGGTCTGAAAATGAATGTTCCACAGAGCAAGTTGAAGGATGTTGTTGATATCCTGCCAAGCCTCAATGCCCCGACTATTGCCAATCTTTATCAAACCGATTGGTTCTCTGTCGAAACCGTCATTTCAGAGGATATTGTCCGTGATCTGATACCAAAGCTGAAGAAAAACGGTGCTGAAGGTATAATCGAATATGCTCTGAACAAAGTTATATAAACGGCGGACAACCAGGTCTTCTCCTGCCGTCTGCACGAGCCTGACGGCAGGGATTTGTTCTCGCTTTGCCACGGATCTATTCCGGAATGTGGGGTGAACAGGAAACCGGTAATGATAGTGTATCAGCATGTAGAATTTCTTTTGAGTGCCCACTCTTTAGCCCAGCTTCCGCCGGCCGAACTCCCTGAATTTGCTTTTGCCGGCAGGTCGAACGTGGGAAAGTCAAGTTTGATGAACTGCCTTTTTGGCAGGAAAAACTTTGTTAAAGTGAGTGGCAGGCCGGGAAAAACGCAGGGGTTGAATTTTTTTCAGATAGACGGCCGGGTAAATATGGTTGATCTGCCTGGGTACGGTTTTGCCAAAGTGTCCAAGGCGACACAGTCAGGCTGGCAGAAGCTTATATCCTCGTACCTGCAGAGCAGAACCACTTTGTGCTGTGTCGTGGTCATCATGGACCTGCGCCATCCCCCCAAAAGCCAGGACAGTCAGTTGCTGGGCTGGTTAAGAAACGAGGGGATCCGGTATCTGATAGTGTATACCAAAGCGGACAAGCTCTCGGGGAATGAGCGAAGCAGAAATGCAGCCCTACTGGATGCCGGTCATGGTCTGTCATCCCAGCAGAGAATCATGTTTTCAGCAAAGAACGGCACTGGTCTTGCGGAGCTTAAGGAGGTATTAGACTCTTATTTCTAAAAAGGCGCCGTCAAGGACGGCCCTTCCTTTTTATTTTTGTTCCGATTTCAGAACCGAGAGAAAGGCTTTTTGAGGAATTTCAACATTTCCTACTGTTTTCATTCTCTTTTTTCCTGCTTTTTGTTTCTCTAACAGCTTTCTCTTTCTTGAAATATCTCCGCCATAGCATTTTGCGGTAACATCTTTACGTAATGCCGAAATAGTTGTTCGTGCGATGATCGTACCGCCGATGGCTGCCTGGATGGCAATTTTAAACATTTGCCGGGGAATTTCTTCCTTGAGCTGTTCACAGGCATGCAGGCCTCTGGCTCTGGCGTTTTCACGGTGCACAAGCTGAGATAAGGCATCGACATGTTCTCCATTGACCAGAATGTCAAGTTTTACCAGGTCGCTTTTTCTGTAATCCAGGATTTCGTAATCGAAAGAGCCATATCCTTGCGTTACGGATTTCAATCTATCATAAAAATCATAAATAACTTCAGCAAGAGGCAGCTCACAGGTAAATTCTATTCGTCCGGGCATCGGATAGTGGTAGTGCGTGTTTACACCACGGCGTTCCATGCAGAGTGTCATGACAACACCCATGTATCTGTCGGGGATAAGAATTGTTGCCTTTATAAATGGTTCCTCAATTCTCTTGATTGCTGAGGGATCCGGGTAGTGGGCAGGATTGTCAACCTCAATGATCGAGTCGTCATTCAGATGAAAGAAGTAGCGGACAGAAGGAACCGTAAGGATGAGAGAAATGTCAAACTCACGCTCAAGACGTTCCTGCACCACTTCGAGGTGGAGCAGGCCGAGGAATCCGCAACGAAAGCCGAAGCCGAGAGCCATCGACGAATCTTTTTGGAAAACAAGTGCCGCGTCGTTAAGCTGCAGTTTTTCCAACGCAGTTCCCAGAGCATCATACTCATCCGTGGTAATGGGATATATTGAAGAAAATACCACCTGCTGCACTTCCTTGAATCCCGGGAGGGGTTTTGAACACGGAGCGGCCTTCAAGGTGATGGTGTCGCCGGGGCGAGTGTCCTGTACTGTTTTTACTCCGGCTATTATATACCCTACCTGGCCGGCAAGTAATTCGCGCTGCGGCTTTCTTCCAATCTGAAATTGACCGACCTCTTCGACCCGATAGCTGATATTGTTGGACATGAAAACGATGATGTCGCCAGCCTTGACCCTGCCGTTGATGATTCTGCACGAAATAATTGTGCCACGAAAGGCATCGTAACCGGCATCAAAAATAAGTGCCTGGAGGGCACTGTCCGGATCTCCTTTTGGTGGTGGCAGAAATTTGATTATTGCTTCAAAAATATCTGCAACTCCTTGTCCTGTCTTGGCTGAACAGAGTTGTATCATTTCAGCATCGAGGCCGAGATCCTCTTCTATCTGTTCGGCTACCTTTTCAGGTTCGGCCGAGGGCAAGTCAATCTTGTTGATAACGGGAATAATGTCGAGATCATTTTCCATTGCCAGGTACAGATTAGCAAGAGTCTGTGCTTCAATTCCTTGAGCGGCGTCAATAAGCAGGAGAGCTCCTTCGCAGGAAGTAAGGGCACGAGAAACCTCATAACTGAAATCCACATGGCCGGGCGTATCAACCAGATTGAGAAAGTATTTCCGGCCGTTTTGGGCGGTATAGGGGAGACAGATGGTTTGACTTTTAATAGTGATGCCACGTTCTCTTTCAATGTCCATATTGTCGAGAAGCTGGTCTTTAAATTCTCTTGCCGAAACAAGCCCACACATTTGGATCATTCTGTCGGCAAGTGTTGATTTACCGTGATCGATATGAGCAATGATGCTGAAATTTCTAATATTATTCATTCTGATGTTGAGAAAATTATGACTGAATAGTACATATTTAGTATATGGACACGCTGATTTAGTATATGGACACGCTGATGAGGGAACCTCCATTCTTAGCATAATTATATGAAGAAGAAAATAGAATTTTCTTCTTGGTGGCCATTATGGTAGGATACCAATGTTAATCTCGGAAGCATAAGCATCAAAAAAAATTCGTGTTGATTTTTAATGCAACACTGACCTGTATTGAGGGGGAAAACCCATAAAGATATATGCCAAAGAAAAATAAACCTGAAAATCTGACGATTAATGCCGATGGAGAGATGGAAAACCCGCTTGTCTCACTCTCGGATGACGAAAATCTGCCGGCGTTGAGCAATCCGGCACTCCATCGTTACCTCCAGGAAATAAGTCAATATGAGCTTCTGACGCGGGAAGAGACCGATGAACTGGCTACCCGATTTAAAGAGACAGGCGATCAAAATGCGGCGTACCGTCTTGTTTCATCAAATCTCCGTCTGGTTGTCAAAGTTGCTATGGATTTCCAGAAATACTGGATGCAGAACTTTATGGATCTTATTCAGGAGGGCAATGTCGGGCTTGTTCAGGCAACGAAAAAATTTGATCCCTATAGGGGAGTAAAATTTTCCTATTACGCCGCATATTGGATAAGGGCCTATGTTCTTAAGTTTATAATGGATAATTGGAGACTTGTAAAAATCGGCACAACTCAGGCGCAGAGAAAACTCTTCTTTTCTCTCAATAAAGAGAAAAAATTACTGGAAGCGCAAGGTTTTGATCCTGAACCTAAACTGCTGGCGCAGCGTTTAAATGTAAAGGAGAGAGAAGTTGTCGAGATGAGTCAGCGAATGGACAGCTGGGATGTATCTTTGGAATCTCCCGTTCGTTCCGATTCTGAAGATGAACAGAAAAATTTTATACCCAGTTCCGGACCCAATATAGAGTCGACGGTTGCCGGCAAAGAAATGCAGCTCCGTCTGGGCGAGCTTCTCAATATATTGAAAGATAAACTTAATGATAAGGAAAAGATGATTCTGGAAAAACGTCTGCTCACGGATGAGCCGTTGACCCTCCAGAACATTGCTGATAAATTTGATATCTCAAGGGAAAGAGTACGTCAGATAGAGGTGAATTTGTTGAAGAAAATGAAAAAATATCTCGAGAATGAAATGCCTGATATTATAGATTTTTTTGATGGTGAACGAATTGTGGTCAACGGTGATAATAGAGAATAGCCTTTACGTCTGAGGGTATTCAGAATGCGTAAGCATTTGCTGGGCGAGTTCTACTTATTGTATCGGTTCAGAAGAGGATGCATTGCCGGGTCATATGTTTTTTTTTGCTGGATCGAAGCTGCACGGTCTCCAGAATATGCGATCGGTGATCCTTGGTACGGCCCTCAAAAATGGCAGCTTATAATATTTTGAAATATTTTATTTTATCAGCCTTTTTTCTGGTAATTTGTGCTGGTGCACCAGTCTCTGCCGAGGACGCGGCTTCATCGGTAGTACCACAGCTGGAAGTACAGGTAGAGACAAAAACAGAGGATTTGTCAGGATTTTCCTGGGAAAATACCTGGGCTACCGCCCGTCAATTAGTGCGCAGTAATCAACTCGAAGATGCCAAGCATCTTTATCGCAAATTATTTGAGGAAAAACCAAATATCGTCGAGGCGAAGTGGGAGTATTGTAAGATCCTGATAATACTCCAAAACTGGAAAGAAGCGGCGCAGATTCTTGATGAACTACTGGAGTATGAGCCCAATAACCTGGAGTATCTTATGGCTGCAGGGGATTCAGCCTTGCGGAATCAGCACTTTAGTAAAGCTGTGAGATATTTTGGTCAAGTTTATGAGTCTGATCCTGCCGGTCCCCGGTATGATGGCGCTATACAGGGTATGGTGGAAGGGTTTAAAGGAACAGGTAACGAGAGAAGCGCTTTTCTGCTTCTTGAGCAATATTATCAACAAAAAGGCGATAGCGAAACTCTGCTGTTTCAACTTGCAGAATCGAGCAAACGTCTCGGCATACCGGAAAAAGAACGGTTTTATTACGGCAGACTTGCAGAATTTTTTCCTGATAATCCAAGGTATATTCTAGAAGCTGCTCACGCCTATGACTCTCCAGGATATTATTCTCGGGCGGCTGTATATTGGCAGAAATATCTGCAACTCAATCCGCAATATCTGCCTTTTCAAGAAAAACTGGCGCACTACTCGTTAGGTATTGGAGATGTTGACAGTGCTCTGGCTCATTTTATTGCAATCTACAGGCAGGATGAATTGGATACTGATCTCGCACTGAGGATCGCTGATTTATATGCCACAGAGAAACGGCAACCTGACAGAGCCCTGCTCTATTACGAGCAGTATCTCAACGCTTTTCCAAATGATCGAACCATACAACAGCAGGTGGATAGAATACGAAAAGATCTGGCTCTTCAATATCTGCCGATTGTTGAAAATGATGGAGAATTGTATCTGTGGGAAGATCTTGACCTTATTACACAGCATAAAGAACACATATTTGTATTGATGGTAGATTTTCTGGAAGAACAACAGAAAACAGAACAGGCCATACGTGTTTTAAAAATTCTGCATGAGAACGACAGGAACAATTATGACCTGCTCTACAGATTAGCTAAAGCACATCATAGCATCGAAGAGTTTCAACATGCAGCTCCCTTGATAAACATACTGCATCAAAATAAGTACGAAGACAAAGGCTACCTGCTCATCAAAGCAGACCTTGAATTGCGGCAAGATCAGGTTATACAAGCTGTCGACTTGTTCAAGACATATCTTTTCTTTGAACCTTTGAACATTGTGGTTCTGGAAGAAGCCGTTTTAGTAGCAGGAAAAGCCGGGCTCATTGAGGATGTTCTGCATTTATGGGAACAGGCCCCAGACAAATTTAAGAATTCATTTCATTATCTCGGCCTAAATTTAGCATTTATTAAGGCATTCCGAGCAAATGGATTATATACGACGACAGACGGTATTTATGACGCTCTTCTACCGGAAGTCACCGGGGACAGGGAAATTCTGGCGGAGACATACTTCCATCTTGCCGATACCTTATTGCAAAGAGGTCTTCTTTTTGAAGCTGAACAAGTTGTTCGACAGGTGTTGGTGAAAAATATCCAGGTAGATATCGCTCTGGAAAAGCTTATACATATCTCCTTGCTGGAAGGCAAAATTTCTAATGCTGAGACGTGGCTGGCTCTATTGGCAAAGAGATCAGGTGTTGATGATATCGAGGAGCTTCATACAGGTTATCCCGAAAATGTATTTTTCAGGAGGCTTGATATACTCATTGAACAAAAAGAATATGCTGACGCTTTGGAGTGGATAGCAGCTCACCCCTCTTATAGAGCTGTTTCCGAGAGCAAAACCGCTTTTATTTTACAAGCTGAATTGTATCGTGCCCGAATACTTTTTTACAAGGAAGATTTTCAACAGTGTGCCGAGACTTTGGATCGTTTAGAGCAGAAAGCGTATGCCAAAGAGGAAGTTTATGTTCTCAGGCGAATAATCAAAGAGAAGACGGACATTGCTTCAAACACAGCAGGACCAAGGAATCAAGCGATGTCGGGGCCCTCTTTTTTCTCGCTCATAAACAGAGCAAAACTCTTTTATGACTATGGTTATTTTGAAATAGCGCTACAGAATATAGAAAAGGCCCAGCAAATAGTACCGGAATCAATGGTTTTGCAAATCCGAAGGGTTGAGACACTCGCTTCTCTTTCATTATATGACGCTGCTCTCCAGGCTGTAAAGAGCATAGCTGGAGAATTTCCCGATGAAGAGTATTTTTCTAAGCTCAGTCTTCAGCTTGAGTTTAAAGGTGGAAAATTCAGTGAAATTGTCGAAAGAGTAGCATCGCAGAAATATGTAGAGAAGGAAGAGGTTGAACCATCTCCCCGTGAAGGCGGTGATAGTATGTATTTCTGGAAAAAGCTGCTTTTTGCTAGAGCTTTGTGGGCAGAAGGCAGGAGGGAAGAAGCCTTTAAGGTATATGATTCGCTTCTAGCTGTTCCTGTTGACTCGCTTTTTTTGGAAAAGATGGAGGTTGAAAGGATTAATTTTAACCTTCCTCCATTAAAAAAATCTTTCTGGAATATCGTTCCATTCACAAAATCGGAGGAATACACTTCTCTTCAAGCAGTAATGGAACCGCAATTTGTCACGAGAAATATAGGCCAGCCGGTTGATGATATTGCCGCGAGCCTCTATGGCAAGTATCGCTGGCAAGAACTTGTTAAAAAAGAACTCTCAGCCAGACAGGCTGTAGAACAACGTGATTATTATCGCGCTGAGAAAGAATATTTGAGCTTATTGGAAGAAGAAGAATCTTCGGAAGCACTGTTTGATCTTGCCTATATTTACAATAAACTCGGACTTTACGGCAAGGCTGCGGAAATTTATGAATTGATGAAAGAAAGAGGACCTCTCTATCCGGGCCTCGATGAATATATTGAAGCCAATGTATTAAAAAGGCAACCACGAGGTGCTGTATCTCTCTACAATTTCAATAGAAAAGGGCGAGATGGGTATATTAATCTCAAAAAAAACACAGCCGAGGCTGAAGTGTGGCTCATGCCTTCTTATGATCAGGAAGTCCGTGTGAGTTTATCTCACAACGCGTATTCCTCTCGCGACAAAAGTCTCAAAGCTGAAAGCAACACGCTTCTTGGCACATATTCGACATATTTTGAGAATACGGTTGATTTAAATATATCCTTTGGCCTGGATAAACCGATCGGGGCGGGTACCAGCGAAGTATTATATAAATTTGAATTAATACGACGTCTTACTAAAAGTTTAGATGTATATGGCAGATTCGAGCAGGATCGTGTTGAAGACACATTACGCTCAATTACAGATTCTATAATATATCGAGATCTTGAAGCAGGCTTTAAATATGACCTGTTTCCTCGGTGGCTGGCTGGGGCCGATTATCGTTATCGTATGTATTCAGATAACAATGAACAAAACAGATACAAACTCTGGACTACCTATCATCTATTTGGAGAAGTAAACCAGTTTAAGGTGACCTATAGCTATGAGAATTTGTTTAATGATGACGAGAATACCGGTCGTGACAACAACTTTAGAAATGATTTCCCCGATGATGACAGGGTGTATTGGAGTCCGGAGCATTACTGGAGTCATCTCTTCACGTTTCATTTCACGCATTTTTTAGATTTTGACAGTCGATTGGAAGATCCTTTAAGTCACCTGGCTTTTGATTATACCTTCGGGTATGAAGATGGAAATCAACCCATTCATCAGATTGATGCCAATATTTTCCTTGAAATTAATAAACATTTCTTATTAAAAGGAAGTTTCAGTAATATTAATGGCGACGATTACCAAGAAACGCAAGCGGCATTTTCCTTAATGTATCGCTGGTAGTTCTGTGTTAACTTTTTTCCTGTATGTTCTTAACGTGGAATATACAGGTGTTTTTTTTAGGAGATTGTGATGATAGAAAGAATCCCCATGTCGAGAAGGGGAAACGGCAGGCTACGTGCTGAGCTGGAACGCCTTGAACGAGTTGAGAGAGGAGCGGTTGTGAAGGCAATCGAAACGGCACGTCAGCATGGTGACCTTAAAGAGAATGCAGAATACCATGCGGCAAAAGAGAGGCAGGGGCATATCGAAGGGAGAATATTAGAATTAAAAGATAAGCTTTCCAGGGCTGAAATAATCGATTGTTCTCAAGTTTCTTGTGAAAAAGCTGTCTTCGGTACCGTCGTCAGGTTGTTGGATATGGACACTGATGAAGAATTTGCATACCAGCTTTTGGGGCCCGAAGAGGCAGATGTAAAAAAAGGCTCTATCTCTATTTTATCACCACTGGGTAGAAGCATCCTCGGTAAAGAAATTGGTGATGAGGTGATAGCAAAAACACCTGGTGGTACGCGAGAATTTGAGGTGGTTGGAATAAGTCGATCAGATTTTGCTTAGAGAAAAGCAGTAGAAATAAACCGGGAGTGGCGATAGTAGGCATGCTGCCGCTTTTTGACCAGGATTAGAGAGCGCTATCTTTTTCAAGAATCCCGGAGAGAAATATTTTATTCATTTGACAACTGGCTTCTTCAACGGAATAATTGGTTTCCAAAGAGATATTCCAGATTCTTGACACTTCGTCCAAGGCACCGAATATTGTTCGTTTTGCTATGTTTGGAAGTACGTCTTGGCGGAAAATATTCTGCTGCTGTCCCTGTTCGATTATTTCAGCGACTATATTCATGTACTCATCAAATTTTGAGTTACGGTATTCTTTGATAAGTTTGGTGGTTTGCCGTAACTCAATCTGAATAACTTCGGCAAGATTTTTCTTTTTTTTCATGGTCGTCAGATGTTTGACGACAAATATCTCAAGTTTTTTTCTAGGATCTTGCTCTGCTTCCAGTAATTTCCGGGTTTGCTTGATAAGAAGACCGATCTCTTCCTCAAAAACAGAGAGAAGAATATCTATTTTATTATTAAAATAAAGATAGATTGTTCCATCTGCGACCCTCGCTTCTTTGGCAATATCAGAGATTCTGGCGTTAAAGAAGCCTTTTTTGGCAAAGACCTTAGTTGCTGCCGTGATTATTTTAGCATGCTTGTTAACAGCCTTCATTAGCCGAAGAATGGAGTTTTAAGAGTAAATGAGAAATGGTCAAAATAAATGAATGGTCATTCATTCATGTAATCTTTTGCGTATTTTTTGTCAATAATAGAAGCAATAATAAATTCTGTTTGATAGATATACGTCTACAAAATATGGTACGTTAAAATGCAACCGCATTATTTCAGGTATGATAAGACTATTGAGGTGCCGGTGTTGAGGGATTTCTTTGGTAATCCGATTAACTTTGTCTCTTACTCAAAAATTGAGGTAAATTTATGAAAATTCTTGTTATAGGTTCGGGTGGTCGTGAACATGCATTAGTCTGGAAGATCTTGCAAAGTCCGAAGGTAACAAAGGTTTATTGCGCACCGGGAAATGCCGGTATAAAAAGACCTGCTGAATGTGTTGATATCGCCGCGACGGATATTGATAAATTGTTGTCCTTTGCTTTAACCGAACAGATTGATTTGACCGTAGTCGGCCCTGAGTCATCGCTGGTTGCCGGTATAGTAGATGTTTTTGAAGAGAACGGTCTTCGAATATTCGGTCCCACCAGTAAAAGTGCGATTCTGGAAGGAAGTAAAGTTTTTAGCAAAGAGTTCCTCCAAAAATACGATATTCCTTCCGCTGACTTCAAGGTTTTCGCGGAAAGGAAGAAGGCAAAAAGATATATCGAAAAAAAAGGAGCGCCTATTGTAGTTAAGGCTGATGGACTAGCCGCCGGCAAGGGTGTGATAGTTGCGGAAACAGTAGAACAGGCCCAAAATGCCGTTGATCTTATCATGGCCGAAAAGGCCTTTGGTGATGCCGGGGAAAAAATTGTCATCGAAAAATGTCTCCGTGGTGAAGAGGCTTCGTTTATTGCCTTTACAGATGGTAAAACCATCTTGCCGCTACCGACTTCTCAAGATCACAAAGCCATCTATGAAGGTGACAAAGGGCCAAACACCGGAGGTATGGGGGCCTATTCTCCTGCTCCGGTGGTTACACCGGAAATTGCCGACTTTGTAATGAATACCGTGATGATTCCTACTATCGAGGGATTGGCAAAAGAGGGGCGACCATATAAAGGGATGCTCTATGCTGGTCTTATGATAGACGGAAACGAAATTAACGTTCTCGAATTTAATTGCAGGTTTGGTGATCCTGAAGCTCAGCCTCTTCTCATGAGATTAAAAAGTGACATCGTCGAGATATTCGAAGCCTGTATTGATGGTACTCTTGAGTCTATTGAAATGAAGATAGATCCCAGGCCGACTGTCTGCGTGGTCATGTCTGCAGCTGGATATCCAGGTACCTATCAAACCGGCAAGGTGATTCAGGGGTTGGCTGCGGCTGGGAAAATTCAAGGGGTTCATGTCTTTCATGCCGGCACAAAAACGCATAATAAACGTATCGTTACAAATGGAGGAAGGGTCTTGGGGGTAACCGCTGTCGGCAAGGACCTCGAAGATGCCATAAGCCGTGCTTATAAGGCAGCGACACAAATCTCCTGGACGGGCTCATATTTTCGCAGCGATATCGGTGCAAAAGCTCTCAACCGAAACAGCGGTGTCTCTACCGGTCCTGCGGTTGGGATAGTTATGGGAAGCGATAGCGATCTGCCGGTGATGCAGGTTGCGGCAACATTCCTTCAAGGGATGGCGGTACCATACGAGATGACGGTTGCCTCTGCTCATAGAACACCATTGCGGGCTGTTCAATGGGTTGAAAACGCCGGCAAGAGAGGAATTAAAGTCATTATTGCCGGTGCTGGTATGGCTGCACATCTTGCAGGTGTTCTTGCTGCACATACGGATATTCCGGTTATCGGCGTACCGCTTGACTCCTCATCTCTTAATGGGCTTGACGCACTCCTGTCGACGGTGCAAATGCCTCCCGGTATTCCGGTTGCAACTATGGGCATCGGTAAGGCCGGCGCCAAAAATGGTGCCGTGCTTGCTGTAAGGATTCTCGCGTTAACGGATGCAAATCTTGCTCATAAACTTTCCAGATTCAGAGAATCCATGGCCAAAGAAGTAGAGGATAAGGCAGAGAAAATTGAGAAGCTATAATGTTATCCAACAAAATCAGGACCATGGTATTGACAAGGCAATAAGCTTTCTGCAGAAAGGTGGAGTGATCTCCTTTCCGACGGAGACATATTATGGACTGGGGGTTGATCCTTTGAATGAAAATGCTGTTAAACGACTCTTTTTGTTAAAAAAAAGAGAAACAACCAAACCTATTCTTTTGTTAATAGAAGACGCAGGGATGCTGTCAATGCTGGCCGAGGAGATTCCTTATGTTTATGAACCCCTCATGGAAAAATTCTGGCCAGGTCCTTTGACCCTCCTGTTTCCTTGGAAAAAAAATATAAGTGAACTCTTAACCGGAGGAACCGGAACTATTGGTATACGTGTTTCGTCTGATCCGCTGGTGCAAAAACTTATTCGTAAATGGAAAGGCCCGATTACCGCAACAAGTGCGAATATCTCCGGACAGAACCCGGCCGGCACTGCTTGCCGGGTTAAGGAAATTTTCGGGAAATGTATCGATTATGTTGTTGATGGTGGCGATAGTCCAGCCGGGCTATGCTCTACCATAGTCGGATGCCAAAATGGTGAATTGGTTCTTATCCGCAAAGGACAAGTGCCTTTTGCAGAAATTACCAAGGTTGCTTTTCTAAACAAAGGGTGATAATTCCAACCAGGGTGCATATATGAACAGACTGAAGTGGGATAAGGATTTCGCCTTGGAACAAGCTGCAGATGATGTAGACTTGTTACAGGAGTTGCTTGCAATTTTTAAACAGTCCTGCACTAGTGATTACCGGTCTATTACTAAAGGTCTGGAATCGGATGATGCGGAAATGATCTGTGCCGCGGCTCACTCTATAAAGGGGGCCGCAGCAAGTCTTGGGGTAGAAGCCATCAGAGATATTGCCGCTGATATCGAGAACGACAGTAGAAAAGGATCAATAGCTGCCGCCCAAAACAGGATTGAGGAGTTATGCGAATGTCTGCAAATCCTGCAGAAACTCTAAGATTCTTCTAATCTTTGCCGATCATGTTCTCGTGAGTTGACGATACTTAATGCGTTTGGGTATGTCAGCGTCTGCGCCTAACCTGGTCTTGCGATCTTTTTCGTAATCGGAATAGTTGCCTTCAAACCAGACAACACGAGAATCTCCCTCAAAGGCGAGAATATGTGTTGCGATTCTGTCGAGAAACCAGCGATCATGACTTATAATTACGGCACAACCGCCAAAGTTTTCCAGTGCCTCTTCGAGCGCCCTTAAGGTGTTGACGTCCAGGTCATTTGTCGGTTCATCCAGAAGCAAAACATTGCCGCCTTCCTTAAGCATTTTGGCAAGGTGGACACGATTTCTTTGTCCGCCGGAAAGCAGGCCGACTTTTTTTTGCTGATCGGATCCTGAAAAGTTAAATTTCCCAACGTATGCTCGGCTATTTACTTCTTTGGTTCCAAGGCGGATTGTGTCTTGGTTGTCTGAAATGGTCTGCCAAATGGTCTGTTCAGGATCAAGAGCATTGCGCTCCTGATCTACATGAGAGAGTTTTACTGTCTCGCCCAAACGAATTTCTCCACTGTCGGGGGCTTCGCCGCCTGTTATCATTTTAAACAAGGTTGATTTACCTGCACCATTGGGTCCAATGATTCCGACTATGCCACCGGCAGGAAGAGAAAAGGTCATATTTTCCATCAGAAGACCAGCATCAAAGCTTTTGCATACTTTATCTGCTTCTATGACTATTTTACCTAACCGAGGTCCAGGTGGGATGAAAATTTCCAGGTCTTCCGCCATTTTTTCGGTTTCTTGCGACATAAGCTTGTCGTAAGAGTTTATTCTGGCTTTGGATTTGCTCCTTTTTCCCTTAGGTGACAGGCGAATCCATTCCAGTTCCCTCTGTAAAGTTTGTCGTCGCTTGCTTTCTTTTTTCTCCTCCAGCGCCAATCTTTTTTCTTTCTGTTCCAGCCAGGAAGAATAGTTGCCCTTCCAGGGGATTCCCATACCGCGGTCCAACTCAAGGATCCATCCGGCGACATTGTCCAGGAAATATCGATCATGTGTTACAGCGATGACAGTTCCGACATATGCCTGAAGGTGGTGTTCAAGCCATGCTACAGACTCTGCATCCAAATGGTTTGTCGGTTCATCAAGCAGGAGAATGTCCGGTTTTTTAAGGAGGATTCGACAAAGTGCCACTCTTCTTTTTTCTCCGCCGGATAAATTTTGACAGAGAGAAACTGAGGGCGGGCAACGCAAAGCATCCATGGCCATTTCCAGCCTGCTGTCAAGATCCCAGGCAGACAGGGTGTCTAGCTTTTCTTGAACTTCCGCCTGCTTGTTGATGAGCTTATCCATCTCCTCATCAGACATGGGTTCTGCAAATCGTTCATTAATCTGATTAAACTCGCTGAGCAGGCTGACAGTTTCCGCAACACCTTCTTCAACGATCTCTCTCACCGTCTTTTGTGGTGGCAGCTGCGGCTCCTGTTCCAGATAGCCGACACTAAGACCGGGTGCTAATACGGTTTTTCCGTTAAAATCGTTATCAACTCCGGCGAGTATGCGCAGTAGGGTGCTTTTCCCCGATCCATTGAGCCCCAGGACACCGATTTTTGCGCCATAAAAATAGGAGAGCGAAATATCTTTGAGAATAGGTTTGTTTTCATAAAATTTGCTTACTTTGATCATTGAATAGATGATCTTGTTGTCTTCGTTACTCATGAATTTCCTTCAAATAGAATTTTATATGGAGAGGTAAAAGAACTAATCAGGATCGTTGCCGGAGGTTAAGAAGAAAAACATAATAGCCGTTTATCTTACCTATCAGATTGTACGTTTCACTGTACGGAGCCGGACGGCCAAATTTGAGTGAGTCGACATTTTCGCCTGCATTCCACGCCGATACTACCAGGTCCAATTTGCCGTCAAATCTATAGTTATATTTTGAGATGAGATAGCATGTCAGCAAAATGTTTATAGCTGGATCAAAAAGGTCGTCTTTGCCTAAATTTTTAAGCTTGTTGTTGTTGATATAACGAAAGCGCCTGCCGCTGTTGTAAATTTCTTGTGCAGCCTGTTTTCCTGTTGAGTGGAGTATTTGACCAAGGCCAAGTGCGTTTTTAGGTGAAACCGCATAGGTGTTGCAACCGGATTCTGCCAATATCAAGGCTTTTATGAAATCAGGGCTCACCTTGTATCCTGGCCTGAAATAAGCAAAACTGCTGAAGTATTTGATAAGATGATCGTAGTTATGGAGTTTGGTGAGCTGTTGTGCTGAAATGGATATGTCGTTATACTTCTTCACATAGGCGGCCAGCTCCGCATGGGTTTTTCCGCTCAACGTAAAAATGGAAGCCAGGACGACAAGTACGAGAAGAGATCTGGTCTTGTGTGTCATCTTCAAGATGCTTCCGGAATAGATTTACGAGTGAAAAAATGGTGCATTACTTTGTAGAGCAAGCCGGGGTCATGACTTCCGGTCATTTCACGTATCGAATGCATTGCCAGAGTTGCTGCGCCTATATCAACTGTTTTTAATCCAAGTTTTGCCGCCGTCGTCGGACCAATAGTGCTTCCACAGGCTATATCATTGCGCATCACGAATTCTTGTACTGTAATATCACTCTCACTGCAGAGAAGTTTGAAAACTGCATTGGATGTGGCGGTGGAAGCGTATCGTTGATTTGCATTGATTTTCAACACAGGTCCATGATTGAGATAGATTTCATGTGCAGAATCATGCTTTTCGGGATAATTGGGGTGCAAAGCGTGAGCATTATCAACTGATATGAAAAAGGATTTTACCAGGACTTGAAAACGCGTATTGCTGTCGGGAAGAATTCTTGCAAAAAAAGATTCAAGCATGTTCCCCTGTGCCCCAGATGCACTATTGGATCCTACTTCTTCATGGTTGTTGCACATCAGCAAAAAACTGTTTTTGAAGTCAGCTGATGCTGCAGCGGTTGCGGCAAGAAAACAGCTGAGCTGATTGTCCAGTCGAGGAGCGAGAATAAACTCATTGTCGATACCGACATAAGCAGGTTTTCTGCAATCATAGAGGAAAACGTCATAACTCAAGATCTGTTGCGGAGCTGCGTTCTTGTGTTTTGCAGTGATCTGTTCGAGTATGATTTCCTTGAAGTTTTTAGTAGAGCCTTTTTGAATACCAATGAGTGGTACTATATGTACCTGTGGATTGAGAGACTTGTCTGCATCGCTGGTTTTGTTGAGGTGAAGAGCGATGCTTGGGATGACGGCTATCGGACGACGAAAGTCGACAAGTTCTGTAACGAGATCGCCATTGGCTGAAAGGTAGCAGACTCTTCCCGCCAGGGAGAGTTCTCTATCGAACCACGATGACAACACTGCGCCCCCATATACTTCAACACCTAACTTGTGAAACGACTTATCGAAGATATCTGCGTTAGGCTTGATTTGCAAGGATGGACTGTCGCTATGCGTGCCGAGAACACGAAAACCTGCTTGAGGGTCTTGGCCTAGGTTGAAAGCAAGCAAAGAGCCATTATCTCGAATAAAATAATAGGGTTTGCTTGACTGAAGATGCCACTTTTCTCGTTCGTCTAGGCGGCTAAACCCGGCTTCGGTCAATATCTCCGTCATCTGCTGCACTGCGTGATACGGACTGGTAGATGCGGCGAGATAGGAGAACAGCTTTTCATTAAGATTATTTTCTGTCATTTAGTGGTAATTGTGAGAAGAGGTAAGGTGGCCGGTAGAAATGCTACCTCAAGTGGGATTGATAGGTTTTTAATGCAAGGGTATGATGTTGTGAACCGAATTCCACTTTCGCAGCAGGTGGCTCTCGCAATATACCGGATTCAATTGCAATTGATGATGAGGAGTTGTGCCTTGCAGAAGTAGACGAGGCATAAGCAGGTTCATCTCCAACAGAGTCTCTTTTTTCTTGCTGGATCTCCATTCCGGCTTGAGCTGAAATCATTGCCGCCCGTGCAGCAATTCTTCTGTCTGCTGCAGATGGATTCAGAGGCGCCAAGGCAGCTCTGGCAACGACCTGCATTTTCTGCAAGGTCTCTTCAGGGGTAGATTCTTTGCTGACATCGATTGGTACTTCACCTCCAACCGCATATCTTTTTCCGTTCGGACCGTTTTCATAAGTATAGGAAGCAGTTCCTGCGGCATATTGGCCGGCTGTGGCGAGATGTGCCTGTTCGTGCGCACGTACCTCCGCATCTCTTTGTTGCAATTGTCGAATGATTTGCTGCTCTTCAGCTGTAAGCTGCGTAGTGCTGTCGAAAAAAGATGATTCCTTTTCAGATTCTTCGTTTGCCGTGCTGCGATTGAATGTAGAATCGGCTGAAGCGATTTTTCCTTGGGCTGAAATATGGACTGAATCACTCCGGCTGGTCTGGTCTGCGGTGGTAGTCGAATGAGCAGTAGAGGAGCTTTGAGATAGTAGAGCTGATCGGTTTTCAGTAATAAACCGTGCTGCTGAAAAATTGTGTACTGAGTTCATTGACGTTGCTCCAAAACATTAGCTTCTCTTAATGTTTCTATCCTACCGTATAACAGTTATAATTGCAACGTCTGCTCACGTTCCGGAGTGTTTGACAGCATTAAGTGGGAAAGTGAAAAAGGTTTTGATACCCAGCTCTGCTTATTGCTGCTGAAATTGATACTCTTCTTTAAGCGTATAGAGGGTATCGAGATATCTTTCTTGTAATTGCAATGTGTTTGCGGTCGATTCGATTTCGTTGATCAACTGGTCAACGACCCGGGCTATCTCAATTCCATGTTTATTTGTGCCGTTTTTGTTCGCTCTGTCTATCAGAAGGATGGCGTAATAGCTTACTACCATGCGTGACATGGAGTCTCTGCGGAAAAGATAAAGTCTGCCGCCCATGGTACTCAGAAAAAATCCCGCATATTCATAGAGAGATGTTTCAGAAATTTGCAGATCAAAATGCTGTTCGAAGCAGGAAGGTAGAAGGAGCACAGTATAAAAATGTGCAAGAATATTCTCAAACTGATCTTTTTCTCTGTCGAGAATAGCTTTTAAAATGAGAATATTGGTTTTTCCTACGATCCTGAAAAAGTGAGCGGTATTCTGCAGGATTGTATACAGGTCATCGGTCTCCCCGCTCACAACCGGTGGGTTATCAAGAAGGCCTTGGATAACTCGAGTGAAATATACTTCGCTTCCGGGGCTCAGATCATATTGTTGTAGATACTCTTGTTGGTCGAGATGTTTATAAAATTGTCGGATGGGCTGAAGTGATTCCATACACCTTGCCGTAGTTGGAAGGCCGTTATTCCGGTTTGCTGGACTCGACTCAATAACAGAGTTTTCTTGAGATTCTGAAACGATAGAGTTGCTGTCGAAGGAAAGGAGATTGCCTGAGCTCCCCACCTCTTCTGTGTCTGGTGTTTCCGCAACAGGAGAGGTAGTCTGACTATCCGACTGGTTGTTTCTCTCTTCGATGACAAGCTGTGATTCGCCATTGACATCACTTTCCAGTGTTGCGGTTTGTTCAGGTATGGAAATATCTTCAGTAAAAAGCCTTTCCTGCGTCGTTTCTTTATTTGCAAGTGTTTCTTTGTTTTTCTGCTGCCATATAAAAAATAACAGGGCAGCAATAATCACAACAAATAATGCTATAATCTGATAGGAAACAGGGAAAGTATCCCTGGAACGTTTTTTAGGAGAGTGAGCGGTTTTCTTGACCTGCATAATAGTGATGTTTTTGATGGTCTGTATAGAAGAATTGCTATGTGATTACTGTATAACGCAACTTGTAGTTTCTGTCATTAAAAGATCTTGCCGGTACGACTCTTTTTGGTGACAATGTGCCCGCGGATTTGAATGTTTCGGTACAAGAAGAGGGTTGTTGTGGGAGTGGCAGCTTTAATAATCGATGTGGCCGGTCTTTTTCGAATTTTGTTCTTGACTCAATTTCTTTGAAGAACTAAGCTAGTGTGTTAAAAATAATAGGAAAGAGTACTCTTTTAATGGGTAGTTGGAATTTTATAATCAGAGAAAATATTATTCGGAGGAAAAACCATGACAATTAATGTTGTTGGACATTCAAATCCTGACACCGATTCAGTAACTGCAGCTATCGCTCTTGCTGCGCTGCTCAATGCTCAGGGACAGGAAGCAAAAGCATGCATGCAGTCCAATGCGGACAATCTCAATCCTGAGTCAAAAATGGTACTTGAACGCTTCGGTCTTGCTGTGCCTGAGGAAATTACCGATGCGGCGGGGAAAAAAGTGGCGCTGGTAGACTTCAGTGATATCGCTCAAGGTCCTGCGAATATTCAAGATGCCGAAGTTGTAACAATAGTTGATCATCATAAAATCGGCGATGTTACAACCAATAACCCGATTCTCTTCAGAAATGAGCCTGTCGGCTGCACAGGTACCGTTTTGAACAAAATGTTTAAAGATGCCGGTATTACCATACCTAAAGATGTTGCTGGAGGGATGCTCGCAGCAATACTGAGTGATACTGTCAACTTCAAGTCACCCACCTGTACGGAAGATGACAAGGCAGCTGTAGAAGATTTGAAAGCAGTAGCTGGAGTTGAAGACACGGAAGAGCTTTTTATGGCAATGCTGAAGGCCAAATCTTCCGTTGATGGAGTTCCTGCCAAAGATCTGCTCTTCCGAGACTATAAAGATTTCGACATGAAGGGCAGCAAAGTAGGAGTCGGTCAGCTTGAGTTGGCCACTCTGGATCAGGTTGCCGGTATTCGTGCAGACCTGCTCGCGGCAATGAAAGAGGTAAAGGCAGAAGGTCGACATTCAGTATTGCTTATGCTTACTGATGTCGTAAAAGAAGGGACCGACCTGGTTGTGGTCTCTGATGATCCTGCCTTAATTGAAAAAGCTTTTGATGGAAAACTTGAAGGAACTTCCATGTGGGTTGACGGCATGATGAGCCGGAAAAAACAAACTGTTCCCAATCTGCAGAAAGCATTCGGCTGTTAATAGAAGAAGCCTTTCTCTGTAGCTATACAGAAGGCTGCGGTGGTTGGTGCTACCACTGCAGCCTTTTTGCTTTTTTATTGCAGAAAAAATTTTGTGCCATCGGAGAGTTCGATACAGTCGTTTTTTTGCAATTGTCTTCCCCGGCGGGTTTCAACCTTGCCGTTTACACGGACTGTGCCGTCCTTCACCCAGTTTTTAGCTTCGATACCATCTTGCACAGCACTCGTCAATTTAAGGAATTGTCCCAATTTTATCGGGTATGACGAAATTTGAGTGATTTTTGCAACCATAAGAACATAAAACAGAAAGAGTTTGAAAAAGAAGATGTTTTCATTGGCAAGCAAAGGTTCTGCAATAAATGTTAAGAGCACTTTGGTGTGCAATCTTTTTTCTACAATACTACTCTCGTAAATTGTGCTAGTCCAGAGAAAAGCTGGGCGAATGGGCTGATACTGTCGTAAGTTATCGAAATGGAAATCGTATTAATCAAATTTCGTTTCGTCATATTTTAAGTGAACAACGATGCAACTTAGGATATGATAGGTAATCTAATAGATACCCATCTTGTGAATTTTTTCTAAATGGAGGCTCAACATGTGTCGAACTGTCTGCAAATATCTATTTGCGTCTTCTTTTCTCGCCGTGATACTGCTGTTAAGTGGCTGTGCTTCTACGACATCGCAGCACCCCATGGAGATGCCTCCTGTTTCGAATAGTATCGACAGCCATGGAGATATTGTGCTTCCTGCGGAACTGGATTGGGACCGTGCCAAGAGCATGGCAATCAAGACAGACTCATTTACTGGTGGTATTTATCAGTACAGCGGCAGGCTGGAGGTAGATTCTTTAAAAGAATTCATCATAGCATCCATGGCAAATAATAAATGGAAACTCGTTGGAGAGGCGTCCTACAAAAGTACTATGCTGGCCTTTATTAAACCGCATAAAACCTGTATGGTTACACTTTCGGAGAGTTTTGGCGGTTTTCTCGGCACGACGGTTGTCAATCTCTATGTCACGGTAGATCTTGCTGCATCCAAAGGGCTCAATCCATTTGGAGAGCCGGTTAATTGAACAACATCCTCTGAGGTAAATCTGACTATAGGGCCCTGGCGTTTTCAAACGACAGGGCCTTTTTGTTCTTTCTGTACATCGAAAAAATCGGAGAAGATACTCCGATTGAAGAGGGTTGCTACTCCTTCGTTGCCTCCGGCAAGTGTTACGGTATAAATAAAAAAGTTTGTCAAAAGAACAGGATCGGATATATATTTATAAAATGAGAGGGATTCTGCAACCAAAAATCATCTCTATACGGAAATTTCATGTTAATTCATTGCTGAGTTATGATGCAAAAGTATTCCTCGCCGGAAGGTGACGCCGGAAAAAAGGCGATTGAACAGATGCGACAGGCTGAACAGAAAAGAGCATCAGTGCGATTTGCACATGGCCTGGAAGAACTGAAACACGGCAGAATGACGATTCTTGCAAATTCTGAGTTTACCGGCAAATTGGCCGCATATATTTACGAACAATTCAGCAAGGAAAATGATTCTGATGTATTGATCTATATAGAAACTCTCCTGGTGAATATAAGCTCAAAAATGCACGGCACTACTATTATCTCGATACTGGATGAACTCTGTTTATTGTGTCAAAAAGGATATAATATTAAGCTTATGCAGTCCTTCTGCACAAAAATTGTGGAGAGGTTGGCAGACACGGATACCCCGTTAGCAGTCACCGAAACCATGGCGAGATTTCTGGCGCACTCCTGTAGCATATTTGTGCGAAGCAATAAATGGAGCGATTTTGAAAATCTTACTACTGTTTTGTGGAAGGTGCGGGATCGCGGTTTGCAGACTAAAGATGGTAAAACTTTACCGTTCCAAACTGTTTTTTCTCAAATAGCCCAGAAAGATGTTGTGGAAAAGATTCTGCAAACATACAAAAAAGGTGATGATGCACAAAAGATTCTAGCGCGGAAAACCTTATCTTTTTTAGGCCAGGAAGCTATTCTTTACCTTCTGAATCGTCTGGTTTTCAGCAAAGAAAAAGATGAACGTTTTACTCTGATGGGACTGATCGCCGGATTTGGAGACGAAATTGAAGAGACTCTTCGGGTATTTATGGAAGAAGACCTTCCCTGGTATGCGGTCAGAAACCTGATCATGCTTATTGGGAAAACAGGTAAATCCGAATACTATCAAATTGTTGAAGGATACCTTGTCCATCCTGATGTGCGGGTACAGAAGCAGGTGGTGTCATGTATTGTAAAACTTGGCGGTCGGGAAGTGGAAAAACGTCTGGTTCAGGCATTGCCTGTTGTTGAAGACGAAGTGAAGCTCAAACTGATAATGCAGTTAAGTACCTACTGTAGTGAAGATACAGCAGATGGATTGATTGATGTCCTGCATCGGCGTGATACCTATCCCGAGAAAATTCGTGGAGAGATACTCTATATGACCTGTATCAGTTTGCGATCATATCCATTTACAAAAGTCGTGAACATTCTCAAACATCTCCGCAAAGATAATTCTCTGGTGGGCAGTGCAAAAGAAAAACTTCGTATCGCAATAGATGAAACAATCAGCAAATTAGAACCGAGAATACGGCATTTGTCGAAAGAAGAAAAGGCTGATGCAGAGGCGCTGAGTTTTAACTTTGAGCCTGAAAATGGAGATATTGCAACAGGGGGAACCGACGAGTTTCTCGCCGAGATTGAGGGGATGCGCTCTACCGGAAAGATAGAAAAGGCAACCGCGCTCCTTTATAAAAAAATAATTGATTTAGCCCGGTCGAGAAATTTCGAAGCGGCAGAGACGTTCAGGGACAAACTGCTTGAGATAAATCCAGACGCATTGCAGGATGTCATTCGCGTTGCTGAAATTATAGAAGAAGAGAAAAATTCTCCTCGCACCAGCGTTCAGGTAGAGATTTGGGATGAGTTATTTGAAAAACTATCAAGCGCTGAATATGAGTATATTCTCAACTCGTTGCGCACGGAACATTATATAAAGGAGGAAAAAATCGTCTCTCTCGGGCAAATAGACCCGTGTCTCTACTTCCTTAACTCCGGCGCGATCCGTTTAAGCTGTAACAGCGGAGCCAGAGAATTCTTTTTAAAACGGATGATGCCCGGTGATGTTATCGGAACAGGCCCCTTTTTTTCGGCGTCCATTTGGACTGTCAATATGGTTGCCTTGCAGGAAACTAAAGTGCACGTGTTGAGAAGAGATCTTTTTATTCAATCTCTAAAAAACTTCTCCGATCTTGAAACAAAAATTCGTACTTTTTGCAAAGGAAAGGATACGATACCGGAGCTGGTGAAGATATCCGGCAGGGATCGGCGTGATTTTGCCAGGTATCCAGTAACCGTGACAGTGAGAAACATCCTCCTTGACCTCTATGGCGATAAGAGTGGCCAGCGAAGTTTTCAGGGCGAATTGATAGATATTTCACGGGGGGGGTTATCGTTTTCTATCCGAATCTCAAACAAGGAAAATGCTCAGCTGCTTCTTGGCAGACAGATTATCTCTGAAATCAACCTGAAAGGAAAAAATGTGCTCAGGTGTTTTGGTCTCATTGTTGCCGTGAATTATCTGCAAAGCATCGTAAAAGAATTTACTGTGCATACGAAGTTCTATACGGAGCTGGAGCAACACCAGGTCACCGATGTTCTTAATATGGTAATCTGAACGGATATCATGTTGGGCGGATTTAACATATTTATCTCTTTGTCTTGCTTATGTTGAAAATAGGGAACTTGACTATTTACCCTCCGCTGGCGCTCGCGCCAATGGTTGGATTATCACACTCCGCCCTGCGCAGCTTGCTTCTTGAACTTGGAGGAGTTGGACTTCTTTTTACTGAAATGCTTTCCGCCAAGAGGCTCCCCCAGGACAACGAAAGAGTCTCACCGTGCCTGATCCGATCAGAAGAGGAATATCCTCTTTTTTATCAAGTTTTTCTAAATGATCCTGCTTGTGTAAGCGCGGCGGTGGATAAACTGCATGCGTTGGGGGTACACGGAATAGACATCAACCTTGGCTGTCCGGCACCCAAATTACGAAAACGGGGAGCTGGTTGCTTTCTGGCAAAAGATCAGTCGGCGGTTGCTGCAGTCATTGCCGCTTTTAGAAAAATGACCGACCTGCCTCTTTCGGTAAAAATCAGGCTTGGAGAAAGTAATGAAGAAACCCAGTACTTGAACTTATGCCGGCTGATCGAGGGGCAGGGCGCTGATTGCTTAACCATCCATGCCCGGTTCAACGATGATAAGTTCTGCAGAAAACCGAAATGGACCTGGATTGCCAAAGCTAAAGAAGCGATTTCAATCCCTATCATCGCCAATGGGGGGATTTTTTCAGTTGAAGATGCAGAGAATTGTCTGCGGATATCCGGAGCCGATGGTTTGATGATAGGAAGAGGAGCTGTGGTGAGACCGTGGCTTTTTGCCGAAATTGCCGGCGCGCACTTTGGGATGAGAAGGCCGTGCACATCTATTTCACCTCCGGAGCTTTATGGAAGATTTTTCCATCTCTTGACGGAAAGATTTGCTCGTGAACGAAGATTGGGGAGATTAAAGCAGTTTACTCATTATTTTGCCGGATCCTATGTTTTTGGCCATCAACTGGCTTCTGCGGTACAGACCAGTTCCTCCATGGAACAGGCCATGGAAATAGCACACCGTTTTTTTGAGAGTAATCAGTCTTGTACAGTGGCGCTATGTGGATAGAATCTCCGAAAGCCATAGACACTTCATGCTCAATTGTGTTGCAAACTATATCGACGCGGTGTTGGACAGCTTGTTGCGCCTCTTGCGGTTATCCGTCTGTAACCGATAAAATCCGGTAACAATCTAGAATATCATACAAAATGGAGAAAATCATGAAAGACCTTCTCAAGAAAACTATGCTGACCGGCATAGGCCTGGCGGCTGTTTCTAAAGACAAAATCGAAGAACTGATCGGGGAAATGGTTCAAAAGGGAAATCTAACGGAACAGGAGGGCAAAAAATTCGTTGAGGAGATGGCTGGATATGCAGAAAAAGCCAGGGGGGAATTGGAGAAACAAGTAGATAAATATGTCGAAAAGGCCATAAACCGTATGGATCTGGTGCGTAGAAAAGACCTGGAGGAAATGCGGATTTCCATTATGGAGATACAAAATCGACTGGAAAATTCAGACACCAAGGAGCTTTAAGCTCATTTACTAAATCGACTCCTTACCTTTTGCACAATTTCTGTAAATTCGTCTACTTGCAGGATATAGATTGCCGCGGCATAAATAGTCATGGCAAATAGAATTATAAGCAGCAATGCCATGGATATCTGCAGGATATTACCAGTCAGTGCTGTTACGGCCAGTTTCTGAGCAGAGATAACGAAAAGAGCCATTATCGAGGTTGCCAGGACTATTTTTAGTGCAGCCAGAAAAAAGTACCGTATGGAAAATCCGCCGAGTTGATAATAGAGTATGGTGATAAGGAAGAGAAAGTTGATAATCATTGTTATCGAAAGAGAAAGAGCAATTGCACGATGCTGAAAGAAATCAATGGTTAAGTTAATAATTATGATATTGCTGCATATTGCTATAAAGCTGGCAATCACGGGAAATCGTGTTTTATCCAGGGCATAAAAAACAGGTACCAGGACTTTATTGGAAGAGTAGGCAAAAAGCCCTATTGAGTAAAGAGACAGTGCCTGAGCTGTGGCGATGGTATCTGCTGCCGAGAAAGCGCCTCGTTCAAAAATGAGTTTGATGATCGGTTCTGAAAGGAGAAAGAGTCCCGCGGCTGCAGGTATGGTTAAACAGAGTACCATAGTCAGTGAGGAAATGAAAGTCTCTCGGATGCCGTCTCTGTTTTTTTGAGCTGAATGGCGTGCCAGTAAAGGCATTGCGGCAATACCAATTGCTACTCCGAATATGCCGATCGGCAGTTGTACAAGTCTGAAGGCATATTGCAGCCAAGAGACCGATCCTTCTGCACAGGATGCGGCAAATTTGGTGTTTATAAAGATATTTATCTGGGTTGCAGAAAGTCCGATAATAGCAGGCACCATCAGTTTTAAAATTCTGACAAGGCCGGGATCTAAAAAATTATAATAAAACTCGAAACGAAATCCGCACTTGAGCAGAGCAGGAATTTGAACAGCAAGTTGTAACCCCCCACCAATCAGCGTACCGAAAGCCATCCCGACAATTGGATCAATATTCCATTTAGGCATAAGAAAAGCCAGGCTCACACCAGCTACTATTGATCCCAGGTTAAAAAAACTTGAAGCCAGGGCAGGTATAAAAAATCTGTTTTTGGTATTGAGGATGCCCATTACCACAGCAGAAAGAGAAATGAGAACCAAAAAAGGCAACATTATTCTGGTCAGAAGTACGGTCAAAGCCTCTTTACCAGCCACAAGACTGAAGTCCGGTGCAAAGAGACGAACAATTTCATCTGAAAAAAAGATGGCCAGGAGCGTCAGGATACTGAGGCTGCAGCCGAAAAAGAGCAGTGTGATAGAAGCCAGTTGCCAGATCTGTTTTTTGGATTTGTTCTGATCATAATCGGAAAAGACGGTAACAAAAGCTGCTGAAAGAGCTCCTTCCCCAAAGAGGTCGCGAAGAAGATTTGGAATACGAAATGCGACTACAAAGGCATCGTTTGCGGTTCCAGCTCCGAAGAGGCCGGCAAAAACCTGCTCGCGCACAAGTCCTAGAATGCGACTCAGCATCACGGCAAATCCCACAGTTCCGGCTGATTTGGTGATGGATGTTTTTTCTGAGACTGGGTCTTTCACGGGATTTTTTACCTTTCCAAAAAGGGGAATTAGCCAGCCTTGCAACATACCTACTCTTCTGCAAGAATTCCATAAAATCATGCACGAGATTATAAAAGCTCTTTAGGCTCAAAAGAAAACTTATCGAAATGGGAGGTAAATATTTAAACAAGCTTGACTTTGGCTGCTGAAACTGAATATATGTGTATTTGGTTTTCTAATAAAAGGGTAACATTCTGTTAACAACTGAACAAATCTTGTAACAATTTTGCAGAGCTATCTATTTTTGAGGAGATTTACATGCAGGATACAAATATGGTCAGAAATATAGCAATTGTAGGGCACGGTAACTGCGGTAAAACATCACTGGCTGAGGCACTGTTATATACCGCAGGCAAAATCAAAAGGTTGGGGCAGGTGGATAACGGTTCCTCCTCAATGGATTTCGAGGATGAAGAGATTAACCGTAATATCTCCATAAATTCCTCTTTTCAAAATTATAGCTGGAAGAAACATCTGGTGTTTCTGATAGATACTCCTGGTGATGACAATTTTCTCAACGAGACCCTTTTTGCTACTAAAGTTTGTGACAGCGCTCTTTTTATTGTTGGTGCAGTGCTTGGAGTGAAGGGGCAGACAATCAAATTTGCTGATTTCATTGCAGAACAAAAACTTCCCTGCCTGTTGACCATCTCAAAGATGGATCGTGAGAGAGCAAATTTTGAGAAAACCATAGATGAAATAAAAACACAGTTGCCGATCGCACCGGCTGTTGTGCATCTTCCTATTGGAGCAGAGGATAATTTTAAAGGTGTTGTCGATATAGTCCATCAAAAAGCATATCTCTTTAATGAGGACGGCAGTGGAAAAGTCACAGAGATGGAAATACCGTCCGATATGAAAGAAAGCGTTGATTTCTATCGCGAAAGCCTTATGGAAAGTGTTGCGGAAACAGATGATGATCTTATCGAAAAATTTTTGGAAGAAGGTGAGCTCACAACGGAAGAGTTAATTGAAGGGCTCAAAAAAGGTGTCGCAGCAGCGCTAATCGCGCCGGTTACTGTAAGTGCCGCCACGCTCAATAAAGGCACAGAGCTTATCCTTAATGCAATTAACACATATATGCCTTCTCCGGAAGCACGTCCTGAGATTAATGGAAAAAATCCCGACAATGGTGAAGATATTACCAGAAAACCAGTTGCGGAGGAAAAATTTTCAGCTATTGTTTTTAAAACAATGGCAGACCCTTATGCTGGTCGATTAACTATATTTCGAGTCTATTCAGGTGTATTAACAGGAGATTCTTTTTATAATTCAAGTAAAAAAGCCAATGAACGCTTCGGACAGTTATATCTGATGGAGGGAAAAGAGCAGAAGCCTGTTGACAATGTTGGGCCAGGCAGCATAGTTGCCGTGGCAAAACTTAAAGAAACGGTCACCGGTGACACTTTATGCGATGCTTCCGCGCCTATAGTTTACCCGAGACTTGAGCCTCTTAAGCCGGTGATATCTTTTGCGGTTGGCGCTAAACAGGGGGACGAGGAGAAACTGTTTTCGTCTATTACGAAGATGCTCGATGAAGATCTTACCCTAAGCCTTACTCGTGAACAAAATACCGCTGAAGTTTTAATTTCCGGGGTTGGTCCGATCCACCTGGAGGTTCTGTCTTCAAAAATTAAGCGAAAGTATGGTGTGGAAATGACCCTGGCAACACCGAAAATCCCATACAAAGAGACAATCAAGGGTAAGGCAAGGGTTCAAGGGAAACACAAGAAACAAAGTGGCGGCAGAGGTCAATATGGCGACTGCTGGATTGAGATTGAACCGGTCGAGTCGGGAAGCGGTCTCATCTTTGAAGATAAAATTGTCGGTGGCGTAATTCCGCAAACCTACCGTCCTGCAGTGGAAAAAGGGATTTTGGAAGCCATGGAAAAGGGTGTTTTAGCCGGATACCCTGTGATTGATATTAAGGCAGCACTGGTGGATGGAAGTTTTCATAACGTTGACTCTTCGGAAATGGCTTTCAAAATAGCCGGATCTCTAGCTTTTAAAAAGGGTGCTCAAGAGGCAGGTTTAGTCCTCCTTGAGCCCATTATGGAGATCTCCGTTAAGGTCGGCAAGGATAATGTCGGTGATGTTATGGGTGACCTTAACTCCCGAAGAGGAAAAGTTATGGGAATGGATTCCGATGGGAAATACGAGATTATCAATGCCCAGGTTCCCATGGCCGAGATACAAACCTATGCCAACGATCTTACTTCCATGACGGGCGGTCTTGGTACCTTTTCAATTTCTTTTTCGCATTATGAGGAGGTTCCTGGAATGATTGCTGAAAAAATAATCGCAGCAGCCTCAAAAGAGTAATCTGCAATGGTTATGGAGTCATCACGGCATAGCTTTAATTGCGCCGTCGTTACCATGAGCGACAAGGGGGCAGTTGGTCAGCGAGAAGATACCAGCGGTGTCGCTCTGCAGGAGCTGCTTGTAAAAGAAGGCTACCTTCTGCAAGAGTATGTAATTATCCCGGATACCTTAGAGATTATAACAGGAACACTTATAGATCTTGTCGACACTAAAAAGATTGATCTGATTGTGACCACCGGCGGAACAGGTGTTGCTCCAAGCGATCTTACGCCTGAAGCAATGAAGCTTGTGATAGAAAAGGAAGTTCCCGGCATGGCAGAGGCAATGCGTGCGGCAAGTTTTGCCATAACTCCTCATAGTGTTATCTCCAGGGGAATAACAGGAATACGAAAAGAGACTTTGATTGTCAATCTTCCCGGCAGCAAAAAAGCCGCACTGGAAAATATTGCGGTAATTCTGCCGGCAATCCCTCATGCACTGCATAAAATAAAAGGTGAGAAAAGCGATTGCGGACAATCCTGATTTTTAGCATCGGCGCGGAATAAAAAAGGCTGGATTCGGGCTGGCTGTTTACACGGGCTGGTTGATTGAGTTTGTTAGTTGTACCTGTGGCTCCTCAGGTTGCTGCGTTACAATCCGACCAATAACGTACGGTCTTTCACCGAAGGCTTCAAAACGTTGTAATATGTCGGATGCGTGTTCTTCCGAGGCGATGGCAATGAGGCCGATTCCCATATTAAATGTTCTGTACATTTCATCCACCGGAATGGCGCCTCTTTCTTGCAGAAAGGAAAATATAGGTGGGACAGTCCAGCTGGAACGATCGATCTGGGCTGTGCAGCCTTTAGGGAGGATACGGGGAATGTTGTCGATAAAGCCACCTCCGGTATTGTGAACCATACCATTTATGGGATAGTTTCTAATCACATTGAGAACTGATTCGACATAAATTCTAGTCGGTTTGAGAAGCTCTTCACCAAGAGTACACCCGAACTCTTCAATGTAGTCTCGTACCTTCAATTTCAAGTCTTCAAAACAGATTTTTCGCACAAGAGAATAACCATTAGAATGAAGACCGCTGGATGAGAGTCCAATAATGGTATTGCCGACACGGATATTCGAGCCATCGATGATTTTGTCGCGGTCAATGATGCCTACAGTAAAACCGGCGAGATCGTAGTCGCCTGATTTATATAGACCAGGCATTTCCGCTGTTTCTCCGCCTACCAGGGAGCATTTTGCCTGTCTACACCCCTCAGCTATTCCTTCCACAATTTCAACAGCAACATCCAGGTCAAGTTTTCCTGTTGAAAAGTAGTCGAGGAAGCAAAGTGGTGTTGCGCCTCCTACGACAATATCGTTGACGCACATGGCAACCAGGTCAATGCCTATGGTGTCGTGTTTAGAACACATTTGTGCTATAGCGAGTTTTGTTCCTACACCATCTGTTGAGGAAACAAGGACCGGTTGTTTGAATTTTTCCGTATCGATGGCGAAAAGGCTGGAAAAACCACCTATATTGCTTAGTACGCCACGCTGGTGTGTTGAAGCAACAACGTTTTTGATTTTTTTAACAAATGTATTTCCTTTGTCGATATCAACGCCGGCTTCGCTGTATTTAGAACTTTTGTCTGTAGACATTCTTTTCAGGTAATTGTTTTGAATTTAATAGATTGTATGACATGCATTTCAATTTGCTATTTACTATAATATTAGCTGTACTCTCAAAAAGCAATGCAATATGGTCAAAGAGGATGTTATAGTTGAGCAACAGCAAACTTCTCTGTTGCCGGATTTTGTCTCAACGGATACTTTTAATCAAGTCGTGCAATTACAGGCGGCCGTATACATCATTTTGAATAATTTGAGGAAATATTTTTAAGATTGATGCAAACGAGTTGTGTCGCTGCTCTATTCTGGCAGTTCTTTATATCCTTGTTCACTTTCTCCTTGAAAAGCTCTATGAAATTGCTTGTTTTACTCATCGGCATGGTCTTAATTTTAGAAGGTTTACCATATGTGGCTGCTCCTGAAGCAATGAAAGAATGGCTCAAAAAACTGAGTCAGCTACCGGCTCAACAGCTACGGAATGTCGGGCTGGTTGCTATGGTTGCCGGTCTTATGATATGCTGGGTAGCGCAGCGGAGCGGTCTTTTCTAGCAATTTTCAGCGTTTGCTCTACAGCACGATTCCGACTCTTTTGGAAATGCTGTTTTTTCAACCTGACAGAGGTTTATGTGCTAGAAAAAGTATGCCCTCTATCCATTGATCTTTCTCCCGGCGCAGCGGTGTTGTCTGGTGGTTTTTAACTATCCAGCCTGTTTGGGTACAGGTTTCCTCTATATAGTTAAAAGAGTGAGCAAATCGACCTGATGTACGCAACACATAGTGCACATCTTCTGCTTTTTCGATGGAAAAGCAGAAAAAAGCACCAGGTGAGGCAATTGTGGATATGCCCATAAAAATATCCTCCAATTTGCCGACATACCCTAAAACATCAGTTGCGAGAATAAGAGTAAATTTTTGCGAGCAACTTGCAAGAAAGTCCTGCATTGCAGCGACCTGAAGTGAGGAGTAGATCCTTTTGGTTGAGGCGATATCCGTCATTTTGCTGGAGATATCCACACCGGTAATAGTCAGGCAAAGATCCGAGAAGGCTTCACCGGCCAGGCCTGTACCGCATCCTAAATCAAGACCTTGCAGCGTATGATTTTGCACCTTGTAAGTATCATTAAAAAGTAGTCGTAAGTTGACTGGAACTTTATATTCCAAATCTGAAATCAGGCTGTTTTCATAACGGACGGAGTAGCTATCAAAAATTTCTTTGATGTATTGCGAAGGAACCGCGTCACATTTTTTTCCTGAAAGAGACGCCAACATATGCTTTGCGGCAAGATGTTCAGGGTTGAGTTCCAGTAAACGGCTATAATATTGTATGGCATTCCTATAATCTTCATTTGTATGATACAGGAAGGCCAGATTGTTCAGTGCTGCTTCGTTTTCCGGTTCAAGTTCCAGGACTTTTAGATAGTACATAATAGCCTTCTCATTCATTCCTGCATCTTTGCAGCAGCAGGCCAGGTTATAAAGGCTATCTGTGTCGTGTTTATCAAGAGTCAGTATTTTTTGATAATGGTGTATGGTTTCTTCATAAAAGCCAAGTTTTTTGGAACACAGGGCCAGGTTATAGAGAAGATCGATTTCTTCCGGAGCGCTCTGTAAAGCTTTTTTATAACACTGATAGGCTTCTTCAAAGCATTCCCGGTTGAAAAGTGCAATTCCCAGGTTGTAATTAACCAGAGGCGAATCCGGCAAAGCCGTAAGAATCTGTTTATAGAGTCTACAGGCTGCATCAACTCTGCCGCTCTGCTGGAGGGATACTGCTTCATTAAATTGTTTTTCTAAATCGTTTTGACGCGCTGTGTTGTGCATAAAGGCATATTAATATTAATAATAAAATGGAATGTGAAATGTGTGGTGTTTCAATTTGACCTTGCAGTGAAAATAGGTGTAGTATGATCAGCCGTCAAAATATACTAAAGCTGATACAAATTTCAACACAAGACTCCTCCATGGGGCAGAGAAGGCTATGGCAGCAGAAGACAAATCAAAGAAAGATCTGATCGGCAATGAAGGCATCGTTATACTGGACATGGTTCGTCGTCTTAACAGAAGGAATGCCTCGGCGCATCTTAAAAAACTGATAAGTAAAACACATCCAGCAGATATGGCCTGGGTCTTTCGGTATCTCGCTGAAAATGAAAGAAAAAACGTATTTGGAATAATTGCTCAGACCGACCAGGTCGGGGAGTTTTTAAGTGAGCTTGATGAATCCATTATGATAGATCTTGTCCAGGGCCTTGCACCGCAATACATGGCTGATGTTGTTTCTAAGATGGCTTCGGATGACGCCGTGGATCTGCTCGAAGCACTGCCGGACGAAGTTGCGTATGAGATACGTAAGCACATGGAGAAAAAGGACAGGGAGGAGGTGGATGAATTGATGCAATATCATCCACAGTCAGCCGGTGGTCTGATGTCAACAGATTACATGAGCCTCGACGAGGAATTGAGTGTCGGTGATGCAATAGCGCTGGTGCAGAAGCGTAGTGAAGAGAAAGAAATGGTTTTTTATCTCTATATTACGCATGGAGAGGGAAAATTGTCCGGAGTGGTTTCGCTGCGTGAGCTGTTGATGCACCCACCACATAGACAGTTGAAGAATATAATGAATGACAAAGTGATTTCCGTCAGTACCGATACCGACCAGGAGGAAGTTGCCCACATCGTATCGCAATATAATTTTTTGGCTGTCCCGGTTGTCGACTCGGCGTACAGTCTTGTTGGTATAGTAACTGTCGATGATATTATTGATGTTATAAGGGAGGAAGCTACCGAAGATTTTCTGCAGATGGCAGGTGCTGGTAAGGATAGAGAAATATTACTAAAATCAACAAGAGAAAGTGCTTTGCTGCGTGCGCCATGGCTTTTCGCCTCATGGGTGGGAGGTATTATGGCCATGGTTATAATCGGTGCCTTTGAGCAGGAGCTGACCAAAGTGCTGGCCCTCGCTTCATTCGTACCAATTGTAATGGGTATGGGCGGAAACATCGCAACCCAGTCTTCGACTATTATAGTTCGTGGTATTGCAACCGGCCGTATTAATATGAATGAGTTCATCAAGGTTATTTTTAAAGAAATGCGGGTTGGCCTTATTCTTGGTATTCTCTATGGTCTGCTTATTGGGATTGTGGTTTCTTTTATTTATACCGACCCTCAACTTCTCGGATTGGTTGTCGGCATTTCCATTTTTTCATGTATGATTATGTCGGCAACCATTGGAGCTTTTATTCCCCTGATATTGAAACGTTTTGATATAGACGCCGCCATTGCCACGGGACCTTTCGTTACGACATCCATCGATATAGTTGGAGTTATACTCTATTTCTGGGTTGCAAAACTCCTTTTGAATCTTTAACCGACTATTATTCCAATGAGACATAATCAATCACATGGGCGAGTTTCTCCACTTGCCCTGCTTGTCATTGCTGTTTTAGGGGCATGGTTGCTTTTCAACCCGTTAGGCAGAATAGACAGAGAACATGCTGAACCACGGGCGGTAACGGCACGAGGGGATCTGGCTGAAGACGAAAAAAATACCATAGACATATTCAAAAACACCTCTTCTTCCGTTGTTTTTATAACCAGTAAAGCTCTCCGCCGGAATTTTTTTTCCCTTAATGCAGTTGAGATTCCTCAAGGAACAGGATCGGGTATAGTATGGGATAAATCCGGCCGCATAGTAACCAATTTTCATGTTATAAGTGATGCTAATACCATACAGGTAACCATGGCCGACCATTCTCAATGGAAGGCCATACTCGTAGGCGCTGCGCCGGACAAAGATTTAGCCGTATTACAGATCAGTGCCCCGGAGAGAGTGTTGCATCCTATTCCAATTGGTGATGCGGAAAATCTCCTTGTGGGGCAGAAGGTTTTTGCCATAGGCAATCCTTTTGGGCTTGATCAAACAATGACTTCAGGTATAATTTCTGCGTTGGGACGAGAAATCAATGCCATTACCGGCCGCGTTATTCGAGGGGTTATTCAGACGGACGCAGCGATTAACCCTGGAAATTCAGGCGGACCACTTCTTGATAGCGCCGGCAGGCTTATCGGTATTAATACTGCAATATACAGTCCTTCGGGATCCTATGCCGGAATAGGCTTTGCCGTGCCTGTGGAAGAGGTAAACGAGGCCGTACCCCTGTTGATAAAGGATGGCCGCTTGATCAAACCGGGCCTCGGAGTCAGTCTGGCCGATAGCCGGATATCACGTCAATTGGGCATACAAGGCTTGATAATTGTTGATGTTACCACCGGGAGCGGTGCCCATAAAGCCGGCCTGCGACCAACTTCACAATTCGGAGGAGATATTGTTTTAGGGGATATCATAAAAGCAATTGACGGCAGCGCTGTTCTGAGTCTGAATGATATTCAGGACATACTTGAACAACACAACGTTGGAGATGAAATTGTGGTAACAATTGAACGAAATAAAACCGAGATGCAGCTTAAGGTGCAGCTTTCCGCCTTGAACTAATGATTTTTACATTCTTGTCCTTCTTTTCATTGTTTCGAGAGTCTGCTTTCGTGCCAGTTCCCGCATATCAAGGGCTTTATCTGATTCGTCAATAATTTCCCGACCAACAATTTCTTCTAAAATGTCCTCCATTGAAATTATACCGGTCATCGAACCATACTCGTCAACAACAACGAAAAGATGCTGTCTTCGATCAAAAAAATCGATAAGCACGCTATTGAGGGCTGCCGTTTCGGGAACGAAATGAACTGTTCGTTTGAGTGATGAGAGCTGCTTTTCAAACTGCTGCTTCGCTGCAGCGAGCAGGACATCTTTGCGCATTATCATGCCTGTTACGTTATTGGGCTCATTATTAAATATTGGAACTCTACTATGACTGGTAAGCCTCTGGATCTGCGCCATGGCATCGGCGATGGTCAGGTCTTCGTTGAGGGAGAATGTTACGGTTCTGGGAGTCATAACCTGGCGCACCATCTTTGTCTGCAGTACTAAAATATTGTTTATTACTCGCTCCTGGTCGGGATCTATTTCTCCGGACTTCAAAGAAAGGGATGCTATTGTTTGAAGCTCCTCGGCCGAGATGTTGCTTATCCTGTTATGTTGGGGGATCATTTGGGTGACAAGTCGGCACAGCAGTATGATGGGTTTGAGAAGGACAACCATCCAGAAGAGAGGAACAGCGACAAAAGGCGCAAGTCTGAGGGAAAAGGAGACTCCGACTGTTTTGGGAATTATTTCCGAAAAAATAAGGATTGCCAGTGTGAATACCGCTGAAAACCAGAGGACGTTTTGGTCACCATAAAGCTTGGCGACACTGGCCCCGGCTATGGCTGCTCCAATTGTGTTGGCGACAGTGTTGAGTGTGAGAATCGCGGTGATGGGTTCATCGATATTCCGACGCAGATTTTTAAGAAGAGGCCCGGCAGAATGGCCGTTCTTTCTGAGAAGCTCTACCTGGCTGGTAGTTAACGAATAGAGCACAGCTTCACAAACAGAACAGAAAGCTGAAACAACAATTGCCAATGAAACGGCGATAATCAAGGTGCTTAACACTGTAATTCTCCTCTGCCTATGGCGGAAATATTATTGGTACTCTATAGAAAAAAAGAAATGTGGTAAAGCAATAAACATGGTTGACTGTATACTTCAAAGAAATACCTTCATCTATATGTGCACTTAGTCGCTTTATAGGGCGAAGCAGACTTTTACAACGTTGGTTTTGCTAAAAGGAAGAACTGGAAATGGAACATACTAAAATTGTAGTTCGTGCAAAGGTAAACAAGACGTACGCACCAGACATTACGTTTTTCTGTGTTGGTCAAAAGGCTAAACAGAAACCGGACATTTCACTGCAAATACAGCAGGAATGTTTGCTTAAGGCAGCAAATCTTGGTGACTTCAAAGGTGATGAGAATGACGTTCTTCTTCTCTACGGCAATGATGGTCAGGAAAATTTCGGCAGCAAAAGAACGGCATTTATAGGTTTTGGCAAGGTTAATAAAAAGACCAAAAGCGAAGAACTTTGCGAAAAGATGAGGGTTGCCGGTGGTAATATCGCCGCGCTCTGCAAAAAAGTAAAAGCCGATAAGGCTTGCATGTTTCTACCTGAAATGGCGTCAGATAAGGCTATGCTGGACGCCATCTACAGTCTCACTGAAGGTGTTCTCCTGGGAAATTACAGTTTTCAAAAGTATAAAACTGATTCCAAGGAAGAGAAACCCTATCAAGGCATCAAAGAGCTTCAAATTGTTGTTCCTCAAAACGTGAAATCACTGCGGCAGGAAGCAGAGCTTGCTCAGGTTGTAGCTCTTTCCACCTGCCATGCACGGGATATGGCCAATGAGCCTGGAAATAATTGGACTGCTTCCTGTTTTGCTGATTACGCAGAAAAATTGGCTGATAAATATCAAATGAAATGCACAGTGTTTGACAAGAAGCAATTGCACAAGATGGGGATGGGAGGAATTCTTGCCGTCAACAAGGGTTCTGTAACTCCACCGAAACTGGTTGTTCTGCAATACACAGCCTCAGAGAAAGCTCAAACACTGCTTCTCGTCGGAAAAGGGCTTACTTTCGACTCCGGTGGAGTAAGTCTTAAGCCTTCTTCCGGAATGGAAGATATGAAGTACGACATGTGTGGTGGCGCCGCAGTGCTGGCGACCATGAATGGGGTTGGATTTTTGAAACCGCAGTGCAATGTTATTGCAATTGTTCCGGCAACTGATAATATGCCGGCAGGGTCAGCGCTAAAACCTGGCGATATTATTTATCATTATAACAAAAAAACAGCAGAGATAATAAACACGGACGCTGAAGGCCGGCTGATACTTGCAGATGCACTGGCATATGGAATTGAGAAATATTCCCCGGATTATGTTATCGATCTTGCGACATTAACCGGAGCAGTAATAATTGGACTTGGGCATCATCATAGTGGGCTGTTTTCCAATAATGACTTTTTGGCAGAGAAATTAATCGAGGCCGGCGGAAAATGCGGAGAGCCCCTATGGAGAATGCCGCTGGGGCCGAACTACAGGAAACAACTGGATTCAAAGGTGGCCGACATAAAGAACACAGGAGGTCGACCTGGAGGCGCTATTACAGCAGCTGAATATCTTCAAGCCTTTGTCGGAGATACGGCTTGGGCTCATCTCGATATTGCCGGAACGGCGTGGAGCTTTTCTGAAAAAACCTATATACCAGAAGGTGGGCCGTCAGGCATTGGCGTACGCACTCTTGTAGATTTTATCAGAGAATTGAGCGATAAAGGGGATAAATAACAGGAAAAAAGCCCCCTCATCCATGAGAGGGCTTTTTCGGGCGTGTGTGCTATCAGATTTTTACAACATTTTCAGCAGCAGGACCTTTGGGACCATCTACAATTTCAAAGCTCACCCGAGCACCTTCTTCCAGAGATTTAAAGCCTTCGGATTGAATAGCGGAGTAGTGAACAAATACATCCTGTCCGCCATCTTGCTCGATAAAGCCAAAACCTTTTGAATCATTAAACCACTTCACTGTTCCTTCTGCCATGTTGTAACTCCTTTTGTACTCAGTTCTTGGAAGAACTCAATGATAACAACCCGATTCAATATTTAATCGGACAACATAAATAGTGTGCCTGTAAGACTTCCTGAAGGTGTCTTGTGCATCAGGAAAGCTGAGGAAATATTACCACAGGAAAAATAATATGTGGACTTATCACACGTTATCTACGCAATTAGCATAGGCACACTTGAAAATCAATGTTTTTTTTACTTTTATTGTACGGAGCCTTTTGGATAGGAGTCGATTTAGCACTTTCCAGTCGACAACAAAATCGTTATAAATGACTATTGATTGTAATTACGACAAGATTGTTTATGCACGACGCATCAGAATTCGACGTCTGAACCTTAATTTTTTATACATATAAATATGTTGCATCCAGAATACCCTTTTACTTCACACTATGCCGAAATAGGCGGCCATCGTCTTCATTACCTTGATGAAGGAGAGGGTGCCGTTGTAGTGGCTGTGCACGGCAACCCCACCTGGTCCTTTTATTACCGGAATGTGGTATCGTACTTAAAAAAATCATTCCGCGTTATTGCTCTTGATAACATGGGGTGTGGTTTCTCCGACAAGCCTCAGGATTATCCCTATACCCTTGAACGACATATTCAGAATCTTACAGAACTACTCACACTTCTCAAGATTGAGAGATGTTCCTTCATCGTACACGATTGGGGTGGAGCCATAGGCTTGGGCTACACCGTTCGCAATCCGGCGAAGATTGAAAAACTCATTGTTTTGAATACCGCAGCCTTTCGCTCCCGCCGGATACCATTTCGTATCCGGCTCTGTCGATGGCCTGTTATCGGAGATATTCTTGTCAGGGGGTGTAACGGTTTTGCCTGGCCGGCCACGTTTATGGCGGTAACCAAAAAGATGGCGAGTCAGACAAGAGATTATTACCTCTTGCCGTATGACACCTGGAAAAACAGAATCGCCATACATCGATTTGTGCAAGATATCCCTCTTGCCTCTTCTCATCCGTCATATCCGACTCTTGTCGCGATTGAAGAAGGTCTCAAGGAGTTGCAAGACCTTAATATTCCTATGTTACTGTTGTGGGGAGGACAGGATTTCTGTTTTACCAGGGACTTTTTCGAAGAGTGGCGCAATCGTTTTCCTCAAGCAGAATCATATATGTTTGAAGATTTTGGACATTATGTCCTTGAAGATGGCTCTAAGGTCCTCTTACCCTTGATAAGCAACTTTCTTAATCCGTATGTCGACTGATAGTAACACAACAGATAATATAGCTTCGAAGCTTTGCAGAGTCGCCTTGAATCAAGGAAATGCGAACGGTATTATAGAGGCGAAAAACGGCAAAGCCCTGACTTTTGCGCAGCTGGAGCAGCGATCCGATCAGTACGCCTGGTATCTGCGAAAGCACGGCATACAAACAGGTGACCGAGTCATGCTGATGGTGAAACCTTCCGCCGACTTTATCTGTTTAACATTCGCACTCTTTAAGCTTGGCGCCCCTGTCATTCTTATCGATCCCGGTATGGGATATCGCAATCTGCTGCGCTGCGTATCATCCGTTGCTCCAGCAGCTTTCATCGGGATCCCTCGAGCATACTTTTTTGTCAGTGTCTTCAGAAGTCGCTTTTCTTCTATTCGATTGAAACTCTGTTGCGGTAATTCTTTTCGCTTGTTTGGTGAGGATATACGAACGTTGCTGCAACCCATTGCGGAAAAATTTCCGATCTATGCTCCGGGTGCAGATGACCTTGCCGCGATTATTTTCACTACCGGCTCAACCGGTCCACCCAAGGGGGTCCGGTACGAGCATGCTGTTTTTGCTGCACAACTCCGTCATGTCGAAAACTATTATAAAATAAGCAAGGTAGATATCGACCAGCCGGCATTTCCGCTATTCGCTCTTTTCTCAACGGCTCTCGGCGCCTGTGCTGTTATACCCGATATGGATGCGACCAAGCCGGCACGGGTAAATCCTGTTACATTCATCAATTCTTTAGACAGATATCGTGTCACCTACTCTTTTGGGTCACCTGCTTTGTGGAAAGTGGTAAGTGAATACTGTTTGAGAGAGAAAAAAACGTTGCCTTCATCATTGCGAAAGATTTTGATGGCCGGCGCCCCAGTTTCAGGTGATCTTCTGGAGAAGATGAGAAAAATAGTACCTGCCGGAACAGAAATACATATACCATATGGAGCAACCGAGAGTTTACCTATTGTTTCTATCGAGGCTGAAGAAATAGTGACGGAAACATGGCGATTAACGCAACAGGGAAAAGGTGCGTGCGTCGGCAGGGCCTTGCCGGGAATACATGTTGAAATTATACCGATTATAGATGAGGAAATTAACGAAGTTGGTCATGATATGATTGTAGGGCCGGAAATAATCGGGGAAATTATAGTCAGTGGAGATGTTGTAACCCGCGCCTACGATAACAATGAGAATGAAACCAGGATGGCAAAAACACGTCTTGATGGACGGTTGTGGCATCGCATGGGAGACATAGGGTATCTCGATAAAAAGAAAAGATTATGGTTTTGCGGCCGAAAGGCCCACCGTGTGCAGACGACAGAAGGAACAAAATATACACTACAATGCGAGGCGATAGCGAACAATCATCCTGACATAAGCAGAAGTGCTCTGGTGGGCATTTCTAAAGCTCCAGGGCTGAAGATTCCAGTGCTGATATTGGAAAAGGAGAAAAGTTGTCGGAGAAATGAAGGAAACATTCTTGCAGAGGTTCAAAAACGTTGTGCTGCTTCAGATCTGACAAAAGATATTAATATCTTTCTTTTTCATCAAAGTTTTCCAGTTGATATTCGCCATAATGCCAAAATATTTCGGGAAAAGCTGGCCCAGTGGGCTGAAGTTCAATTGAAAGGGAAAGAATGAACAGAGTAGTCGTCACAGGTGGGGGCGGTTTTGTCGGCCGTGCAATTTTAAGCCTTCTCAGCCGACAGGGTGTGGAGTGTGCGGTTATAGGAAGAAGAAGTTATCCTGACCTGGAAGATCAGGGAATAAGGTGTTATCAGGGGGACATAGGCGACAGAGACTTTGTTATCAAACATCTGGCAGGATATGACACTGTGTTTCATGTTGCGGCAAGAGCTGGTATCTGGGGAAACTTTACTGAATTTTTTCAACCGAATGTAGAGGGTACCGGAAACATAATTGATGGTTGTCTCCTCAACTCGATCCCCGTCCTTGTGCACACCTCCACCCCTTCGGTGGTTTTTGCCGGCAAAGACATTCGAAATGGTAACGAGGATCTTCCATACTCGCAACACTATTTGTGCAACTATGCAAAAACCAAGGCAATAGCAGAAGAACTTGTCCTGACTGTGGATCAAAACGATCTGAAGACCTGTGCAATTAGACCTCATCTCGTCTGGGGGCCCGGTGATCCCCACTTTATCCCACGTCTTCTTGATAGAGGTCGTAATAATGCTTTAAAGATTGTAGGTGATGGCTATAATGAGGTGGATATCACGTATATTGATAATGTTGCACATGCCCATATACTTGCTGCCAAAAATCTTTTTTCCACTTTTACTGCCGCGGGAAAGGCTTATTTTATAGGACAAGAGCGTCCTGTTAGAATATGGGATTGGATTAATGATGTCTTTAGCAGAATGGAAATCTCTCCGGTTACTGAGAAAATTTCCTTACCCGTTGCCTGGGGTATTGGAGGGACCCTGGAGATCATTCATAAACTTTTTTTTCCTGCTAAAGAGCCGAAGATGACACGATTTCTCGCTGAACAGCTGGCCAGATCGCACTATTTCTCTCATCAAAGAGCCCGTCTTGATTTGGGATATATACCCCTGGTTTCCACAGATGAAGGAATGGAAAAACTCATTCACTGGTTAAAGAGCAGATGAAGTTGCTTCCACGAAAAGTAGTAATTGTCTATATGGTGCTTGTCCTTGCTTTGCTGCCGGTGCATCCAGCTCTCTCGTTTACCATCGGGGAAGAGCGCGAAGTAGGTGAGAAACTGCTCTATGCCATCCGCTCAAATTTTGAAGTACTTGATGATCCTGACTTGCAGCAGTATTTGGAGAAACTCGGCAATGAAGTGCTGGAGGTCGCGGGTATCCAGTTTTTTAATTATCACTTTTATATCATTAAAAATAAAGAATTTAACGCTTTTGCGGCACCTTCAGGTCTGATTTTTTTTCACAGTGGACTGATTGAAAAAGTTGGAGGTGAGAATGAACTTGTTTCTGTGTTGGCTCATGAAATCGGCCATATCGTTAAACGACATATCTCTTCTCGCATTGATAAGGGCAAAAAAATCAGCATAGCCACGATGGGTATGCTGCTCGCTTCACTGGCACTGGGTGGAGGCGCTGCCACGGAGGCGCTGCTGGCGGGTTCTCTTGCTGCCGGTCAGAGTGCAAGTTTGCATTTCAGCCGACAAGACGAAGAAGAGGCAGATCTGCTTGCCTACGACTGGATGAAAAAGATGGGCCGACATCCGGAAGGGCAGGTGAAAATGTTGCAGACTATGCGCCAGATAGCTCGCTATCGATCAGCAATGGTGCCGCAGTATCTCCTTACGCATCCAAACCCTGAAGGCAGACTTGATTATGTTCAAACTCTGGTCTCGTCAGACAGGGATGAAATTGATACTTTTACAGAGGTGGATAACTTTTCGTTTTTGCGTTTTAAATATAGAATACTGGTTTTGACAAAGGACACAATTGCATTGCGTAGCTATCTTGCTTCTGCAATGTCCAGTGACAGAATCGGCAAAAAAGAAAAGGTTCTGGCCAAATATGGCCTGTCTCAGTTGGATCGTGCTGAAAATAACTACGATAGCAGCCTTGCATTGCTTAATGAAGTTATCGATGAGCTTGGGGAAAAGAATATCCTTTTAACCGATAAAGGGATAATAGAATTTGAAAGCGGCAATGCTGAAAAAGCATATACCACTCTCTCCCAGGCGTATGCCCGGGACAGGTCAAACATGTATGCCGCTTTTTCACTTGCAAGGGTCTGTTTTCAACTCGGGCTGTTGGAGAAAGCCCAGGATTTGTATACAACAGTAATGTATGAACTACCCGATTATGCAAAGGTATATTTTGAACTGGGCAGGTTGAGCGCGGCAATGGACCAGGCGGCAACAACCAGTTATTATCTCGGCAAATATTACCTCAACGAAGGAAAACTGGAGCTTGCTCGTAATAACCTGGAAAAAGCGCTGCAGGACGCTGAGCTGCCGGAAGAACTGGTAGCGGACGTGAAACAAGCAATGGATCTGCTGGAGAGATTGAAAAAATAGGCCGGCTGTTATCTTCCTGCCCTGTTAAGGTAGATTAAAAATTCCTTATTCCCTTTGGGACCCAATAAAGGCGACTGCACTACGCCTTGTACCCGCAGTCCTTGCGCTGAAGAAAATGCTGCGACGCTTTCGATGGCCTGCTGGTGAGCTTCCTCCTGTCGCACAATGCCACCTTGTTCGACCAATTGTTTTGGGAGCTCGAACTGCGGTTTTATGAGCGCTACAATATTAATATCTTCCCTGAAAAGAGCAAGGAGAGGAGATATTAACTTGGTTACTGAAATAAAAGATGCGTCGATAGCCGCCAGGTCTATCTGTTCGGGAATCTCTTTGGCGCTGAGCTTGCGGGCGTTGAATCGCTCTATGACCACGACGCGGGGGTCCTGTCTCAATTTCCAGGAAAATTGACCATAAGCAACATCTACGGCATAGACTCTTGCCGCGCCATTTTGTAAAAGACAGTCCGTGAAACCACCGCTGCTGGCTCCGATATCCGCACAAATCCTCTGCTCTACATTCAGTTGAAACGCAACTATGGCTTCTAAAAGCTTGTATCCTCCTCTGGAAACATATGAACATCTTTCCTTGAGACGGATGTTTGCGCCGGCGCTGTACATGTTTCCAGCTTTATCGGCTAACATCTCGTCCGCATAGACCAAACCTGCCCCTATCAAAGCCTGGGCCTCATTGAGACTGGAGGCCAGGTTCCGTTGCAGCAACAGTTCATCTAGCCTGGTTTTCAAAATATACTGCTTCCTTTTAATAACGTGCTCCCGGAGAGCCGGTATAACAAACAAGATGCCGAGAAAAGATTTGAGATATCTGAAAATATATCATTTTTTTGAGTGTTTATTTCTCCGTTGTGGGGTGTTAGTTCAATTTCGAGCTTCTTTCTTGGGCTGTTGCAGCTTCCGGGGAAGATGCGTATGCAGTTGAAATTTTCTTATAGATTATTTTTGCAGTTTCTATATCAGAGAGTTTTTCAAAGGACATACCTTGTTTAAGCAGGGCGGAAGCGGCCCGTGGATGTGTCTGGTGGGCGGAAATGATTTTTTGGTATTGGAGAATGGCCTGATCATATTCGCCTTGGTAAAAGAGACATTCTCCCATCATAAACTCTGCCGTGATGGACTTATCTCCGCTGGGATTTTGGCGGGCATACTCTTCGTAAAGAGTATACGCTTGTTTAAAATTTCCGTCGGAATACGCTTTATCTGCCGCTGTCAGTCCATCTACAGTTGATTGGCTGGATGAAGATGCTTGAGGTGGTTGAGAAACTTCAGTGGCTTGCGCTGGTTTGGCTGGCTCTGTCGAAACATTGAAGACATTTTTCGTTTTTGTTGGAGAAATAATGGTGACCCCATTATCTTTGGTGTTTTCGACGGCTCTGCTACTGGCATTTGCACGCGCTCTTGATTTCTCAGCCTCGCGGGCAGCTGCTTCAGCCTTTAATTGAGCCTCTCGCACCCGGGCTTCCTGGATGGTTTTAAGCATTTCCTGTTGTCGTGCCAGTTCAGACTCCTGTTGAGCAAGCTTAGCCTGCATTTCCCGGTTCTGGATTTGCAATTGACCGCGTTCTTGCTCGAGTTTTTCCTGTAACTGTTGAGAGTTTTGGTGTTGAGAAAGTTCCAGTTCCTTGTTCTGCTCGGTGAGCTGCCTGTTATAATGGGCCATTTCTTCGAGTTGACCGCGAAGCTTGAGAATTTCACTTCTCAGTTCTTCAATTTGACTTAATGACACTGCCTGTCGCTCCTGCATCTTGTCAACGGTTCCCAACTTCATGTCTTCTATTTTTTTATTGACAACCCGTAGCTGATAATTCAGCTGATTGACGTCATTCTGACTGGCACATTGAGTGAGTAGAGGCGTTATCGCGATAAACGCTAAGCAGGTAACAAGTCTTTTTTTCATAATATTCTGTGTGTTTGGAATTAGTAGTTTATTTCCCAGCGGGGATATGTCTGACTTCCGTTAAAGGAGAACAGTTTTCTCTGATATGAACCGTTTTTCATCATCGCATAAATTTTATTTTCTCTGCCATCCTGTTTAGAGAAAATTATCTGATTGCCGTCTGGTGACCAGGCGGGAGACTCGTGGTGACTCAAATCGGTGGTAAGTACATTAACTTCAGCTCCCTGCTCCGGTTTTTGGGTGCAGATTTGATAAACACCATTACGCAGGCTGGAGTACACAATAAGATCCTCGGTTGGATGCCAACTCGGTTCTGCATTTTCGCTTCCTGTAAAGGTGATCCGTTGTGTCTTTTTACTTTTCAGATCCATAAGAAATAGCTGAGGACTACCAAATCGATCAGACACGAAAACAATCCTTTCCCCATCGGGAGAAATGGTTGCTGATACATTTATGCCGGCGTTTTTTGTTATTCGCTCCAACACCTGACCGCGTTTATCAACCAGATAAAGATCCGGGTTTCCTTCATATGATAAAGTAAGAACCATTTTTTGTCCATCGGGAAACCAGGCCGGCGCGAGGTTCATCCCAGTACGTTGTGACAACACCTGTGTGGTTTTGTCTTGCCGGAGGTCGGTTATGTAGAGATTCTGATTACCGCTATGATAGGACGTATAGGTCAAGAAGGTCCCTCCCGGAACAAACCTTGGCGAAACAACAAGATTCTTATGGCGGGTGATTTGACGTGTAGTACGACCGAGAATGTCGGTCATATAGACCTCTTTTCTTAAAAGTTCTTTTTCGTAGGAAACATAAGCAATCTGTGTTTCGGCTAATCCCATGGTTCCGGTCAGGTCATGAATAACGCTATTGCAGAAGCGGAAGAGCATTTCATCTTTCTGGGATAATTTTCCGTTGTAGGATTTACCGAGAATCATCGTATTGTCGGCAACGTCAACCAGTCGAAGCTGAAGACTGAGGGAGTTACCATTTGATTCATATGTACCCAGTATCGTGAAATCGGCTCCAAGGTTTTTCCAGTCAGTGTTTTGTGAGCCGTTATATTCGCTTGTGGGAATGATATCTATAATTCCATGAAATTTTAATGCTTTTGCTAATATGTCGGCAATATCTTTGTCAAACTCTTTTGGTTGACCAGGTGATAGCCTGTTGGTGAACCAGGGGACGGCAAATTGTATCTTTCGAACATCGGCTGAGCCGATTTCCAGATAGATTCTTTCCTGGGCTGCACAATTAAATGAAAAGAAAGAAGAAAATAAGACGAAAAAAAACAGTGTGAAGGAAGATTGTTTCATGCAGATTACCTTTGCTATTGCTGTATAGAACCGGGTACGAAGCGGAGGCCCAGTTCGAGACTGTTTTTTTGCAGTGCAGCAGGCAACGGAGGAAGTGGGGCGCCGTCCTGCAATGTTTTCAAGACAAACTGATCAAAGAGTTTGTCACCTGATTTTTTCTCAAAAAATTGATTCGTTATTGAACCGTCTCTGGCGATCCGGATAACAACGGTGGCGGAGAGTTCCGCGTCCCAAAGTTTGTATTCAGGAAGTTTCCAGTGTGGTTGTAGTGTACTGAATACAGATGCAAAATATTGATTTTCAATAACATTTCTGCTATTGCTGCCGGCTGAGGCTCTGGATGGCCTGGCGGTAGCCTGAAGATCTGGGGGAGTAGTATTATTGGTTTCCCGGATCATACTTTTTAGTTGATTAACAGCCTCCATTGCGGCGAGACGAGCCGTTTCAGCCGCACGTTCATCGGCTTGACGCATCTCCTCCAGGCGCTGTTTGCGGATCTGTTCTAAAGTTTTCTTTTGCTGCTCGGCAGGTGCGGGTTGTTCTTTACGGACCAGTTTTCTTTTAAGTGGTTTGATCGATATCGGTTCGGCCACACTTTCAGACGGTTGTTCCGGCTTCGCAACTTCAAGAACCGGAGCCGCTGCTTTCTTGATATCCGGTTTATTCTCCGGCACAGTCTGTTGCTCAGGTGCTTGTTCTATCGGGGGCGGAGAAGGATCGGTTGGTTGAACAGGGGCCTCAATGTTGATAAGGTCGACTGTATATATTTCAGGAAAGAGCGGTTTTTTGTTGAAGTATTGTGGTCCGTATAGAGCCCCGACAAGGAAGACAATATGTAATCCCAGAGCAAAATTAAAAGGAAGGCTCCATTCACTGTTTTTTATAAAGGTCACTTCGAATACCCGAGCCACGAATATTTATTTCCGGTCTGGAAGAGGCTGGGTAATCATTCCCAGTTTGTCAAATCCAGAATCTTTAATATCAGCCATTACACCTACAACCAACCCATACGAAACATTTTTATCGGCTTTCAGATAAATTGGTTCATTTTTCTTTTCCGGTGATGATTTTGCCAGCTGTTGCTTCAAAAGAGGCCGGCTTACTTCGATTTTATCGAGCATTATCTTACCGTTTTCATCGATAGTGATCACCACGGGGTTTTCTGGCTGGCGCAAAGATTTGCTGGTGGTTTCCGGTAAATCGACATCTAGCCCCTGGGTCATCATTGGGGCGGTTATCATGAAAATAATAAGCAGGACAAGCATTACATCAACCAATGGAGTGACGTTAATGTCAGATACCAGCTTTTTATGACCGTTTCCCCGAATTGGTGTCATAGTTTTATCCTCGATTATAAAAAGAGGGCCGGCCGTTATGAGAGACGTCCGAGCAGATCTCTTTCAACAAGATTAAGAAAATCGGTTGAGAAATTCTGGATGGTATTATCTATTTCAACCAGTTTATTTGAGTAATGATTATAAAAGACAACAGCAGGAATGGCGACTGCCAGCCCTGCAGCAGTGGCAACCAGTGCTTCGGATATGCCTGGTGCTACCACCGTCAGAGACGCAGAACCACGGATACCGATATCATGAAAAGAGGCCATAATTCCCCAGACGGTTCCGAAAAGACCGATAAAGGGTGCCGCATTACCGGTGGTTGCCAGAAAAGGTAGCGATTTTCCCAGCTGAGTGATTTCCTGTGACTCTGCTTTTCGTATGGCCCGTTGCAGGTTGTCCATGGTTGCCAGCTGCATATCGAGAGTTTCGCGAATATCGACCTGGTCTTTCCTGGTTCGAATCCTATTAATCTTTTGCAACTCATTATACCCCGCAGAAAAAACAGCCGCCTCCGGACTATAAGGGAAATCATCTATAATTCCATAGGCATCAGAGAGATTGTTCGAAGTCCAGAATTGTTCTAAAAATTCAAACGACTGTCGCCTGACTCTGCGAAAGAGTCGGGCCTTCATGAATACTATTGACCAGGATATTATGGAAAATAAGAGCAAAGTGATCATGACCAGCTGACCCACGGGGCCAGCATGAAGAATCATATCGGTGATTGATAGCTGCACGTGTGAAATCCTATAAAATATGAGAACCTGTTGATAATTAAGACCTTGTTGATATCGATGGTTTAATGCACACCCATTGTAATCTTTTTCGATAAAAGATCAATATGGCTGTTTTCTATAAACCTCCATTTACCTCAAGGACACTTCCTGTAATGTAAGAAGCTGCAGGAGATGCAAGGAACATTACAGCTTCCGCCACTTCATTCACCGTACCAAACCGTCTCATCGGAACCATCTTTTTATACGTTGATAACTGTTCCTTCGAGAGATCATTGATGAAATCAGTATCGATAAAACCTGGAGAAACACAGTTCACGGTAATCTTTTTGCGCGCGGTTTCTTTGGCAAGGCTTTTACTCATTGCCACTTGGCCGGCTTTAGATGCAGCATAGTTTGCCTGCCCGGCAAAACCGAGGTGAGAAACAGGAGATGTGATGGTAACGATACGACCGTATTTTTTTTTCATCATCAATAAAACAGCATGTTTTGCCATGAGATACGAGCCGGTGAGGTTTACGTCGATAACACGTTGCCAATCATCAAGAGTCATCATGGCTACAATACTATCACGCCGAATACCGGCATTGTTTACCAGAACATCGATGAATGAAAACTTTTCTTCAATGATGCGATAAAGTCGTTCCACTTGATCGCACGACGAAATATCACATTGATAGAGAGACAGCTTTGCCCCATTGCAGCCGAGTTCGTCGCTGAAAGCCTGCGCCGCTCCATTATTCCCCCCATATACACCGATGACATGTGCCCCGTTTCTGAGGAAATAGGTGCTGATGGCCTTGCCGATACCACGAGTTGCGCCGGTGACGACAACATTCTGCTCACTGAAATTGTACATAACTCAGATCTTTGCTCCTCTCAGATAACCATCTACGTCATTGGCGACAATGACTCCGTAATTAATTGCTCCAAGCCAGCCTGACATGATTATGCCGACGGAACCCACATGGAAAAGTCCTGCAATTTCCTTGAAAAGTGTTCTGGATATATCAAGTCCCTCGAACTTTGTGCCAAAAGAAGTACCTGCGGTATGCAATGTATATCGATGGAAAGTTAGTGGCGTAGCTGCCTCGGTCCAATCTAGTTTTGCCTCTATATCTGGAACATATCTCCGCAAATCAACCAGAGTTCTCTTAATGAGAGCCTCTTTTTCTGCTCCGTACTGTTGTTCCGACATGTCAGCCCAGTCGTCATAATTGGCATTCATGCTTGCAACAATTGTGTATCTCTCGTGTCCAGGACGTGTTTTAGGGTAATAGATAGAGAAGGTCTTGGACTGAGTTTTCAGGTGGAGTAATTCTTCGGAATCAAAGTGCTCTGCTGTTGAAGTAAAAAGAAGATCGCCAATAGAATCAATCGAATGCTCAGGGGCAATACCAAAATACACCTGGCAACTGGAGTTGTTTACCCGGATTTTTTTTATCTTTTCCAGAAATGGAGTGGAGAAATGGTGTTTGTCCACAAGATCATATACCGTGTTGGTTATACCGCTGTTGGAAATAACGGCTTGAGCGTCAATTGTCTTACCGTTAACAACAACTCCCCGCACCATTTTTTGGTCGACGATAATATGGTCGACCCTTGCTTGTGTAGCAATGGTGACACCATTCTTTTCCAACTCTGCCACCATCATGGTGATAAGTTTATCGGTTCCCCCCTCAAAGGTGAAGACTCCCTTATTCATGAAATTGGAGAAAACAATGCCATATGTTATTGCCGGATCGTCAAGAGATGAGCCGTTAGCATAGGTGATGGGCTCCATGAGAAGTCTGTGAACATCGCTTCTTCCAGGGAAAAACTTTTCGAATAACTCTCTAGTGGTCATGGTCTGATCATCATAGAAGTTCATCCGAGCAACAGTTGTAAAAAAAGAATCGATGGTAGATCGCGGTACTTTGAATTGCGTTTCGAGAAGATGCGTAAAATCCTTCTTGTCGAAGGTAGTTTTCAAAGAAAATTGAGGGTTGTCAAAGACGATATCTTTTAATTGAACAATAGAGTTCATAATCTCTCTATTCCAATATTTTTTGCATGTTTTAATCATCCCATGGGGAAAACCATGCAGTGATACATCAAAAACATGACCTTTTCTGCGGAACCATGTGGCCAAACCGCCAAGTTGGTGATGGTGTTCGAGGAGAAGGACGCGATGGCCGCAATAGGCCATTCTGTTGGCGGTAGTCAGACCACCCAGACCTGAACCAATTACAATAACATCATATTTAGATTTAAGTGTATCGAAGGGTACCGGCATAAGATTGCACGAAAAAAAAGTAGCTATTTTGCAGTATTGCCCCTGTGGTAAAGTATAACAGTTACACCACGACGGCTGGTTTACCAGACCATATCTTCTGGACGGCCTGTAATTTTTTGTCAAAGGAAGCAGAATTTCAGGATATCAGATTCTTGGCAAAACATGTTGATTTACAATAGAGACGCCGCTTAGCATGGAACCAACTATGCCAAGAAATCCCTGGTCGGTACCTGCTAAGAAAAGATTGGCGAAGCCTATATTACCATCTTTTACCTTGATTGGGGAACCATAAATGGCACCGTCAAGCTTGGAGGTAAAACGTTTGATGGTCAGTGGTGTAAATGTGTCTTGATATATAACATGCTCCTTGAATTTCCCAATGTAATTTTCAAGAACGCGGGACGAGGAAGTTGCCGCAGCTTTTTTAGCTTCGGAGTAAAGGCTTTTCGTAGCGGAAAGCTCTTTCCAAAGGTGATAGTTAGAAAGATGGGTAGAGCGTACTTCGGTATAATCCTGGGCCGGCCGGCCTGTAAAATTTCCTGGAAAGCAGATAACACCACTGTTGAAGTCGACCAGGCTTTCAGGTTTTTTATAGGAAAATCTTTGAGTAGTATTATAAAAAATGATGGTCCGGTCTGTAGGCAGATTTTCAGATTTCTGTTTAGGTAAAAGAAAAATCGATTCCACAAATCCAAGCCGATTGGTGCCGGCAGATGGATCTTTCATTTGCAGAAGTGCAAAGGTTTCGGCAAGGCCGATGGTGGAAAGCAGATAGTCGCATTCTATCACCTCTTTGTTCTGCAATTCGACACCGGTTACAGTTTTGTTTTTGTGTAATATTCTCTTTACTTCACAGGAGAGTCTCATCGAGCCGCCAAAAGAGTGATACTGGGTAGAAAGGGTGTCGAGAAAGGTTTTGATTGTACCTGCGGGGCGAAACATACCCTCCTGATAAATCGACTGAAACATTATCACAAACTGATTAAGATCCATGTCATTTTCAACACTTGAACCATAATACATAAGAGGACAGAGCAGCATCTCGGTCAGTAGCCTATTACCGACATAGCTGAAGATAAAGTTTTTTGCCGACTGAAAAGGAGTTATGGCGAATGGATCAAATCTGTCGAGAGCGTTCAGAAGAGCTCTAAAACCTTTCTTGCAGGATGGAAAAACAGTAAAAATATTTTCACATAATATGTCGAAGTCATTGGTGAATACCAGTGACATATTATTGGGGAAGCGGATCTCACTGGAGGTCTGAGGATAGATCTGTAATTTTTTTCTGCTGAGCTTCAATTGACGGAATAATTTGTTCAGCGGGGCCTTTTTTTCATCTGGAGAGGCGTAATTGGTAATGGCATGCAGGCCTGTTTCCAGAAGAAAATTTTTTCTATGGTAATAGGAATTAAGCCCTCCAAGTCTGTTGTGTTTTTCCAGAAGCAGGACATCTGGTGAATAGCGGGCAAAACGGATAGCGGCGGCTAGCCCGGACAGACCGCCGCCGATAATAAGGAGGGGTACTCTCACAAATTTTAAGCGTTTTTCAGCAGTGGTTCGAGGTAATTAGCGCAACTGTTCAAGGTTGCAAGCTGGGGGTAGTCATTTTCCGGTATTTGGAGTTGGTAGCGCTTTCTGAGTTCCATGACGATATCTAAGAAATCCATGGAATCCAAGTCAAGCTGATCACGCAAAGGCTTGTCAGGTTCAAGTTCCTCAAAGTCAGCGTCCTCATCAATGTCGGCGATAATCTCCAATATGAGTTCTTTTATTGCATCAGGTGTCATGTGTTTCTCCATTTACATTCTCTAAAATATATGAATAAAGTCTAAAAGTTTTATAATGTGTATATATTGAAATTGAACCACCCTGTATACCATAGTTGAAGTATCTTTTTTAGGATTTTTTTAAAAAGAGAGATTTTTTACATATTTCAGATCTTTTTGACAATAACGGCTGAGTTTATACCAACCATCCCGAATGAATTATTTAAAATAGTGGTCACCGAGGGACACTCAACAGGGTGATCGATGACAAGATTGTCTACCTTGCAGTCCGGATCGACTGTGTCGATATTTATGGTAGGGTGAACCATATTGTCGGAAAAAGATGGAAGATTGCCGGCGAGTTCCAGTACTCCCGCCGCTCCCATTGCGTGTCCTATAATGCTCTTGGTGTTATTGACGTATGTTGTCGGACAGTTGCGGAATGTTTCTCTGATAGCCTTACACTCTTCAGTGTCACCTTGTTTTGTTCCGGTTGCATGAGTGTTGATTATATCAATCTGATCGGGGGCAAGCTTTGCTTTTGCAAGTGCCAGTTTCATACATTCACTTTGTCTTTTGCCATAAGGCAACACGAAGTCTTTCGCATCTGAGTTCATGGCGTATCCGACAATTTCGCCATAGATGCGGCAGTTTCGTTGTCGTGCATTCTCAAGGGTTTCGAGGATAAAAATGCATCCTCCCTCTGAAACAACGATGCCGTTACGGTGAGCATCGAAAGGGCGACAAGCCTTGTTGGGGTACTGGTGCGATGCCAGAGCGCCTTGCGCTTTGAAACTTGCAAAGATACCAAAAGATTCAGTGGATTCAGATATTCCACCGGCAATGGCCATATCTACCTCACCAAGCTGCAGCATCTGTGCACCTTGAATAAGAGAGGCATTTCCTGCTGCACAGGCTGCACCAATGGAATAATGCGGACCGGTAATGCCGAGGTTCAATGTGATTTCTCCGGCAGGATTATTCAGCACTGTTCGAGGATTATGGTGATGGGTCCAGTAGGCTACATTATAATCGTATCGGCTGATGTTGAACACTTCCTGTTCCGTTTCTACCGTTCCGTGTTCGGTTAGACCGACATATACTCCGGTTCTGGCGCTGTCGTAAAATCCGTTATCAAGATTTGCGTCACGCAATGCTTCATTGGCACAGTAGACCCCGATACATCCTGCCCTGGTTCCTTTTTTGTTTTCCTTTTTCTTCCGATATTTTGTTTCTGGAAAAGTGCAAATTCCGGCAGGAGCTTTGCCGAAGTAGCGAAGATCTACTTCTTGTATAGAGCTCTCTCCATTGAGAAGTTTTTTCCTGAATTCAACCAGATTATCGGCATTAGGAGCGACCAGGCCAACTCCAGTGATAACAATTCTTTTAGTATCTCTATTCATTGTAATGGCTGTTTATGTTATTTAGTAATACGCAATGAGAAACAGAGACTATGCTACTTTTTTCAAAAATTCAAGTTTAATAGCAACAAGGTGATATCTTTCATTCTGGGGAAATAGTTGCGAAACAGTCTTTAGACTGTTGGAAAGGGCTATAGTCTCTTATCAAAATCTGATTACGTATAATCCTCAGCTATGATCTCTTTGTCCGAGAGACAGATCGGAGTCTGCGCTTACCTTCTTTTTCTCGGAAAAACGGAGGGGACTGATTTTTTTCACGTTGTTTTGTGAAAACAAATCTGTTTCCCGTATTCGTATTTATCAGGTATTCAGAGGAAGAGTGCGAATAAGCGGGGGTATTGCAACAGGTGGCCGACAGTCAACTCTATCCGATACACATGAAAGATATGGTGCTGCAATTTCTATGAAGCACTTTTGTGAAATGCTCACACCTGAGTGACTGAAACAGGTCTTTGTTTAAGAAAGGGCATGATCATCTCTCCGGCAGCCTTGGTGCCGGCAAAAACTTGATTGAGTGCAGAAAAGTTTCCGTTCTTTTTGATCTCAACAAGTTCCCAGCAGTCAGAGGCGTCAGCTATAGCCTGCATGAAAGCCAAGTGCTGGGTATGACCGGATTTATAGGCCTGAATGTGACCAAGCAGGGGACAACCTAAAAGCGACATGTCGCCGATTATATCAAGAACTTTATGGCGAATAAATTCGTCTTCATATCTGAGTCCATCTTCGTTAAGCACTGAACTTCTGTTCCAGTGAATAGCTATTACGTTGTCGAGGGTTCCTCCAAGTGCTAGGCCGTTGGCCCAGAGTTCTTCTACCTGCTCAACGTAGCCAAAGGTTCTGGCTCGGCTGATTTCATCGATAAACCGCTCGGCATTGACGTCTAAGCTGTATGACTGACTTTTGATAAGTGTGTCGTCAAAAGTAATTTTTCCAGTCACCCTAAAACCTTGATATGGGGAAATGGTAATGGTTTTATCACCGTCGGAATAGTTGATTTCTTTTGTGATTTTGAGAATCCGGCGAGGTTCATTGAGACACCGTTTTCCTGCGGTTTTAAGAAGTTTGATAAACGGCGCGGCACTGCCGTCCATTATAGGAACTTCCGCTGCGTCAATCTCTATCTCAGCATTATCTATGCCATAACTGCTAAGAGCTGCAAGAAGATGCTCTGTTGTGGATATAGTGGTTTTTCCTTCACCGATGGTGGTTGCGAGTCTGGTGTCGACAACCTTGTCCATGTGCGCTTTTATCGGTTTGTTGAAAGGGAGATCCGTGCGACTGAATTGGATGCCGTTGTGTGCAGGAGCAGGTTTGATGCTCAGATTGACTGTTCTTCCTGAGTGGAGCCCGACCCCGCAGCAGCTGATGAGTTTTTTTACGGTATGTTGAAACGGATCTGTGGGAAAGTGCATTATGATAGCCTTTGTTAGCGTTTGATACTGTAGAATTCAAGTTACCAATTATTGTGCAAAAAACAAGCCACACTGAAGTCTTTTTTGTAGCGGGTGAAATTTAAAATTAATAACATAATATCAATATCATGTGTAGCGATAACCATTTGCTGCTCTGCAGATGAGAGTGTGGAAAAAAAAACACACAGTGGAATTTTCGACATACTTTTTCTAAAAAGAAATTAAACACATTTCAGTGGTGATGATCTCTTACAGACAACAGCAGAAAGCTCATCTCTTTGATTCAAGTTTGCTATCGATGAATTTTTCAAAATCGGGGTGAGCGTCAACTTGCATGGAGAGTGCCAAAAGTGGAAGTCCGAAGTCAGCCTGCTGAAGCTTCACCAGATCTTTTTCAGTTGTAAGAAGTACCTCTGCTCCGTGTTTCGCCGCGAGGTCTTTGATATTTAAAATAGTCTTTTCGGAGTACATTTTATGATCTTGGAAGCTGAGGAAATGTACGGGAGTGACGGAGAGTTGTTCCAGTGAGTTTTGAAACCGTTGTGGTGACGCAATGCCGCAAAAGGCAAGAACAGGTGCGTTGATAGACGACAACGGGTAGGTCTTCCCCGAGCAATCGATATAGTGCTGTGCCAGGTACTGTAAGTGAAACTGAGGAACTTCTTGCCATCCTGCCTTGAGAAACCGGCAAAAAGTCGAGAGCTTCTCCGGTTGCTTCCGAGGAGATCCGGTTATGAGAAAACAATCGGCTCGGTCCAGCGCGGAAAAAGGCTCACGCAACAAACCTCCAGGAAAAACATGCATATTTTTACTCACATTAAAACCATTAAACAAGACAAGATCGATATCTCGTTGTACGCTGAGGTGTTGAAAACCATCATCTAATATAATTATGTCGCATTGCAAGACTTCGGTGGCATAGCGGCATGGATATAGCCGTTTTTTCCCTGTCAGGACGACTGCATCAGGCACGGCTTCGGCAATAAGGCGCGGTTCGTCTCCAGCCTGCCGACTGTCCAGCAAAATCCGGTTACCGTCTGAGATTATATTGACTTTTTCCTTGGCCTCTCCACCGTACCCACGGCTGATTACCGCAGGTTTGAGTCCTTTTCGTAACATATATCCGGCAAGATATATGACTACAGGGGTCTTGCCTGAGCCACCCATGGTCAAATTTCCTGCCGAAATAACGGGAACTGTAATAGTATGGCGTGGCATGATGTTTTTTTGAAACAACCACGCTCGGAGTTTCATGAGAAAAGCGTAGAAAATGCCGATAGGCCGAAGTGGGGTAAGAAGAAGGTTTAGATTATTAACCATTTTAATTGCTGGAACGAAGGAAATTTCGAATTTGGGAATTTTTCTCTTCCATTTTTGCAGAATATTTGTAAAAGACAGTAGTTGGATTCACTTAGTTTTCAGCCCTGATGTTTAATTGTAGTTTAAAGAAATGTCATCATTTTATAAAGGGCCTACCAAAAACTTTTCCAGGAGGGATACATGAAAAGAACAACAGGTGGAAAATTTCTGGCAGCTGTTGCGGCTGCGACGTTTACGTTTACCGTGGCCGCAACCGGTTTTGCCGCGGATACCATCAAGTTCGGCGTGGCCGGAGCACATAGCGGCGATCTTGCCTCATATGGACTTCCAAGTGTTAATGCTGCCAAGCTGGTTATCGACAAGGTCAATGCAGCAGGTGGCATCAATGGTAAAAAAGTAGAACTGCTTATAGAAGACGATGTCTGTAAACCGGAAGTTGCTACCAATACTGCAACGAAACTCGTTTCAGCCGGAGTGCATGTTGTCCTGGGACATATCTGCTCTGGCGCGACCAAGGCAGCCTTGCCCATTTACAACAACGCCGGCGTGCTTGTTATGTCGCCTTCGGCAACTAATCCGGAACTCACCCAGAGCGGTGATTATCCCAATTTTTTCAGAACAATAGCATCGGATGACAACCAGGCTAAAGTGGATGTTGAGTTTGCCCTGAATGTTCTTGGCTATACCAAGTTTGCCGTGGTTCATGACAAAGGAGACTATGGCAAGGGATTTGCCGAGTTTGCCAAAAAATTTCTTGAAGAGTCCGGCAAAGCACAAGTCCTGCTGTTCGAGGGAGTTACTCCCGGCGCGGTGGATTATTCCGCTGTTGTTAATAAAATAAGTCGCTCAGGCGCTGAGGCCGTCATTTTCGGAGGGTATCATCCGGAAGCCTCAAAGATTGTCAGCATGATGCGTAAAAAAAGACTTGATACCACCTTCATCTCCGATGACGGCGTGAAAGACAACACCTTTATTAAGGTGGCGGGTGAAGATGCTGAGGGAGTTTACGCCTCCGGACCGAGAGACACTGCCTCAAATCCATTGGCCATTGCTGCCGTCGAAGAACATAAGCAGGTATTCGGCAGTGATCCGGGAGCATTTTTTGACAACGCCTATGCTGCCGCACTCGCCATGGTCAACGCCTTGGAGAAGGCCGATTCCACTGATCTGGAAGCTTTGAAAAAAGCCCTTATGACGGAAAAAGTAGACACTCCGGTGGGTACTATCTCTTTTGACGAAATAGGAGATGCCATTGGTGTCGGCTTTTCGGTATATAAGGTTCAGGACGGCGTTTTCGTAGAGATGTAAACGAAACTGCCTTTTTTACTATCACCTGGCATGGTCATTATCGCTTATGATGAATGACCATGCCGGGTTCTTTTTTTTGTGGCTGATATGGATTATTTTATCGAACTGCTTTTCAGTGGACTTACCAGGGGAGCAATCTACGCCTTGATTGCCCTGGGGTATACCATGGTCTACGGCATCATTGGATTGATTAACTTCGCTCATGGTGAAATCTATATGATTGGAGCTTTTACTTCATTTATTGTCGCGACAGTTTTATCAATATACGGTTTTCCCCTTCTTGCAATTATTATCATAGCTGGTCTGGCCGCAGCTGTCTGGTCCAGTTCATATGGTTATACCATTGAAAAAATAGCATATAAGCCACTGCGCAACGCACCGCGTCTATCCGCTCTTATAAGTGCGATAGGCATGTCCATATTCCTGCAGAACTATGTATTGCTGGCCCAGACTTCAGACTTTCTCCCGTTTCCCGGACTCATTCCGGACCTTGATATAATCGAGCCATATGCGCACATTGTCGGGACCACCGATATGGTAATATTGATTGTCACCACTATAACAATGCTGCTTCTCACACTCTTTATAAAATATACCCAGATCGGCAAGGCCATGCGAGCCACAGCCCAGGATAAAACCATGGCAATGCTGGTCGGCATTAATGTCAACCGAGTGATATCGGTCACCTTTATTATCGGATCAGGCTTGGCCGCGATCGGAGGTATGCTTATTGCCACACATATTGGGCAGATCAACTTCTTTATCGGGTTTCTTGCCGGAATCAAGGCATTCACTGCTGCCGTCCTCGGTGGGATCGGATCAATTCCCGGCGCCGTCTTGGGCAGCCTGGTTCTCGGCCTGACAGAAAGCTTCGCCACCGGTTACGTTTCCAGTGACTATGAAGATGTTTTCGCCTTTTCGCTACTGGTTTTGATTTTGATCTTTAAGCCGTCCGGTATTCTGGGAAAGGCTGAAACAAAAAAAGTGTGAGTTTAAAAAATGTTTTCACTTAAAGAAATCCAACGTAGCCTGTTAACTTCGTTGTGGTTCGTCTTTCTGACCTTTCCGATAATGGTTATAAAGGTTGATCCACTTGACCGAATTGTACAGTGGCGTTGGGAAAAAGCATTGTATGTAGCGGTGGGCGCCTTTTTTCTCTCCTTTGTTTTCCGCTATCTCCTGCAACGAAAGGAAAGTGGAGTTTCCGCCGGTACCCAGGATGATGAAGATAAAAAGCCCTTGATTAATACAATACTTGAAACATCACGTTACAGGTACATCCTTGCCGGGCTGGTTTTGGCGACAGCTCTTGTCTTTCCCCATTTATTTTCAACGTATCAGACCAATATTATGACAACGGCATTGATGTATGTGATGCTGGGACTCGGTTTGAATATCGTGGTGGGCCTCGCCGGTTTGCTGGATTTAGGGTTTGTGGCATTTTATGCGGTGGGAGCTTACAGCTATGCCCTGCTGCATCATCATTTTGAACTGGGATTCTGGGCAGCCTTGCCTATTGGCGGCGGTCTTGCTGCAATTTTCGGCATCCTTCTCGGATATCCGGTTCTTCGCCTGAGAGGAGATTATCTTGCCATTGTGACCTTAGGGTTCGGGGAAATAATCCGGCTGGTTCTCGAAAACTGGGGAGAATTTTCCCAAGGCCCAAGCGGTATTTCCAATATTGCCCGACCGGGCTTTTTCGGTATTGAACTTTCTCTTAACGACGCCATTATCTACCTCTACTATATTATGGTTGTTGCAGTTATAATAACAATATTTGTAGTCAACCGGCTGCAGGATTCGCGGATGGGGCGGGCATGGATAGCACTTCGAGAAGATGAGATTGCCTGCCAGGCCATGGGGATCGATAAAAGAAAAATGAAGCTGGCCGCCTTTTCTTTAGGTGCATTCTGGGCAGGTTTAGTGGGGGTAGTCTTTGCGGCGAAAACAACCTTTATAAATCCGGCGAGTTTTACGTTTCTTGAGTCGGCCATCATTTTATCCGTAGTTGTGTTAGGAGGGATGGGATCTATTGTCGGGGTGATTATCGGCGCGCTTATTCTGATTTTAATGCCTGAGTATCTCCGTGCTCTTTCTGAATATCGAATGCTTGCTTTCGGCGCCGTCCTTGTCATGATGATGGTCTTCCGACCTCAGGGAATGATTGGAGCTTTGCGTAAGACCTATAAATATTCTAAACCAAACACGAACTAGATGGATAAGCCAATACTGGAAGTATCCCAAATGACAATGGACTTTGGTGGGATACGAGCCTTGGACAAACTCGACCTGGAAGTGTATTCCGGGGAAATTGCAGCACTTATCGGTCCCAATGGAGCCGGCAAGACCACCTTTTTCAATTGCCTTACCGGCATCTATGTGCCCACTAAGGGGGAAATTTTTTTGCATCCGCCGGATGGCGGTTGCAGGGTCAACCTCAAGGGACTTCTGCCGAACAAGGTTACTGAACATGGGTTGGCCAGGACCTTTCAGAACATCCGTCTTTTCGCGCAGATGACGGTTCTGGAAAATGTCATGATCGGCTGCCACTGTCGTACCAAGGCGTTTATTTTTGGTGCTGTTTTCAGAGGACCGGCAACACGTCGAGAGGAGCAGGAAATTGTTGCGAAGAGTCATCGCATCCTTGAGAAGGTTGGTCTGACTAAATATATAGATGAATATGCCAAAAACCTTCCCTACGGTGCGCAACGCCGACTTGAGATTGCCCGGGCGCTTGCTACCGAGCCGAGTCTGCTTCTTCTTGATGAACCGGCTGCGGGGATGAACCCGCATGAAACACGGCAAATCGACGACCTTATACGGGAAATTTCCAGTGAAGGCCTGGCGATTCTGCTCATTGAACATGATATGAAGCTGGTCATGAGCCTCTCTGACAGAATTTATGTGGTCGATTACGGGAAAAAAATCGCAGAGGGTCAACCAGCTGAAATCCGAGCCAATCCGGCTGTGATCAGAGCGTATTTAGGTGAATAGATTATTATGTTGAAACTTGATAATGTACGGGCCGGCTATGGCAATATTCTCGCCATAAAAGAGGTCAGCCTGGAAATTGCTAAAAGTGAAATCGTTACTCTCATCGGGGCGAATGGAGCCGGCAAAAGCACCATTCTGATGACCATATCCGGTGTTGTCGGCTGCAGGTCCGGTAAAATTCTTCTAAACGGCAAGGAAATTCAAAAAAACTCACCCGATGAAATCGTCAAAATGGGTGTCTCCCAGGTTCCTGAAGGAAGACATATTTTCCCTCTTTTGACGGTAAAGGAAAATCTCGATATGGGAGCTTTTCTGCGTAAAGACAAATCGGGTATTAAGGAGGACATCGACTATGTCTATTCCCTTTTCCCTATTCTGAAAGAGAGACGCGATCAGGACGGCGGTACGCTCAGTGGCGGTGAACAACAAATGTTGGCTCTGTCCAGGGCCTTGATGGCCCGCCCGAAGGTGCTTCTTTTAGATGAACCATCCATGGGCCTTGCCCCTCTGATTATTAAGCAGATTTTTCAGATTATTAAAAAGATCAACAGCGAAAGTGAAACCACGATTTTCCTGGTTGAACAAAATGCCTACCAGGCTTTGCAGATTGCCGATCGAGGTTATGTCATAGAAAACGGTATGATCACTCTCACCGGACAAGCTGAATCATTGCTCAATAATCCGGATATACAGAAGGCGTATTTAGGGATTTGAACCCTGAAACAAAATGAAACCAGAAATTCCGGTATCACCATCTATTATGATTGTCGCCGGAGAAGCATCCGGAGATTTGCATGGCGCAGGATTGGTCAAAGCGATGCTGCGAATTAAACCGGCATGTCGATTTTTCGGCATGGGGGGCAAAGATCTCGCCGATGCCGGAGTTGAGATTGTTTGCAACGCTGAAAAAATCGCAGTTATGGGTGTTGCTGAGATTTTTTCGGCGCTTGGGCAAATTTTAGTTACTCTGAAGCGTATTAAAACTGAATTACGGCAAAGAAAACCCGATCTCGTCATCCTTATCGATTTTGCCGGTTTTAATCTTCGGATTGCCCGCCTGGCCCATAAGCTCAATATTCCTGTTTACTATTATATTCCCCCTAAAGTTTGGGTGTGGCGCAAAAATCGTGTTAAAAAGCTCGCCAGATATGTCGACAGAACAGGCGTAATTCTTCCTTTTGAAGAAATCTATCTCAAGAACAGAGGGGTTGATGCAACCTATGTCGGTAATCCGGTCTTGGAAGAGGTAAAGGTTCAACTCGATCGAGAACGGTTTTGTGAAAAATATGATATAGATTCCAGAAAAGCGCTTGTCGGAATTCTACCTGGATCCAGAAAAAAAGAAGTATCCTATCTTCTCCCTGTTTTTCTTGAAGCCGCAAAAAGGATGCAACAGAAGTATTCTCGTGACCTTGCCTTTCTCATACCTCTTGCCTCCACTCTGAGCGCTGCCGATCTGGAAAACTGCGGTCTCAAAGAATATCGCAACGATCTTGAAATACATTTATTATCAGAAGACCGGTATGATCTGATGGCTGCCTGTGATGCGGCTGTTGCTGCTTCAGGGACCGTAACTCTCGAACTCGCCGTTCTGGATATTCCAATGGTTGTGGCCTATAGATTTGCGCCGCTATCATATTTTATCGGCAAGATTTTCATTGATATTCCTTATTTTTCCCTGGTTAATATAGTGGCCGGTAAAAGTGTCGTTACAGAATTATTACAGGAGCAGGTCTACCCGGGAAGTGTTGAGATTGAATTGGCTCGCATCTTATTCGATGACAATGTCAGAAAGTATATGAAGACCGATTTACGCTCTATCCGGCATATTTTAGGAAGTGCAAATGCTTCAGAGAAAGCTGCTCAGATTGCATTCCATACAATGCAGGATAAATGATGGTTCAACAAAACTCCTTTACTGCCGGTGAAGAACAATATGCCTGAAAAGATACTCATTACTGGAGCGACCGGCTACATAGGCAGACGGCTGACGCAGCGCCTCCTGGAAAACCCCTCCTACTCTTTGCGACTCCTGGTACGTAACCCAAACAAAATCCAAACGCATATTGCCGATAAGGTTGAGATCTGCGAAGGAAACACCTTTGACATTTCTTCGTTGCACCAGGCATTAAGTGGAGCAGACACTGCTTTTTATCTGATCCATTCAATGGGATCAAAACAAAATTACCGGGACCTGGATAAGAAAAGTGCTGAGAATTTCAGAATAGCCTGTCGGCGGGCCGGTGTTAAAAGAATTGTGTATTTAGGCGGATTGGGGCTTAAAGAGAGTGCCTCCACACACCTGCTCAGCAGGATTGAAACAGGTGAAATTTTGGCCGCTGAGCCGGGAAAAATACAGACGATTTGGCTGCGCGCCGGGGTAATAATCGGTTCCGGCAGTGCCAGTTATGAAATAATACGGAATCTCACCCAGAAACTGCCCCTGATGATCACCCCGAAATGGGTCAGAACAAAAACACAGCCCATCGGCATAGTTGATGTGCTGTCATATCTGGAACAGTCCATTGCATTACAGTATGATAAAGATATTGTCGTAGATATAGGAAGCGAGGCCTTGAGCTTTCAAGAGATGATGAACCAGACGGCAGAGGTGTTGGGATTAAAAAGATTCCTGGTGCCGGTACCGGTACTTTCTCCCAGGCTCTCTTCATACTGGCTGATTCTATTTACTCCAATTCCATATAAACTGGCATCCGCCCTCGTTGAAGGATTAAAGTCTGAAACAGTTTTGCAGAATGACAACGCTGCAAAGCATTACCCGGCTATTATCCCAATGCCGTTTAAAAAAGCTGTGGAAAGGGCAGACTTGATGCTACAGCAAAACCAGGTAGTCAGCAGATGGTGCGACAGCAGTGGAGAAGCTGCCTGTGATGTGAAAGATTTTGATGATCCTGTTGGGGCGGTCTTACGAGATATCCGTATCATCTCCTATGACGGCAAGGTACATCAGCATGATGTATTCAGGGCTGCCTGTGCTGTTGGCGGGCCGAAAGGGTGGTTCCGCTACAATTATCTCTGGAAGATACGAGGTCTGTTTGACAAAATAGTCGGCGGCTACGGCCTGAACCGCGGCAGAAGAATGTCGGGAGATCTTCGTATCGGCGACGCCCTGGATTTCTGGAAAGTTGTTGATATCAAAGAGGGGAAACGTCTCTTGCTCTATGCCCAGATGAGACTTCCAGGGCAGGCCTGGCTTGAGTTTGATTGCCAACCTGAGCAGCTTGTTCAGACAGCGCATTTTATTCCACGAGGGCTTCTGGGGAGGCTCTACTGGTATGCCATTGTCCCAATCCATAATCTTGTTTTTGCCGATCTTGCCCGTACGGTAGTCAGGAGCGCAACACAGCCTGAAAATGAGTAAAAAAAGGATCCATTTCCGTTCTCTGAGGGCAAGATGACCGTACAGGTTACAGACTACCATCCACAAGGTCTGCCGGAAAAATATTTTTGACATCGAAAACGACACTTTTGCTCTTACAGAATGCTTTGACATCATCGAGGGAAAGCTCAGTGAATTGTTGGTGTGCTACTGCAAGAACAACTCCGTCAAAATGCATCTTTTCCGGAACATCCACCATTGCAATACCGTATTCCTCATACGCCTCTTCACCACGTACCCACGGGTCGTACACTTCGACATCAATACTGTATTCTTTTAGTTCGTTTATAATGTCCACAACTTTAGTATTACGCAGATCCGGACAGTTTTCTTTAAAAGTCAGCCCCATGATCAACACCTTCGACTTGGAAATATCTATACCTTTGTTGACCATAAGCTTGATAATTCTTGCAGCGATGTATTGACCCATGTTGTCGTTGAGTCGTCTTCCTGCAAGGATCATATTAGGATGATAACCGACCTGTTTGGCTTTATGGGTCAAGTAGTAGGGGTCGACACCTATGCAGTGCCCTCCGACAAGTCCAGGACGAAAGGGCAGAAAGTTCCACTTAGTGCCCGCTGCTTGCAATACTTCTGTCGTATTTATGTTGAGTTTGTGGAAAATCAGAGAGAGCTCATTGATAAGAGCAATGTTGACATCTCTTTGGGTGTTCTCTATGACTTTAGCCGCCTCGGCAACCTTAATGGAACTTGCCTTAAAGGTTCCTGCTGTAATGATGCTTTTATAGAGGAGATCAATGAATTCCGCAGATGCACTATCGGACCCGGAGGTAATTTTGACTATATTGGGTAAGCGGTGTTCTTTGTCACCTGGGTTGATTCTTTCCGGACTGTATCCGCAGTAAAAATCATCATTAAGCTTCAGTCCTGAAAGATCCTGTAGAATTGGAACGCAAACTTCTTCGGTGGCACCGGGGTAGACGGTTGATTCGTAGATGACATAATCCCCCCTTTTCAGTAGATGACCGACTATTTCAGAAGCACTTTCAAGATAGTGGAGATTGGGCCGTTTAGCGCTGTCTATCGGTGTAGGAACAGCAATTATAAAGACATTACAATTTGCCATGTCTTGCGGCGAAGAGGTAAAATGTATCTGCTTTGCTTCGTCGAGCTCACGGCGATCTACTTCCATGGTAATATCTGTGCCGGTTTTTAACGCAGCTATACGTTCTTCTTTGAGGTCAAAGCCGACGGTCGTGTATTTTTTGCCGAATTCAACGGCAAGAGGAAGGCCGACATAGCCAAGGCCGACAATAGCAATTCGTGTTTCTAATAAATTATTCATATATATTAGTTTTTTGTGTTTCCATAGTAGATAAGGCCGGAGGTGTCCGTCTCCATAACCTCGACAGAGTAGAGGAAATATCTTTCCGCTTGCAGGGTATCAACAAGATTGTCATAAATGAACATGGCAATATGCTCGGAAGACGGGTTGAGAAGGGCAAATTCAGCCATAGCGTTCAGATCTCGATGGTCGAGACGGTCAACTACCTCATTGACATGTTTTTTAAGTACCTTAAAATCAATTCCCATACCTATTTTATCGAGGTCTTTCGCCCGAACTGTGACTTTCACTTTCCAGTTATGGCCATGGGGGAGTTCGCAGTCTCCGGGATAATCGCGGAGGTGGTGGGCTCCGGCAAAATGCGTTTTTATAAAAATATCAAACATTGCGTGCTTTACTCCGTTGAAAGACGAGAAAGTGCCGGGTTGTGTCACTCTTTTTATGGTGATACGTGTGACCCGTGACCCGGTGTTTTAGTTTCCTTTTCAAATATACTGCATTACAACAAAAATACCATACTTTCGTACGTTGTTATTGGGAGAAATTAGTAAAGGGTAGCGAGACAATCCATGCCCGGAAGTCGGATCTGCTCACATTACACTTGATGCTGTTTGCTATGCCAAGGAGGAATTCGGTTTAAGATTAATATAATAATTTTCGCCATAAAACGGGAAAGAGGTTGACCGCCTAACCTTTTTCTTGATAATGTCTCAATTCGGGACAGAAGGATAACAATGAATAATATCTCTAAGATAACAAAGAATTCTCTGTTTAATGGTAATCTGATTTGCTATCAGAATGAAAATGGGTACAGATTTTCTATCGACTCTGTACTTCTCGCCCACTTTTCTCTTTCCTGGAAAAAAGCCAAGGTGCTTGATATGGGATGTGGATGCGGCATACTGTCTCTTCTCTTGCTTTATAAAAACGATGCCGGGATAGAAAAAATTGTAGGAATTGAGGTTCAAGACAGCCTAGTACAGGTAGCCCGGAAAAACTGCCGGATCAACAACTATGATGAGAAACTCAACATAATGCAAGGAGATTATCGGGAAATTCGCCATTTCTGCCCAGCGGAGACATTTTCCCATATAATCTGTAACCCACCTTTTTTCCCGGTTGGTAGTGGTCGCACCAGTGAAAACAGTGAAAGTCTCCTGGCAAGACATCAGGTCACCGCATCTCCTGAAGACGTTGCCGCCTGCGTTGCTTTTGCGTTGAAGAATAAAGGGATCTTCGCAACTATATTTCCGGCTGAATTTCTAATGGACCTCCTGTCTGCTCTCACTTCCAGGAAGATTCAAGTTAAGCGGATGCAGTTGGTATACAGTTATCCTCAGGCAGAGAGTGCGTCACTTGTCCTGTTGGAGTGCAGTAAAAACGGTGGAGTCGGATTGAAGATAGAAAGACCGCTCTATATTTATGACAAGCAAAACGGCCCATATTCGAAAGAAATCCAGGCAATGTATCATCCCTGACCAGCTATTGTTCTTTTGTTAAAAAATGAGGCTATGAGTAAAGTATGATTGCAAAAACAAACAGTTGTATCGTGGTTGGCGTAGAAGGTCTCTCTTTGGAGATTGAAGTTGATATCACCACCGGGTTGCCGATGTTTTCGACAGTGGGATTGCCTGATGGCGCCGTGAAAGAGAGTAAGGACAGGGTCAAGGCGGCAATAAAAAACTGTGGGTACGATTTTCCCAACAAAAGAATAACGGTCAATCTCGCTCCTGCCAACGTTAAAAAAGAAGGTGCGGGATATGATCTTCCCATAGCTCTTGGCATTTTATCGGCTAATGGGTTGATAGCACCGGATATTTTAGAGAAGTACTCAATAATAGGTGAGCTTTCGTTGGATGGAAGGGTCCGCGGTGTTCGAGGTGTTCTCCCCATGGTCCTCAACGCTCGTGAGCGGGGCATGGCAGGGGTCATTATCCCGCGAGAGAACACCTATGAAGCCGGAGTTGTCGACGGTATTCACGTTTTTCCGGTTGATTACCTCTATGAATCGGTTGAGTTTTTATTACATGAAAGAGAAATTTTGCCATATGTCACAGATGTGGCGAAAGTTTTTTCACAAAGTATGACTTCCGAGGAAGATTTTGCCGATGTAAAGGGACAGCAGTATGCCAAAAGAGCGTTGGAGATCGCTGCCGCCGGTAATCACAATGTCCTCATGAAAGGCCCTCCAGGTGCAGGGAAAACCATGCTTGCCAAAAGAATTATAACAATTTTACCGGATATGAGTTTTGCAGAAGCTCTGGAAACAACAAAAGTCCATAGTATTGCAGGAACTCTTTCAGGAAACACTGCACTTGTTTCACAAAGACCTTTTCGTTCTCCGCATCATACCATTTCAGACGCCGGCCTGATTGGCGGCGGCAGCTATCCAAGGCCTGGAGAGGTATCCCTCGCAAATAACGGCGTTCTCTTTCTTGATGAACTGACCGAGTTCAGAAAGAGGGCCCTGGAGATGTTGAGACAGCCCCTGGAAGACCGCCTAGTCACTATTGCCAGAGCAAACATGTCACTCTGCTTTCCAGCTGATTTTTTACTGATTGCGGCTTATAATCCTTGTCCATGTGGATTTTTGGGAGACAAACGAAACAGATGTACCTGCAGTGCTTTTCAGATTCACAATTACATGGCAAAACTTTCAGGCCCGCTGCTGGACAGGATTGATATGCATCTGGAAATTGGAGCAGTGCCATATAAGGATATAGAGAGTTCGACTGATGCGGAAAAGTCAAGTAGAATCCGGCAACGTGTCAACAAAGCACGTGATATTCAAAAGAATCGATACAAAGAGTACAGTTTGCTTTTGTCCAATTCCGGTATGACAGCTAAAATGGTAGGTAAGTACTGCTCTATCGACAATGAAAGTAAGCGACTGCTGGAAAAAAGTGTCGAGCACCTGGGTTTGTCTGCACGCGCATATCACCGAATCTTAAAAATTGCCCGAACAATTGCAGATCTGGATGGGAAAAACAATATTGAGAAACCACATCTTGCCGAAGCAATACAATATCGAAGAATGGGGTAGGGGATGAGGTTGTAGAATACTATGAAAATGAGACTTCTTCTCATAACGGTGCTTCTAGCCTTGTCAGCTGTGTTAGCTTTCTACCTGCTCTATCGTAAACATGAAGGTGTTCACCCCTCCTCTTTTCTCCCGGAAAATGTTCTCTTCTATGTTCAACAGAAAGAGCTCGGGCCCATAATAGAAAATCTGGGTCAAAATCGATTGATTGAAACAATTCGCTCAATTGATATTGTCAGGCTTGCCCTTGATATTGAAGTTCCGGTTGCTACAGTTGACAAGATACGAACGGTTTATGAGTTTTTGCAATCTCCCTCGGCCCGTGCCATTTATGATGAATTTTTCAGTAAATATTTTGCCGTTGCGGTTCTTCCTCATATTTCTCAGGCGCCAGGGAAGGAGGATATGCATGACAACGTGATTTTCTTTTCTGAACCACGGCATGGTAACGCTCTGTTGGAAACTGCAGCATCTTTAAAAGGTGCGGATATGCAGATCAGCAGTATTCAATACGGCAGTCATCTCATTTATCGCATTCCTCTAGGGGAAGAAATTCTCTCTTTTGTTGCCACGGGCCGGTTGGTGGTCGCTTCTTTGCAGGAAAAGACCTTACGGCGGGCTTTAGACCGTTTTGATGATAACAAGATAAACTTGCGTGAAAACTTTTTTTACAGTGAGTTGAGTCAAAAATACAGGCAGTCACAACTTTTCTGCTATTTTTCTGTTGCAGGCATTAAACAGCAACTGCAAGGCCTTCTTCATGATGAAATTGAGGGGCACCGGCAGATCCTGAAACATTTAGGAAAATTGAATGGTTTTACCTCTGCAGGATTTGGGACTGATAGAAAGAAGGGCTACTCTCGTAATGGTATGACTTTCCATTTTAACAAATATAAACTCAATAAAAGAACGGCAGCTCAATTCAGTACCAAGCCGGAGTTCAACCGTAATATTATTAGAGCTCCAGCCGATTCATTGCTCTATTATTGGACCAACACCCTGAACATCGCAGCTTTATGGGATATCTATATAAAAGAGTCCGGTATCACAGATGCATTTTCTGCTGAAATTGAAGAGAGTGTCGCTGGAGCAGCGGATATTGAGTTTGATGATCTTCTCCGTTTAGTGGGAAACAGTTTGCACCTGATGGTAAGCAGACCCGCAACGGTCGATTTGGTTCCTGTACCAAATTTCGCTCTGACCGTGAGCATTCTTGATGATGATAAAGCCCGAACCGCCTTTCACAACATCTTTAAAAAATCTCTCATTCCCCATAAAAGTGAAATATACCGCGGCATATTGTTTACCTATTGGGGAAACGAAATGCAGAAAGGTCTGCAACCTGTATTTACTTTTTATAATGATGCTCTCTATATCAGCAGCTCCATCAAAATGCAGCAGGATATAATTGATACGATCAAGGATGGAAACAGTATTGTTGAATCGAACCAGTTTAAGCAGTATGGCAAAGATCTGCTGCTCCCCAATAATGCAATGGTCTTTGCCCAGATACCTGATCTGCTCGAAACTGCAGAGACGCTCGTTCGCTGGAGCGGTACAATCATGGGTTTACAAAGCAGAAAAACTGCCTATATGTCAAAAAAGGTAATTGATGATTTCATCCTGCCACTTCTTGGCGGATTTAAAGAGCATTATTCCGCCATAACGAGTCGCAGCTATTTTGAAGAAAGCAAAGTAATAATAGAATCTCAATTCATCACTGTGCCACGGAATCAATAGCATTATGGAAAAACTTGTCAAAGAGCTAAAAAACGTTATCAAATTCAAAGACTCCACAGCGGTAGGAGACATTGTCCTGATAGTCGCCAAACAACCGGAAATGCTTGTTTACGCCTATGTTACCTCTATTGAGCGGGATAGCAGCAGAAAAGATGAGTGGTGGAATATCGGTATAAATGTACTTTCTTTGCCTCCTCAGCACATGACCTGGACATTACGAACGGAGCAGATGACCGGTATGGAGATATTTACCATGGGAGGAGAGGAAAGATTTATCAAAGCTGTTGATTTTGGAAATGTTTCCCCGCCTCAGAACCAGACCGTATCCGGCAAAAAGAGTGGTGGATTTATAAAACGAATCAAATAGCAGGGCGGTTTTACAAAGAGAGAGCCTGTGAAAGAAAGAGAATTTATTGCGAACATACGAAAGCAGTTTGTCGGTCAGTCCGACCTTTTGCTGCAAGGAATTGGCGATGATTGTGCTGTGTTCAAGGGCGCGGAAGATTTTTGCTGGATGATTTCCACCGACCTTCTGGTCGAAAATGTCCATTTCATTCTGGAGTGGCACGATGCCTATCTCCTCGGCAGAAAAGCTGTTGCCGTCAACCTCAGCGATATCGCAGCTATGGGAGGAAAACCTCGTTTTATAGCCGTATCCTTGGCGCTTCCTCCATATCTTTCCGACGATTGGCTGAAAAGATGGCATGATGGTGTGGCAAGTATGCTGCAGGAAAACGATTGTCTGCTTATCGGGGGTGATATTGCCGGAAGCGCTCTTCTCACCATCAACATTATTGTTCTCGGTTCGGCCCACCCTGATACCGTACTGTACCGTAGTGGAGCAAAACCGGAAGATGATATATATGTTTCCGGAGCCTTAGGAACAGCTGCCATGGGACTTGAAATTTTGCAGCGGAAAATAAAGGTTGATGAAAAGCTCTCGCAGTACATCAACGCCCATTTGGATCCGCAGCCGCAGGTTATGACGGGATTGGCATTGGCAGAGAGCGGCCTGGTATCGGCTATGCAGGATATCTCTGATGGGGTCGCAACGGATTTAAGCCATATCTGTCTTGAAAGTCAAGTCGGCGCGGTCCTGTCCGGCTCGTTGCTCCCTTTTCTAGAAGAACTTCCACATCTTTGTGAAACATTGAATCTTTCGACAACCGACATGATTGTATCGGGTGGTGAAGACTACCAGCTTATTTTTACAGCAGCTGCCTGCAATCGGGAGAAGCTCGATGCACTGGGACACCAGTTACAAAGACCGTTTGTTCGAATAGGAAAAATAACCTCTGCGAAGGGAGAGATCATTCTTGAGGAGAGCGGTTTACGTAAAGATATCACATTTAAAGGTTTTGAGCATAATTCGTAAACTGTATGTGTTTTCCCATTATTGCTTTTCCGGTACCGAAAAATCAATGGTCAGTGTTGTCCGTTTTGTGACGAGTTGCCGATAGGTAATATTGGGAGACTTGTGCAGCATGACCTTGGAAGCTTTCACCGCATCGGAATCGGCGTATTTATCTGACAGATAAATTATTTCTTCGATGCCTGCCTGTAGTATCACCTTTGTACATTCGTTGCATGGAAAGAGTCCCACATAGATTCTACATCCCCGCAGATCGCGGGAAATAGAGTTGAGGACCGCATTCAGCTCGGCATGGCAGACATAAGGATATTTAGTGTCGAGAAAATTTCCCTGACGATTCCATGGCAGCTCATCATCCGAGCACCCCCAGGGGAAACCGTTATACCCCACACCGACAATTTTATTTTCTCTGTTGGCGACACATGCCCCTACCTGAGTACTAGGGTCTTTACTTCTCTGCGCCGAGAGGAGGGCAACAGACATAAAATATTCGTCCCAGGACAGATAATCGGATCGTTTTGATGTCATGTTAACTGTTTTTCCTGAATTTTTTTCTTCTGTTTCGCCAAGATGATGCACCGGTGATATCGTCAATAAAGTCTTTAATTGTTGAGAAATACAGTTCACCACCGGCGCTTAGGACACTATTATGGTCGGCTCCTGGAATAACGAAAAACTTTTTTGTTCGTGCGCCGCTGAAGGCCTGCAGTCTTTCAGCCTGAGCCACGGGAATGAGACTATCCGCACCACCGTGGAGGAGAAGTGTCGGCATTATGATTGATTCAATTTTTTGTCTATTACCAAAGCCATCCTGTTCACTTACAAGATCTTCAGGTGGCGTTATTCCAAGATTTTGTAAAAGGGGCAGGGTATCGGCAAAGCCACTTTCCACGATAAGGCCTCTGATGGATTCATCGTAAATGGAGCAGAGCTCAATGGCCGGCACAGAGCCTATGGATCGTCCCATCACAAAGAGAGCGTCGCGACGGAGGTTGAAGTCTATCATGGTTTGCTGTACGGCTTCATGGATTTTTACGCAGTCGGCCAGCATGTTTGCCACTGTAGGGGTGCCGTTGCTCCACCCATAACCACGATAGGTAGATATAAAGAAATTCAACCCTGTTTGAATATACGACATGGCGATAGTGTCGTAATCGTTTACCGTTTCACCATTGCCGTGAAAAAAGAGTACAGTTGGTGATGTTGGGTCGTGTAAATAGAGGCGGCAGCCGAGCGTAACATCTTCCTCAACCTTGATATCGATAGTATGGGCATTTGCTGTTGTCACAGCTTGCTTTTCTAGGCGGGGATAAAAGAGATACTGCAGAATCTCAGGTTGGTCCAGTTTTTTGTAATTTCTCATGATGCTGTATTCAATATGGGGTTTATAAATTATTTCTTACATGTCGGAATCAGTTTCAACTATCATCTGGATGCTAAAGAATTATTATCATAAAGCAATCATACTGGTGAAGAGAGTATAAGAGAGGATTAACACATTTCCAGAATTATGAGGAGCGATAATACAGGGAAACAATAAAGAGTCTCTGCAAACCGGCAGAGACTCTTTATAAGGAGTGGGGTGGGCGATGGGACTTGAACCCACGGTCTCCTGGGCCACAACCAGGTGCTCTAACCAACTGAGCCACGCCCACCATCCAACTTGGAGTGTTTGAAAAACGACTACCTTATACTCGTTTGACCTCAGATTTGCAAGGATAAATTCTTTTAAAACTCCTCCTTACAATGCATACATTTCTTTGCCTGCTTTTTGACAAGGTTGCCACAGGAAGGACATTCTTTCTGGTAGTTTTTCTGCAACAGAAGTTCGATCGTCTGGTTACATGCCATCTCCAAAGAGGTGTCGCGAAATGTATGATTGCGGATCGCATCAACGCAAGAGAGGTCATTGATTTGAAGAAGTAATGAAACTGCTCTTTTACGGTCCTCAATATTGGCAGCTTCGTCAAGAACAAGATAGAGGGCAGGGCCAATATTTTGCTCTGCAACGCAGGTCTTCAATTCCTCGAGGGCCTTTTTTTCTTTTTGATAACGTGTATTTTGTCGTTTCAGTTCTTCCGGATCTATGACACTGGCCTTGAAAGCATCAACATTGCCGACCATCATGAGATTTCCTTCAGTACCGCCGGGTAGTTCCATATATCTATAGGAGGCATGATGACCATATTTTTCCTCGATGGACTCCCAACCATTAAGAAAAAGTGAGCAGGCATCATTGAGACAGATAAAAAGGACATCGGCGCCCCAGCCAAGACCGTCTCCGATATGCACCGGTGGTGCTTCGCAGCAGGACATTTTTTGGCTGCAGTGAGGGCAGGTGTGAACCTCATCGAGATAATTCAGATCACGACTTAACATAAGTACTCCTTGTTTATAGTTTCTCGGTGCATAAAATATGCCGATGATAATTCGTTATGGCCTTACTGTATAAAAAAAATAATGGATCGGTAATGAAGTAATGATGTTGAGGCAATTTAAGCCTTCAACAGGCAGTCTCTAAAAAACATCTTCCATCAATAGTGGAAATTCACGCCGGATTCATTGAGGACTTCATCAATGGCTTTCGCCTGTTTCATTCTGGCCTCTAAAAACGACTCTGTCATATAGCCCTGATTTTCAGACATAATTTTGCTAAGCGTGTTGATGTCTTCTTTTTCTGCGCACTCTATCATGCTTTGTAGCTTGTCGGCGAATGTTTTTACTATTTTTCGGCCGTCTCCTTTCGTTGCCATAATCTCGGCATAGGTTCTGGGATTCTGGCTATGTATACGTGCCATGGCAAGCAAACCGTAAATTGAGGTGAGGGTCGAATGACTGCTGATATCATTACAATTGATTTCATGTTCGGCCAGGGTTGCAGCTAAAGCCACGGAAATCATGGTGGGCAGTTTCTGGCTGACACCCATGAGAAGGTCATGGTCGGTGGCGCTGTCATGATATATTTCTGCACCGTGTTTATACAGGAAGGCTTCGAATTCACTACATAAACTTCCTGTTCTTCTGGTTCGCACCACAACGACGTTTTTATCTTTCATCGTCATTGCCTGTGGTCCCCAGAGGTTGTGAACCAGCATGACTTCAACACCTTCTTCCGTATGGCTGAATGCAGTTTTAAGACTGTTTTCCGATTCGCCTGCCAGCAGAATGAGAGCCTGCCCTTCTCTGAGAAAATGGCCATATTTTTCTATTGTTGCGGCCGTTACTGAAATTGGGACGCAGATGATGACAACGTCTACTTGAGGAATCATTTGTTCCGGCAGCAAGGCACTTGATCTTCCGGTAATAAAGGTCTGGTATCCTTCACCTTTGAGACGATCGGCAAACCATTTACTCATTGCGCCGGTACCAATAAAGCCAAACGACTTGATCCTTTTGACCCTCATGTCTACCCGGGGAAAAGACCCAAGTACTTGTAAAGCGTTATCTTCCTGTATGATTTGTTTTTCGATACTTGACAGAGCCTCGGTGATGACGGCATCATGGCAATGTCCTTCTATTTCCAGGTAAATCTGCAGTTTTTGCGTTTCTATGTCATTTTCAGATCTCAAATCGACGATATTGATACCACGACGGGTGAATTCTCCCAGGATATCTACCAGCATGCCGACTCTGTCTTTAAGAGGACGAGTGATTATAGCCGTCGCATCGTACCCTGTTATGCCGGCAGGTTCGGAACTGAGAACAGCAAATCGAGTCTTATTGTGCGACACAACTTCTCGTTCGAGAAGAGAAAACCCAAATCTTCGCAACAGCTCTTCTGATTCGATAACAGCATGGCTTGTTAAGTTCTTATCTTTAATTTCGTGCAGTTTGTTCTCAATATTATAAACTGTTATCAAGGTCGCGTCGGGGAAGTTTGCTTTGAGGTAGTCCTTGCACTGGTTAAAGACCGATCCTCTGCCGACAATAGTATCCACAGCAGTTTCTGTTGAGTCGATGGTTCCTAATGATAAGTGAATGGGAAGAACAACATTGTCTATCCAGTAGTAGCCGTTTAACGCAACCAGAAAGCTGAAATACTCCTTTATCTCGCCTTCTCTGGTGTTATACACCGGAATAAGGGCCAGTTCTGCTTTGCCGGCCTGGTAGGCGGAAACAAGCTCATACATGCTGTTAAAACACAATAGATCCGCAGTTGCATTATATTGTTTGGCTGCCAGGTAACTGTCTGAGCCAACTGGTCCGAGTGTGGCGATTGATGTCATGATGGTATGGGTTGTGTATCTTTAATTGCAGAAAAGATTGTTGCTGTATAGTGTAATGAAAATACCGTTCATACCCCGAATTACGATGTAATTAAGAGCACAGGATATACATTCTCAAGATATTAGGCAACCTAAATCAAATATATGAACTCGATAGCGCAACAGCAGGTCCAACAGGTGCAGGAATACATTGCTTCTTTAAAGGCTTCGCCGAAATTCGGGCCGCAGGTTGTCTATCATAAGACGTATGACAATACCTTGCCGGTCTATGCCTACAATACAGATATTCTTTCAACCGAATTGGCATCCTGTTTGTCGGAAATGGGAATAGGTAATCTGTACAGCCATCAAGCGGAAGCAATCACCAAAATATTATCCAACCAGGATGTACTTGTGGCAACTGCCACATCTTCTGGAAAAAGCCTGGTATATATACTTCCTGTTCTGGAAAAAATTTTCAAAGAGAAAAAAAGTCACGCTCTCTTTCTCTTTCCCCTGAAAGCGCTTTCCCAGGATCAGCTTAAATCTCTCCATCTTTTCCAGAATCATCTCTCACAATCAGGGCTGCATCGCAGCGAAGAATTAGCGGCAATTTATGATGGTGATACTTCGCCATACAGGAGAAGGAAGATCCGCCAACAGACCCCACCCATCCTCATTTCCAATCCGGATATGCTGCATCTGTCTTTTCTGCCGTTTCACGAAAACTGGTCCCATTTTTTCGGAAATCTTGACTTTATTGTAATAGATGAAGTGCATAGCTATCGCGGAATTTTCGGATCACATATTGCCTGGTTGCTGCGTCGCTTACAAAGGGTAACCGAATATTACGGTAAACAGTCTCGATTTATCCTCAGCTCGGCAACGATCGGTAACCCAAAGACATTTGCCGAGCAGCTTGTCGGAGGTACGATTGAAAGCATAACTCAAAGCGGAGCTCCACAGAGCAAAAAGCATTTTCTTCTACTCAATCCCTGGGATTCTCCGGCATATACCGCAAGTAAACTCTTGGAAGCAGCCATAAAACGAGGTCTGCGTACAATTGTGTATACCCAGTCAAGAAAAATGACGGAACTGATATCCCTCTGGACACGACCGAGACTTGGCAATAAGGCCGATACACTGAGCTCTTACAGAGCCGGTTTTCCGGCAGAGGAGCGCAGAGAGATTGAAAGAAGACTTTCCAGCGGAGAACTCCTAGGGGTTATTGCCACCTCGGCGCTCGAGCTTGGCATAGACATAGGACATCTTGATATCTGCATCCTGGTTGGCTATCCCGGCTCAATCATGGCGACGCATCAGCGTGGTGGCAGGGTAGGGCGCAGAGACCGTGAGTCGGCTGTGATTTTAATAGGCAGTGAAGATGCTCTGGACCAGTACTATATGAACAATCCTCTACGATTTTTTGCCGGGGAAGTGGAATCTGCTGTTTTGAATGTTGCTAATAGCAAGATTATTCGCCAACACCTCGTTTGTGCGGCCGCAGAAATTCCGCTTCAAAGGGACGAGGATATTCTTGCTGCTCCTGGAGTGATCTCCTGCGTTGATGCGTTGACTGCCGAATCGTCCTTACTCCTTTCTGCTGATGGCCTCAAATACTATGCAACACGAAAACGACCGCAGAGGCATGTGAATTTACGCGGTACCGGGAACGCACTGACGATAATTAATGGCGAAACCGGACAGATTCTTGGAGAAATCGATGCAGCTCGAGCCTTGCAAGAATGCCACGAGGGAGCAGTTTATCTGCATAGAATGCAAACATGGCTGGTGGAAAAGCTTGATCTGTCTGGTAAGGAAGT
>CAYUPL010000002.1:117935-148349 GCA_964446655.1 uncultured Desulfopila sp.
CTTGAACATGTGATGATTTCAATTTTTCCACTTCTGGTTCTTTGCGACAGAAATGATGTCGGAGGAATATCCTGTCCCCACCATGAACAGACAGAAGGTGCTACAATTTTTATCTATGACGGTCATGCCGGCGGCTCGGGGCTGTCTGCCGAGGCCTATAACAAAGCGGAAGAGCTTCTGCGGAGGTCGTTGGAAACCGTTGTTTCCTGTGATTGCAGTAATGGCTGTCCTGCGTGTGTTCATTCCCCTAAATGTGGTTCCGGGAATCGACCTATTGATAAATCAGCCTGTCTTTTTTTGCTGAGAAAAATTCTTTCTAAACCCCATCAAAAAGGAAAATGCAGCGAGCAGCAGAGAATACCGCCGGCGGTGCATTCCGGAGTGTTGGACAACACAGTCTTGCCTGTAAAGGGCATTGCTGCTTTACCGGAACACTTTGGCGTCTTTGATCTGGAAACAAAATTTTCGGCCGAAGAGGTTGGGGGATGGCAAAATGTTGAAAAAATGGGAATGTCTTTAGGGGTTGTCTATGACTCTGTGCTTGATGGTTATGTGACCTATCTGGAAGAAGAGGTCGAATCTCTTATGGAGCACCTCCACTCACTTGAACTTGTGGTCGGATTCAACAATAAAAGATTTGATAACAGGGTATTATATTCTTACGGCAAAACAGGTCTAGATGAACTACCGACTTTGGATCTGCTTGAAGAAATACAGAAACATCTTGGCTATCGACTCAGTTTGAATGGCGTAGCTGAACACACACTGAATGTGAAAAAGAGCGGTGATGGTCTTATGGCCTTGCAGTGGTATCGCCAGGGGAACTACGAAATGTTACGGAAATATTGCATGAAGGATGTTGAAATAACAAAAAACATTATGTTATTTGCTCTACAGAACGGTTTTTTACTCTTTCAAAATAAGGCTCGGCAAAAGGTTCGCTTACCGTTGCATCTTGAAAAAACCATTCTGACGGAATTACATAAATGAAATAATTGTAACCAATGGCTCGCCATGGAGTTTTCAGCATATCCTGCTGTCCATTGTTGAGATTCATCCACGTGATGCGATGAACCTCAACACGCAATAAATCATAGAGACTTTGGCAAGACTCTGTGGAGAAGTTGTCTGCTACTACGCACAAGCAGCACCCATTATGCCGATATCAGGGCCACAGCAGTGGAGCATAAATCCAACCTTCAGTTCCGCTCAGATGCCGCACTTTAACCCATTCAGACTGGCGCTCAATGACATTGAGGACGACTCCTCTTTCCAGGGTTGCAACTACCGCATTGCTTGTTCCGGGTCCTGAACGCATGTTTGCTCTGCTTTCGGCACTGACGATAACGGTATTTGCTTTTTCGGTCAGTGGAGAATAAATCCAACCGGAGTCGTTTTCAAAATCCCGAACCTTGATCCAGTCATCTTTTTTTTCGATAACCTGCAGCGGATATCCTTCAAAAAGTTCCATATAGACCGGATCAGAAGTGCTGGGTCCGGTGCGGACATTGACGCCGTCTTTAACAACTTGGACATATTCAGCGGCAGAGATGTTGATAGATGTGCTTATCATTATAGAACCGGCGAGAGCAAGTATTTTGCAAGTCTTGAATAATCGTGTTTTCATTATTTAGTAGGGAGTGAGTTGTGGTTATTGATTATGTGACTGACGGCTACAATACCATTTTGGCGATGTTTGTCAAATTACTTCAGCTTTTCTCTGTTGGAGAGAGAACTGCAAGCAGGCTGGTCAACAATGCGAAAGTATGCCACTATGACTATCAAGGGTCATTTCCAAACCGAGTGGTACTGTGAAATTATTTTCAGCATGCCCAATTGGATATCGAGCCCAGATTGATGTGGTAACATCCGTCAGCTCTAGAACACGTGACCAGATAGCCTCATGATGGCTCATGGTTTCGTTTCTGTCAAGACCCAGCCCGTAGGAAAAATCTCCGAGAACAATAGCGGAAACGGATTCCAGTTTACCGCAGAGTTGAAGTTGCGTCAACATTCTGTCAATACGATAAAGGGGTTCGGCGGTATCTTCCAGGATAACAATTTTGTTCTGCCACTCCGGCGCAAAGGCAGTACCGAGCGTAGATACGATCGTAGTCAGATTACCTCCTGTTATGATACCTCGGCACAGGCCGGTATGGCGTAATATTTCAGGCCGGCAATGACTTTGCCAGGCAGTGACTGGGGCAAAAAGAGCGGATTTTAAAGCAGTGACGCTCTCTTTTGAAAGACGGGGAAGTGAAGTGACCACAGGGCCATGCAGGGTCACCAGGTCGTGTTTGCGGTTAAAAAGATTGTGGAGCAGGGTAATATCTGAAAAACCAATAAATATCTTTGGTTGTGGAGTGAATGTGTCGTTAGCTAAAGAGGATGCCAGGCGCAGACTGCCAAATCCACCCCGGGCGGCCATGACGGCGTCGACTTCAGGGTCGTTCCAGACAGTCTTCAATTCATTAATTCTGTTCTCGTCGGTGTCTGCCAGATATCCATGCCTCGGCCACAAATCTCGTGGAAATTTTGTTATGAAACCGAGTTCGTGCAGAGTACGGATACCGTTTTCGAATGATTTTCGACACGAAATTCCTCCAGCTGGAGCAACAATGCCTATGGTCGCACCCGGTTTAAGTGGAGGTGGAATTTTCATGTTATTCCTGTGGGTGAATTCTGCGGTATATGTGACGCAGACCTTTTAAGGTTAACATTTGATCAATGATTGTAACCTCTTTGCAATAGGGGATAATCAGGCCGGCCATACCGCCGGTGGCCAGAATAGTCATCTCCTGGTTTTTCCCGCACATCTCGTCTCCTAAAATGCGAACCAGTCCATCGATCATGGCGCCATAGCCGTTGAGTATGCCGCTTTTCATTGCGTCGACGGTGTTTTTGCCTATAACGGCTGCGGGGCCTGTAGATATGTCGATATGAGGGAGCTTGGCGGCCCTGTTGGAGAGGGCTTCCAGCGAAATTGCAATACCGGGCAGGATCGTCCCACCAATGTATTCGCATTTATCCGTTACACAGTCAAAGGTTATTGCAGTGCCGAAATCAATTACTATCAGGTGGGTCTGGTAGTGTGTCCAGGCAGCTACTGCGTTGACCAAACGATCGGCGCCGACTTCTCCGGGATAATCAGTTTTGATGCTTATTATATCCTGCAGGTTTTTATCGTTGACAACGAAAGGCGGAGTTTTAAGATTATGAGAGAAATGGTTAGTGCAGCAGTGCAGCCAGGCAGCCTCAAGAGATGGAACAACGCTTGAGATAATGATGCCGGAGATTGAAAGACGGCCGAGATCAGCCATGGCGAAAAGAGCGTTAAATGTAATAGCGATTTCGTCAGGAGTTTGGTGCTTATCGGTTTTTATTCGCCAGTGTCCCTTGAGTTCGTCATTGTCATACAGTCCAATTACAGTGTGTGAATTGCCGATATCAATAACAAAAAGCATATTTTTTCTCGCGTGCCGGTAATGGATTAAAAATGCCGATGATGTAGTAAGAGCCGCTGGGCGGCTTTCGTTGAGGTAAGTACCTTTACGAAATTCTTTCAATAAAAGCAAGAAAGAGATTTTCGTTGAATACAATGATTTTCAAGATGACCGTAAAATTTTTGTAATTTAGAAAGTAGAGACTAAAAGGAGGTAACATCCGGTGAAAAGAGTACTTGTTGTGCAGACTACTTTTTCGGAAAGAGAGGAAGCAGTGGAAATGGCAGGAAAAGTAGTACGGAAAAGACTGGCCGCTTGTGCCCAGCTCTCTCGGGGGATAGAGTCATTTTACTGGTGGAAAGATTCTATTGCACAAAGCACTGAATATATATTGAGCTTCAAAACAACAGCGGATATCTATCCAGCTCTGGAAAAGTTCATCCGCAGAACACATTCCTATGAAACCCCGGAAATCATAGCTACGGCAACTGACTATGTCGAGCATGATTATCTGCAGTGGCTGGAAGATGAAACACAATCAGAAGAATGAAGGTATGAAAAAATCAGGCTACAGAAAAAGAAAACTCGGCGAATATCGATGCCACTGTTGTAAGGAGAAAAAACTATTCTGCTGGAGCTGTCCCTGTGGTTTTCAGATTTGTGATGACTGCTTCAAGGAAAATCGCTGGGGAATCAGCAATGGACCTACCTGGATATGCCCCGACTGTGAAAGAGTAATGAGAACATGTTAGAAACGTGAATTCAACAATGGTTCCTCTATCGTAACTTCAATCCACTGTTTGTCCCACCACTCTTTTGGTGCGACGAATATGCCGTTGACAAGCACGGAGAAATGGAGATGGTCACCGCCCGCCATGCCACTTGTTCCGGTAAGCCCTAAAACTGTTTCGTTATCTATGATGTCCCCTGGCCTCGCTTCAATTCTGCTGAGATGAGAATACAGACTGAAAAGTCCCTGACCGTGGTCGAGAATCACCATATTTCCATAAATTCCAAGGTAATCGGCAAAGATCACTTTTCCTCTATTGGCAGCTTTCACTTCGGCATGGCGGGTTGACGCGATATCCATACCGAGGTGCACTTGCTTATCTATTTCTCTGCCTTGGTAAAAATAGGTGCGATGGTCGGCAAATCCGGCCCGGGAAGCGCCGGCCATTCTTGAAAAACGACCTTGCCAGAGCCGGTCAGGTACTGAAGTGCTACAGATTTCGGCGATTTTGTTATTGTTTGCCTGCCGTATTGTTCGATTTGTGTAGAGGTATTTTTCCACCATATCGCCCCGCATTTCCGGATAATATCCTTCAAATTCAGGAATCTTGGCGGAGAGAAAAGTATCGTCTATGTTGATTCTGTCGTGTTTGAAGGACAACTTTTTAAATACAGGGGAAAAGGCCTGACTCCCCTGGTTACCGGCCTTATCCTCTGCTACAACCTTGCTGTTTTCAAGAACAGAGACGTTGTAGGGGACGGCCAAAAAAGCGAGATAGACATTGTCTCTACCATCGCCTGTGGGATATCCTTTGTGAAAATGTCCGGCAAAATGGGCGCCGTGTTCTGCGACTTCGCCGTCAACCTGATAAATAACTACGCCGCTGCCCCCCTGATCAATGTATCGTTCCGCATGGAGGATACGGACTTTAGGCGGCTCGGTATCAATGATAATACTTTTCTGTAATTCAAAAGAATTTCCGGAGAAGAAGCTGCGCAAAGAATAGTCTCTGGCTGTCAGAACCAGCTCTGCGGCACCATCTTCGATGCTCGATTCCTCAATGCTGAAGTTGAGTTCTTTAACAAAGCTCTCCGGACCTATCCGACCGGTATATCCCTTTCTGGGAAAGGGCTCTTGCAGCAGAACATACTCTTTATCCTGCTGTCGAATAACAAGTTTCACATGCCGCAAACCGCTCTGTTCATCTCGAGCGTTCACACTGAAATGAGCTGTTTCACCGGCATGTTCAGTATTGCCGGTAATCTCCACCTGCGGAGGAGTTTTTTCAAAGAAAACCATGGCAATATATACTCCTCCGCCCGCAATAATTGCCAGAAGAAGAAAAAGTAAAAGTTTGCCGGTTCCGCCGCCTTTCGTTTTTGTGTTCAAATGCATGACTTCCTTTTATATATGTTCATTGGTGCCAGATGATGTCATATTTTTCAATATGTAGCTCCTTCACAGGAACCACCATCATTTTTTTGCCTGTGTCGGTTTCCAGCTGCAGAAGTGTTTTTCTTTCTTCTTTATGCAACATATCGGCAATCCGGGGATGCACTCGGAGAGTAATGGAAAAACCACCGCTTTTTTTGGCATTCCTGCTGATTTTGCGGAAAATATCATAACATATGGTTCTTCTCGATTTAAGTATCCCTTCACCGGCGCAGTAGTGGCATGGCTCACACATCATTTGCGTCAGGTTCTCCGAGTTTCTTTTCCGGGTCATCTGAACCAGCCCAAACTCAGACAGTTTCAATATATTAATTCTGCTCTTATCTTTTTTTACTGCTTCCTTAAAATAGGTAAAAAGCTCCTCTCGGTGCTCTTCGCCTTCCATGTCAATAAAGTCAATGATAATGATTCCACCGATATTTCGCAAACGCAATTGATAGGCAATTTCTTTTGCTGCCTCCATGTTGGTTTTAAAAATAGTCTCGTTCAAATTATTTTTACCAACGAATCTTCCGGTGTTTACATCTATTACCGACAATGCTTCGGTACTTTCTATAATGATATAGCCTCCGGAACGCAGCCACACTTTTTTTTCCGTGGCTCTGTTAATTTCCACGTCGATACCATGCGCTTCGAAGAGCGGTGTATCGTCTTCGTAGAGCGAGATTTTGCTGCTAAGCTGAGGTGCAAAGTTTTGTACAAAGGTTTGCAGCCTTTCATATGTTTCGTAATCATCGATGATGAGATGGTCGACATCATGAGTAAAGAGATCCCGGACGGAACGAAAGGTTATGTCCAGATCCTTATATACAAGAGCAGGCACTTCAGCAACAGAAGCTCTGTCCTGAATTTCGTCCCATAAAAGAAGAAGGAATTCCATGTCTGCTTCAAGTTCGTCGTCAAAAGCAAACTCGGCCACGGTACGGACTATAAAACCGGTACCCTCGGGGCGTAATTTTTCAATCTGTTGCCGTAGCTTTTGTCGAACCTCTTCGTCTTCAATTTTTCTTGAAATACCTATATGGTCGGTCAGTGGAATAAAGACAAGGTTTCGGCCTGGAAGCGTGATGTGGCAGGTCAGCCTGGCGCCCTTTGTGCCGATGGGGTCCTTGCTTACCTGAACGAGAATATCCTGACCTTCAAATAACAGGTCTTCAATGTTCATTCCATGGGTTCGGCGGAGATCACTTTCCGGTAAAATAGATGAATAGGCGCTATCCGCGGAATCCGGTTCGCTGTCAAGCATTCTGCTGTTCAGTTCGTTCTGGGAAAGGTAAACATCATCGACATAGAGAAACCCGGTACGTTCAAGACCTATATTGATAAAGGCCGCCTGCATTCCAGGCAACACACGAACGACTTTACCTTTATAGATATTGCCTATGAGCCCTTTTTCCGTCGGTCTCTGCAGGTGAAACTCGCTTAGAGTCCCATTTTCGACGATAGCTATCCTTACCTCGTATCGTCTTGAATTTATAAGAATTGCAGTGCTCATCGTGTTGATATATTTCAAAAGTGTATTGAATGATTACACTTAGGATCCTTGTTGTAGGGAGACACCTTGCCGAGGTTGCCCGGCAGCAAAAAGCGTGAAATAGAGACATATGCCAAGGTAAACAAAGAACGATCCGCAAAGATTTTTATATTTCTCAGGACAAGTCTTTAGCACGACCCTTTTTCTGGACACGTTCTTGCCGGTCAATAGGATTCATCTCTTGATAAACTGTCTACTATACAGTATTTCAAGGGTAAAAAGCCAGTTGTAATGCGATTATTCAGGAAATAGTTACAAGATACGATGATACCTATATCTGTAATAATACCTACATTCAACCGGGTGGAGTTGCTTCAGCGAGCTATCTACTCAGTTCTGCAGCAGCAAAATTTTGCTGGAGAAATCATTGTGGCGGATGACGGTTCCCAGGATGCTACAGCGGAGATCGTCGGCAATCTGATGAAAAGATACCCGATCAAGTACAGCTTTGCCGAGAATAGAGGTCCGGCTGCAGCCCGAAACAGAGGTGTTGCCTTAGCTGCCTTCGACATGATCGCTTTTTTAGATTCCGATGATCACTGGAAACCAGACAAGTTGGTCAGACAGTTTGCCGCCATGGAAAAATTTCCTGAGTTGCTCATAAGTCATACAGGTGAGAAATGGCTCAGGAGAGGTCAGCATCTGAACCGGAAAAATATCCATAAGCCACGACACGGGTACATTTTTGATCATTGCCTTCAACTTTGTGCTGTGGGCATGTCGACGGTTATAATGACAAAAGATCTTTTTGACTCTTTTGGAGGGTTTGATCCGGATCTGCCCTGTTGTGAAGACTATGAATTCTGGCTGCGGCTAAGCAGCAAACAGGAATTTCTGCTGGTCGATGAGTCTTTGACGATTAAGGAGGGTGGACGGGAAGACCAGCTCTCTTCTCTCTATCGAACCGGCATGGACAAGTTTCGCATATATGCCCTGGAAAAACTGCTTTCAGCCGATACGTTGACCGGTGAGCAGGCTAGACATACCTTTAAAGAGCTGCAGAAAAAATGTACGATTTACGGCAATGGCTGCATTAAACACGGACGAGTGCAAGAAGGCCGCCGATATCTCAATATTCCTGATAAATATGATGTTTAAAAGCCATATGCAAAAAAATACAAGCTGGGTTGATCCTTCAATTTTCATCAAACATATCCACATCGCCGAAGAAATAGCCGACCTCGACTATACTGCGGAGATATTGCAGCGGGCCAGACTGCCGTTTTCAATAGTTCCCACAGGTCAGAGTCCTTCAGGGCTTGATGGAATATGCTCCTCGTTGTTTAATAAAGGGAAGCAGCACCTCTTGCTATGCAGAAACCGAGGAACTTTTTTTAAACCTTGTCCAGGCACGGCGGAGTATAGATGCTGCGGATATCATGTTCTCAACATTGGAATGAATTGTCCCATTGATTGTGTATACTGTATCCTGCAGGCCTATCTCAATCAGCCCTGGATCACGGCATTTGTCAATATTGATGATCTTTTTAACGAGCTTGATAGTGCTCTGCGGGATGCACCGGAAACATTTTATCGCATAGGAACCGGTGAATTTACAGATTCTTTAGCCCTCGAGAGCATAACCGGCATCAGTGCAAAATTAGTAGCTTTCATGGCTGATCGGACAAATGGTATTCTTGAGCTGAAAACCAAAAGTGGTTCAATAGATACTCTTGCCAATATCAAACACAAGGGAAAAACAATTTTGTCCTGGTCGTTAAACAGTCCCGTCATCATGAAAAAAGAAGAAATCCGAGCGGCAACCTTGATGGAGAGACTGGAAGCAGCCAGACGAGCGGCTCAATGGGGCTATGGTCTCGGTTTTCATTTTGATCCGATTATATATCACCCTCATTGGCGAGAAGGATATGAGGAAACCATCGATCTGTTGTTCCGCCTGGTACCTCGTGATGCCATTGTATGGATCTCGCTTGGCGCGTTGCGATACCTGCCCTCATTAAAAATCATAAGCACTGCACGATTCCATCACTCATCGATGTTTCATCAGGAGTTTATTACCGGTCTTGACGGCAAATCACGCTATTTCCGCACTCTGCGAGAAGAAATGTATAGCCATATCTACAGGCTTCTACGCCACAGCATAGCAGATGATACGTGCATATATTTTTGCATGGAAAGTGATGAGATATGGCAAAAAGTATGTGGTTATATCCCTGAAAATAAAGGTGGAATAGCAGCAATGCTTGATAACGCTGCCATTACCTTCACCAAAAAATATTAAAACTTGTTCTTTAGGAAAACTGTAATATACTTGCTGCTGTTTTCTGTCAACCTTTACCAACCATCCAACATGGGAGCAAACAATGATCAATAAAGCAATACTTATAGGAAACCTTGGGGCAGATCCGGAAATTCGATATACTCAGGCAGGCAAGCAGGTGGCCACATTTACGGTGGCTACCTCCGAGAGATGGAAAGGCCAGGACGGGCAGATGCAGGAAAGCACCGAATGGCACAAGATCGTGGCCTGGGAAAGATTGGCTGAAATCTGCGGAGAATTTCTTAACAAAGGATCACGAGTTTATATCGAGGGCAGGATTCAGACACGAAAATGGCAAGACCAGGACGGAAATACCAAGTACACCACTGAAATTGTAGCTAGAGAAATGAAGATGCTTTCGCCGAAAGGCGGTGAATCCGGAGGTGGTAGTCGCTATGGCGGTTCATCAGGCCAAGATTCTTATCCGGAACCGACTCCAGGGTATGGTGGAGTAGGGGAGGATGTTCCCTTTTAATCCGTTTCTGAATGCTTAGCGTATTGATGATGGGAATAAGGTCGCTTTCATTGTTGATAAGAGTATTGTCATGCTTTCATGCAGCGGGAAAGCTCATAGTTTTAAATATTTGTTAAATATTTGTATTGATATGATAATTTTTAATTTATCCTTCCTGCGGATCAAAACTTGACGGTGGGGGTAACAGACTATATTGTGCATTCATAAAAAATCACTCAGGTTGCATTACTACTTAGGCTGTTTGTAATAAAGAATTATCATCTGCTTACGATTCCGATAAAAATATGGACTATTATGAAAAACTAGGCGTTTCTAAAAACGCGGCGCCGGGTGAGATAAAAAAAGCATACCGCAAGCTTGCCCTGAAGTATCACCCCGATAAAAATCCTGGAAACAGCGAGGCTGAGTCAAAGTTTAAAGAAATCAGTGAAGCATATGCAGTGTTGTCGGACCCTGAGAAAAAAAAGATGTATGATACATATGGGTCCACTGACTTTCATAGAAGATATTCTCAGGAAGATATATTCCGCAATTTTGATCTCAATGATATTTTGAGACAATTCGGCTTTGGTGGAGGAGGAGGTAGAACAACCTTTCACACCAATATGGGCGGGGGCGCCAACGGCAACCCGTTTTCGTCATTTTTTGGTCAGGGAGCTGGAGGAATGCATGGCTGTGGTCCTGGAGGCTGTGCTCAACCGGCCAAAGGTCAGGACATGGTCTATCAGCTTTCCATCAGTCTTGACGAGGTCATGAATGGAGCCAACAAAAGTATATCCCTGCGCAAGAATGGCGAAATAGAGAATGTATCGGTAAAGGTTCCCGCCGGCATTGAAGCCGGGAAAAAACTTCGTTTAAAAGGAAAAGGAGGAGCCGCACCTCATGGAGGTCTCCCTGGAGATTTATATCTCAAGGTCGATATCTTGCCGCACGAAACATTCTTGCGTGATGGGGATGATCTTGTTATGGCTGTTCCAATTCAGTTCAGCGAGGCATGTTTAGGCACACAGGTGGAAGTTACCACCCTGGAAGGGAAAAAATTCAATGTTAAGGTTCCTCCGGGAACGCCATGTGATGCCAAGCTGAGAATCAAGGGACATGGTCTCCCTCATGGCCCCATGGGAGATCGAGGAGATATTTACGTAAAAATAGGTATACAGGTTCCGGCTGAGTTGACCGATGAAATGCGAAAGCTGATCGAGCAACTCAAGGAAAGTGGTATGTAGCTGAAGCAGTATGAGAAGTTCGGCCTAATATTGCTGAGCGGCATAAGCCAGCCAACCGCCCGCTGTAACCAAAGCCCTGTCAAACTCATTTAAAGAGAAGCTGCAGGCTATGCTATCGCCTTTGTCTGTAGAGGATCCGGCCTGGATCTTCTCTTGTTCCAGGTCGACATCGATTACCACCGGACCTTGTAGAGCGAGTATGCCGTCAATATCATTTTTGGACAATTCAATAGCCAGTATACCGCAATTAAACATGTTTTGTCGAAAAATGCGGGCAAAGCCTTCGGCTATTATGACGCGAATGTCATTTACTTCAAACGCCCAGACCGCATGTTCTCGAGAAGAACCACAGCCAAAGTTTGCCCGACTGACCACAACCGTAGCCGCCTCCAGCTCTTTTGAGGTGTTGTCAAATGGTTTACCGTCTACAAGTAGATCCTCAAGCAGGTGAGGACGGAGCGCGGCTTTTGTTATTTCGGTGAGATATCTGGCCGGAATAATCTCGTCGGTGTTGATATCGCTTCTGTCCAGAAAGAGAGCTGGACCGCCAAAAGTTTTCATATTTTTCCTCTGTTACGAGAGTAACGTGCGTGGATCGGTAATCTTACCGGTTACTGCGGCAGCTGCCGCGGAAAGTGGACTCATCAGGTGAACCATACCGCCTTTGCCCATGCGTCCGTTGAAATTTCGGTTTGTGGTTGAGGCACAGACCTCCCCCTCCGCCAGAACTCCCGAACTCATGCCCAGACAGGCGCCGCAGGTTGGATTGAGTACACAGAATCCGGCATCCATAAATATCTTGATAATGCCTTCGTCGAGGGCCATGTTGTAAATCAGTGGTGTTGCGGGAGTAACTATTCCCCGTACACCTTGAGCGACTCTGCGGCCTTTCAATATCTCTGCCGCACTGCGCAGATCCTCAATACGTCCATTGGTGCAGGATCCTATATATATCTGATTGACGGCCGTATCTTTCATGGAAGATACCGGAACAACCTGGTCGGGTTTGAATCCAACCGTCATCTGCGGTTCAAGTGATGTAATATCAATATGCAGTGTTTCTTCGAACCGGGCATCGGCATCGGAGTGCCATTTCAAGTAGTCCTCCACCGCAGATTCTATTGTCCCATATTCGTCTTTGATAAAAGGCCAGAGATATTCAGCTGTCGTTTTGTCCGGCATGCAGATGCCGCTTGTTGCTCCAGCCTCTACCGCCATGTTGCAAAGGGTCATCCTCTCCGCCATATTAAAGGCATCCACAACAGGACCAACGAACTCGATCACCTTGTCGGTACCGCCATTGACCGTAATTTTTTTAATGACGGCGAGAACGACATCTTTAGCGGTGACCCCTTTGCCAAGCCGTCCTCCTATCTCGATTCGTAATGTTTTCGGAACCCTGAAAGAGCATACGCCTTTATATATGCCGACTTCCAGGTCGGTAGTACCCACACCTGCGGCAAATGCACCAAAAGCTCCATGAGTGCAGGTATGGGAGTCGCCCATGATAACGGTATAACCTGGTCGAATAAAACCTTTTTCCGGAAAAAGAGCATGGCATACCCCGTTGGCGCCAACATCAAAAAAATCTCCAATATTGTGCCGCATGGCCCAGTCACGCAATATTTTCCCCTGTGTCGCCGTTTTGGAATCCTTGGCAGGTGTTACATGGTCTATAACCGCCTTGATCTTTGTGGAATCAAAAACAGAATCCATCCCTTTTTCGACGAGATCCATAATGGCAATGGGGGTGGTAATTTCATGACACATGACAACATCAATGTCGAGAACCATATTGTCAGAAGTGGGTTTGTCGCGAAGATGGGCTTCAAAAATTTTTTCCGCAATGGTTTTTCCCATGGAGTACTCCAGTTAGAGGCAATTCGGTTATGCCGGTAGTTTTTTTATCGTTGCTGCTGCTGGGATATAAATGGATATCCTTCTTTTCCGGCTCACGGAAAGAAAAGTAAGAAGGGCTGACAATGTACTCTATAAATGGTAACATTGCCAGTCATTAATCAGTTCGGGTAGCCGGATCTTTATCAAGCGGCGAGGCTGAAAAATCGTTCACGAGAACACATCTAAGGTATACAGCTATGTTAGCCATAAAAAATATTTTTACTATTGCCACGTTCTTCCTGTTATTCATCGTTTTCGCCGTATGTCTTCGCCCTGACCTCGGTTTTGCTGCTCACGGCCTGTCTATAGATGGTAATCTTCTTTACGCGCAGGGGTTTGACCATTTTGAATATACCTCCCCGGAAGCGAAAAAGGGCGGCGAGTTGGTGCTTCATGCCATCGGTAGTTTTGATAAAATGAACCCTTATACTTTGAAGGGAACAACTCCGTTTGCTCTGGAAAACCTGGTTTTTGAACCTTTGGCTGTCGCCAGTCTTGATGAGCCTTTTGCCAAATACGGCCTTATCGCAGAAGATATTGGTGTGGCAGACGATGATCTGGCCATGATTCTGACCCTCGACAAGAGGGCAAGATTCTCAGACGGCAGTGAGGTTACGGCAGAAGATGTGTTGTTTTCGCTCCAGACCATGAAAAGTGATCGGGTTCATCCTCTGTATGCCGACTATTTTCATGATATCAAGGGTGGTGAAATTCTGGACAAACATACCATCAAGTTTATTTTCGCCCAGAAAAACAGAGAACTACCTCTCATCGCCTTGTCTATCCCTGTCTTTTCCAAATCGTTTTATGCACAGTATGACTTTGGGGTAAACGACACTCTGGTTGCACCTATTGGTACCGGTCCATATGTGGTTGATAAAATAATTCAGGGAAAAACAGTAGTCTACAAACGAAATCCGGAGTATTGGGCCAAGGAGAAGAAGGTACGAAAACATATGTTCAATTTCGATACCATCACCGTGAAATATTATAAAGATCAGACCGTTGCCGTTGAAGCATTTAAAGCGGGTGAGTTTGATGTCCAGTACGTCAATATTGCAAAGCAGTGGGCCCGTGACATGACCGGACCGAAGTTTGCAAGCGGTATCATCAAAAAAGAGAGTTTTCCGCATCAGAACAACGCAGGAATGCAAGGTTTTGTTTTTAATACACGTAAGCAGCTGTTCGCGGACCCCAGGGTGCGGGAGGCTCTGTCCCTTGCTTTTGATTTTGAATGGACCAACAGAACTCTTTTTTATGATCAGTACAACAGGAGCGATTCTTTCTTCAGCAATTCATATCTCGCCGCACGAGGGAAACCGCGAGGACTTGAGCTCCAATACCTGCAGGAATTTAGAGAAGTACTGCCTGAACGAGTTTTCACCACTCCTCTTCAACCTCCTGTTAATACTGACCAGAGGGATTTTCGAGAACATCTGCGCCAGGCCAAAGCTCTCCTGAACGAGGCTGGCTGGTTTGTTGAAAACGATCGTCTTGTAAACGAAGAAGGACGACCATTTGAGTTTGAAATAATGCTCGTTTCCGCAAGTTTCAGCCGGGTTATGGCTCCTTTTGTCAATAACTTAAACAGGCTTGGCATCAAGGTTGATTACAGAGTGGTAGATCAGGCTCTTTATACCGAAAGAGTACAGAGCTTTGATTTCGATATGATTGTACATGTATTCGGACAGTCTCAGTCACCAGGCAACGAACAAAAAAACTACTGGCATTCGGAGGCTACCGATATAAAAGGTTCAGGCAATGTGGCCGGGGTCAAATCTCCAGTGGTTGATACCCTGGTTGAGAAGATTATATATGCTACGACTCAAGAGGAATTAGTAGCCGCTGTAATGGCACTCGACCGAGTACTCTGGTATGGTTTTTATGTTATTCCCAACTGGCATGTCGGTGTCCATCGGCTGGCGTATTACAATAAATTTGATCATCCACGTATTAACCCGAAATATTACAATTATTTTCAGCTCTTAATGACATGGTGGTACAAAGAATAATCGACTGACACAAAGTCTCTATTCGCCCATGTCTCTGACATGATAATCTTTCCTAAATAACTGTACTGCGGCAGAAAAGTAATTATTTTTCCTTGACTGTGAGTTTTGTTTTTTGATAACCTTCTAGTGGATTGGGTAATTGTCGTTTGCGTCTACGATGATGCCGAGGTTACAATTGGCAGGTTTGTACTGTCGTTAAAGGGAGGTTGTGAGTATGTCGGATCGTGTAAAAGGAAAAGTAAAGTGGTTTAATGCCAGCAAAGGGTATGGGTTTCTCGAGAGATCTAATGGAGAAGCTGATGTGTTTGTTCATTTCAGTGCTATTGAGGGAGATGGATTCAGGAGCCTTGAAGAAGGAGAAAATGTGGAGTTTTCTGTAGCTAAAACGGACAAAGGACTACAGGCTGAAAATGTGGCAAAGGTAAGTTAATAGGTCAAAAATAAGCCAACATCTACTGCAATAACAAGGATGGCTATGTAATACATAACGTGGTATTTACCTGCAAGACGTACGTGAATGTTTCCGGATGGGCATGTTTTCACTCTTTCCGGGGAGTATCCAGCAAAGAAGATGAATCTTTACAAGGCCACCGAGTTTACGAAAAAACCCGCTGTGTTGAAACAGCGGGTTTTTTCGTATTCTCTTTCCTTTCCCGTAAAATTCTGGTAAGTCTTCCAGCCGTAACAAACATGTCCTCAAGACCTTTTCTTTAGCCATGCAGACTCTTACTTTTCAACTCGAGACATTAAACAGAACAGTATCTTTTGGTAGAGCTTTAGGGGGGCTTCTGAAGAAAGGGGACCTAGTCTGTCTTGATGGTGATCTCGGTGCAGGGAAAACAACTCTGACCCAGGCAATCGCGCAGGGGCTTGATGTTAAACCGCAGTATTACGTAAGTAGCCCTTCCTTTAATATTCTGCACGAATATCCCGGCAGAGAAACGCTTTATCATATGGATTTTTATCGCCTTCATAATAGTGATGACGTCATTGAGATGGGCCTCGATGAATATTTTTACTTATCCGGTGTAACGGTAATTGAATGGAGTAGCAAAGCAGTTGACATACTGCCGGAGACACGTCTTGCAATATTTCTCAAACAGAGCATTGAGCAATCAGGTCGAACTGCTGTCTGCAGTTACGCGGCAGAATACTGGCAAGCAAGAATCGACCGGTTAGCAGACAGGCAGGATTGATTTTTATTTTGGTATGTAAGAAGAATTACATGATAACCGTCCGCCGTTGAAGCGAGTGGACAGAAACCATAACATAAATAGTGGTATTATGAAAAAAAGCAAGATTACGTTCACAGATTGTCCAAAAGGGTTTACCGTTGATCAGGATAAAGCAATTACTCCCGAGGAAACGGTCAGACGGTTTTATAAAAAGTTGGAGCAAATAAATCTTACTATTCTGAGTGAAGTAAAGCGGATCGATAACGGGAGGTTAGACATCCCGGTATTCTTCAGTGTCTGCGGAGAAGATGCAGTTCATATTATCGGAACAAAGAAACAGATGGGGAAGGGATCCTCGCCTGCTCAGGCAGAGGCTTCCGCCTGCATGGAACTTGCTGAACGCTTCTCTTTTTTCTCTTTTAAAAACTCCGGGGAAAACTTTCTCAGCGGTGATTATGCTACCATGCGCGCTCAGGGGTTTCCCGTGATGGAGCTCGATTATCTTCTTCGTTCCGTTCATGACGTTGAGACTGATTCTGCTACCTTGGAGGATTTACTGCAGGGTATACCGATGCAATGGACCTGGGCCACCGATATTACTCACGACAGGGAAGTACTCATTCCCTTCTCGTGGTTTTATGCCATAAACGAATTCAACGGACCATCCGCAGGCAATACCTACGAGGAAGCGGCATTGCAGGGTATCAGTGAAATAATTGAAAGACATGTATGTTCCGTCATCAACCATAATAAGGTACATACACCTGCTATCGACTTAACTTCCGTCAAGGACCCGGTGGCGCGCAGGCTTATCGATGTTTTCGAAAAGCATGGAATAGAGCTGTATCTTAATGATTTTTCCCTTGATACGGGTATTTGCACCATTGGTGCTTTGGCGGTAGACCCCGCAACGTTTCCCGAAAAAAGTGAAATAGTCTACACTGCGGGGACCACACCCAACGCTGAAAAAGCGATAATTCGAGCTGTCACCGAGGTTGCTCAGCTTGCCGGAGATTTTAATACAAATTCAAATTATGTCGCCTCCGGTCTGCCTAAACCTCTTTCATTGGATGAAGTCGACTATATTGTCCATTCCGGAACGCAAACAACCGTCGAGCAGATGAATGATCTCTCCGATGATAATATCAAAATCGAGGTTGAGAGATCTGTCGAAGCTTTACAAAAAATCAATATGGACATCTTTATGATAGATGTCACGCATGATGAGCTGCGCATTCCGGCATTGTACACCATCATTCCAGGGGCCCATTTTCGCGAAAGATCAATGATCTGCTCCGTTGGCTTGTTTGCCGCCAAACTGCTGGTCGAGCTTATCGATGATCCGGCCCGTATCGAGGAAAAGCTCGGCAGGATGAGCGGAATCATCCCGGGTGCCTACTATCTGGAGTTTTACCGAGGCCGCAACCTCTTTACTTATGGCCATTACAATGAGGCACTCCCTCATTTCGAAAATTCTCTGCAGCTTTCGCCGCAGCAGGAGGATCTGCCTTATATTTATTCGTACAAAGGCAACTGTCTGTCCAAGCTTGAAAAATATGATGACGCCATTAAAACTCTTCAACTGGGTTGCGCTGAAGACGATGAGCGACCAGACCTTCATAATCTCCTGGGAGTGTGCTATTTCAAGAAACAGATGTATGAAAAGGCTATAGCATGTTTTCGGCGTGCAGTAGATCTTGATCCAACTTCAGCTATGGATTACGCCAACTTAGGGGTTAATTACACCAAGCTGGGTAAAAATGACGAGGCGATTCGCTTTTTCACTCTGGCCCTGACCCTTGATCCGACGCTTTCTTTTGCACAGGACTATCTTGACACACTTCTGGCAGCTCAGTAAAAATGCAAAAAAGAAACTCAGCAGAGGGATATGGATATGTAACCTAACTGCATTCCAGGGTGGATTGTAAAATGGTACACTCTTGCGGCGGGAAATGGAGACAAGGAATCGCAAAGTGAACTGGCTGTACTCTATTTCACCGGCAGGGGAGGAGTGCAGGACCTGCAAAAAGCACTCTTCTGGTTTGAGCAAGCAGCCAGGCAAGGGTTAGCTGTCGCTCAATACAGTCTCGGTATCATGCATTATACCGGAAGCGGAACTGAGACAGTCGACCTTGTCGAGGCGTATGGATGGTTCAGCCAGGCTGCAGGCCAAAACCATCTTAATGCAATCGCTGCTGGAAATTATATCCAGACCATCCTGAGTGCGGAACAAGTAACAAAAACTCAGGATTACGCCCTGCAACTCTTTCAGGAAATAAATAATTAGTCCCCCACGGGAACAAATTTAAATCATTTACAAAATATTACGGTCGGCTCTGAAAATATGAAACAGCCGGTGACAAAATTTTATGAAAGAGATATTTTTTCTGCGTCATGGAGAAACGGTTCTGCCACAGAGGTATGTTGGAAAGTCGGATATAGACTTATCTGATACCGGCAGAAAACAGATTGCCTTACTGCTTCCCTTTGCTCATTCGCATCTCTTTTCCCACGTATATTGCAGTCCGTTGAGGAGGTGTGTACAAAGTGTTGAGCTTATCGGACTTGCTGCGAAAGTTACCTATGACCAGCGTCTCTGTGAAATTGATTTTGGCCTCTGGGAGAGGCAGACATTTGCAGAGATAGAGGCGAATTTCCCGGAATTGGTTTCAAAGTGGTGCCTTAATGAACCTGATTTCTGTTTTCCACAAGGTGAGAAAATGGTGGACTTTTACAGGAGAATAGAAAGTTTTGCCCAAAAAATACAAGCATCAGACGACGGCAAAATTTTAATTATAGCCCATGGAGGAGTAATACGTCATCTGCTCTGCACGTTTCTTAACCTTTCTTTCAACAATTATCTCTATTTCCAGATAGACTGCGGCAAAGTGTCGGTTCTTGAGCTGTATAGCGAAGGCGGTATTCTGACGAAATTGAATGGAGGCATGGCCGATGTCTAAAATTATTCTGGTAACCGGGGGGTCACGAAGCGGAAAAAGCGCTTATGCCCAGCAAAGAGCAGAGCAAGAGAGCAAAGGCAGAATTTTTATAGCGACTTGTCCGACGATTGATGATGAAATGGATGAACGAATAGCCAAACATCGACGAGACCGACATGGGAAGGGCTGGATCACCATTGAAGAAGAAGTTGAAATCAGTTCAATAATAGATCAACACCAGCAAATGAAGACTGTACTGGTTGATTGTCTTACTCTGTGGATCAACAACCTTGTTTATCAGGCAAGGAAAGCTGAAACGGTAGTAAACGAAGAACATATTGTCATGCTTTGCCATGAGTTGCTAACGGTAGCCCGACATCATCCCGGCACCATTTTTTTTGTTACAAACGAAGTTGGATCAGGTATTGTGCCGGAGTCTTCCGTTGCAAGACATTTTAGAGACTTAGTCGGTAAATGCAACCAAGTGATGGCCGAGGGCGCCGATGAAGTAATACTGGTTAGTTGCGGTATACCTCTATTCTTAAAAACAAGCATATAGGAAACGATGATTTCATGAGTACCATAGAACAAACCCTACGCCAAATTTTTCCTCAGGAGAGTGAAGTTCGCCAGGCGGCCAAAAACCGTTTAGAGCAACTCGCCATGCCCCATTGGGCCCTGGGCGATTTAATGGATCTTGCCATAGAACTTGCCGGGATGACCAAAACAATTACCCCGTCGTTTAAACGAAAAGCTATTGTAACCATGGCTGGTGATCATGGCGTTACGGCTGAAGGAGTCAGCAAATTTCCCAGCGAGGTTACCCGGCAGATGGTCTATAATTTTGTCAATGGTGGTGCCGGCATTAATGCTCTGGCACGACTGGCCCGGGCTCAGGTATTTGTGGTAGACATGGGAGTAAATGGTGATCTTAATGAACTGGCAAAATCAGGCAAGATTATTAACAAAAAGGTTGGGTTAGGAACTGCCAATATTGCCAAGGGACCTGCTATGAGCCATGCCATGGCCAGAAGGGCGATCGAATCAGGTATAGAGATCGCCGAAGAGCTCTGTCCCGATTTTGACATATTCGGTACCGGCGACATGGGAATAGGCAACACTACACCGTCCACCGCCATCGCCGCTGTGCTTACCGAAAAAAAGGTAAGTGAATTAGCCGGTAGAGGTACTGGCCTTGATGATATGCAGCTGCAAAACAAGATCAGGGTAATAGAAAAAGCTATTGCCATAAATAATCCTGACTCCACCAAGGGCATTGACATACTGGCTAAAGTCGGTGGCTTTGAAATAGGTGGCATAGCAGGTTTGATTCTTGGAGCTGCAGCCCATAACAAACCTGTAGTTGTGGATGGTTTTATTTCCACGGCGGGAGCACTAATCGCCTATGCAATTGAACCTTTTGTAAGGGATTATATAATTTTTTCACATGAATCGGTTGAGCCGGGACATAAAGCCATGCAGAACTATCTCGGCTGCACTAAACCGCTCCTTGATCTGAATTTGCGCTTGGGAGAAGGAACGGGTGGTGCACTGGCGATGAATCTTGTCGAAGCTGCAGTGGCAATACTTACAGAAGTGGCAACTTTTGCCGAAGCCGCTGTTGCCGGCGCCGATAAATGAGAGTGATGCGATATGAGTCTCACCACCGGTTAGCCCGCTATGAAAAATAGTCTATTCGGGTTTTTAGCAGCTCTGCGCTTTCTTACTATTGTTCCTGTTCCGTGGTGGGCCGACAGGGATCAAGAATTTTTTTCTTCATGCTCCAAATATTTCTGGATAGTAGGATTGATGATAGGCGGGGGGGGGGTGTTCTAACCCACATAGCGGCACATTTTCTCCCTCATGCTCTGCTTTGTTGCCTGATAATCTTTTATCTTTCCATAATATCGGGATTTCTTCATCTCGACGGCCTGGCTGACACTGCCGACGGTTTTTTCAGTGCCAGACCAAAAAGCCAAATACTGGAAATAATGCACGACAGCAGATCCGGTGCCATGGGAGTTATTGCACTTGTTTTACTGCTGTTGTTTAAATTTGCCGCCTTGTTGTCCATCCCTGCTGAAGATATGGTTTGGGTGGTTTTCTATATGCCGCCGGCTGGAAGATGTGCCATCGTGATTGTAATGACATGGCTTCCTTATGCCGGACATGATGGCAGTTTGGGCAATCGCTTCTATGGCCGGAAAAACCGGCTGATTCCTGCTTTTTCGCTGGCCGTTCTTTTTCTCTGCGGCTTTTTTTCCGGAATGAGCCTCGTCTTTGTAACTGCTTTCGGCATTATTATAACTTCTATTCTGTTTGGCGCATGGTGCAGACAAAAAATAGACGGAGCCACCGGCGATACTCTCGGAGCAGTCTGTGAACTGACGGAAACTGTTGTTGCCGTTTTTTTTGCCGTATTTTTTTTCAGGTAGCTGTTTAAAAGGTACAATCTAAATGTTCTGCTTCAGGAACCTTTTTCAGTATAAAAACATCAGAGAGAATGAGTAATAGAGATAATCTTATGGGACGTGACAATGGACATGGCGGTAACATACACCTGTTTTCCCGGCAACATCGTGAAAAGGGCGAGATCCTCGACTTCAGCGCTAATATAAATCCTCTTGGGCCTCCGCCATGGCTGCGCAGCACCATCAGCAGAGCGCTCTCTGATGTTGTTCACTATCCCGACCCCGACTGTTTTGATTATATTTCGGCAATAGCAGATCATTTTGATCTCGATAAAAACGTAATTGTTCCAGCCAACGGCAGTACCGAACTTCTATATGCCTTACCGAAACTGTTGCCCTGCAGCAGAGCTGTCATCCCTGTACCTTCATATATAGATTACAAAAAGGTAATGGAACAGAACGGCAAAGAAATACTGCTCTTTCCCCTCTCTCCTGAAGACGATTTTGCCTTGCATTCTGATATATTGTCGAAAACCCTTAAGGATGACGAGATTGTTATCTTGGGTTCTCCCAACAATCCGACGGGAGCACTTGTCCATCACCTGGAAATCATACAACTAGCACAATCTTTTCCTTCGTCATGGTTTGTTGTCGATGAAGCATTTTTGGATTTTGCTGAAGCCGGCAGAACTGTTGCCGGTAAATGTGATAATATCATTACATTGCATTCTCTGACGAAATTTTTTGCTCTTCCAGGTTTACGGCTCGGTTTTGGCGTGTTTGCACCGTCTCTTGCTGAAAAGATGAGAAATGTATTACCACCATGGACCGTCAATACCCTTGCGCAGAATGTAGGAGCACAATTATTCAGGGACACTGCATACCGGCAAACTTCATTACGCTGCATGAAAAAACTGCGCCAACAGCTCTACACCGCTCTGCAAGATTTTACTGACCTCCACGTTTTTCCCTCTGAGGTTAATTATTTTTTAATACAAATTACCTCTTCAGCCGATGCCACCACTTTGGCGGATCATCTGTTGCAAAAAAAGATACTCATTCGAGTGTGTACAAACTATGCCGGCTTGAATGACACATTTTTTCGCATAGCCATACGAAACGAAGAAGAAAACGAGCAGTTGATCGACGGCTTACGAACATTTTTCCAAAATAGAGCCGGTACGGTACGGAAAAAGGCCGAACCACATCGTTCCTTGATGATACAAGGAACCTCTTCCAATGCCGGCAAGTCCGTGATTGTCGCGGCATTGTGCAGAATCCTCATTCAGGATGGTATCCGAGTTGCTCCTTTTAAGGCGCAAAACATGTCCCTTAACTCTTTTGTCACTCATGACGGTTTGGAAATGGGAAGAGCACAGGTTGTTCAGGCTCAGGCCGCTAAGCTTGATCCCGATGTACGAATGAATCCGGTGCTCTTAAAGCCAAATTCCGATGTCGGTAGCCAGGTTATTGTACAAGGCAAACCTGTGGGGAATATGTCGGTTAAACAATATGTGAAATATAAGACTCAAGTCAAACAACAGGTCGAGCAGAGTTATGATGCTCTGGCCTCCGAATATGATGTGATCCTTCTGGAAGGAGCCGGCTCCCCCGGTGAAGTGAATTTAAAGCATCATGATATCGTTAATATGGAAATGGCCCGATATGCCCGTTCTCCGGTTCTTCTTGCCGGTGATATCGATCGCGGGGGGGTCTATGCTTCATTTGTGGGGACCATGGAGGTCCTCGAAGAGTGGGAGAGAAAACTGGTCGCCGGTTTTCTGGTGAATCGCTTCCGTGGAGATGCCTCTCTTCTGGAATCAGCCCATCAATACGTCTATAATCATACCGGGAAACCTGTCCTTGGAACTATACCGTATATCAAACAACTTAATATTCCTGAAGAAGATTCTGTTTCTTTTAAGGAAGGAAAACTGCAAAAGACACGACCCGGCTGTGAGCATATCGAAATTGCTCTTATAAACCTGCCTCACATTTCAAATTTCACCGATATTGAACCATTTTTAGAGGAACCGGACGTCTACCTTAAAATTGTTAATTCAGTTAATGACTGCACAACCCCAGACGCCATAATTTTACCAGGTTCTAAGAATGTCATGGGAGACCTGGAGTATCTCAGAAGTTCAGGCCTTGACAGAATGATAGAAGAATTTGCCTCGAAGGGATGCGAAATTGTTGGAATATGTGGAGGGTATCAGATTCTCGGTCGAACCGTCGCTGATCCTTGCTCCATCGAGTCGGACAACGGTGTGAAAGAGGGACTTGGACTTCTTGACATCAGCACAGCCCTTGCGGCGGAAAAAACACTGATATGCCGGGAGGGACAACATCAATTGAGTGGTCTTGCAGTAAAGGGCTATGAAATTCACCATGGCCTTTCCATTGGCTCGTTATCTCCCCTTTTACGGTTTGGGGACGGATCCACCTGTGGTGCGTGTCATGCAAAACTGCCGATCTGGGGAGCCTATCTTCATGGTATTTTTGATTCCGACAGGTTCAGGAGATGGTTTATCGACAACCTCCGCGAAAAGGCAGGTCTAGCACGACTCGACAGCATTTTGGCACCGTATAATCTGGAGTCGGCCTTTGATAGTCTGGCGGACGTCGTTCGGAAGTCAATAGATATGCGCAGTATCTATAACCTGTTACAACTCTGATTTTTTCAAAAATGAACTGTTTGTCCAGTACCGGCAATGATTTTTGAACTCTATCTTGGCATAGCTCTTTTCCTTGATTTACTGTTTGGTGATCCGAGGTGGTATCCTCACCCAGTTAAAATAATAGGAAATGGAGCACAGAAGCTTGAGAATTTTTTCCGAAAACTTCTGAAAAATCCCCGAACAGCCGGAACCGCCACTACGGTGGCGACCCTGTTTTTATCCGTCCTGACAGTGGTTTTTCTTTTCCTCATCAGCATTACCATTTCCTACTACGCCGAGATCGGGTTGGCAATCTTTCTGCTCTACTCTCTTGTTGCGAGTAAAGATTTGCTGGTTCACAGCAATCATGTCTATAAGACACTTTACCCTACAGAACGCCTCGAAGATGCCAGGATGGCAGTAGCTCAAATTGTTGGTCGGGATACGGCTGGAATGACAGGGGAGGACGTCAGCCGGGCCTGTGTGGAAACGGTTGCGGAAAATATGGTTGACGGTATTACCGCTCCTCTCTTCTGGGCAGTGTTGTTGTCTGTTTTTGCACCCATCACACCTTTCAGTGAGATAACCATGGCGGCAATAGGCATGCTGGCATATAAAGTGATGAATACAATGGATTCAATGTTTGGTTACAAAAACACGAGATACCTGGAATTTGGCTGGGCGCCGGCCAGGCTGGATGATCTGGCCAACTTTATACCGGCCCGTCTCAGTGGATTGGCGATAGTTCTTGCTGCTTTTCTGCTGAAATACGATGGCAGGGGAAGTTGGGTAATTTTCCGTCGAGATCGTTTGAACCATGCCAGCCCTAATGCCGGACATACGGAAGCAGCCCTGGCCGGCGCCCTGGGCATCCGATTAGGCGGTCCATCTTCATATTTTGGTTGTGTGCAGAAAAAACCGTATATCGGTGACGCCGACAAACCTATTTCTCCATATTGTATCCTTGATACCAATAAAATCGTTCTGGTTTCTGCCGTGATCTTTCTCGTTTTCTGCCTTCTCCTGAAAAGATTTTTTTTTGGTTAACTCTTTGTTTGGCTTGTGTTACCTTAGGGCAGTTATAAAAATTGAGTTGTCGGCAAGGTCTCTATTTTTTTCGTACAAAAAACACATTATGCCGCTTAGTCGACAAGGTGTATAACGATTCCGCTTTTTGAATATTTTTCTGTCAATATGTTTTTGTTTTTACGTATTTCATGCATCGTATGTTGTTGTTTATTCGGATCGGCTTCCATCTCACTGACTGCGGAGACGAGGGAGAGCGTACGACAATCAATACAGGAAAATTCCATAGACGTGGCACATATCGACCCCAAAAAATTAGAACATCTCAGCAATGATGAACGACAGTGGTACCATAAATTTCAAAATGGGCTCGTCTTGTTCTCTGGATGGAAAGACATTTCCGAAGATATCCTTTCCTGTATTGCCGCTGATGAACAACGCAAAACCAAAGAGCTGTTGGAAACGTTAGGGGTTCGTATTGGAACGGAGTGGTCCAAAGATAATTCCGTTCGAAAAATAGATACAGAACAACTGCAAAACTGGGGAGACAGGTTACGTCAGGCCCGCAACAACGGACCTCAATATCTGTCCGCTACACTGAAAGCGCTTTCCAAAGAGGTTGACACAATTTTATCTCCATCGCGTGAATGAGTAGATTAATAAAACTATTGGAAAGTGTTTTTGTATAGAGAAATATTGTCTACATAATCATTAATCTTGACTTCCGAGATAACGAGTGCTAGAGGTTTCCGGTCATATACCATTTTGAAAACTCTCGGAGGGAAAAATTATGGAACGCACTTTTGCAATCATTAAACCGGATGCCTTTGCCGCAGGAAATGCCGGTAAAATTATTTCGCGCATCTACGAGGAAGGATTTAACATTGTCGGTCTTAAAAAACTGCATCTCAGCAAACTGGAAGCAGAAGGTTTTTACTACGTACATAAAGAGAAACCTTTTTTTGCTGAATTGACTGAGTTTATGAGTAGTGGGCCATGTCTCGTGATGGTGCTTGAGGCTCACCAGGCGATCTCGAAATGGAGACAGTTGATGGGGGCAACCGACCCCAAGCAGGCGGAAGAGGATACATTACGCCGCCAATTCGGGACCTTCGTCGGTGAAAATGCCACTCACGGCTCAGATGCACCCGACACGGCAGCTTTCGAGATCGGCTATTTCTTTTCAGGCCTGGAACTTCTCTAAAAATTGTTCGATACCAGTCGCCTGTTCCTGCTGTCAGGAAGTGTGGCTGGTATCATCTTTGCTGAGCACTTCACATTGCAGCGTGCCGCGATAGAGCTGTATGTCGATTGTGTCTCCTTGCCGCACTTGAGTCGCGCTGGATATAATTTTCTTTTTTTGCGACAGACTTTTCCCGGATGATACGATAGAGTATCCCCGTGCCAAAACCGACAAAGGACTAACGGAATCGAGCAGTGCTGCCTGTTTAGCAAGTTTTTCCTCGTTTCGCTCAATGGTTCTTTTGCAACCGTTGATCAGACGGCTATGGAAATGGCTCAGTTTCTGCTCCTGAATGACCATTTTGTTGAGCGGAGCCTCGTTTTCCAGTTTTGCTGTTGCCTTTGCCACTTGTGCTTGCCGTGCTGACAGGATCTGCACTGTATATTGTATTAACGCACTGATCTGATAATCGAGCTTCAGGGAATAATTCGCCAGAAACAGCTCGAGGTTGCCCATAATTCTGCGAAGGCTGGTAACTTTTTCACTTTTCCTGTCGAGAAGATGAATGATATTCCTGCTCAGCTGTTTTGTATGTTTCTGAAAAATTTCTTGAAGAGTGTCGTTGTCCGGAATAATCGCCTCGGCGGCTGCGGTTGGTGTATGGGTATGGAGATCGGCACAGAGATCAGCAATGGTAAGGTCGGTTTCGTGTCCAATCCCGGTAACTATGGGGAGAATTGAGCGGTGTATGGCCAAGGCGATGTCCTCTTCGTTAAATGACCAGAGATCCTCCAATGATCCTCCACCTCGCAGAAGAACAGCACAGTCTATATTTTTCATGGTATTCGCTCTCTGTATAGCTTCAATAATTTCCGCCGCTGCATTTTTTCCTTGAACAGAAACCGGCAGAATTGACACCGTGCCCCAGAACTTTCTTGTGGAGCTGATTTTTAAAAAATCATGAATCGCTGCACCGGTCGGTGAAGTAATTACAACGATATGTTCTGGAAAGGCTGGAATTTTCTTTTTGTTTTCCAAGAGAAAGAGTCCCTGGTCCGCAAGTCTCTTCTTTAATTGTTCAAACCGAAGCTGCAGTTCTCCTGCACCTGTGCAATCAACGGTATCGACAATAATCTGGTATTCCCCACGGGCTTCATACACAGACAGTCTGCCATGACATATGATGCTTTTCCCTTCCTCGAGAGGAGTTGTTAGATATTTCTGTTGTCCTTTAAATAAAACTGCACGAATCTGGGCGCCGCTGTCTTTTAAGGTGAAATAGACATGTCCCGAGTAGGGCATTCGTAGGTTGGAGATCTCCCCGCGGATGTGTATGAATCGGTACTGGAGTTCGAGGCTGCTTTTAATGGAATGGGTTAACTCGGTAACGCTCCAGATACTGGTAGTGGTTGTATAACTCATGATAGGTCAATTTTAAAAAGGAGTCGGGAGAAGAAAATGGGAATACGAATGGACAGCAGGCACATGATATATTATAAAGAAAAATTCAAATTACTATTTACACAAGATTCTTTGCCAATCGATAAAGTGAGTCGGAGGAATATATGTCAGAGCAAAATGTTTTTAATAAAATACATGTAGACGAACGAGATAAGGCTGATCTGGGTGGCGTCCTTGATCAACTCAATCTTCCACCGGCTTTTATAGAATTTGTGCGGAGAAATCAGAAAGCAATATATATTGTTCTCGGTCTGCTGGCAACAGCTGTTATTGTCTGGGCCCTGTATGGTTCCTCTGTCGAAAAACGGCAGGTTGAAAGCAGTAACGCCCTGATGGCTGCGGAAAAACTCGACGGATCAGAAAAAGTGACCGCTCTGCAAAAAGTGGCCGAGGACTTTTCCGGAACCGATTCCGCTTTATGGGCCAGGGTAGGGCTTGCTCGTTATTCCATCGAAAACGAAGAAAATCAAAAAGCACTGCAGCAATACACGGAAATTCGAAATTCTTTAAAAAAAGAGAGCCCAATGTATCCTCTGGTAACCTTTGGGATAGCCCAGGCTCAGGAATTCTTAGATGACCACCAGGCTGCCTTGCAGGAATACGTCCTCTTGAAAAACATAACAGGGTATGAAAATATCGGCTTCAGTGGAACGGCCAGACTTCATGAACTGCAGGGAAACATAGAGGCTGCTATAAATGAGTACGAGCAGTATCTAGCAATCCTGGATGAAAGGGGAAGCAGCACCCCTGAAAGGTCGTATATCACAGAGAAACTCACGCGCTTGAAGGCCGGATTGTGAGAATAATTGAGGACATCCCTACGCTCAGGGCGCAGATCCGAAACTGGAAAGATAAAGACATGAAAGTTGGGCTGGTACCAACCATGGGATTTTTCCATGACGGACACCTTGCCTTAATGGAAGAAGCGAAAAGAAAATCCGACAAGGTGATTGTTTCTATTTTTGTCAATCCTCGCCAATTCGGCCCCCAGGAAGATTTTGATCACTATCCGAAAGATATGGAAAGAGATACTGAACTGGCCGGATTAGCGGGAATGGATCTGCTTTTTTGTCCCCCTGTTGAAGCAATGTATCCAGAGGGGTATCAAACCTCCATATCAGTGCCACTGGTGTCCAGGGGGTTGTGTGGTGAGAGCAGACCGGGTCATTTTGATGGCGTCGCAACTGTGGTTGCCAAACTTTTCAATCTTGTCCAAGCGGACATTGCCGTTTTTGGAGAAAAAGATTTTCAGCAACTTGCACTGATCCGTCGAATGGTACTGGATCTTGACTTTCCAGTTGAAATCATAGGTCATCCAATCGTAAGAGAAAAAGATGGCTTAGCCATGAGTTCACGTAATAAATACCTCGAAGGACAGGAAAGAACCAACGCCCTATGCCTCTACAAGGCCCTGCAGTATGCAGCTGAACGTATTGCCGCGCAGAAACAAATTACAACAACACTTCTTGTAGATGATCTGAGAAAAATACTGGAAGGGACAAAAGGGTGCCGCGTTGATTATATCAGTGTTGTCCATCCCCAAACACTTACCTCAAAGACTATAGCTGAGAAAGGTGATATTCTTGCTTTGGCTGTTTATTTTAGCAACAAGGTACGATTGATAGATAATATCATGTTATAAAAACAGCTTGGGCCTACTTACTTACAATATCAACACTAATACAATTCTGAATCGAGTATAAATATGCTGACACAGATGTTAAAAGCCAAGCTGCATAGGGCAACGATCACAGAAGCTGATCTAAGCTATGAGGGCAGTTTGACTATAGATAAAGATCTAATGGATGCCGTTGGTATCATTCCTTTTGAAAAAGTTAAAGTTTATAATATTAATAATGGAGAAAGGTTCGATACCTACGCAATAGAAGGACCGAAAGAGTCTGGAGTTATCGGTTTAAACGGAGCTGCTGCCAGGAAAGGTATGGTTGGAGACCGGATTATTATCGTAACATATACGCTGCTGAATGATAATGAACTGGTGGGATACTCTCCTCAAATTGCACTGCTTGATGATAACAACACTATTAAACAGATGTTGAAAAAATAAATTTCGTATTGGAAGGAGCATACACGATGCCGGGTTTTGAGCTTTTTGGAAAAGAAGAAAGAAAGGAGATCGAAGATGTTCTTACAACAGGGGTTCTGTTTCGCTATGAATTCCCAGACCAAAGAAAAGGAATCTATAAGGTTCGTGAATTTGAGGAAAAGTTTGCGGCCTATTGTGGTGCAGCCCACGCTCAGGCAGTCGCTTCCGGAACTGCTGCTCTCAAGGTTGCTCTCATAGCATTGGGTGTCGGACCAGGTGATGAAGTTATCACCCAAGGGTTTACTTTTGTGGCGACATGGGAAGCGATTTTGGATGTTGGTGCTGTTCCTGTCTTCACCGAAATTGATGAAACCCTCAATATGGATCCCGAGGATCTCAAGAAGAAGATTACTGCCAGAACAAAATGCATCATCCCTGTTCATATGCTCGGTTCAGCGGC
>CAYUPL010000003.1:0-32737 GCA_964446655.1 uncultured Desulfopila sp.
AGATTACTGCCAGAACAAAATGCATCATCCCTGTTCATATGCTCGGTTCAGCGGCTAGGATTGAGGAAATTGCTGCCCTGGCTCGGGAATATAGCATCCCGGTGCTGGAAGATACGGCCCAGGCCGCTGGTGCTAAACTGAATGGTAAGTCTCTCGGAACATTTGGAAAATGCGGAACATTTTCTTTTGATTCGGTCAAAACCATGACCACCGGTGAGGGTGGTATGATCATAACTGATGACCGGCAATTATGGCGTAATATGTCTGAATACCATGATCATGGCCATGATCATATCCCTAACCCCGGAACTCGTGGCGGTGAAGGGAGAAACTTCATTGGTTTCAACTACAGAATGATGGAATTGCAAGGTGCCATTGGCATCGCGCAATTGGCAAAACTGGATTTTATGGTTGAACAGCAGAAAAAGCATAAAGAAAGAATAAAGGAAGCCGTCTCCTCAATTCCAGGCGTCTCTTTTCGCATAATACCCGATGAAACTGGAGATTCAGCAACATTCATTGCCTTTCTTCTCGGCGATAAAGAGCAATGTGACAAAGTAAATCACCATCTGCAAGAAAAGGGTGCCGGTGCTATCAATTTTTCTGAGAATACCTGGCATTTTTACCCGCGGTGGGAGCACCTTATGGCGGGATCTACCTTGACATCGTCCGGCTGGCCCTTTAAAACCGAGCAGGGCAAAAGAAGGGTGCTTTATAGTCCTGAACACTTGCCACAATCGGCATCCATAATGGAACGTATGCTGGTGTATCCCATACCTGTAAAAATGGAAGAGGAACGAATGAGCCTGGTGTGCAATGCACTGCGATCAGCAGCAATACTCTAGAGAAATAGTCTGGTGTTAAAAGGGTATACAGAACATTGCCGCCAAACACCAGACTTTTTTTTGCGGCTATCTCCTACATTGTAGATCTGACGAGAATTATTTTTATCTGCTTTCCAGTTCTGCTAGAGACGTGTCGCCTTGTTGTGCTCTTTTGTAGAATTTGTGGGAGCCGAAGGTGTTAACGTACTCAAATTCTGAAGCCCAGAAAGGATCAATCTCATCGAGATGATAATAGGTTGAACCTGAAGTAAGATCGTGGGTTTGCAAGGCAACATAAACAGAGTGCATACACCTGAAAAAGGCTTGCGGGTCGTCGGGAATGTATGATTCCTTCTGGAATGTCCAGGAGAACTGATAAGGTTGACGAACGATCTCTTGGATGGTCTTGTTGAGTTGCTCGGCCCGATTCAATGTTACATGAACCACGGCAACCTGACCGATTTGAGGTTCTGATCGAGCCTCATGATATACATTTAATGTTAACCATAATAGTCCTTCTAAAACGGTCATGTTCACCTCTTTTTAATGGCCGTAGAGTATTCAATTGTGTGACCTCTGGTGTTCAGTTAAGTAGTGCAACGTACTTATACTTTAGCAATCAGTGATTCGTTTGTCCAATTGGAATGGCCGTGCCAAAAACATAGTGGCTTATACTGCGGGATTATAGAGTAGAAAACTTGATTTTCAGAAAAGAGAGGGGTGGGGGACCAATTTGCCCTTGAGGGAGTGTTGCCCTGCCTGAGTAATTTCGACATCAACGAATTTTCCCGGCAGTAATGTTAAAGTAGTTTCGATGTGCACAACATGATTTGTCGCCGCTCTACATTGATATCCCTTAGCTCTACCAACCTCAACCATTACTTCAACTATTCTTCCTATATGTTTGCTGTTATTTTCTAAACTTATTTCGTTCTGCCGTTTTTGGAAGAGTGCCAATCGAGCTGATTTCTCGTCTTCGTCCACTTTGCCGGGCAGGTTAATGGAAGCTGTTCCCGGTCGATCGGAATATTTGAATGAAAATGAAGCATCAAATCGAACCGTTTCGAGAAGGGTCATGGTTTTTTGGAAATCATCCTGCTCTTCTCCAGGAAAACCTACAATTATATCTGTTGTCAGGGCTATACCGTGGCAGTAGGCTCGCAAAGAATCGACCAGCTCTAAATATTTGTTGATAGAATATTTGCGATTCATCATCTTCAATACGCGATCGGAGCCAGACTGTACAGGAAGATGAAATTGGGGGCAAAGCTTCGGAATGTCACGGAAACATTTCATTAAATCTTCAGACAAATCCTTAGGATTTGAAGTGGTAAATCGCAATCTTTTTAATTTATCAATTTTAGAAACTTCCTGAAGCAATTGATGAAAAGTGAAAGGGGAACCATCCTGACTTACCTGATTGGTTTTACCGTATGAATTGACATTTTGACCCAGGAGCGTAATTTCTACGACTCCAGAATCAACTAATACATTAATTTCATCTATTATATCTTCGTATTTACGAGAAACTTCTCTCCCACGAGTATACGGCACGACACAGTAGGTGCAATAGTTGTTGCATCCCTGCATAATGGTGACAAACCTACTGAAATCTTGATCCTGTTTTTGAACGGTTGCTTGCGCTGCAACTTCCGGGATAAATCGTGGAATAACATAGCTGTCCGATAGATCAGTTACTGTTTTGCCGGAATACGTTGAATTTCGTTGGAGAAGGGTAGGAATCTGGTAGATGTGTTGTGTTCCGACAACAAGATCCACATGAGGCATACGCTCAATCATTTTTTTCCCTTCCTGTTGCGCCACACATCCGGCAACGCAAATTTTCAAATCAGGCCTTTTTATTTTTATTTTTCTCAGGTAGCCCAGCATACTCATGACTTTTTGTTCTGCCTTGGCACGAATAGAGCACGTGTTGAGAATGATAAGATCTGCAGAACCAATCTCCATTGTTTCGATATAGTTATATTGACTGAGAGATTGAGCGATGATTTCTGAATCACGTTCATTCATCTGGCATCCAAACGTCTTTATATAAAAGGATATGGTCATAGGGGGGAACACTTTTGAAGAGTTTTCTAGCGATATGGATTAAGACTATCAGCAATAGAAGCAAGAAGTGCAAAGAGATTTATTTTTTGCTCTTCAGGGTAGCGGATCAAGACAATGTCTTTACGTATTCCGGAACTGGATAAAAGAGCGAGACCGTCATACCCTTCAAGGATGAATTTAAGATAATAAAATTTATCCGTTCGAATCTGCAAATAGAGATTGTTTAATTGCATAGCCTTCTTTTTCAAACCTTCAGGGATGCATCAATTGAACCAATACAATCTTTATTCATTTCCAACAGAGGGTCGACAATCTCTTGTAAATAGTCATCAACCTGTTGCGATGCACGACCAGTGAAGCTGTTGTAATCGGAAATAATACGTTCCAGTTCCAAAAGCGTGAAAGGAATTTCCGGATCCTCCGCCAATCTTTCCAGCAGGTCGTTGGCAGAGCCTTCTTGTTTGACTTGTTGCCCCGCAGCAAGAGAGTGTTCCTTGACAATCTCGTGCATATCCTGCCGACTTTTTCCTTTTGCTACGGCTGCCATAAGAATTTTTTCCGTCGCCATAAATGGTATCTCAGCCCGAAGATGCCTTTCAATTTGTTTTGGATATACAACCATATTAGACGTTATATTGATAAATAACTTTAAAATTGCATCACTCAATAAAAAGGCCTGCGGAATGTCCATTCTCCGAATAGCCGAATCATCAAGAGTCCGCTCAAACCACTGGTTCGCGAAAGTTGCCATGAAATTAGCCGGCAACCCCATAAGTTTACGACATAATCCCGTCATACGTTCAGATCGCATCGGATTGCGTTTATACGCCATGGCGGAAGAGCCGGTTTGATTAGCCGCAAAAGGTTCTTCCTGCATTTTCAGGTTTGAAAGAAGACGCAGATCTACCGCAAACTTGTGAGCCGAAGTTGCTATTCCGGCGAGCGTTTCTATCAATTTACAATCAAGTTTTCTGGTATATGTCTGGCCGGTTACCTTGAAAACAGTGGCAAATCCAAGTTTTTCGGAAACGAGATCATCCAACCTGCGAACTTTATCGTGGTCTCCATTAAAGAGCTCCAGAAAGGTTGCCTGAGTGCCGACGGTGCCCTTGGCTCCTCGTGCATGAATGTGTGTTAGAAAGTGGTCAATGTATTCGAGGTCAAGAACAAGATCTTGTATATACAAGGTGTTCCGCTTCCCAACGGTAGTTGGCTGTGCGGGTTGATAATGTGTGAATCCCAAAGTGGCAAGATCTTTATAGCGTGCTGAAAATTCAGATAAGTTTTTAATAACCTGAAGAAGGGCCTGGCGAATGAGATGCATGGCTTCTTTCTGAATGATGAGATCGGTATTGCATACTACAAATTGCGAAGTTGCACCCAGATGGATTATTTTCTCAGCCTTTGGACATTTTTGTCCGTATTCAAAAACATGGGCCATCACATCGTGGCGGATCTCTTTTTCTTTTCGGGCGGCAAGGTCGTAATCAATATTGTTTTGATTTTCTCTCATCTGCTGGATCATTTCCGCATCTATGATGGAGTCAAGGCCAAGTTCAAGTTGGGCTTCTGCTAAAGCAATCCAGCATTTTCGCCACGTTGTGAACTTGAATTCATCAGAAAAGAGATATTGCATTTCGACACTGGTATAGCGGCCGACCAGAGGTTCTTGATACGTTTTACGATCCATTTTTTCTCCAATCAACATTAAGCATAAATTCTATCTTATTGTATCAAAAAGCAATTATTTGTGTGGCGAGTTATGACGTGTCTTTGTTGAGACTACGGAATCCGACTTATCCAGAACGTTCCATTACCATTTTTTCAGAAAAAGAGAAACTGTAAAAGCTTTCACTCAAGCCGACATTACCAACCATAACCATATGTCGCATAATATATATTATGTATAGTTTAGCTTTGGTCTGTAAAAACAACAAAGTAAGCGTTTCTCTTGGAAAAACCTTGTGACTGGTTATTCTTTTGCCAGTTTTTTGTACCGGCTCTCCAGGGATCCCAAATCTTTTTCAATCGCAATTTGCTGTTCAGGAGATAGCCACCTCTTCCGTTAGACGTTGAAAATGTCTACAAGATGAGCTTGCCATTTTTCTGCATTTTTATATCTGGAAATGGCGATAGAATAAAGAAGAGTGAATGTTGCGGAATTTTTTAAAAGATTCTCATACTCTCCAAAGCGGAAGGCTATGCATTTCGTGTTTTCAAATTTTCCACGTTTATTGAATGAAAGATGATCGCCCGTATGGCCAATTTTCCTGATATCCTGTAAAGTTACATTTTTGTCAGCAAAAATCGGCTTTTTATTTCCCATGCCAAAGGGTTCCAGCAGATGCATTTGCGCGGCAGTTTCCGGTGCCAGGGCCTGTTCTAATTCCAACTCCAGATCAACACAGTCGGGTTCCAACTGAACTTGCTCGGCCAGAGCAGAGATATTTTCGACAAAGCAAGCTTTGAACAAAGCAAGATCTTTTTCATATAGGGTTATACCGGCGGCCATGGGATGACCTCCGTAATGGATAAGGTATTCACCACATTTTGATAAAATATCATAAATATTTATACCGGGAACAGATCGGCATGATCCCTTCAGTACCCTGCCATGCTTTCTATCGTCCGTTTCCGTCACTAAAATAATCGGCACTTTGCATTTTTCACAGAGTTGAGAAGCTACTATGCCGAGAATTCCGACTGAATCATCGATTCTTGCTATAAAGCATTTATCACGTTTATATATATCTCTATCTAGTATATTTAAAGTATATTCTAAGCAATCTCGGCAGAGGCTCTTGCGTTTATCGTTATGCAGCGTTAGTTTCCTGGCAAGCTTACCTGCTACGTTGTCTTCTGTTGCTATTAAAAGTTTTACCGCCAGGGAGGCTTCTGCCAACCGCCCTGCCGCATTAATTTTTGGTGCCAGTTGAAATGCAATATCTTCTGCGGTAATTTGGGAAGATCGCACGTCGCACTCTTGCAATAATGCTTTGATACCGATACTGGGCACCGAATTTATCACTTCGAAACCGGCTTTGACAAGAATTCGGTTGTTTCCCTGCAGTGCAACCATATCTGCAATTGTGCCTATGGCAACGAGATCCAACAACTGTTTTAAATTGGGAATGGCAATTGAATTGCCGGAAAAGTAGCCGGTTTCTTTAAGAAAAGACCGTAACCCAATGGTCAGGTAAAAGGCTATACCGACACCGGAGATATCTTTTGCTTTAAAATTACATCCTGGTTGCTTGGGATTTATGACGGCATCCGCATCCATCACCCCACCCTCACCGGGTTCGTGATGGTCCGTAACAATCACCTTATATCCGATTGATTTTGCATAGAGTATTTCATCATTGTTGGAAATACCGCAATCAACGGTTATCAGAAGGGGGTGAGGATTTTTTTGCACCAGCCTTTGTAAATTACGGCTATTGAGTCCATAGCCATCGTCAAATCGATTGGGAATAAACCATGCCACGTCTTTACACAACATCCTGAAAAAACGTACTAATACGGCCGTGGCGGTTACCCCGTCAACATCGTAGTCTCCCCAAATGATGATGTTTTGATTTTCTTGTAATGCCGCTAAAACAATTTCACAGGATTCCAACATTCCTTTCATTAAAAATGGATTCTCCAGATCATGCAGTGTCGGATGCAAAAAGCGTCGCAACTCTTCCCTGTCTTGTATGCTGCGATTGAAGAGAATCTTGATGATTTCGGGGACAACCCCGAATTCTTCCGCCAGCTTTTTTTCTTTCTCTGTTGCTATATAGGGAAGAGGAAGTTTCCAGTATCGTGAGGTGATTGATTTCATATGTTGAAAAAAGAAGCAGAATTGCGGTGTTTCTTTTAACCGGTGAATTCTTTGATTCGCTGTTGGATCTGCGTGGAGGAGGAGACAGGGAACCATTCTATCTCCATTTTTCTAAACCAGGTATGCTGGCGTTTGGCATACCGTCGGGTGTCTCTGGCCAGCAAATCCTCAGTTTCTGTAAGGGGTACAGCGTTAAGAATATGGTCAAGCATATGACGGTAGCCGATTGCCTGCATCGGTTTTAATGTCGGAGCGTACCCTTTTGCCAGTAAGACTTCTACCTCCTCTCGTAGTCCCTGGCGGAGCATTTGTGAGGAGCGGTCGTTGATGCGCCTGTAGAGCGTTTTCCTATCACAGGTCAAGCCAAGCTGGAGAATATTTGTAAATCTGCCTGCCGCCCTTTGCTTTGCCTGATCAAGGATATGATTACTCCAGCTTTTCCCTGTCCCACAAAAAACTTCTAAGGCTCTAAGGATTCGATGTGTGTCGTTTGCATGAATTTTATCTGCGCCATCACGATCAACTAATGAGAGTTCTTCATGTAGTTTCGAGATTCCTTCTGCTTGCAGTTTTTGTTGTAGGCGGTGGCGAATCTCCGGATGAGATCCTCCCATTTCAAAAAGCCCTTCTGTGAGTGCGCGAAGGTATAACCCGGTTCCTCCCGTCAACAACGGAATTTTACCCTTTTGGTGAATTGTATTTATAGCTGCAAGAGCGTCATCAACATAACGGCCGGCGTTATATTCCTCGTCCGGATCTACCATATCAAGGAGATGGTGAGGTATTCCGGCCCTCTCTTCTCTTGAAACCTTGGCAGTTCCTATATCCATATAGCGATAAACCTGCATGGAGTCTAAGCTGACTATCTCACAGGAGAACGTTTCGGCAATTGACAAACTGAGTTCAGTCTTCCCTATTGCAGTCGGCCCAACAAGAACAATTACCGGCATACTAATGGGAAAAAAATGTCGGGTCATTTTACTCAAAGCTCAGGTATTCTTGCAGGGTAAGCAGTTTTTTTTCGCCTATACCTTTTATGGCCAATAACTCATCTGCTGTAGAGAAATTTCCACGACTCTTTTTTTGCAAAAGGATTTTTTCTGCAATTTTCGGACCGATGCCGGGAATCGTGATAAGCATATTAAACTCCGCTAAATTTACAGGCGTTTTTTCGAAAAATAGGGGCGCATATTCTGCGGGAACGCTATTATTATCAAGATCTCTAAAAGAAATCTCAGCTTCATTTAATACGACAAGCTCGGTTCCGTTCCAGGATAATATACAGACTGGACTTTTTTGGTGTCTAAAAAGTCTGTCTTGCAAAGTTTGCCACGAAGCGGTTAAGAGAAGAGCCAAACCAAAACAGACCAAAGTAATAAGTTTGTATGGCATCATGTCAGCAGCGTTTTTTTCCATGAATTCTTAGTCCGAACAGTGCGGTAGTTATGCCGAACTGACTGATAATTAAACGTAAAGCAAAAAAAACACAGTTCCTGTTTATGGTATGGTTACAAAAAAGTCTATTTTTTCATTGTCGTAACTTCTTTTCACCGGTATAAATCTCTACTTTTTAGCACACTACGAGGAGAAGCGCACTCAAATGACAACAGAAAAAATTTTTAATGTTGTTCTGGTGGAACCGGAAATCCCGCCAAATACAGGATCAATAGCCAGGCTTTGCGGAGCAACCGACACTTTTCTGCATCTCGTTCATCCTTTAGGATTCTCAACCGATGATAAACATTTGAAAAGAGCCGGTCTGGATTACTGGAAACATGTGCAAATAGTTCATTGGCCCAGCCTGGATGAGTTTTTAGCAGCACAACAGGAACAAAAACTTTACTTTTTTTCTACAAAAGCAGCACAACCATATACTGAACCACACTACAAATCCGGTGATTTTTTGATATTTGGAAAAGAAACTCAGGGATTACCAAAAGAAATACTTCGTCTTTACCAGGAAAGAAGTTATACATTGCCTATGACGAATCCCAATATCAGGAGCCTCAACCTCGCCATGACGGTTGGGATAGTTCTATATGAAGCGCTTCGTCAACAACTGTACCAATAGAGGCTGAGAAGCTTTCCTGTCGATACAAGTACATCCTTACGAATACATGTATAAAGAATATAAAGAATACCCATCAAGGAGGACCTGCCCATGAGTGAGAGAATCTACAATTTTAGTCCCGGCCCCGCAACACTTCCCCTGGAGGTTTTAGAAAAAGCCGGAAAAGATATTATTAATTTTGATAACTCCGGTATCGGCATTTGTGAAATCAGTCACAGGTCAAAAGAATTTATGGCCGTTGCTGCTCAAGCAGAACAACTTCTGCGCGATTTACTCACAATACCTGACAATTACAAAGTACTGTTTTTGCAAGGAGGTGCTTCCAGTCAATTTTTTATGGTTCCCATGAATCTACTTTCAGAAGGAAAAAAGGCGACCTATCTCAATACCGGAACCTGGAGTAAAAAAGCCATTAAAGAAGCCCAGCTTTTCGGCACTATCGATGTTGCTTTTTCCAGTGAAGCCGAGAAGTTCAATCGCGTTCCAGCAAATAACGACTACCAGGTTGCCACTGGTTCTGAGTATCTCTACTTTGTCTCGAACAATACCATTTTCGGGACCCAGTTCCAAAGCATGCCTGAAACAGAGACCATGCTGGTAAGCGACATGTCTTCCGATATTTTATCACGTAGAATTGATGTCGGTAAATTCGGCATCATATTTGCCGGTGCGCAGAAAAACATGGGCCCTTCCGGTGTGACAGTGGTGATCATCAGGGAAGATCTCCTTGAGAGAGCCCCGCTAAACATACCCGCAATGCTGAAATACAAGACGCACGCCGAGAAGGATTCCATGTTTAACACTCCCCCTACTTTTCCCATCTATATCATTGCGGAGGTTTTGCAATGGTTAAAAGAAAACGGCGGCCTTGAGGCAATTGAAGAGAGAAATAGAGAAAAAGCCATGCGCATCTATGATGTCATCGATGCTTCAAGCTATTACCGGGGACATGCCTTGAAGGAATCGCGCTCAATGATGAACATCACCTTTAATCTCGCCACAGCCGCACTGGAGAGTAAGTTCATTGAAGAGGCCGCTAAGGCCGGATTGAGTGGTCTGAAAGGACATCGCTCCATAGGAGGGTGCCGGGCTTCAGTCTATAATGCTTTCCCGCGTCAGGGTGCTGTACGTCTGGCGGAATTTATGCATACCTTCGCAAAAAACAATCCTGCGTAAGGGTAAATACAACACAAATGGTTCAATCCAGCTTGTCCCTGAAAAATTGAGAGCTTTATAAGTGAGAGCAGCCGTAACAGACCTTAAGAATTTCGATCAAAATGGACTAGTCGATTTTGTAGAGCGACTGGACCAACCTTCTTTTCGGGGGCGCCAGCTAATGGCCTGGCTCTACAAACCCGGTATAAGCAGTTTTGATCAAATGACCGATCTTGCAAAAAAATTTCGAGAAATACTTCATGCCACCGCATATATTTCATCATTTTCAACGCCATTGATAGAACGATCTGTCGATGGTTGCATCAAATTTGGTTTTCGGCTTGATGACGGCTATATCATTGAGGCGGTTTTGATACCGGAAGAAGACCGTAACACGCTCTGTGTATCCTCCCAGGTCGGTTGTGCCATGCAGTGTTCTTTCTGTTTGACAGGTACGATGGGGTTTAAACGTAATCTCCTTCCGGCTGAAATCGTTAATCAGGTCTGTGCCGTCCGAGATTATCTTCGTCATGAAGCAGTTGAAGAGAAAAATGATCCCGCTGAGATCACCAATATCGTCTTTATGGGAATGGGTGAACCACTTAATAACCTTGACAACCTGCTGACCTCATTGTCTATCCTGACTGAACAGAAGGGGCTCGATTTCACCGGGAGAAGGATTACGGTTTCAACCTGCGGAATAGTTCCTAAAATGAAAGCGCTGGGGGAAAACGCCACTGTCAACCTGGCTGTGTCTCTTCACGCCATTGATGATGCAACCCGAGATATGCTGATGCCCATTAATAAACGCTATCCGCTGGATGTGCTGCTGGAAGCATGCCGAACCTATCCCATGCCGAAACGCAGACGAATTATGTTTGAATATATCATGCTGGAAGGTGTCAACGACAGTGACAAAGAAGCCCGCCAACTTGCTGCTGGACTGAGATCGATACCCTGCAAAATAAACCTTCTTGCCTATAATGAATCGGAAGGTCTGCCCTATAAAAGCCCATCACACCACAGAATGCTCGCTTTTCAGGAAATCTTGCGGCAGAACCATTACTCGGTCTTCATTCGCAGCAGCCGTGGGGCTGATATCGCAGCAGCCTGTGGCCAGCTTGCCGGAAAACATACTTAACCTTCCCCCTTTTCTTTTCCTTTTTTGTATTTTACTGTATCGATCCGAGAGGCGGATATTTTGTCATTCTAGTCATTTTTACATGTGATCATTTACTGCCGAAATATTTACTACTTGAGTGATTTTCTCTAAAATAGATATTGCTGTTTGCAGAAACGTATATTAAGTTTTATTGATACACAACAACTTATATACTGATATATCGACTTAATGGTGCAGCACCGGAGGACACAATTGTGAGAAAAAAAATTCTTGTGGCGAATCGAGGAGAAATTGCAATACGGCTGATTAGGGCCATTCAGGAACTAGGGTATCTTGCTGTGGCGGTATTCGAGACACCAGACGAGATGTCCCGGCATATTCGTATTGCCGATGAAGCCATATTGCTGGGAATCGGGCCACGGTGCGATTACCTTGATATCGATAAAGTGATTCGTGCCGCGAAAGTTTCCGGCGCCGCGGCAATTCACCCCGGATACGGTTTCCTGGCTGAAAATCAATATTTTGCCAAAGCCTGCGAAGCAGCAGGTATTATCTTTATAGGCCCCTCTTCCCAGACGATTGCTGATCTCGGCAACAAGGTTGTCGCCCGGCGCATCATGGCTGAGGCTGATATTCCCATGGTGCCTGGAACTTCAAACCTCCCTCAAGGGAAAAAAGGCGTCGACGAGGCCTTAGCCTTCGCTCGCACCTATGGTTACCCTGTCATGTTAAAAGCTACTTCCGGCGGAGGTGGCAGAGGAATACGCAGAATAGAATCGGACGATGAAATGCGGCAGCAGATCCCCACGGCTCGATCTGAAGCTCTGGCCGCCTTTAACGATGATTCAGTCTACCTGGAAAAAGTCGTCCTCAATCCAAAACATGTTGAAGTTCAGATATTAGCCGACAACACTGGGAAAACAATTCATCTCGGCACAAGAGACTGTTCTATCCAGCGCAGAAACCAGAAACTCATAGAAATTGCCCCTTCCAGGATAGCAGATCGGGGACTTCTCGACGAGATCTGCCTTACTGCGGTTAAAGCTGCCAAAGCTGCAGGATATTGCAACGCCGGTACCGTGGAATTTCTTATTGATAAAGACATGAAATACTATTTCATGGAGATTAACACCAGAGTTCAGGTGGAACACACCGTTACGGAAATGATAACAGGTATTGATATAGTCAGGAATCAGATCAATCTTGCCTTTGGGGAGGAGCTTCCCATTGCTCAAGATGATATTCAGATACGAGGGCATGCTATCGAAGTGCGGATCAATGCCGAGGATCCCAAAAATAATTTCATGCCCGAAGGCGGTAAAAAGGTAGAAGTGTACAGATCGACAGGAGGCTTTGGGGTTCGACTCGATGGTTTTGTCTATCAGGGATATGTTATCCCCGAAGTGTATGATTCACTCCTGGTGAAGCTCACGGTACATGGCTATAGCTGGGATGAGACGGTCGGCAGGCTGGTTCGCTGCCTGCGAAACTTTCATATACGAGGCCCCAAAACCACTATTCCTTTTTATCTCAATATTGCCGGGGAAAAAGACTTTATCAGCGGCGACTTCGACACATCCTATATTGACACTCATCCGCATATTTTTGCCTACGAAGAGGACAGCAGCGAGGTGGGTAAACTGGCCAAACTTATAGCAGAAATCCATTACATGAAATACAACGCTTTTGCAGCCTGAGCATCGTCCCGGTTCGGGGATTAGATAATTTACAGCGAATTTTACGAGAAAACAAAGGATAATGTATGACTACTCTCTATCACAATACAAGTGTCCCGGAAATTCTTGCCGTTCTGCGCAGTACCAGTGGCTATTATATTACCAACACGGCACGCGATCTTTCTCAATCCGACTTTAAAAACAGGATTCTCCTCCATACGGATCTGCTGGCAGCACCATGCAGAGACAGGGCGGGATTCTTCTCTTTGGAGATTACAGGCGGGGCTTCCATCCATGTTGATATGTTGCGCAAACAGGTTAATCCTTTCACCAAGTTGAAAGTTCTTCGCAAAAAAATGCCGAACACAATGTTTCAGACACTGTGTCGTGGTGTCAATTTGTTTGGCTACCGGCCCTATCCCCAAAATGTGATTCGCTTTACGGTTCAGAGTTTTGCACAATATGTCGATGTGTGGCGCACCTTCGATTTCCTTAATCATGTACCCAATATGGTCGCCGTACTTGAAGAGGTTGCAATTGCAGCAAGACTGAATGAACCCTGTCTCTGTTTTTCCACGGGCGAAGAGCATAACAACGCCTACTACATCGGAAAAGCCCGAGAAATTGTGGCAGTCACGGGTGAGGATATAGTTTTATGCATTAAAAATCATGGCGGACTCGGCTCGCCGACCCGTATCGGCTCTCTCGTTGATGCTTTGAAGCAAGCACTTCCTGATGTTCCGATCCATTATCATGGACATAATACCGACGGTAATGATGTCGGCCGCATTGTTGAGGCAGTCAAAAACGGGGCAGCCATCGTTGATGCGGCTGACTCTGCCTTCACCGGATTCTACGGTCCTCCTCCAATTCAAAGTGTCATTTATGCTCTGAGAGAACTAGGGCATGAGTGTCCTTCGATCAACGAAGAAGCAATTATAGAAACCTCTGACATTTTAAGAGAGGAGCGAAAATATTATGAACAGTTCGAGTCCCAGATTAAGGGATTTCAGCCAAATGTCCAGACCCACAAATTGCCCGGAGGGGCTATGGGGTCAAGTCTCGAGCAGGCGGTCAAAGGTGATTTTCTTGAGCAAATGCCGGATATTCTTAATAAAGAGTTGCCACGTGTGCAAAAAGAGCTGGGAAATTTCTGGTCAGTTACCCCTGGATCACAAATTTTATGGACCACAGCTGTTGCCAATGTATTAGGTGGTGAAAGATATGGCACTCCCTCAGGAGACCTGCGTAACCTTCTTCTTGGCAAATACGGTCCCCTCCCCTTTTACCAACCTGAAGAGTGGATATATCGGAAGGTTTTAGGAGATGACTGGCACAATGTTCTGGCAACAGAAGGTGGTATTGAAGATATTGCCGATATGGATCTTGGTCATGAGCGTTTTGACCTGGCGGAAAAGATTGGGTATGAACCAACTGACGAGCAGCTGGCCCTCTATCTCCAGCATCCAAACGATGCCGTTGAGTTTTTTAAATTTGAGGAACAATATGGCAAATCCTATGTATTACCGCCGGCGATCCTGTTCCGCACCGGAGGCTTTGAAATAGGCGAAAAACTAGCGTTTCGCGACTGCGAAGGTAAAGAACACCTTGTCGAGATTGGACCGTCCCCGGTCAATGATACCGGTGAAACCAGTGTCTATCTAACCGTCGACCACCATCCATCGGTGTTTACCTTCACTTCGACAGCGGCATCAGCACGGCCGGCGGAAGAGATTACGTTAAGCAAGGAGGAAATTCTCGACCTGGCCAAAGCGGGTGACCTGAGAGCGCCCTTTGCCGGCACTGTGGTTGAGATTACGGTTTCCGACGGTCAGGAGGTGATGTCCGGCGACCGGGTCGCGGTACTGGAAGCCATGAAAATGCAAACGCCTGTGCTCAGCGAAACAGATGGCATTGTAACCGCTATTTATGCCAAAAAAGGAGATACACTGCAGCCTGGGCGAAAATTGCTGAAGATTGATACAGACCAGGAGATGGAAAAAAAATAACTCAAAACGGCTCAACCCTCTCTCTCCAAGAGGAAAGACCAGATCACAGCAAATGAAGAAGAACAACATTGAGCGTGCCGATCAAAAAACCAAGTAATGCTCCGAAAAGATTAATATATTTAAACTGTTCTTCCATAATGGAAAGCAGGAGTCGTTCGAGACGGAGTAGATCGAGCGAGTCGACTTTTTCAGCCACAATATGCTCAATATTCAAGGAGGAGACCAGCCCGGGAACCTCCGTGGCAAGCATTGCCGATGCCATCTTTCTAAGAGAATCATACAGTCCGTCTCTGACTCCACCAGGAAGCAGATCGACCAGTTTCCCGATTCTTCTCTGCAGAAGTGACCGGACGATTTTATCCACTATGGCATCAATCACCGTTTTCGCTGCAGGAGAACGTAGTGCTGCAACGGCGGCAGAGACAATCTTTCCCTTGGCGACTTCCAACCCGTTTTCGCCTAAAGAATCAAGAAGCACCTCATCTATTTCTTTTGCTCCACCTTGAATATACATCTCAATGTTTTCCCTAAGCATTGTCGTGATTGCCTCTGCAACACCATCTTCCTGTAATAAAGCAGAAAGGTGTTCTGCCGCATTTTTACAGGTCTCTCTGCTGTTCAACACAGATTTTTCCGAAATAAAGGAAGAAATGGGGGTATTAAGATAGTGTTGCACACGTTCAAGAAGCAGCCCGGTCACTCTTTCCTGAACGCCTTTATCCTTTAAGAGTTTGGCAATATCTTCTTCATTGTTCTGCAGGTATTCTTTGACTGCTTTTTCAATGGTTTCAAACGTCAAAAAACCCTGTACCATTGACGCCATGGGGCCAAGAGTTGCCGCGAAGCTGTCTACTCCTTTTTTAACGCCTTCCACTATCTTGTTCTGTATCTCAGGATCTCTCGTGATTTCTGCAACTTTTTCCAGAATGTCAGGTGTTTTTTTCTCTATTGCCTGCAGCAGCAGTTGTATTAGAGATTCCGGCAGAATCTGTTGGAGACTCTGCTCTTTTTTTAGAATCTTATTTACCTGAACATAAAAAAAATCCTCGAGCCACTGTGCAAAGGTGTTACTTGCCAATAACTTTTTAATGGATTGCTGCATGGAGGCATAGACAAATTCTCTTTGGTCCTGCTTCAGGACAAAATCAATATCTTGGCGGAGAAAGGCGTTGCATCCTTGACGAATGGTTCTCTCCACCAACCGTTCAAAACCTTCCGTCTGTATATTCCGCTGTATCTGTTTCTTCAGCTGATAGGTCAAAGTCTTGATGCCAATATCGAAATAACTGGCATATCGTTTTGGGATGAGCTGTGGCAGTGGCGGAAGATCACGTTCCAAGACCCCTCCTACTCGTCCTGTTATTAAACCGCCTAGATGGTGCTGAAATGATTCTTTCTGCAAAGCTCTGCCGATTTCTTTGCTGGTGAGCAGATGCCCCCCAACCATTTTTCCTATATTGACGGCAAGATCATGTCTTTTTGCAGGAATAACTCCAGGTGTCATCGGCAATCGGACACCAAACAGACGCCAAGGGTTAAGGGGTCGAAAAAGCATCCTGATAGCAACTTTGTTGGTGAGATAACCGATGAACGCGCCTATTACAGGGGGGGCCACATATGGGGAATATGTCGAAAAAAAATGGTAGATATCAGACATTCGGTACTCCGGATCCTAATGATATGAATACTGTGGAAAAATCTCCCGGCAGGATCTCCTGATGATGAGATAGAGCTGAATTTCCTTGGGATTATTAAAAAAAATGCTGCAAACCATTTAGGCTTTCTGCGGTTCTAAATATTTGATCGGCTATTTTTTAAACGCACTCTTGCTTTTTTGCAAAACTTATCTTTTAATTTTTCGTAAAACTATATAAATGTACTATTTATATTTCCATCATCCTCAACTCAATCCAAGGATATTCGTTATGTGGCTTCTCAGATTCTTTTCGTCCTCAATCGGCAAGAAAATCCTTATGGCCGCTTCCGGTCTGCTGTTACTTCTTTTTCTTGTCGCGCACGCCATAGGCAATGCCGCCATCTTTTTTGGCAGTAAGGCTTTCCAAGCATACGCTGATGCATTGCATAGTTTGCCGGTGGTTGTATTCGTCTTTGGCCTTGGGTTACTGATCGTGTTCATCATCCATATCTTTATCGGCGTACAACTTTTTTTGCAGAACCGAAAAACGGGCGCGTCAAGATATGCCGTCACCACCAGGGTTGTCGAAAATACCTTTGCATCTTCGACAATGCCTTATACCGGGTTACTTATCCTGCTTTTTGTCATTATTCATGTCTTCGGCTTTGGCGTTAATCCTACGGGGACAGAGGTTTCCATTCTGATAAAAGATCTGCTCGGCAATTTTTTCTACGGTCTCTTTTACCTCTTTTCTTTTTGTGTGCTGGCCGTTCACCTCAGCCATGGATTCTGGAGTATGCTACAGACATTTGGTGTTAATCATCCTCGATACAATGACGGTATAGCAAAGCTGACATATATCGTACCAGGTTTTTTTCTAGTGTTTTTCGGCACAATTGTCCTCTATTTCATGACAGGCGTCGGCGCCGGCTACTGAAAAAATATTTCTGCGCAACTTTTTGTACCATGCAACAGTCATTATACTTAAAAGGTTTATAATATGGAACTTAATGCTCGTATCCCTTCTGGACCGTTAGCTGAGAAATGGGACAACCATAAATTCAGCAGCAAACTTGTCAATCCCGCCAATCGAAGAAAATTCAAAATTATTGTAGTTGGCACCGGACTGGCTGGAGCGTCTGCTGCAGCGACTTTAGCGGAACAAGGCTATAAAGTTCATGCATTTTGTATTCACGACAGCCCCAGGAGAGCACATTCCATCGCCGCTCAGGGAGGCATAAACGCGGCTAAGAACTACCAGACCGATGGTGACTCCGTTTTTCGCCTTTTTTACGATACCATAAAAGGCGGAGACTTCAGAGCACGTGAAGCCAATGTTTACCGACTTGCTCAAGTGAGCAATACTATTATCGATCAATGTGTTGCCCAAGGTGTGCCTTTTGCCAGGGAATATGGTGGAGGCCTGGCAAACAGATCTTTTGGCGGAGCACAGGTTTCCAGAACATTTTATGCCAGGGGCCAAACCGGTCAACAGCTTCTCCTGGGCGCATACAGCGCCCTCTCTCGCCAGATACACAGCAGCGGCGTTACCATGTTCAACCGTAGGGAGATGATGGATGTAGTGGTGGTGGACGGCCGTGCCCGTGGAATCATCACACGGAACCTGATTAACGGCAACCTTGAATCCCACTGGGCAGATGCTGTGTTGCTCTGCACTGGTGGTTACGGTAATGCTTACTTTTTGTCTACCAATGCCATGGCATCCAATGTTACTGCCGCGTGGCGGGCTTACAAACATGGTGCCGGTTTTGCCAATCCAAGTTTTGTCCAAATTCATCCCACCTGTATCCCTGTTCACGGTGATTATCAGTCTAAACTGACTCTTATGAGCGAAAGTTTACGGAATGATGGCAGAGTCTGGGTTCCCAAAAATACAGGGGATAAAAGACCACCTGCTGACATTCCCGACGCTGAACGGGACTACTATCTGGAAAATAAATACCCCAGTTTCGGCAACCTTGTCCCCCGTGACGTCGCTTCCCGCAATGCCAAGGAACAGTGTGATCAAGGAAAAGGTGTCGGATCAACAGGTCTTGCGGTCTATCTCGACTTTGCCGATGCCATTAAACGTGACGGTCAGGCAACAATTATGCGAAAATACGGTAATCTTTTTCAGATGTATGAAAAAATCACCGATTCGAGCCCTCTGCAAGAGCCGATGATGATCTTTCCAGCTGTGCACTATACCATGGGAGGACTCTGGGTCGATTATAATCTGATGACTACCATACCCGGACTTTTTGCCTTGGGTGAATGTAATTTCTCCGACCATGGCGCCAATCGATTAGGCGCCAGTGCACTGATGCAGGGGCTGGCCGACGGCTATTTTGTTATTCCAACATCAGTTGCCAACTATCTTGGCGAGAGCACTCTTGGCCCGGTATCAGACTCAGATTCGGCTTTCACCACCGCTCAGCACAACGTTGGTTTACGATTGCAGAAAATAATGCAGAACAGCAGCGGCTCTACCACCGGAAAAGTAACTGTCGACGAGATCCACAAAGAGTTGGGCCACCTGCTCTGGGACAATTGCGGTATGGCCCGCAATAAAGAGGGGCTGCAATCGGCCTTGCAGCAGCTTCCGGAAATCCGTCGGAAGTTCTGGGACAAGGTCTATATTCCCGGCAGCGGCAGTGAGTTGAATCAGACGCTGGAGAGAGCTGGAAGAGTGGCTGACTTTCTTGAATTCGGCGAGATAATGATTCACGACGCTCTGCGCCGAGAAGAATCATGCGGCTGCCACCTGCGCGAAGAAAGCCAGACCGAGGAAAACGAAGCCAAACGAGATGATGAAAACTATTCTCATGTTTCAGTCTGGGAATATAAAGGTGACGAGGTTGAACCCGAAATGCATAAGGAAGAACTCGGCTTTGAGTATGTCACCCCCAGCCAGAGAAGTTATAGATAACTAGTAAATCAGTAATAATTCAATTCAACAAGAGATAATATGAGCACCATCGACCTTACCCTACAGATCTGGAGACAAAAAAACAGTGATGCTCTCGGGCTCCTGGAAAACTACACTCTTGCAAAAATTTCCACAGACATGTCATTTCTGGAAATGCTTGATGTGTTGAACGAAAAGCTCACCCTGGAAGGAAAAGATCCGGTGGCCTTTGACCATGATTGTCGTGAAGGTATCTGCGGTATGTGTGGCGCCATGATCAATGGGGTTGCCCATGGACCGGAAAAAGAAACGACGCTATGTCAGCTGCACATGCGCCACTTTAAAACAGGCGATACTCTCGTTATTGAGCCTTTCAGGTCTCGCGCCTTTCCCATTCGGAAGGATCTGGTGATAGATCGTACCGCTTTCGATAAAATCATTCAGGCCGGCGGCTACGTTTCCGTCAATACCGGTGGTGCACCCGATGGCAATTCCATACCGGTACCATCACATCTTGCCGAACTGGCGATGGATGCTGCAGCCTGCATCGGCTGCGGCGCCTGTGTTGCCGGCTGTCCCAATGGAGCTGCCATGCTTTTTACCAGCGCCAAAATATCTCAGCTTTGTCTTCTCCCACAAGGACACGCCGAAAGAAAGCTGCGTGCTCTTTCCATGGTGGAAACCATGGATAAGGAAGGATTTGGCAATTGTACCAACCTCAAAGAATGTGAGGCTGTTTGCCCGAAGAATATCTCCATCAGAAATATCGCCAGACTTAATCGAGAATTTGTCAAGGCGGTACTTTCGGAAGGATGATTCGTAAACTTATCCAGGCCTCTGTTTACGAAAAAGCAGAGGCTTTGCCTGAATAAAGCCTTGCCCTCTTCCACTTCATCAGATACGCACCACTTTGATGTTATTGTTGTCGGAGCCGGCCCAGCCGGGTTGACCTGCGCAACCAGATTGGCCCGCCATGGGGCAGCAGTTCTTCTCTTAGAAAGAAAAGAGCAGATCGGTGCAAAGGTATGTGCCGGTGGAATAACCTGGAGCGGACTTCTCCAGACAGTTCCGGAGATATTGATTGAGCGGTCTTTTCCGCAACAACATGTCACATCTCGCCTGCAGAATATCTGTGTTTCTGAAGAAAAACCCATTATCGCCACTATTAACCGTAAAAGACTCGGCCGGTTTATGGCTGATAGAGCTATGCAATCCGGAGTTACTATAAAGACTGCAACTTCTCTCCGGCATATTTCTCCCAAAAAAATAACTGTATTGAACCATACAACTGGAAATTCAACTGATTTCAGTTGCGATTATCTGGTTGGAGCAGATGGGGCTTCCAGTGCGGTACGGCGTTATCTCGGCATAGCTGTACACAATATCGGCATTGGCATTAATTATCAAATTAATGATGTATGCGATACCATGGAATGGCATCTGGACAACAGATATTTTAAAAACGGATATGGCTGGATTTTTCCACATAGAGATTCTCTTTCCGTCGGCGCCTATCTTCCGCAGAGATCACTGACCGCGGTTCAATTACAACATAACCTGCATTGTTGGGCACGAACAAGAGGATTTGACCTTTCCAGGTACAAATGCAGCGCTGGTTTGATTAATTTCGACTTTCAAGGATACTGTTTTGGAAGGTATTTCCTGATTGGAGATGCCGGCGGTTTTGCCTCCGCATTAACCGGCGAAGGTATTTATCCGGCAATTATTTCAGGAGAAGCTGCCGCAGATAAGATACTTTCTCCCCATTCAGATGCAGGCAAAATCAGACAACTCATCAGCAGACAAAAAAAATTCAAGGCAATGGTCGGTGTCACGGCAAAAAACGAGGTTTTGGCACAATTTCTTGCAGAACTTGGTGTTCTTGGTCTGCGGACGAATGTAATCTCCTTCACCATGCTTGAAATGAGCCACTAGCCCGGATTTCTGATGAACATTGTGTCAATTTTTATGAGAAATGCTCGCAGCCCGAAAGTTGCATATAGAGACCATAACATTCTGAAATACAAACACATCGCGTATCTGAGAGCTGCGTTGGGGAAACAACAAAAAGGAGTAGTACCGGTGCCGGCCCGATAATACCCCTTTTTGTTGTTTTTTTTTGAGGTGCTGTTCTTCGTTATGTTGTCAGCGCGGGTCGTGGATAAAGGCCTGCCTCCTCCACTATTTCCGGTACTTTTTCCTCCCACTCGATGGCCATGATATGAAATCCGGCCACCCCTTCAACCTCTTTGAGTCGCTGAATGGTTTCAATAGCAAATTTCACTCCCTCAGCAGCCTGTTTGTTTTTTTCTACTCCGGCTAATCTATCAATCAGATCATCCGGCACATCCATACCGGGAACAGCTCGTCTCATATATTTTGCCATACCAAGTGAGCGCATGGGGGTTATGCCGGCAAGAATATATACCTCTTTATGCAACCCTCGCTCTCTGACGCCGGCCATCCATTTTTCAAACTTTGGAACGTTATAGATGCATTGTGTTTGGATAAATTCGGCACCGCAGGCAATTTTTTTTGCCAATCGAGGAACCCGGATTTTGAAAGGGTCGGCAAATGGATTCGCTGCAGCTCCCACAAAAAACTTGGGTGGCTCTTTAATTTCATCTCCTGAAAGAAATTTTCCCTGATCCCGCATCAGTCTTACAGTCTGGAGCAACTGCATAGAGTCAAGATCAAATACATTCTGAGCCTGAGGGTTGTCGCCAAAGCTTTGGTGATCTCCTGAAAGACAGAGCACATTGTTGATACCAAATGATGCTGCTCCAAGCAGATCACTCTGCAAGGCGATTCTGTTTCGGTCTCGAACGACCATCTGTAAAACAGGGTCAAGGCCAAGCTGTTTCAGGTGCACACATGCTGCCAGGCTGCAGAGGCGAGTTACAGAGGTCTGGTTATCGGTTATATTGATAGAATCAACGTGATCTTTTATCAATTGGCCTTTTTCTATTATTCCCTGAGCAGAACTTGAGCGAGGAGGACCACATTCACTGGTGACTGCCAGTTGTCCGCTTTTCAGAACTTTTTCGAGTTTGCTGTCTGTAGTTAATTCCACTGTTAGAAATCCTCCAGTTTAAATGATCGTGGCCCACCTGCTCTATCTTTCGACCAGTCTTTGACAGGTGCAACCTTTTCATAATCATCTAACTTCCCCAGTGCTTCAAGACGGTCTATAACTAACTGCCAGGCACAATCAATATCTTTTGAAATCTCGCATTTCCCATTAGAGGAACCGCCACAGGGCCCGTTGAACAGACGTTTACAACACCTGCTCACCGGACATACCCCGCCGGTTACACCAAGGACGCAGTCTCCACACGCTTGGCATTTTTCCGTATAGTGCCCTTTGGCGATGACATCTCCTAAAAAGGTAGTATTTAAAGCAGGATAAATCGGAAGTTTGGCGTATTTTGTGGCCATAAACTGCACACCTATACCACAAGCAAGACTGAGCACAGCTTCTGAACCTTCCAGTAATTCCCTGTCTGAATCAAAAAACTCGTGTTCACATTGTCTTTCTATACCACCATCAACAATATCAATTTCCACGTTATCCTGAGTGGCGCGCATCCGCAAAAGAGAAGCAAGTATTTCGGCTTCCTTATTGCCGCCCTGGTGACAAACAGCGACACAGGTATTGCAGCCAAATACCGTTAACTGTTTGTGACTCTTAACCATCTCCCATATTTCATCAAATGGTTTCTGCTCACCTACAATCATAGTTGATGTACTCCTTTATTGGATAGAGCATGTGTTAAAAGCGTTAAACCTCTTCCATATTCTTATGTTGCTTTTCTGTTTTTTTTTGCAAAACGATTGAGATAGGGGAAGGCCCGAGTTTAGTTATTTTTTCGGTGAATTCAGTGCATATTTCGGCCCACCTGGGACCCATTGCAGCTGAGAGATTGAAAAACTGCAGCCTTTCGCTATCAAGTCCTACGGTTTGAAGAAGTTTGTGTACCCTCTTCACTCTGTTTTTGGCGTTGAGATTTCCTTCCAGGAAATGACATTGTCCTTCCAGTCAGCCGGCGACAAAAACGCCGTCAACACCTCTTTCGAAGGCCCTCAGGAGATATGACTGGTCAAGTTTGCCGGTACAGGGAAGTCGTATGACTTTGACATTATATGGGTATGTCAATCGCATTACTCCAGCGAGATCGGCAGCAGCAAAGGCACAGTAATGACAGGCAAATGCGAGGATATTAGGTTGCCATCCTTCTGGGACTTGCGCAGGCTTTTCAGGGCTGGTTCTCTTTTCAGTTTTCTCATCGCCAGGTGACATTAGCTCAGGATCCCCTTTTTATTATCAGTCATTGGTTGTGGCAGCGTCTATCATGGCCTTAATCTGGTCATCTCTGAAATAGTTGACCTGAAAAGCCTTCGCAGGACAGACCCCGGCACATATGCCGCATCCGGTACATTTTATTTCATTGTGGCTTATGCGGCCTTCTTCGTCTATATATGGCGACCCAAAAGGGCAGGCACGGAAACATGCCAGACAAGACATGCAAATCTCTCTATTATGTTTTGAAATAATACCGGATACCGTCAGCTTCTCGTGCGAAAGCAATGCTCCTACCCTGCCTGCCGCCGCCATTGCCTGGCTTATTGTCTCTTCTATATTTTTAGGTGCGTGAGCAAGCCCTGCGAGAAAATACCCTTCACTGGGAAAATCAACCGGGCGGAGCTTAACGTGTGCTTCGAGGAAGAAACCATCAACATTACAGGTCAGTTTATAGATCTTTGCTATTTGTTCAACGTCCGGGTGTGGTCGCAAGCCCGTGGACAGTACGACATAATCGGCCCTTACTTCAACTTCTCTCCCGAGGATAGTATCGTTAAAACGTACTTTTATTGACTTTTCCTCAAGTGTTACATTTGGCTTATCTTCCGGTGTGTAGAGAAAGAACAGTACCCCAAGGTCACGTGCTTTCTTGTAATATTTTTCTTTGAGCCCATAGGCCCTCATATCCCTGTAAAGAATGACAACCCGGGTCTCGGGAGAACGCTCTTTAACGGCAATGCTGTTTTTCAATGCATCCTGGCAGCATATCCTGGAACAATAATTATCAGGCTCTTCACGAGAGCCGACGCATTGGACCATAACAATGGTATCACTTGAAGAGATGCCCGAGGTTTGGAGAATATCTTCAAATTCTCTCTGGGTCACTATCTTTTCGGATTGTTGATAATCATATTCATGCGGAGTGTATTCTACGCCTCCTGTTGTTATGAGTACAGCTCCATGCTTTACTATCTGGCCGTTATCAAGTTTTGTTTCGAAATTACCGACAAATCCGTCGGTATCGCTCACAGATGTTCCCAGATGAAGGCTGATTGCCGGGTGATTCTCCACCTTCTCTATAGTTTCTAAAAGGTGCTTTTGGATATCATCACCTTCGAGGTTATATCTGACTTTACGTAGAAGTCCACCAAGTTCCGGCTCTTTTTCAATCAGATACACCCCATAGCCCTGGTCAGCCAGAGAAAGTGAGGCCGTCAAACCTGCCAAACCACCACCAATGACCAACGCCGCATGGGTCACACCTACAGAATTGCTGGTAACAGGATCAAGAAGCCTTGTTTTGGCAATGGTCATGTTAACGATATCTATGGCTTTCTCTGTAGCTCTTGCATGATCATTGGAATGGCACCAAGAGCATTGCTCGCGAATATCAGCCAGTTCGAAAAGAAACTTGTTCAAACCCACTTCACGGATGGTATCCTGAAAAAGAGGGGAATGCGTTCGGGGAGTGCAGGACGCGACGACTACTCTGTTCAATCCTTTTTCATCTATAAGGTCCTTGATGCGCTGCTGCCCGTCAGGAGCACAGGCATAAAGAATGGTTTCAGCATGTGAAACGCCGCTTTCTCCGGCGGCTTCTTCGGCGACCTTCTGAACATCTACGGTTCCGGCTATATTGATACCGCAATGACAGACAATGACCCCTACTTTCGGTTCTTCACCGGAAATTTCTCGTTCCTGAGGAAGGATTACTTCTTCAACTTCGGTTCCCCTGCTGTCTCCAAGTAGAGCCATGGATGCGGCAGCAGAACCACTTCCCTGAATGACGGTTTCCGGAATATCTTTGGGCCCCTGATAAATACCGGCGACGTAGATTCCATTACGGCTGGTCTCCACAGGATGCAGTTTTGACGTCTGGGCAAAGCCGTACTCATCACTTTCGATACCAAACACAGTTGCAAAATCCCGGGCATCCCGTGGTGGCTCAAAGCCTATGGAAAGTATAACCATATCAAATACTTCATGCACAAGATTGCCATTATTGTCAACATAATGCAGCGTCAAATCTCCTGTTTCTGGATCTTCAACAACCTCGGAAATCATGGCTCTTTTATAGATTACTCCACTCTGGTTTTTGGCTTTATCGATGTATTTATCAAAATCCTTGCCAAAGGCTCGTACCTCCATATAAAAAATGGTTGCTTCCGCTTCCGGATCATGTTCTTTGGCAATGATTGACTGTTTAGCTGCATACATACAGCAAACCGAAGAACACCAGGGATTGGAGTTGTGTTCATTCCTGGAACCGACACATTGAATCCAGGCAAGTCTTTTGGGGTGAGCTTTGTCTGAAGGACGCTCTACTGTTCCGCCACAGGGCCCTGAGGCGGATAGCAACCGTTCAAATTGCAGTGAGGTGACAACATTTTTGATACGGCCATAGCCATATTCGGCCAAAACTTCAGGTGAATAGGTTTTCAACCCGGGCGTCAGGATGATTGAGCCTACATGGATGTGATATTCCTTGTCGGTGTCTTCAAAGTTGATGGCGTTCGCATCACATACTTTTTCACATTTGCGACAGACACCCTTGGTAAGATACAAACAGTGTTCAGGGTCAATAGCCCGTGTATTCGGTACTGCTTGCGGAAAAAGAGCGTAGATTGCCCGTCGTTTATCAAGACCCTGGTTGAAAGCATCCAGGACCCGACTGGGGCACTTTTCCTCGCAGGCACCACATCCGGTACATTTGTCCGGTTCAACATATCTGGCCTTTTGCTTGATTGTGGCGTTGAAGTCTCCTTCTTCTCCGTCGACTTTGGCGACAGAAGCCATGGTGTGCAGTTTGATATTTGGATGACGGCTGCTTTCAACCATCCTAGGCGATATCATACACATAGCACAATCACCGGTGGGAAAGGTCTTGTCCAGACTGGACATTGTCCCGCCGATGGAAGGGGCCTCGTCGATCAGGTGCACCAAAAGCCCGCTATTCGCCAGATCAAGTGAGGCCTGCATGCCTCCTATTCCTGAGCCGACAACCAACACTGAACCCGTTCTGTCTTTTTTTTCTTGTCCTGGGGTAATCCTTGTCAAAACGAGATCCTCCTTCAGATCAGTTCCGACAATTCCACTATGCTGGGTCATTCTGAACTCACCAGCCTGAATGTGCCGGGTACTTCTCAGAATAATGCGATTAGAAGTAAAGCAGCCGTAACCCATACCTTCATGTTACTTCTTCCCCAACATCCACAGTCGATTGGTGTAAGCGAAGTTTCCATGCCGGTATAGTGTGCCGGTTCATCTTTTCTTGCCGGAAAGCAGTGGGTAAAAAAAGCCTCCAATAAAGAGATCAACAGAGTAAAGAGTGGATCATACAGTTTTTTTATTCCAGCAGAAAGAGTACCAGAATATTCAAAAGAGTGAAACTTTTTTTCAGTAAAATGCTAGCAATGTGTCTGCTTCTTCGTTTTATTTAGAGATAAGCATTGTTATGGTTTTCAATATTTATTATGATCATCACGTTGCTGGTAAAGGAAGTATAGGCACTGACACAGTATCGCAATATAATAGAATTCACTGCTCATTTGTATTGAGCCTAACGGGACGGCAAGGAGTAACAAACAGTAGAGTCAGACATTACAGTAAACCATAGCCAAAGGGAATTAATACTATATGAGCCTCAATATTCTTCTGAGTATAGCTGTCATTGTCTTCTGCATAGGTCTCTTTCTTCGTATTTATGCATGGTTCAGTCAGGGCATAGATCCCGATCATGAAAAAATTCCCCTGCCAAAGCGTATCTCTCAGGCATTAGCCGGTTTCTTTGGTGTTCTTTTCAGTAAAAGAATCGTTCTCCTCCTACAGTCGCTTTTCGCTGATCTTATCCTGCAGAAACGTATACTGGATAAGAGCTCCCTGCGCTGGATTACTCACGCTCTGATTTTTTTCAGTTTTCTGTTCCTGTTCTTTTTTCATGCCATAGGCGTTTATACGTACAGCTTTTTAGGTAGCGAATACGTTTCAACCTTGAACCCAATCTTCACTCTCCGGGAAATTTTTGGTCTACTTGCCCTTGGCGGTATTGGTCTGGCAGTGTATCGCAGAGTTAAATTTTCATCACAGCGCCTTCATTCCAATACGAGTGACTGGAGCGCCCTGACCTTTATTGCTGTTATCATGCTGTCCGGTTTTTTACTGGAAGGAGTCAAAATATCATCATATTCAATCTACGAAGACATGGTGGAAGAATATGGGTATTATGAGGGTGAGGAGGCAGTAGCGCTTGAGGCCTACTGGGTTGCGGAAAACGGTCTGCACTCTCCTAATTTCAAGGGACCTGTCGATCCCACGCTGGTGCAAACAGGTCGAGAACTGAATCAGGACGGCAGCTGTATGATGTGTCATTCAAGTGCCAAGAGTGCTTTTGTCAGTTACTCAACCGGCAAGGTTATTGGTCCGGTTGCGGCAGCAGTTGGCGATCAGACCGCTGTATCTTTCTTTTGGTTTCTTCATGTCGTCGCTTGTCTTGCCTTTCTCGCCTGGCTTCCCTTCAGCAAAATGTTCCATATATTGTCCGCTCCGGTAAGTCTTGCCATCAGCCGGGTAATGGGAAAAGACAGTGACAACCCTGTTAATGTCTTTAACCGTCAGATGATTGGACTTTCAGCATGTACGCATTGTGGCGCCTGTACCATGGAATGCTCTGCAATGATGTTTTACGAATCTTTTCAGAATGAATTTATTCTCCCTTCTGAAAAAGTTCAATTTTTGAAAAAAATAGCCGCAGGACAACAACTCGCTCCGGAGATCCTTAAAAAACTCGAAAAAGGCCTCTATATTTGTACCAGTTGTGACAGATGCACGGATATTTGCCCTTCAGGAATCAATCTCAGAGATCTTTTTATCAATTCTCGCTACTACCTTTTGGAAAAAGGCATAGTCGAAACCTCGATGTTGAGTCATTTTTCTTTTCCTCTCGCTTTGGCTCAAAAGTTTTCCGGGAATCATCTCAAAGCTCTCAAAGCAGTGCATGCTATTTTTGTAAGAACCTTCACATCGTTGCCTGGAATAGCAAGTCCAATAACAGTAAACAAGCCTCGCTTCGTTGACAATGAATCTTATAAAAGTTGTTATGCCTGTCAGAGATGCACAAATATCTGCCCGGTGGTAAGAAACTACGATAATCCCGGAGAGGTGCTGGACATGATGCCGCATCAGATTATCTATAGCCTGGGCATCGGCAATATAGATATGGCCATGGGAGCACAGATGATATGGAGCTGCTCAACCTGTTACTTATGCCAGGAACACTGCCCGAATCAGGTTGAACTCACAGATATTTTTTACAGGCTCAAGAATCTTGCCATCAATAAAATCGAGGCTGGAGAAAACACATGAAATACGCATTTTTCCAAGGCTGCAACATACCTGTACGAATAGAGCAATACGCTTCTGCCACCAGAGCGGTATTTCAGAAATTTGATATTGAACTTGTCGAATTACGGGAATTTAATTGCTGCGGATATCCTGTTAGAAATGTTGATGAAAAGTCCTATATTCTCCCTTCCGCAAGGAATCTGGCAGTTGCAGAGCAAGAGAACCTTGACATAGTGGTGATCTGCAACTGTTGTTTTGCCAGTCTCATGAAAGCAAAAAATGTCCTTGAATCAGATTCACGGCTTTGCGATGAAATTAATCATATTCTGGCCAAAGATGGCTTACGCTACACCGGCAAAGCTCTTGTAAAGCATTACCTGTCAGTGCTTTACGACGAAGTCGGGATTGACGGGATAACCCAAAAGCTACTCTATAAGGTTAAAGATCTTGGCATAGCAGTGATACAGGGATGCCATATCCTGCGGCCCAGGGAAATAACACATTTTGATAATTCTTTTGTCCCGAAAATAACGGATGCACTGGTACAATGCATTGGTGCCGATATTCTCGAATGGCCTGGAAAACTGGAATGTTGTGGAGCCGCACTTGCCGGTATAAACGATACGCTGAGCCAGGATTTGCTTAACGACAAAATCACCGGAGCCAAACAGGCTGGAGCTCAATACATCACCCCCATTTGTTCGTATTGTCATTTACAGTTCGACACAGCTCAACGTAATATGTCTCCACAAGCAAATGATATTCTTCCGGTACTCCTTTATCCTCAATTATTAGGTATCTGCCTTGGCATATCTTTGGAGCAGCTGGGTATAGAGAAAAACAGTACTATTGCTCTGCAAGATATAGAAAAAATCACTTCTTCCCTGGTTTCCCCGGAAGAGGATGCCAAAAAACGAAAGAAAAAAATCAGACAGCCCGCTTAATCCGTATCATATTGCTGAGTCTGCCGGTCAGTACAGACGGCAGGCTCTCGCCTTGCCGTGATATCTCACCATTTTTTCATATTGAAATTTTCTTTAATTTTATAATTTTGTGGTTATACTTATCCGGTGATGAATCTTTTTTATGGTGTGTCAATATCACTTTCACGGAATTATTTCATGACACTCATGTTGACATCCTTCCTGTCTAACAGGATTTAATTGTTTTTATGGAGAAAATTATGAGTAAAGTTATAGCATTCGCAGGAAAAGGAGGGGTTGGGAAAACAACGGTCGCAAGCCTTGTGATCCGCAATCTTGCGCGAAACGGAAAGACTCCGATACTTGCCGTCGACGCAGACCCTAACAGTAATCTGGGTGAAACTCTGGGTATTGATGTTTCCACGACTATTGGCGATATTCGCGAAACATACATGAAAGACCCCCAGGGTATCCCTTCAGGAATGGATAAGGTTAATTACCTGGAAACACTAGTTGAACAGGCTCTGATAGAAAAAACAGATTTTGACCTTTTAGTCATGGGGCGTCAGGAGGGACAGGGTTGTTACTGCATGGTTAACAATATCCTCCATAGTTTTACCGAAAAGCTCAGCGCAAGCTACAATTATCTTGTGGTTGACAATGAGGCGGGCATGGAACATCTCAGTCGCAGAACAAGCGGAAAAGTTGACATTCTCTATCTTGTCACAGATTATTCCCTGCGAGGATTACGAGCTGTAAAGCGAATTCATGCCATGCTCAGCAGTCTTAAGTTGGATGTCGGTCGCCTCGGTATAGTCGTAAGCCGTGGGCCGGAAAAGTTGGGACAGGCATTTCTAAAGGAAACAGAAGAGATCGGTTTGCCGGTTGTCGCTGTAATACCAGAAGACCCTGCCTTGCTTGAGTTTGATATGGAACGTAGATCTCTCCTTGATCTACCGGATAATTCACCCTCCGTTGTAGCTATAGATAAAATGTTGCTGGAAACAGTACCGGCTTAAAAAAAATCCAAAAAGAGGGTGACCTCTCCCCTCTTCTCTTTTCCTCTTCGATTTTCTTCCTTAACACGTGTTTTTTCTCCTGTTTGCCGAGCTTAATTGATTTATGTCAATGCAGAATAGTTGTTGTAGATCTATCTTTAAATCATGACGGATATCTAAATTGTGAAGTGATCAAAAAATCCGGAATTCACCAGCAAAAACCTGAAGCCCGATATCTTCACAATATTCATATTTAAGGAGACTATACCATGAAATGTCCCGGACAAGACATGCAGTACTGGAGTGAGGACGCGATATACGAAGTAAAATGTCCTGAATGCAAGGCAATGGTGGAATTTTACAAAGACGACACTACCCGTAAATGTCAGGCCTGCGGGCATCGCTTTGTCAATCCAAAAATGGATTTTGGCTGTGCGACATATTGCCAGTTCGCGGAACAGTGTTTAGGAACCCTGCCGGAAGAGTTTGTTCTGAACCAGGACAATTTGCTTAAAGATAAGGTCGCCGTTGCAATGAAGCGATTTTTTAAAAACGATTTCAAAAATATCGGCTTTGCCATCAGGATTGCTCATTACGCCGAAAAGATAGGAAAAGCAACAGAAGGGGCCGATCTTGCAGCTCTTCTCTGTTCTTCATTTCTTCTCACTCTCGGTTATCCGGCTGCTTCGGCAAAGAATCCCGATGTTGACAAAAAAGATCTCGAAGATACCAGTCCACCAATAGCAATGGACCTCCTCAATAAACTCGGGGCCAAAGAAGAATTGATATCTGCAGTGTGCGCTATAATCGGCAACGATACATCATCAAGCAGTAAGGACCACCACTTGTCGCAAGCAATCGTCAATGATGCATACTATATTGCTCTCTTCGAGCAAGATATGAAAAAGGATAAACCAGCGACCGATGATTTTGAAGAAGTATTGGCCCGTATGCTGACTGAAAACGGCCAAAAAGAACTCAGAGATCTCTACGAAACACCATAAAGCAATACCACAATACAACTAAAAGCAACCATAGCAACTGCTGGACTGCTGCGAGTCAGTCGTTGGTTGCTTTTTCTACCGGTTTCAACCAGCCTTGGTGGCGGTCTTCGGATCAAAACTTGCGTTGCAGCTCGGGCATTTTGCCATTTTTTCAAATTCGTCGGAAAATACCTCAACAGTTTTGCCGCATTCAGGGCACTTCAACTGGACAGCGTTTAATGACTTGTTACTTTCAAAACCAGGACAGTGCTGTTGATCGGACATGTTTTTTACCCTCCACAATTAAAATATCAGGCTGTTATAGCCTTGATTTCGAACGTATTTAAAATTTTTTGTGATTCTCGCCTTCGTATGCAACTCTCTACCGCTATTGTATATATTGTTGTAGCAACATGCAAATAACAAATATATTTCTTCCGACATTCTCTCAATTTACTCTCTGCTTTACCCCTGTCAAAGATAGAGCAAAAATACGCTATAATTTCTCCTCCATCGTTCTGCTGTTTTTCCTTGTTACCATACGGGTTTTAATCAATTTTTTTTACCGTTCTTGTCTTTCTCTTGAAAGTATATCAAACATGAAGATCGGAATTTACAGTATATTTTCGGATCACTGCATTTCAAACACTCAGCACATAGATGATGATTGTGCTTTTGGCATAAAAATGGAGCGTCTGTTTCTTTATGATTTTTGCATTTAACCATACTCTCACAGTCTCACAAATAAAAGGATCAGCTCCAAATTGCACCGGAGTATAAAGCCGTGTACACACTAACATGTTTTAATTTTGTGGGTTTCCCCCCAAAAAAAAAGCTTACGGTCGAGCAGTTTTTCTACATGGAAAAAAATTTATAATAATAATCCAGTGAG
>CAYUPL010000003.1:32837-138433 GCA_964446655.1 uncultured Desulfopila sp.
AGTAAAATATGAAATGAGTGGAGTAGCATCCCTGAATTCTCGATAGCTCACCAACACGGGCTGTTCTACAATCGCTTTCTCCGGACACATTAAGACATATTGGCATAGTACAACCTTGACAGCAAAGGGTGTCGAGAAGCCTTCCGTATTTTCTATGCCATCGGTAGATACTTTATAGTTCTTCCCGAAAAACGGGACAATCACCCCGTTACCAGACTGCTTCATTCCTAAGATATCGCAACAATCAGCCAGATTTTTCTTTTGCAGCATAGAGAGATATGTCGCATATGTCTCTTCAAACACTGCTGCTTTCTTCATTCCGGTTGTCACGTTTCAATGCATCAAGTTTTTGGCTGATTTCATGATACTCATCCTCTAGATCAAAAAGCTCCATCATTATCTGTGGTTTTGCCGAGTGTGCCGGTAGTCTTTTTTTGGTTTCTTTGATCTTTTTTTCAAGTTGATGAAGTGTCTTTTGCAGCTGGGTAATCTGTTTGTTCATATTCAAGGGATTAACATGTAGCTCTTTTTGGATAAGTCGCAATTCATGAACCATCGGTTTTCGTTTTTTTATAGCATAGAAACTTCTTTCCCCGAGTTGACCTCTTTTTTTAAAGGTAACAATTTCAAAATTTTCTGAATCCGGTTCAACTTGTTCTACCCACAACACTTTATCGATTTGTAATGAAAAATCTTCACAAATTCTCTGGGCAAATTTTTCCGGATTGGATGACACCGAATACCCCTTGCCGGTATTAGTGAAAACACATAAGTAAGGACGGATATAAGATATCGACTCAGTGGCTTTGGCGAGATTGGTGATCCTTACATCATACGCACCGGGAAACCAGGATATTGGTTCCCTGCCGTCTTTTTTAGTACCATCCCAACTGTACCTTCCATGGAAAATAGACTTCATATTCATCGCAGATTACGAAACAATTATATATATCAATAATAACTGTATGTTAAGAACACAGCAACGAGCAGGAGTTGCGCGTACGCTCTGTTGCCGAGCAACTCCTGCAGGACACCCAGTCTTCCGATCAAAGTGATCTTCTATCTTCCATGCTGGCAAGAACACGCTCTTTTTTAGCATGTATACCGAGGGCCATCCGCTTCTTTTCAATGTGTTCAATCATTAAACGGGCCATCTCATGAGGATTGTCGGCAAAACCCCATTTGCCAAAGCTTTTCGCCTCAAGTTCTTCGAAAAGATGTCGTTCAAAGTTGGTACCTTGTAAAATAGGAAAAGTATGGCCAAATACGGTAAATACACCACTAGCGACAAAATACTGTCCAATAGCTATGGCCTTTTCACTCATCCACTCAGGAGCGCAACCTGCAACAGGGAGATCGGCTATGGACTCTCCCAGGCCTCCTTCCCGGACCATCTCTGCGGCGGCAACTAATATTCTGCTGTTATCGACGCAGGCCCCCATACCAAGAACCGGCGGCATGCCGACTGTTTCACAAACCTCGGCCAGGCCTGCCCCAGCGAGAGCAGCGGCTCCGGGAGTGGTCAGTCCCGCTTTACAGAGGGCCGATTGCGAACAGCCTGTCTGCAATACAAGGATATCATTTTTTATCAACTCCTTAACCAGCTCAACATGGGAAAAATCCTGTTTTGAGCGTGGGTTGGTACACCCCACTACGCCGGCGACTCCTTTTATTCTCCCGTTAATTATATTTTCATTCAAGGGAGCATAGCTACCCCGGAATGCTCCGCCAAGCATATATTTAATATACTCATAGGAGAAACCATGAATGCCGCGAGAGGCTTTTCTGGGAATCTCAATAATTTTATTCCGATTTTTAAATCTCAGAATAGCCTTTATAATAATTTCATCGGTGCAGTTGGTAGGATCGTGTTCGTCCAATTCGATATGAGTTGCACCTTCTATCTTAGCTCGATAATTTGTGGTAATAAAAACAGTATCATAACACTGAGCAACCTTAAAAAGATCCTGTTTGATACACTGAATATCAACAGTCATGGCATCTACTGCACCACTCACCAGGACGGCTTCGGTCGATGAAAAGTTTCCGGCATGCGGCAGACCATGTCGTGACAGGACATCGAGGCCGGAACAGCACATTCCCACCAGGTTTATGCCCTTTGCGCCGGCATCTTTAGCCATCTTATCCAGATCGGGATCGGCAGCTGATACCATCATGGCTTCCAGAAGGATCGGTTCATGTCCGTGTACAATAACATTTACCTGATCTTCTTTTAAAACCCCCATGTCCATCTGCACCTCAACAGGTGCCGGGGTTCCGAAAAGGATATCGGATATGTCGGTGGAAACCATCGATCCGCCCCAGCCGTCGGCCAGCGCTGTTCTGGAAATCTGTTTGGTGATATTTTCATAATCCTGATCGACACCAATAGCCGTACGGTGCATCATCTCCATGATTTCGCGCATTGCACCCCGTGGCACAATTCCTTCTTTTCTCCATGATTCCAAAGTTTTTGGGGGAACTCTTTTGACCAGGGGAATTTCTCCATTTACCTGTGTATAGGTAAGCTCCAGCTGGCGATAGAGATCAAGAGCCACATCTTTAATAGAACGACCGTCGGTTTCAATATCGAGAGAATTCGCCACTTCAAAAAGTTTTTGAGTGTCTTTAATAAAAAAATCTTTTACATCTCCGTCTATTACTCCTTTAAACAATTCCAGCATCGCCATACCGTGATCCGTATGAGCCGCGGTTCCGGCAGCAACCATTCTACCGAAGTTTCGTGCTGCTATGGTATCGACCGTCGCACCACACACTCCAACACGATCGTAAGGGTTGTTGGTATTCATACGGCAAGGCCCCATGGAACAATGTTTACAGCAGGCTGATTTCTCACCAATGGGACATGCTTTCATGTCGTTCGCTCTATCAAAGAAAAGCTCTACCCCGTCTTTTCTTGCCTTGGTAATCATCTGCGAGGTGGACTCACAGGTGGTAATGTCTTCAACTTTCATCAGTTCTTTAATCTTAGCCATGCTGCCTCCGGGAGAAATAATTACTGCCGGTAATTTTTTACCGGCATCTTTATTCACATAAACGATACACCCTCTTCAGGGTGAATAAGTATTCAAGTGAATGATGAGAGAACTCAAAAAATATCCTGTGAATAAATATTATTCTCAGTAAGGCCTAAAGTCAAGAAAGCGAAAACGGCAAAATGAAGGCTTTCGTCGCCTAAATATATGTTTCTGGGCGTCTAAGGATATGGCACACCGTAGCAGTACCATGGAATTGCATAACAAATAACCATCATTTTATGCAAGATATGGGGGAAGAGAAAATTATAAAAGAGATGAAATTCTGCAAATTATAGAGCGGAAAGTTTAGTGGCAATGTCGAACAATTCCCGCGGTGCTTTAGATATGTCTTCAAAAGGCCGCACACCTTCACGGTCGGCTTTTACTATTTCGTCCATTTCCGGCAAAAATCCTAAGATTTCATATCCCGGCAAGGTGTTTCTGATAAGGTCCCTGTCCTTTTCATCCCGGACTCGATTGCCAAGCACAACAATATTTTTAATGCCGATATCCAAGCCGAGTTTTCGTATTTGATCTGCGGCTTTTCTGCTTCTTGCTCCAGGATTGACGATAATAACCAGGGCATCAACCGAACTGGAGGTTGCCCTGCCAAGATGCTCCACTCCTGCTTCCATGTCCATCAAAACAATCTCATCACGATAGAGAACCAAATGAGTCATCAGGGCTTTGAGAATTGTACTTTCCGGACAAATACAACCTGACCCACCGCTTTTCACTGTTCCCATTACAAGCAGTTTAACACCATCTCTCTCACGGGAAAAACGCTCAGGTATGTCGTCAACCTTAGGATTAAGCGTAAAAAATCCTCCCATTGTGCCGGGCTCCGCCCCTGTTCTTTCGGCTATTAACTGAGAAAGTTCGGCTATAGGTGTTATCGGTTCCTTTTCTGATATGCCTAATCCGGCAGCGAGATTCGCTACAGGATCGGCATCAATAGCTATTACTTTCTTGAGACCGTTTGCGGCCAGACATCGGGCCAGCAATGATGTAATAGTAGTTTTCCCTACACCGCCTTTTCCGCCGAATGCTACTTTTAAACTCACAGGTCAACTCTCCATATTAATAGAACTAAGCATTACTCCACTCTTTCAACGACATTACCGTCATTGTCAATCATTGCAACAACAAAGCCATTTTTGGCGGCATCTTCATACAGCTCTTCAATATGGACCGCCTGAATTTCATATTTGGCGCCTTTTTCTCGTGGAAGAGCAAGAAAGCAATCGTTGGCAGCATCTTTTGTTTCAAAAACAGGTATGAAGTCAATATCTTTTTCTTCATTGTGCAGTCCCAGAAAGGTCGGCTTGTTTTCTGGATTGCAAACAACAACATAAACCCAACCTTTGGCGCTCGCTTTTTCCTCCATCTTTTTTTCCTTCTTTAAATTTAGCCTTTATGTCTCTCCACACAACATGACGATCATTCCTTAAGAAATAAACATATGTCAAATAATTGCAACTTCCATCGCTATATCGAAGATTCTAACAACTCATCGTAAAAGATTTACTTTTTCCGGGCAATTTACCGATAGAGTATCTCCAGTTCAGGCAATCAAGAGGAGTCTTTGCATACAGCAGAATCAGAACAAAAAAGGCCTCACCCAAAGACGATGAGGCCTCCACAAACAGCGCGCTATACTTTTACAGATCCAGATATGAATCCGAGAATAGTGTTTCTCCTGTGATGACGCGAACAGTCTTAACATAATCGGCAAGTTCTTTGTCAAGTGTACTCAAATCCGGAGCCGTTCCATCCATAGCCTGATGGACTACTTCGACGATTTCAGGGCGTTCACCTTTGGCTACGGCAGTCAAATTAGTATCTAATGGATCAGCAATGACCGATTTCATGCCGTATCTCTCCAGCATAATCATGTACGTCGTATTAAGAATAGGACGCAGTTGGACAGGAGGACCATTAGAGATATTGGAAAGTCCACAGGTACTCATGGCCCCGGGGGCAATGTCTTCCAGCATCATCTGAAAATTAAGAAGACTGATTAACTGAGCCTGCTGAATATTTACCGGAGTGACGATTCCATCCACCCAGATTTTTTCGTTGGGAATACCTGCTTCATTGGCAGCATAGACCAATTCCACACAAAGAGCAGCACGTTCATTTTCATCCCGGGGCAACCCATCCGGACCCCACATCAAGGCAACGATATCAGCTTCGTATTTCGCAGCCATGGGTAACATAGCCTCGTAACGCTCAGGCCTGGCCATGATGGAGTTCACGACATGCGGTTTGGAGGCCGGTTTTAATACTTTTAAACCTTCTTCTATTGCAGCAATATTTGAGGTGTCGAGAAGAAGAGGAATATTACCGGATACTTCCTGAACCACCTGACATACCCAGGGCATCAACTCATGTCCATCTTTTTTTGCAGGGCCCAGATTGATGTCTATGTAGTCCATGCGTTTTTCGATCTGATCCTGTACCTCTTCCTGGATTGGTTTGGGATCACGCTCCTTGAATGCTTTTCCAATGACCTTGGATATAACATTCAGGCTTTCTCCAAATAAAATCATAGTCCTTCCTCCATAAATATTTATATATCAAATTATTGCGTACGTGCTTTAAGAAAACCAGGTAAATGAGCGGCTTCTCGAGGTCCAACCGTAATGGTCCAGCCCGGCAGCTCTTCTTCAACATCTCCTGCGATAGCAGCAGCATAACCTGGAATGATGATTTCCGTATGCTTGACTTTATCCATAATTCCGCTCTTTTTGACAAACATACCAACATCATCACCGCCGAATTTTCCGGCAGCCCAGGCTGTAAGGACGGAAAGCCCTTCAGCATCTTTAATGAGGAGATAGGCGGAAACCTTACTTGCTTCAATTTCACCTGAAACAATAAAATAGGTCAAAGCAAAGTTGGTTGTAACAAGAACCGGAGAGTTCTCGTCGGGTGTCCCAATTTCAAATATACCTTCTGTGACCGTCATTGGTCTTTGCGGATCGGTAAAAATATTGAGTCTCTCAAGGAGAAGGGGGAATATGACTTCAGTTGTCAGATCCGACAAGACAACTATACCACCATACTTTGCTACAAACATTCCGGCTATAAGGGCTTCCATGTCGGGATTGGAAGTCATTTCACACGGGAAGGTAATCGTCGGAAAACCAAGTGCCCTGTTACCGTCTTTGAGCGCTGCCCGCCGAAGAGCCACCTGGTCCTGCAGGGCATTTTTCAAATCCCGTGTTCCTGTATCGATAACAAGATCCTTCACTCCCATGCCGGTAAGCTTTTCAGTAAGAGCTATGATTCCTTCAATAGAGTCCGCTTTCACACAGAGAGGTAAATCATTATCAAGAGCAATTTTGCCAAACACATCGGCCGTAGCCTCTGTTGCGGCATAGATAAGAGGACGTTTGAAACCGGCCGTTTCAACAGCGGCGCCGATAACATCTGCATCTTCACTCATGAGAATGAGATTAAATTCGGATTTTTCGGCGATATTTTTCGCAAGGGCGGCAAAAGTATTCTTGTCACCATTAACATCTTTCAAGGCAACAAGTTCGGGCCTGAGATTAAACCCGACACGCTCGTATTGGAGAGCATTCCACGCAGCTACTTTCGCTTCAACCTCAGCTTCAGCCGTATCGGAGGATATTGTGCCGGCAAACAGAGTCGGGTTGAAAAAAGTCTTTTCGTGACGATACATTACAGTTTCACCACCTGCAGTCGCCCGACGAACACCTTTACCGATTTTAACAGGCCGAATAGGTGGTGCCGAAGCTTCAGCCAGCTGAGCACGAGCCTCATCAGATACATACGGACAGGCATCAAGTTCGGCTTTACCCGAGGCCAGGTTCATGGCAAAAGCAAGGCATGTGGGAACTCCACACTCCTTACAATTTGTTTTTGGCAGAAGTTTGAATATTTGGATACCAGTCAACGCCATTGTAGTAGTCTCCTTGTAGTGTTCCTCAGGGAGCGACAGAGCACCATCGCTCCCTGAACTAAGGTTTTAGCCGATAATTGGATCCATGCTCAGCGCAGGATGGTTCTTCTCCTGAAGCCATGGCATTATCTCGTCTTCAGTTATTCCTACTGTTTCATCGGCAATCATGTCGGCAAAGTTTTTTACCCCGTATTCTTCGCCGCGTGCATTAAGACGGTCTCTGATCTCATCTTTTAAAATCTTCGGCATCCAGACCATTCTGAGGATTCCACCGTCCCCTGTTATGAACTTCTTCTGCGTGATATTGAACTTTGAGTGTCCGACGAAACCGGGGGAAGAAGCACCGCCACCCATAACACCTGCAAGAGTTGTAAACTTCATGCCGGATGGAGTCTCACCGGTATAGTCGCGGCCGACAGTCATGACACCATTACAGCTTGGCAACATAGCCGCAATACATTCGCAGCAACCGCATGTCGTCATCGGCGCCTGTACCATTGAATAGAAGTTGTAGGTTTCAATGGCACCTTTGGAAGCGGACTTGATAAATTTGTCGACACCTTCAAAGCGGCCCAACACGGGATCTAAAACCTTGCCTTTTTGAATGGGCTGGTTGGGCCCTGTGGGATTGATTTCGAAGGAAGCTTTGCAATCCATCCAGTTGTAAGCGCCACAGAGTCCCGTTCTTTCAGGGCTGACGGTACAGACGTGGCTTGGGGCAAAAGACTGGCAGAGAGTACAGGAATAAAAGGTGTCGACATCCTCGTCCGTCATGGTGTCGACACGCTCATCCCGCATTTTATATTCAGCTCTTGCTGTTTCAGTAAGCTTATCTACATCTTCTTTGTTTGTATAAAGTGTTATCTGAACTTTATCTATTATCTTCTGGAAATCCTGATGAAACTTGGCATGAAGAACAACGCCGAGATCTTTCAGGGTGAAGCCTTTTTCAATGGCGCCCTTGCTGACGCGAATCCAGGAAATGTCACGCTGACCAATATGCATGACCCCCTGGATGTAGTTAATCAGATGGTGGATCTGACGTTCAAGGATCGGTTCGAAATCTTCCTGAAATTCACGGCCGGCAATTTGAATAAAGATACCTAAGGCCAAGGTTTCGCCTTCTTTAAGATCGCCAATGTCTTTGCCGATGACTGTGACTTTAGCATCTTCGATATCACTCATCTCCGCCTTTTTGACGAGCTCGGTACACTGGGTTTTTCCGCCACCCATCTGACAGTACAAATCAGCACCACGGACACGCTCACCTTCAAATGCCGGACCAAAAGCACAAGGGATATCTATTTCGGTGATATTGATCTTCAGACCACGTACCTCAACGGAACGCTGGCATATTTCATCATGCGGTACATTGGCAACAACGTGCTCATACGTACAGATACCGGTGGGAAGTATTTCCGGAATATCGGTATCTGCAAGTGTTGGAAATCCCCAGTTAACACAGCCTGCTGCGGCAACGGCCCATTCCGTTCCCACATCGCCAAGGGCGTTGACAAAAGCAAAGATTCTGTTTTTGTTATATAAGAGCATTTTACGGTAATCGCCTGGTTGTACACCACCGAAAGCCATTGCAGCCCTGTTGGCAAAACCAAGAGCAAATACGGCAGATGAAATATCAGGCCCGAAAGGAACAATTCTGGTATTCCAGCCTACCTGCATACCTGCCTCAAGACACTGCTCGATTATGGTTTTGCCATAATGGTTTGCCGCACAGAAGATATAGAGACTCTTTTTCTGATAATCTTCTACGATCATCTTGGCAATTTCAGGCGAAGGAGCCGCACCGACTATTGCAGCAAATCCAGGAGCGGAGCCATCAACAAACTCAACACCCCTCTTGCGCAAGATGGTATCGTCTGCAGGTCCTACCCAGATTTTACCTGCTTCGATATCCGGGTCTTCCTGTGAGATATAAAAATCAGGTTCTCTAAGAATACGTAAGGCCTCTTTTACCTCATAGGCAAAAATACCAGCCATACCGGCATCCAGAAGAGGTCCAAGATAGGGTAGATGATTCTGCCCTTTCATATGGGGGGGCAATAACCCCCGGGCAAACTCCATCGGTTTTTTCAAATCTTCCAGGGTCTCACACTTCATTCCGGTAAGAGAATAAATTACCGGTAGATAATATGCGGTGTTGGGAAAACCAATCGGCGTACCGGCATCATATGATTGCAGGGCTCTTTCAAGTTCACCTTCTACCTGGGACACAACCTTATAGCCGCCCTGAATTGCTGCGAATGCTACTAATCTAGACATGCTTTCCTCCTTCTTTGAGGATTGATAATTTCACTAAAACTCCGGCTGAAATACTATTCCATTCCAAGGGCTTGCCTGTCAGCCATATCCATGAGAACCCTTTCGCGGGCCTTGTCAATGCCAAGCTCGGCACGCTTTTTATCAATATGAGCTATCATTTTATGGGCATGCTTGATTGGATCCGGTTCACAATCCCATTTGCCACCGTATATTTTTTCCATATCCTTGTAGAGATAATCCTTGAACTCCGGGGCACCTTCGAGAGGCATATGATACCCGAACACCGTATAAACGCCTGAAGCAACAAAATATTGCCCGATTGAAATCGCTTTCTCGCTCATCCATTCAGGAGCGGATCCTGCCGCAGGCAGATCACAGATATCATTACCAAGTCCTCCGGCTTTAACTACTTCCGTTGCTGCCAGCAGTATTCTGCTGTTATCGACACATGAGCCTAAATGAAGAACCGGTGGAATGCCTACTGTTTCACACACTTCAGCAAGGCCGGGTCCGCAATGGACGGCTGCAGCACCAGGAGTCAGCAGACCATGAATACCTGCGGCAATAGCGCTGCATCCTGTGGTAAGTACAATGACATCATTCTTTATCAGCTCTTTGATCAGAGTGATATGTTCTTCATTATGTTTGGTTCTGGCATTATTGCATCCGACAACCCCGGCGATTCCTCGAATACGACCATTGATGATATTGTCATTTAAGGTGAAATAATCTCCACGGAATGAGCCGCCGAGATGATACTGGATAGATTCGACGCCAAAACCGGCAATCTGCGTGGTTTTATGTTTTGGAATCATGACGTCGGCGCCGCGCTGATTGAAGTTGTCAATTGCCATCTTAACGATTCGCTTGGCATCCTGCATGGCATAATGTTCGTCAAATTCGATATGAATAACGTTTTCCTGCTCCATTTTGGCAATCGGATGAGTCGTGATCAATTTGGTGTGAAAGCATTTGGCCACATTTGCCAGATTTTGAAAAACACATTGCACGTCTACGACCATGGCATCACAGGCACCTGTAATAATAGCCAGCTCCTGCTGAAGAAATGTCCCGGCCGGCGGCACTCCATGGCGCTGCAGTAATTCGTTGGCGGTACAACAGATACCACCAAGCTGAATACCTTTGGCGCCCTGCTCTTTAGCATAATCAATCATTTCCTGCGACTGGGCTGCGGCAACTATCATCTCAGAAAGGAGTGGTTCATGACCATGAACAATGATGTTGACATGATCTTCTTTCATAACACCGAGATTGGCTTCCGATTGCAGTGGCGAGGGGGAGCCGAACATGACATCCTGCAGATCGGTACCAATCATTGACCCACCCCAGCCATCCGCCAGAGAGCAGCGAGTCCCCTGCTTCATCAGGTTCTTGTAGTCCTGATCAACCCCCATATGGGTTCGATGCATGATTTCAACAACTTCACGATCGACATTACGAGGCATAACGCCTTCTTTTTCCCATTTATCCTGCAGTGGCTGCGGGGCACGCTTAAGATAATTCAAGGTTCCTTCCGGCTTACCCCATTCACCAACAGCTTTTTGAGCAACAGCCAGCGCGATTTCTTTTATTTCTCTGTCTTGCACAACTCCATCAACTTCAACTGTGGTGGCAACGCCGAAATAGGGGGCTATCTGGATAAGCTTAGCAGGATCTTTTATGCCGTAATCCGGTGCATTTCCGGTAACCGCGGCATAAAATGTCTCGGCGACTCCACGGCCATGATCGGAGTGAGCAGCGGCTCCTGCAGCGATCATACGCACAAAGTTACGGGCACAGATTGTGTTCGCTGTAGCTCCACAAAGTCCCTTCCGGGTGTCTTCCCCTTCGATACCGTTTTTAGGCAAAGGAAGGCGACAAGGTCCCATTGCACAGTTTTTACAGCATATACCCTGTAATCCGATTGCGCATGGTTTCATGGTAACTGCTCTGTCAAAAACTGTTTCAATATTGAGTCGTTGAGCGCGTCTGATCATCTCCTGGGTTGACACTTCAATAGAAGCTTCCATTGAATCTGCCAGTTTTGGTGCTTTTACAGCGGGTGCTTTTGTTGCTTCTGCCATTTGAGGTTCCTCCTCGTGTAGATTTCTAACTAGAACTCATGCTGAAAATATCCATAACGAAAATAGAGCTATCTTTTATGGAATCTGTTCAGCATCTGAATTATTTTTTGCTGTTGAGTGTACTGGATAGCAGCGGGTGTGAGTGTCTCCTCCACGGATTGTTCACTTCCTTCACCTGTGCCGCGACCAGCTTTTGCTTTGTTCCTTTCAGCCCGCAATGCCGCTTCCTCCTGATCACGTTTTACTTTAGCTTCTGCTACTGCTTTTCTCTCCGCCTCTTCTTTTGCCTTGGCTTCAGCTACGGCATTTGCTTCAGCTTCTTCCTTTGCCTTGGCATCTGCAGCAATCTTGGCTTCAGCGTCAGCTTTGGCTTGAGCCTCTGCTTCTTCTTTGGCTTTTGCCGCTGCTTCTTCCTTCTGTTTTGCTGCTGTCTCAGGATCAATGGTGGGCTTTTCTTCTTTTACAGGTTTAGCCTCTTGCTTAGGAGCCTCTGCCGCGGCAGCGGGTTTGGCTGGTTGTGCGGCCGGTGCCTTTTCCGGCGGAGCAGCGGCTTTTTTTGCAGGCGCTGTCTTTTTTTCCTCTTCAATGGAGAGATCCAGCTCGGGAGCTAGAGAGGCAAAGTCAATTTGAACGTCAGCCATCCGCTTCCGGATAGCAACAGAATCCATGGCATCTCCACCTTCGATCATCTTGTCGATAAACTCTTTCGTTAGCCGAATTGATTCAGGGTGGCGCATGATCATGATGTTTCCACCGCTGACGAGATATGCAACCGCAGCGACTGCTTCCATCAAGATACCACGCCTTTCCGGATCGCCGAGAACAGGAGCTTCGTCAACTTTCAGTTTGGCCTCTTTGCACTTCCACACCTCATTCCCGATATTGTTTATCATGGGGTATTGAAGTTTATCATCGCCCTGGCTCATTGCGGCAAGATAGAGCCGCTCCATGACGGAATAGCTGTATTCGAGACCATACCCCAAACCGCCGGTAGTGGGATCGACTACCACACGATCCATCGGCATGCCCAGATTTTCCAACAGAATGTTGACCTGTTTGGCTAAGTTGACGTCGATAGGAGATGAAGAAATCAGGCTCTGGCCGTATCCCATCGCAGCTGCCCCGATCCCTTTGTAGTTTTTTTCCTCTACAGGTCCAAGGAGCAGGTTTTCACCCTGACAAGCCTCGGCAACGGCTTTTAAAACTTCTTCATCCTTCGTTGGATTGGCACATCCCCACACAATGAGAGGGACATTAATGGCCTCCAGGACCTTTTTCACTGTTGCCGCGGCAGAAGCCGGGCTGGCATCCTTATCATTTGGATCAACAGACTTGAGCTGCAAACAGATAGCTTGTGCTCCATATTCCTCGACACATTTTTTGGCCCAGGCTGCCGGGTCGGAAAATACATCTTTAAAAGGTGCGACCACTGGTTCAGGCCAGTCTTCAGGGGTTATGTCCCAAATTTCCATAGCAATGATCGGCTTATTCGGCATATCGCCTTCAAAGGTGTAGAAGGGATAACAGGTTTCACCTCCAACGGTAATTGCCCTGTCACCCTTACCAATGGAAATCTCCTTTATGCCTCCGCTATAGGATTCCTTCTTAATTTCAAATCCCACTTTAGCCTCCTTACAAGTGAAAATTAATCTCCTGAAGGTCGACACACCTTGCGTGACGTTTACGTCAACAGCAAAATGCCGGTACAAATCAGACCTTCCCTTTTTTTAGCCAACACAATTGAGGTTATGTGAATTTAGTAATTGCTCCAGAAATATCTTCTACAATTTCAATCACATGTGCTTCTAAATCGTTATTCAAACGCAAAAAGAAATGTGGCATGCGTTTGCAACCATTTACATACGACTGTTTGTGTTCATCTTTTCCTTACGTTCATCCATTCTCTGTTTGAGTTGCGGAAACTTCTTCACATCGGTATGCGGAATAAACATAGCCGCCACATAATTATCCATATACGAAGGAGTTTCGGATAATTCAAAATTCGTCATCTTTCTGGTTACCTCGACAACATCCTGTCGAATTTTGTTAGTTAAGGCACTCATTCGAGCACCGAGCAACGAACCATTACCAAGATAGGTGACTCTGCTCGGATCTATTTCCGGAAGAAGTCCTATAGTCTTCGCTTTTTCAAGATCGATATAACTGCCAAAGCCACCGGCCAAGGTAATATGCTCAATCATATCCATGGAAAGACCAACTTCTTCAAGAAGCGTCATGCATCCACTGTAAATAGCTGCCTTGGCACGAATAAGATTGTCGATATCGACTTCACTGATGGATATATCTCGATCAATCTGCGTCTCTTCCTGCCAGACAACCACATATTCCCATACGTCATTACGTTTGCGCACTCGGGGGCTCGGGCTCTCCCTGTCAAACTTTCCGCTATTATCAATCACTCCCATTTCAAAAAGGACCGCAATCATGGTTATCAGTCCGGAACCACAAATTCCCTTTGGTTGTACATTACCTATCGTTACAATCATTGGTTCAAGAGTGACGGGATCAACTAAAAAGTCTTCAATGGCTCCTTTGGCGGCACGCATGCCCAATTCCACTCCACCTCCCTCAAAGGCGGGGCCGGCTGAACACGCTGCACAGGCAAGCCAATCCTTGTTACCTATTACAATCTCCGCATTGGTGCCGATATCCATATAAAGAGTCAACTCTTCAGATCGATACAGTCCTGATCCCATAATACCTGCTACGATATCACCACCGACATAACTTGAAATCTGAGGATAAAGAAGAGCTATGACGTGTTCATTCAACTTAATTCCAAGAAGTGCTGCCCTGAAAGGAGGGTAAAGTGTTGCAGTGGGAACATATGGTGATCGGCGAATGTACCTTGGATTAATGCCGAGAAATAACTGCGTCATCGTGGTATTGCCGGCTATGGTGATAGTCGAGATATTTTCTCTATCAATCCCGGATTCTTTGAAGATATTTTCCAGTATTTCATTAATGGTGGCGACTACCAGCTGCTGCATTTTAACAAGTCCATCAGGCTTTTCCGCATAAATTATTCTGCTGATAACGTCTTCGCCATAACTGATCTGGCTGTTAAACAGACCATTTTCCGCCACTACATGGCCGCTTTTGAGGTGAATCAACTGTCCATATACTGTTGTTGTACCTATATCAATAGCAACAGCATAATTGTGTTCAGTGGTGTCATCAGGTTGAATATTCGTGATACGCGTTTTTCCGTTTTCTCTGACAGGCCGGACCAATGTGGCGGTTACATTGAAATCACTTTGACGCAATACGTCGGAAAGTTTGCGAATGACAGGTAATGTGATTTCAAGCTTATGCCAATCTGCTTTTTCCTTCAGGGAACGGACCAGCCTGTCAACATCGGATAGATTGTCATCTGATGTCGGTTGGGGAAGGTTGAGAAAGGTTTTCTTTACCGGATTTATAAAAAGTCCTTGCTCTTTGAGAGCGTTAACATCCATTGATTGTACAGCAGCAGTACATCTGGGCGGACTTTGCAAATTAAGTACACTGGAATCAATTACTGATTCAACTGGAATATGGATTGTAACATCCTCAACAACTTCAGAGAGGCAAGCAAGTCTGTATCCTTTGTCGATATCCTCATGCGTAAGTCGATCAGTGATCCCATTCCGCAGAGCACCATTTTCCTGAATAACCCTGCATTTTCCACATACCCCCTCACCTCCGCAGGATGCATTGATATGAATACCGGCATTCATTGCAACCCGAATGAGATTACCCCCCTTCTCAACTTCCACTTTACGGTTGTGAGGCAGAAAAGTTACGACACAAATTTGTTTTTTTTCAGACATAAATTTTCCAGTACTGACCAGTCACTCATTAAACAGATATATATTGCCTAGTTCTGATGTTGTGCGCTACTATGGATTTTGGGCTCCTTTTGGTAATGGCGATGGTTGCAGTCGCCCGAAACACAAAACCTGGACCTCTTGCAACGTCGATAGTATAACAGGCGTACTATAGATTGGCGATTTCAGAATACCATCCATTGGTTGAATATACAAACTTCATATCTGACTTTAAGATAAAAGCATTGCCTTTATTTTCTTTGCACACACTCTCCATCCCGATACACACTCAGCTTGCACCTCCGTCTTCTTTTCCCAGGAGTCGGACTTCTTTGCCGAACTCCATAAATTGAAGAATACAAAGTAGCTATAACCTTTTCTGGTTTAAAAAATCAATGGTTTTGTAATATATTTGATGATTGCATAATGCAAATATAAATAGTAGCATTCAAGAGTACATAAAACAATCTGATTTCTCAACGCCCTGATTACTTCTTCTACCGCACCTTTTTCTTGCCATGACAACCAGCGCTTTCAATGACCAAGCAGTGCGTGATCGAATCAAGAAGCTTCTTTCGAACACCCAAAACAAGGCTGATTTCCAGAGGATTCAATGTATATGGTTGCGTCTGGAGTTCAATATGCAGGCTGCCCAGGTGGCCAAAATCACACATTTGCAACCGGGAACGGTGCGTAAGATTTGGTCATCATTCAGGCGTGAAGGCGAGCAGGCTCTTTTTTGCGGGAAAAGAGGCGGCCGAAGAAACTCATACTTAAGTACAGAGGAAGAAAAGCTGCTTCTCACGCCATTTTTGAAAAAATCAAAGAAAAATAATAATATACTTGATGTCGCAGAGATACAGGAAAGTTACGAAAAAACCGTGGGGAAGAAAGTTCCCAAATCAACTATCTACAGGTTGTTATCAAGGCATGGGTGGAAAAGAAGGCCGGGAACGAAAAAAGCGGGCCGGGCGAGTCGTGACTCGAGAACCGGTATGCAGGAATACTGGATAGAGGGGTGTTCTCAAGTGCTTCACCCTGAGCGAACCGGCAACATATCTCAGCAATGGCTCAACAGCACGCTACAGAGCATGATAAAGCATGACGACAATCTTCAGAAAAACTAAGCAAAGGATATCCTAAATGTTCATTTTTGAACGCAACTTACTATAAATAATAAGCCAGGGGAATATAAGAATTATTTATTTGGATATTATGCACAAGTTGGTTTGTAGAGACCAACTTGCACAAGTTGTTTGATACACTTCTCACAGTCTTACATATCAGCTCTGCAGAAATTTTTTCTTTAGTTCCCCTCTTTGTACCTTGCCAATAATGGTCTTCGGCAATTCATCGAGAAACTCGATTTTTGTCGGTAACTTATATTTGGCAAGATTCTCTTTGCAGAAAGCAATCAGTTCATCTGCAGTCGCCTTTTCGCCATCTACCAGAACCACAAAGCTGGTCACCTGCTCACCACGAGTTGGATGTGGAACACCAATGGACGCGACTTCTTTTATCTTCGGATGGAGAAACAGGATTTCATCGATTTCACGAGGATAAACATTATATCCTCCTGAAATGATCATATCTTTTATTCTGTCGACAATATAAAAATAGCCGTCCTCATCCATCCTGGCAATATCGCCGGTTCGCAACCATCCGCTTGTCAGGGTTTGAGCCGTTTCTTCTTCAAGATGCAGATACCCCTTCATTATCTGAGGGCCTTTGATAAGCAGCTCTCCCGGAGTATCAACCGGCAGAATCCTGGACGAGTCTGTTACATCACATATTTTGCATTCAGTATCCGGCACAGGTATACCGATGCTGCCTGCTTTTCGCTCTCCCATAAATGGGTTAATATGCGTTACAGGCGAACTTTCAGTAAGACCATATCCTTCCACTATTACAGCACCGGTCATCTCTTCAAACTCGCGCAGAACGTCAAGGGGGAGGGGGGCGCTACCCGAGAAAAATCCTTTAAAACAGGTCATATCCACTTTTTTTATATCAGGATGGTTGAGCAGTCCTATATACATTGTCGGAACCAATGGCCCAAATGTGGGCTTGTATTTTTTTATAACGCCAAGGAGTTTGTCCGGTTCCGGTTTAGGTACAAGTATATTTCCCCACGCCATGAATATTGAAAAATTCATGGCACCGCTCAAACCAAAAACATGAAAAAACGGTAATGCACCCAGCAATGTCTCTTCCCCTTTTGCAAAGGAAGGAAACCAAGCGGCAACCTGCTGCACCTGTTTACTCATGTTGCCGTGTGTAAGGATTACCCCTTTTGCCCTGCCGGTTGTGCCACCGGTATACTGATACATTGCCGTATCGTTAAAACTCAGCTCAACTCCTACTTCACGAGAAGAAGTCTTGGTGAGCAAATCCCCCCAGAAAAAGACATCATCTGCTGGTTTTACAGATGCAGCCAGTTTCTTTCTTTTGGCAACCAGAGGAAATAAAAAGTTTTGCGGGAACGGAAGATAATCTCCTATTGAAGTTATAACTATTTGTTTTATTAACGTTTTATCCCGCAAGTCTATCATTCTGTTGCCTAACAGATCAAGCGTCACGAGAACTTTAATACCAGAATCGGTGAATTGATGGAGCAACTCTCTATCGGAGTACAAAGGGCAGTTCATCACCGCTATAGCACCGATCCTCAACGTGGCATAATACGCCACAACACAGGGGATAGTGTTTGGTAATAAAATACCAACCCGATCACCTTTACCTACTCCAAAATTCAATAAAGCAGTGGCGAAGGTATTGACCAACCGGTCTAACTCCTGATAGTTCATCTTGTACCCCTGAAACTGTAACGCCATATTTTGGGGAAACTGTTCTGCGCTGCGCTTTAAAAAATCAGGAAGGACAAGATTTTCATACTCAAGTGAAGCAGGTACATCAGCATCATAGGAATTGAGCCACGGAAACTGTTTCGTAGAATCTGCCGATTTCATAAAAGCTCCTTTCATTACGTCTTGACTGGTCGGACAACCTGTTGGATGTAGCGCTATTTCTCTCGTAAGTTTATACCATTGAAAGTGGAAGATTGGCAGCACCGTTTGTGATCAAGGCCCACTTAACGATTACGTGAAGATTAAGCAATAGTATCAAATTTATTGCTTGCATTTCAAAGCTTTTTTTAAGTATAGGCAGAGATGGAATGGTTTTGCTACAGCTCAATACAGAAAACTGCTCGGCTTATTCCGTCAGACAAACACTACATTACCCGGCGTGGCTACGCCATCGACGATAATATCAAAACTGTGAGTTATGAAAAAACTTTTGACCATAGACTGGAAGGTATGAAGAAAAAATATTTTTGGGCAATAAATATCATTTTTTTTTTCGCTAGTATTGCACTCCTCGGTTTCTTGATAATGGCACCTGAAGTGACCACTCCAAGGTTGCCGCAGAACCCGATCCACATCAAATTTCAATCGATGCAGAGCAAAAAAGAAGCTGAACGGTACTGTAGTGAATGCCATGCTCCTGAAAAAGAATTCCCTTTGTCACAAAAACACCCCCCTGAATATCGTTGTCTCTTTTGCCACAGAAGAGACAATTAAACCATTTTGCACATCCCGCCCATTCCGTTCTTGAAAAATTGTTATAATTGCAGGCCAAGTGTCTTTACAACGATCTCATGGACATCGGCAGATAAGTCTTTTTGGCTTGCTATAAAGCGCAGCTGTTCCTCCATCATCAACTTCAGTTTCATGGTGTAGTTCGCATAGGAAACAAAAGGAATAAGCAGTCTCGCTGCAATCTGTGAGTTTAGAGGATCAATTTTGAGAACTTGTTCGGCAAGAAATCTGTAACCTGCTCCTGAGTCGTGGTGAAACCGGAAATGATTCATACCGCCAAAAGCTCCGATTAACGCTCTGATTTTGTTTGGATTCTTTAAAGAAAACGCTTCGTGCTTCATCAACTCTTTGACTTTATCGAGTGTAGACGGCAAAGATGATGTCGCCTGCAGAGTGAGCCATTTATCCATTACCAGTGAATCATTATGCCATTCCTCATAAAACGTCTTGAATGCATCTTCTTTTTGTTCTGAATCAAAATGAGAAAGTGCGGTCAGTGCAGCAAAAACGTCAGTCATATTGTTCTTCAGTTGAATCTGCTGTAAACAATATTGTTGCCCCCTTCTTTCCTGCAAACCTGGGGTTGCAAGATAAGAGAGACAACAATTTTTCAAGCTTCTTCCGGCCATTGCCGTTGCAGAGATTGAATAATCATCTTGTTCTCGATACCGGTGGTAAACAGTCTCAAGTTTTTCCCATAAAAATTGAGCAATTGTTTTTCGGACCAAAAGAACACTGCGGTGCAGCAGATCAGGCTCAACCATGCTCATTTGCTGGGCAAGATATGGCTCAGACGGCAGTGTAAGTGTTTTTGCACACAGCGCTTTTTCCTCCTGCTTTTCAAGACAGATCGACAATGCCTCAAGATAGCGTTTATCAACTACTGGTTTTTCTTCAATTTTTAAACTATGATGAACATCATTTATAATCTCAACTGCCAGCTTATGTGCGGAATTCCAGCGATTAAAGAGATCATCGTCATGCGCCATGAGCAGACAGAGTTCTTCACGGGATTGAAATGGTTTGACATTCACCGGCGCAGAGAAATGCCGCAGAAACGAGAGAATAGGTCTCTTTTTTTTCTCAGAAAAACGAAATTGTTCTGTTTTTTCTTTAATTTCGAGGAGATGACTCGTACAGGCATGTACTGTTGCTGATGCAACGGTAGAGTCGGCTGAAATTTCCAACAGGCCTATTTCCACTGGAATATGAAAAGGTTTCTTGTCCGGCTGATTTGGAGTTGGGGGACAGTTTTGCGAGATTGTCAGCACGTACTCCCCCTTTTCCTCATCCCATGACTCATGCACGTCAAGTATTGGAGTACCGGCCTGCGAGTACCACAGTTTAAATTGATCAAGATTAATTCCGGAGGCATCGGCCATGGCATCGACAAAGTCATCGCAAGTAACAGCTTGATAATCAAATCTCTCGAAATAGAGATCCATTCCTTTGCGGAAATTATCTTTTCCCAATAACTTCGCCATCATCCTGACAACTTCTGCTCCCTTGTTGTAGACAGTGACAGTGTAAAAATTATTAATTTCAACATACGAATCCGGACGAATCGGATGCGCCATAGGGCCGGCGTCTTCTCTAAATTGATTATTCCGCAAAACATTTACATCACTTATCCTCTGCACCGTCCTTGAATTCATATCTGCTGAAAACTCCTGGTCTCTATAAACAGTCAACCCCTCTTTGAGGCTAAGCTGAAACCAGTCCCTGCATGTCACTCTGTTTCCGGTCCAGTTATGAAAATATTCATGCGCTATAACCCCTTCTATCCCCATATAGTCTTGATCCGTTGCCGTCTCGGGGGAGGCCAGCACATATTTGGAATTAAAAATGTTCAGACCTTTGTTCTCCATGGCGCCCATATTGAAATCATCCACGGCGACCACCATATATGTGTCAAGATCGTATTCAAGACCATAGACATCTTCATCCCAGCGCATCGCTTTTTTCAGAGAAATCATAGCATGACCGCATTTTCCCTTATTACGTTGCTCGGTGTAAATCTGCAGCGAAACTTCCTTTCCGGATTGTGTCGGAAATGTATCTTCCAGACAGGATAGATTGCCTGCCACAAGTGCAAAAAGATAACTCGGCTTAGGATGAGGGTCATGCCACTCGGCGAAATGTTTCCCCCCATCCAAAAGACCTTTTTTTATAAGATTGCCGTTGGAAAGCAAAACGTTGCATTGATTCTCTTCCGCCTCAATTCTTGTTTTGAATGTAGCAAGCACGTCAGGACGATCAAGATAGTAGGTAATCCTTCTAAAACCCTCGGCCTCACATTGGGTGCAGTAATTCCCCCCGCTTCTGTAAAGACCGGTCAGCGCGCTGTTTTTTTCAGGATGAATCGTTGTCTCAACCCGTAAGGTGAAAGTTTCAGGTGGATTTTTTATGGTAAGACTGTGATCGTCGATACTGTACTGGTCTTCCTGCAGTACATGACCATCAATACAAAGAGTATTAAGTTGCAAAAATTCCCCATTGAGTACCAGTTGACCGTAGTCTTTATCGCAGTTCACATTGCGATAATATCTGGTTTCAGCAATTACGGTTGTGGCGTTGGGGCTGAGCTGAAACAATAGTGAAACAGTATCTATAAGATAGTTAGATGGTGTATAATCTTCTCTAAAGATGGCGTGGTGTTCCGCTTTTTTCATTGTATTTGTCCCTGGCGGCAAGATCCCGCATTGATAATTTTGTACGTTGACACAGACCAATATTCAATTATATTTGGCCTATCTTTATAAACTACTTCTGTATATCATTACAGTCAATTATCAACAATGTGAGAATGTCCATGATAACAATCAACGCTAACTACCTCAAATTGCAGTCTTCATATCTTTTTTCGGATATTGCCAAACGCGTGGCCGCCTTCCAAAAAAATAATCCCCACATAGATATCATTAAATTGGGTATCGGCGACGTAACACGAGGACTTCCCCAGGCCTGTATCTCGGCATTTCATAAGGCAGTTGATGAAATGGCCGATGATTCCAGTTTTCGAGGCTATGGCCCTGAGCAGGGATATGAGTTCCTGCGTCAGGCAATTGCTGCAAATGATTTTCAGTCTCGAGGTGCTGCTATTTCAGCTGATGAAATTTTCATCAGTGACGGTGCTAAATGCGATACCGGCAACATTCAGGAACTCTTCACACAGGACATTGTGGTCGCTATTCCGGACCCTGTCTATCCAGTGTATCTTGATACAAATGTTATGGCCGGTCGTACCGGCAAAAATGAAAACGGCAGATATGGCGGTATTGTTTACCTGGACGCCACTAGGGAAAATGGGTTCGTTCCGCAACTACCGGCAACAAAAGTTGATTTAATTTATCTCTGTTTTCCAAACAACCCGACCGGTTCAACTATCAGCAGAGAAGAGCTGAAAAAATGGGTTGATTTCGCCGCAGAAAACAAGGCACTTATTCTATACGATGCCGCTTACGAGGCATTTATCCGTGACGAAACTCTGCCGCAATCAATTTTTGAAATTGAAGGTGCCGGAGAAGTTGCCATAGAGTTTCGAAGTTTTTCAAAAAGTGCCGGTTTTACAGGGACTCGTTGCGCCTTTACCGTTGTCCCCAAAGAATGCAGAGCCTTCGATGCCGACGGCGGCATCCACTACCTTCATTCCCTGTGGAACAGACGGCAAAGCACCAAATTCAATGGCGTATCTTACCCCGTTCAGCGAGCCGCTGAAGCTGTTTACAGCGAAGAAGGAAGAACACAGACAGCTGATTTAATTCGGTATTATCTTCGCAATGCTGATCGGATATGTACAGAGATGGACTTGCTTGGGTATGACTATGTAGGGGGAAAAAATTCACCGTATATTTGGATTGACGGCAAAACAAAATCCTGGGATTTTTTTGACATGCTCCTCAACAAAGCAGGCGTTGTCTGTACTCCCGGAGCTGGTTTCGGCAGTTGCGGAGAGGGCTATATCCGTATATCAGCCTTTAACAGCTATGAAAATGTGGAACAAGCGATGAACAGGCTTCGACAGGTATTGAAGAAGTAGCTGATTGCAGCAGTTAATCACTGTAGCTGATTGTTGCAGGTGATTGCTGTAGTTGGTAATTGTAGCCCGTCCAGGCCTGCCCTCAACGGTTATTTGAGATCAGCAGGCCTGAAGTAAATCTTTTTTTCTTCCTCTTCCATTTCTGCATAAGTAACCTGCCACCTCTCCTTTATCCATTCCACTACCCCCTTGACCAGCCTTTCGGGGGCGGAGGCACCAGCGGTTATTCCTATGACGGTATTGTTTGCAAACCATGCCTGGTCCAGATCGCTTTTATCGTCAATAAGATACGCCTGAACTCCCGCTTTGGCCGCAACTTCTCTCAATCTGTTCGAGTTGGAACTGTTTTTCGAACCAACAACCAGAACAATGTCTGATTGTTCTGCTAATCTTTTCACGGCAACTTGCCTGTTTTGGGTCGCATAGCACGTATTTGAATGAGAACTGACGATTTGCGGGAACCGGCGTAATAAAATTTTACGAATATTGACAATATCATCCTGGCTTAAAGTCGTTTGGGTTACATAGGCGCATCTCTCCGGTTTTTCCAGATGAAGTCTTTCCGCCTCTTCTTCATTGGCGACAATATGGACATCATTATCAACTCTGCCTGCCGTACCTTCCACCTCGGGGTGGTTATGGTGACCTATTATGATGATGTCAAACCCTTGTTTATTATAATTTTCAACAATTTTGTGAATAGATCCCACCAAAGGGCATGTCGCATCTATTGTCTTGAGGCCAAGCTTAACGGCTTGTCGTTCAATCTGACTGGACACCCCGTGAGCACTGAAAATACATATCTCACCTGACGGAATATCTTCCAGGCCTTCAACAAATACAGCCCCCTGTTGCTTCAGATCACTAATAACATGCTTATTATGAACTATCTCATGGAGCACGTAAACTGGGGCCCCATATTTTTTTAACGTGTTTTGCACGGTTTCGATAGCTCGAACAACCCCTGCACAAAATCCTCGGGGCGATGCCACTATAATTTTTTTATCTGTGCTTTCCATTTTGAATGATCGCAATTTTTAGATAATTTTAATGAAATATCCTATTTACAGCTTTTTGTTTTCATGCTATGCAAAAAAGTCGGGGTAGCAGCAAAGCACAATGAAGTGATGAAAATCTTGGAGCTTAAAGTTTTTTTATAGAGACAATGCGATATTTATCAACGATTCAAGGAGTTTTCCTCGTGGCTTTTTTACTGTCGGGCTGTACGGCCGGTACGAGTAAGTATTATATGGTGAGCAACAACTCTCCTAGAATCAGCTCCCTTGGTTTTTACATTTCCCCGCCTCCTGGGGAAGACTGGTACGAAAAACATGCTGCGGACAGCCTTTTGTACTTCAAAAAAACCGCCGAGATTAATTATGCCCTTACCACAAAGGCGACAGAGGTTTTTTTCAAAGACGGCATGGATCACAGGCAGGAACTATTTCGTTACATAGAAAATCGAAAAAACGCTTTAGATACCCATGGGCGCCATCAAAACAGCAGTTTCAATTATTCTTTCGAGAAAATCGCTGCGGGCCTCTGTATTTCCTACCAGCACAGATATGATGATTATGATGAGGAAAAAAGGGGTCGCCATCCTTATATCAAAGTTTTCAATAAAGGTCTCGTATGCGCTCATCCCGATTCGCCTGAGTTTGGTATAGACATGCATTACCTGGAGCAGTCATTTCCGGAAGCGGATGTTACCTCTTATAGAAGTGAAGGCGAACAATTTCTCAGCAGTCTAAACTTTTATACACCGAAGAAACATTAACTGACTTGTAAAAGTTTCCCAACTCTTTGTTCAAGACCGCAGAGAAGTTTCCCCACGTCCTCACGCCGGCAGGTCCCTTTTGTCAACTGGATTTTTCGATTCATTGAAAAATATGTTAATCAGGCAAGGATTTTTATCCTGTTTCAACGAACTTCAATACCGGAATCTTTCATCGCACTTTTTACTTCTTCAATTGAAACTTCCCTACGATGAAAAATTCCCGCCGCTAATGCTGCTTCAACGTCTGTTTGTTGAAAAACATCGACAAAATGTGACGAAGCTCCTGCTCCACTTGAAGCTATTACGGGAATGGATACCGCCTGACGAACATGAGATATCAATTCCAGATCGAAGCCGCTGTTGGTACCGTCCTTGTCTATACAATTAAGCAGGATTTCTCCGGCCCCCAGCGCTTCACAGCTCTGTACAAGTTCAATGACATCGATATTCCTTCCCTCTCTTCCACCTTTAATGGTGCACTGATACCAGCAGAACAGCTCTCCTTTGGGACCAGGGCTAGCAGTTTTTATGACATGTCGACCAGTGTCGCCAGGGTCATGGATATACACCCGCCTGGGGTCGACAGAAATGACAACCGCCTGGGCACCATAAACCATGGAAATTTGTTCGATGGAGCTGGTCCCTGTTTTTACCCGGCCATCAGCCAGATATTGTTCGGCAACATAGACAGCATCGCTGCCGATAGAAACCTTATCCGCACCCGATCTGAAATAAGCAGAAGCGACATCAAGGGCCGAATAGGAATTCCCCTCCATATCCGTAAACGCCTGAATACCACCACCAATGGTAAGTGGAACAAATACATTTTCGGAAGTTTTCTCAAGAACTTCAAGCATTGGCTGGTTCTTCATGGGAAAATCCCTGAAGCCGGTAATATTCAGGAAAGTGATTTCATCAGCGCCCTGCTCATAATACCGTTTTGCCAGTGCTACGGGCTTGCCGAGATTCCTCACCTGTCCCTTCTCACGAACATCATACTGATCCCCTTTGGTAACGACCAGATCGCCATTATCGTTTGTTCGCACATCAAGACAGGCGATAACACGTTTTGCCATGATAGTATCTTGCCGAGCAAAATTCCCTGCGACACTCTCTCGACAATCGACATTCCCTTCCAGAAAATTCCGCAAGAGAGAAAGGCCCGGTGCACCACTTTTTTCAGGATGAAATTGAAGCGCCGCCACATTACCACGTTGGATCGCGGAAATAAATTCACATCCATAGGTAGATGTGGAAAGAATCCAGGCTGTATTTTCTTCTAATATCTCACCATAGAAAGAGTGTACAAAATACAATTTTTCATTATTATAGCCATGGAAAAGAGAGGACTGTTTTTGCAGTGATATGCCGTTCCAGCCAATCTGAGGGACTGCCAGCTGCTTATCTTTAAATTTTCGTACCATTCCAGGAATCACGCCTAGACCGTTAACCCCAGGCGCCTCCTCGCTTCCCTCAAAAAGGGTCTGTAAAGCAACGCAAATGCCGAGTATGGGTCTATTTTCGTTGATTCTCTTGATAAGCGGCTCAATAAATCTTTTTTTTCCCAATCGCGACATGACCACGCCAAAGTTACCAACCCCCGGGAAAATTAGCTTTTCGGCGGTAATGATGTCCTCTGGTGAGGTAACATACTCAACTTCCCCACCGAGCATTCTAATCGCATTCCTGACGCTGCGGACATTTCCCGCGCCATAATCAAGCATTTTTATCATTTTTTCTACTGTATCATAAAGAAAACGGATTAAACTGAAAAAGGTCATTCCTGAATGGAATGACCTTTTAGCTGACTTTCAAAACAAGCTTGAAGCCCGAATAGACATTTAAATTTTAACTGTTCAGAAATTTTTTATCTCGTATAAACGGTTTCACCTTCTTTTTCGCCTTCTTTCCTGTCAATTTCAATGAAGGCATCGGACTGTCAATTCAGTGACTTGTTGGATATTCACGAATGCCGAAGGCTTAGTTGATAGCTTCGGACAACTTGCTGCCAGCTTTGAATTTCGCTACCTTTTTTGCCGGTATTTTGATCGCAGAACCTGTCTGTGGATTTCTGCCGGTGCGCGCATCACGCTTAGACACGGAAAAGGTACCAAAACCGACAAGAGTAACCTTGTCACCTTTTTTCAGCGTCTCAGCAATTGCTGCCAGTGTTCCGTTCAATGCCTTTTCTGCAGCAGCTTTACTTATATCAGCGGCTCCTGCAATACTCTCAACCAATTCCTTCTTATTCATGAATTCTCCTCCCTACTAAATCTTTCTAACTTAGCAACAGGCGTATTTGCGCTGTTCCCTTTCTCCTAGTGTCTGATGCTTTACTCAAACTACATCGAATTGTCAAAAGAAAAAAAGAGCTTTTCCCTTTTATCCAAAGAATTATCAAGCCACAACCCTTTATAATCAGGCTTTTAGGTCGAATCAATTTGACACCTTAATGTAATCAAGGCGCATAATCAAGAAATAATTTACGCAGTACACGTATCTCCTGCTATTCTTACGTTACGCTCTGCCCTGTATATTGAGTAAAACGGTATCAAAGCCATGTGTCCTGCAAACCTCAATAATCTTTATCCTGTTGTGTTTGTGAGTAAATTTAACAAAGTCCTGCTGACGTAACTCTATCACCACTGTCGATCTGTCCGGCTTGGTTCTGCATCCTCTGAACCCCAATTTTTTTAAATCTGCTTCAAGTTTTTTGACCAGTATAAGGCTGTCACCGTCTAATCTTGGTAAAAAACTGAGTCGAGTAGCCAGACATGAGTTCGCTGAAAGATTGTAGTTCGGCAAACCAAGCCTTTTAGCAAGAAATCGGATTTCTTTTTTGCGGAATTGCATGTCCGCCAGCGGTGTTTTTATATCCAGCTCCTCCAGTACAGGTAAACCGGCTCTGTTTTCACTCAGATCATCAAAATTGGTTCCATCCAGTAACGTTTCAACACCAATGTCATAGAGGTAGTTTTTAAAAATTGCGTAGGTCTTTTTTTTGCAGTAGTAACATCGTTTGGTATCATTATTTACAAATTCAGGCCAGTCCAAGGGATGCAGCTCTATTATCTTGAATTGAACGGATGAATGGAAGTGTGTCTGATAGAGCGTTTCAACCTCAGACTCATCATAGCTGAGCTGAGATCTGCCGTGCAGTGCAACCACATTACTTCTACCAAGAACTTCTCCTGCGGCCAGAAGCAGCAGAGAAGAATCGATTCCTCCGGAAAAGGCGACCCCAACCTTTTTATATGATCTGATCAAATGCTTCAAATCTTCATATTTTTGCAAGAGATTATCGCTCATTTTTCTACAGGATGTGTAGTTGGCAAAGTTTCTGCCGGTCTGTTGATGAAAAACCGGCCATCAATTATCCATCTTTTCAGGGACTCGGCAATTTCCCTGGCCTTCACCATTGACGATAGAGGCGCCGTCTGTACTTCCTTGCCATTAACGACAATGGAGCCTGACTTGAGCTGATGATAGCTCACCTCGCCATAATCACGTGCAATGCCATTTGTGTAGTCGTAACCATAATCGACTACCTGGGTAAACAGTTCTTTATCGGAAACTCCTGTAAACATGGCCATATCAGTATCAAGAACAGGTATGGGAATGCCGAGTCCGACCGCCATGGTATTTCCATAGCCTAAGATAGAGATTCCTCTGAGCCAGTCAGCAGACATTTGCTTAAGATCACCTTGAACCATTATGGTTCCGGCCGGTTTTCGAGGAGCGCCGTTCGGTGTTCGTATTACGTTTGGATTATGCTGTGTACCATGCCAGGTGACATACCCGATTCCTCCTCCTAGAAATATTCTCGTCCCTATGCCTATGGTTCGATAATATGGGTCGTTCAGAAGAGGACTCAATTCTCCAGAACTGCAGTAATTGGCATTCTGACATTTTCCCTTAAGCATTCCCATATAGGTGTAAACTGTTTTGTCGGAGAGATTTATCGCACAATTATAGTTCTGGTAACCGTTGCGCGGATTACATAGCAACGCATTGGGTAGATCAGCTAAACCGATATATTTTTTCATCTTCCTGGCATTATAACAGTCTGTTCCATATGCTTTTGCCTCGATAAAAATTCTCTCCCCACGCAACAAATCCTCAAGAACATGGCCGCCACCATATTTGAATTCCCCGGGATAAATTTTATTAAGAGGATCGTCCTCACAAGGTTCCGTTACCCCGAGGAACGCGTCTACTGCTGCCAATCCTGCGTATGCCGGCACTTTATTGAACCACACCTTTGAGGTCTTGATAGTAGGAACCATCTGTCCTATGTTAATAAAGGCTCCTGAGGAACACATGGGAGCAAAAGTGCCGGTGGTGACCACATCGACTGAGTGGGCAGCCTGTTCTGCCCCTTGTGACTGTACTATTTCCACCATTTCTTCGGCAGTGACAACTACGGCTTCACCAGCCTTAATCTTCGCATTGATCTCTTCGTATGTTTTGGCCATATTACCGTTCCAAATGTTGTTCAGCAAACTTTAAGTAGCTGTTTTTTGTTCATTTGCCCTGTTCTTTCACCGAGCAACTTACCCTAGCGTAACGTTTTTTCCAACTGATTCTATTTTTTTAGATCTTGACAGAGCATTTTCAATCCCCTAAGTTTTCTTTTCATCCATTCTATTATGGTTTTTTAACCCCATTCTTCAAGGAATATCATGACGGACTCACCCAAAGAGGGTATCACAAAAATACGGCGCAAAATTGACAGTATCGATAGTCAGATAGTCACGCTCCTCAAAGATAGGCTCTCTCTTGCCGGAGAAATCGGACGTCTTAAAGATGAAGGCAAAAGGGCAAAATGGGATCCCCTGCGAGAGCGCCGGATTTATGAAGAACTCATCCGTCAGAATAAAGGCGTTTTTCCGGAGAAGTCTCTTCGCTCAATATTTCATGAAATCATCACAAGCTGCAGACTTTCGCAAAAAAGAGCCGCAGTGGCTTATCTTGGCCCGGAAGCAACCTTTACCCACCTGGCCGGTGTGAAATATTTAGGCCAATCCGCCGAGTATATGGCGATGGAGTCCATTGATGATGTTTTTGCTCATGTAGAAAAAGGGCGTACAACCTATGGAATCGTACCTGTAGAAAACTCCATAGAAGGGGCCGTCTTCTCAACTTTGGACTGCTTTACGAAATATAATGTGAAGATCTGTGGGGAAGTCAGACTCTCCATCAGCCATAATCTTGTTTGCAGGTCCGGTGATCTTGAAGATATACAGACTGTCGCATCGCACGCCCAACCTCTGGAACAATGTAGAGAATGGTTGAGAAAGAATCTGCCTTCAATACCCACCCTACCGGTTTTTTCCACAGGCGCTGCAGCACAAATGGCAGCAAACAATCCTAATATTGGCGCAATTGCATCTTCACTTGCCATAAAAACGTATGAACTCCAGGTTGTGGTCCAAGGCATTGAGGATTACAGCGGCAACACTACCAGATTTCTGGTGATAGCAGAGAACTCTCCGGCCCCCAGCGGGGTCGATCGAACCTCACTCCTCCTGGGGCTGCTGGACAGGCCTGGAGCGCTTAACGAAATCCTGACGGTTTTGTCTGAAGAAAATGTCAACCTTGCCAAAATCGAATCACGCCCGGTAAAGGGAAAACTCTGGAAACATCAGTTTTTTATAGACATAATCGGCCATATAGAAGATGACTCTATTAAAACCAGTTGTGAAAAGCTGCGCCGGCACTGTGCGTACTTTGCATGGCTCGGTTCTTATCCCTGTGCTGATGAATCATCTTCTGATGTATGACACACAGATTGGAGATTTTGGATATCATCAGGACCCTTAGTATACTCTATGCTGATTTTAGGAATTGAAAGTTCTTGTGACGACACCGCCGCTGCGGTGCTGCAAGACGACCAGCGGGTTCTTGCCAATGTGGTGAGCAGTCAGGACAGCATTCACGCCAGATTCGGCGGAGTCGTTCCAGAACTTGCATCAAGGAGTCATCTGCAATCGATCCACCCTGTCGTGGAAGAAGCATTGTATCGCGCCGGAACGACCTTACCGGATATTGACCTTATAGCAGTAACACAAGGTCCCGGGCTTATCGGTTCACTTCTGGTTGGTTTCTGTTATGGCAAAGCTCTCGCCAGTGTCAGCAAAACGCCATATATAGGTGTTGATCATATGACCGGCCATCTTCTTTCAATTTTTCTTGAAGGACAAACGGTTAATTTTCCCTATATTGCATTAATTGTTTCAGGTGGGACAACGTCTCTTTTCCTGTGTAAAGGATATACGGATTTCTCTCTCTTAGGCCGGACTCGGGATGACGCCGCCGGTGAAGCATTTGATAAAGTGGCCAAAATACTGGACCTGGGATATCCCGGCGGTCCTTTAGTCTCTAAAAAAGCGGAAAAAGGCCAAATTGATGCTTTCCGCTTCCCCAGGGCATGGTTGGAAAACGCTTCTCTTGATTTCAGCTTCAGTGGTCTCAAAACAGCCGTCTTCAACACCTACAACAGCTGTCGTACAGCCGGAGACATCCCTGTTGCCGACATTTGCGCCTCGTTTGAGCAGGCTGTTGTGGATGTTCTCGTCGAAAAAACTCTCAATGCCGCTAAGCAGCACATGGCGGACACCGTTGTCCTCGGAGGAGGGGTATCTGCCAACCGGCGGTTGCGCAGTTCCATGACTCAGCAATGTCTGCAAAACAATTTAAAGCTTTTTCTACCACAAATACAATATTGTACAGACAATGCAGCCATGATTGCCCTGGCAGGCTATTACAGGTATCTTGAGTCACCTCTTCCTTTCTCGTTTAACGCCGACGTCTTTTCCCGCTCACAACTAGGCTGACAATGAGGCAACCCATTCTTAAAATGCAGGTACGACGCATATTGCTTACTTAAAGAGAAGAACCATTATGCCATGAACATGGCTCAAAAACATTTTTTTACTGACAGATATGGCCAAACACATCACAAGAAATATTCTCCAAAAGCACAACCTTGCCCCTAAAAAACGATTCGGCCAGAATTTTCTCATTAATCCAAACACAGCTCAGGCTATTGCTTCCTGTGGCAATATAGGCGATCACGATTGTATTGTCGAAGTCGGAGTAGGCCTTGGCGCTCTGACCCTTCCCCTGGCAAAACGGGCCCAAAGAGTCGTTGGCATTGAAGTGGACAGTGGTATAGTCCGTTATCATAATGAGGGACATACACTGCCGCAAAATGTTACTCTGCTTCATGGTGACATTCTCAGTCTCGACTTCAAGGAACTGGTCCAGCAGTGTGGTGGAGCGCTGAAAATATTTGCCAATCTGCCATATTCCATTTCTAACCCTTTTATTTTCAAGCTCATCGATAATCGAAAATATCTAGATTGGGTTATTGTTATGCTGCAAAAAGAAGTGGCCGAACGGCTCATGGCCGCACCATCCACCAAGGAGTATGGTATACCAACGGTTTTGCTAGGAAGTTGCGCCACTGCCGCAAAGCTTAAAAGTTTAGGTCCGCAGGAGTTTCATCCGCGACCCAAAATAGATTCCCTGCTGATACGTCTCGATTTTTTTGAATATCACTGTAAATACATTGATTTACCATGTTTCAGCCATAGCCTTTTAAGCAAAATTGTGAGAACCGCTTTTGCCAAAAGGCGAAAAACTCTTCTTAACAATCTGATCAGCCTAGAGTTCACAACAGCCTCACAGGAAAAAACCCTGAAGAAGGAGATACTCCTTAAAGCCTTACGGGAAGCCTGTCTTGCCCCGGAAGAGCGCGCCGAAAACCTCAGTGTCGCTGATTTTATCAGACTAAGTCTTGCTCTAGAGAAAAACAGCGTCCGAGAAGATGTATTGCCGTGAAAAACTTTGTCTTTCATAATCCCACTAAAATACTCTTCGGCAAAAATACCATTGCCGCCATTGGCCCGGAAACGAGGCAATACGGCAAAAAAGTTCTACTTGTATATGGCCGCAGGTCTCTTCGGCAAAATGGTATTCTTACACAAATTTCGGATTCGTTGCAGAATGCCGGCTGTTCTGTTGCCGATTATGGCGACATCTCCCCCAATCCGACCCTCACTCAGGTTTATGAAGGTGTAAAAAGGTTTCGGCAACATCACTGCGATACCATATGCGCCGCAGGTGGCGGTTCTGTAATCGATACGGCGAAAGCAATCAGCTGTGCCGTACCGGTTGACCATGATGTCTGGAAATTTTTTACCACCAAAAAGAGTATTAAGGTCGCAATCCCTGTGACATGCGTGGCAACGGTCGCCGGTTCCGGCTCTGAAAGCAATTCGGGCATGGTGATTACGAATGAAGGCAAACAACAGAAATTCGGCTACGGCAGCCGTTTTCTCAATCCAAAAGTCTCTGTGATCAGCCCGGAAACCACTTTTTCGGTCTCAAGAGAACAAACTGCTTATGGCGCGATAGACATCCTCTCTCATCTGGTGGAGTTTTACTGCAATAACTCAGTTGAGTCACCGACCGTGCAAAACAGGATTTTGGAGGGGATTATTGAAAGCGTGATGGAGAACACGGAAATTGCGTTGCGCAATCCTCTGGACTATCAGGCACGAGCACAATTGATGTGGGCAGCCTCGTTGTCACTCAGTGGTATAACCTCCGCCGGCCTTGGCAGAGTCAGCATGCCGATTCATCTCATCGAACATTCTCTTTCGGCGCTGCATAACACCAATCATGGTGCCGGCCTTTCTCTCATTCTTCCAGCCTGGATGAAGTATACAGCCTCGACTCAACCGGAAAAAACAGCGCAGCTGGGCCGGAGAATTTTCGGTCTGCGGGATAATGATGTTGTCAATGAGGCATCTGCTACGGCAATCCGCTTTAAGAAATGGTTTGTTAGTATTGGTTGCCCTGCATCACTGGAAGAGCTGCAGGTTTCCAAAGACCAGCTTTTTGCAATCAGCGAAAACACCAAACATCTTGCGAAAATATGGCGTCTGTCCCAATACGACAGTCGGACAGTCCTGGCGATACTTGATAGTTGTCTCTCGCCAAGGCACCTTTAGCCCCGATTTTACTGAAGAAGACCTTTTTATTGTCCTACATCGTTATCTGTATCTTCAATCTGATTGTCCATGTCGGCAGCAGCGTCGCTATCGCCTGAGACGTGCAGACCCGGTAAAGTCAGATTTCTTACTTTTTCTTCCTTGAATTCCAGACCCGCGGCTTCCACAACCCGTCGCACAACTCTGTTGGAAACCCGCTTACCTTTCGCATTCGCTCCTTTAATAAGTATTTCCTCAAAATCAATCTCAACTATGTTGGACTTGGCTCGCGGTGACGGAATCAAGCTCACCCGAGCATACTTGTCCCGACCGAGAAGAAGAAGAAGTATCCGGGACCGTTTATGCTGCGGGAACAGAAAGTATTCCTTTTCCAGAATGAATTTTGGCGTAGTAAACCGCTTAACATAGGACATGTTCTCGAGGCCGTCTCGATATACAATATTGAAACACTGGTCCTTTTCCACAGTTCCGAACCATTCCAGCTCATGTCCGACAAAGAGTTTATCTACGACAGGAATGACCTTATACATACCATTTGAAAAAATAAGCAAAAGCTTGTCATACTCAGAACAGGCGACAGTCATATCACCTTTGTCGTCTTCCATTTTCAGGCTGTATCCGAGAAATCCGTTTGAACGGTTATAGATTACATTGAGATTATTTAACGCAACCTTGCGAATGCTCACCTCTGTAAACTGGGTGATTTCAGTTTGCCTCTGCTGGTCTCTGCCGTATTTTTCCAAAAGCCTGTCTATATAGGAAACCGTAAACCCAATGGTATCTTTGAGACTGTTCCGCACCTCTTTTATGGCGCTGTTTATGGCGCGAATTTCTTTATGCTGCTTATCGATGTCGTATCTCGATATTCGCTTTATGCGTATTTCAAGCAACTTTTCGACATCCTCTTTGCTGACATCCCGAACCAGTTCCTCTCGAAAGGGAAGAAGAGACTGTTCTACGGTCTGCATCACCCCTTTATAGCTCTTTTCTTCCTCTATCTGTTTGTAGAGACGCTCTTCAATAAAAATCTGTTCCAGCTTTCTGGCATGCAACCTCTCCAATAGCCGGCTCAATTCAATTTCCAACTCTTTGGTGAGGTCTGCCACCAGTTTGGCTGTATTGTGACGTAACACCTCTGTAGCAGTGCTTGTCTCTGGAATTTCGTCCTTTATCAGGGTCAGATTGGGACTTATTGAGACCTCACAGTCTGTAAAGGCATAGAGCGCTTTAATGGTATCTTTGGCATAAATACCTCGTGCCAGCTTGATCTCTATCTCTACTTCTTCAGCCGTATAATCGTTGATTGAGGTAATTTTCAGCTTGCCGGCCTTGGCGGCTTTTTCCACAGAATCTATCAGCGATTCCGTAGTAGTGGAGTACGGTATTTCCTTTATAACAATTGTTTTTTCATTAACCTCTTCGATTTTTGCTCTACAGCGAATTTTACCGTTGCCGTCTTCATATTGCGAAACGTCAAGAAGTCCCTTTTTTATAAAATCAGGGTAGATGACAAACTCTTCTTGTCGTAAAATTGCTTTCTGAGCCTCCAAAAGTTCACAAAAATTATGCGGCATTATCTTGGTTGCCATACCCACCGCAATGCCCTCGGCGCCAAGGAGAAGCAGCATGGGTATTTTGGCGGGCAGTGAGACAGGCTCAAGCATACGTCCATCATAGGACTCTTCATACTCTGTCAAATCTTTGTTAAAAAGGACCTCCTTGGCCAGGGGGGTCAGACGACACTCAATGTATCGTGCGGCGGAAGCCTCGTCACCCGTAAAAATATTACCGAAGTTTCCCTGAGTTTCGATAAGGAAACCTTTATTGGCAAGATTTACCAGAGCTGCAAAAATGGATTGGTCGCCATGGGGATGCAGCTTCATCGTTTCGCCGACGACATTGGCAACTTTATGAAACCTGCCATCCTCCATATTATGGAGGGTCTGCAGAATTCTACGCTGCACCGGCTTAAAGCCGTCATTGATATCCGGAATGGCCCTTTCTCGAATTACATAAGAGGTATACTCAAGAAAGTTCTCATCAAATAGCTTGTGTAGTTTTCCGTGCGGTGTATACATTGCAGAACTTTTCAGATTAGTAATTTTTTTTGCCTGAGGTAATCCGGGTGGTGGGCTTTTGCTGCTTTAGTCAGCTATGGGACGATTTTGTGATGATACTAGCCCGGATAATTCTAAAATGCTAAACAAGATGCTCCATTATATACTGCTTTCTGTCCGGAGTGTTTTTGCCCATATAAAACCGCAAAACCTTTGCCACCTCACTGACCGAATCCATGGTAACACTGCGTAATCGTATATCCGGCCCGATAAATTGTTTAAATTCCTTGGGAGAAATTTCTCCCAAACCTTTAAATCTAGTTGTTTCTACAGCTTTTTCTGCTTTCCCACTTCCCTTTAGTTTTCGTGTAGCACTTTCTTTTTCTTTTTCGGAGTAACAATAGATGGTTTCTTTCTTATTGCGAACACGATAAATGGGAGTCTCAAGGATATATACGTAGCCAAGTTTGACCAATGGCTCGAAGTAATGGAGAAAGAAAGTCAACAACAGATTACGGATGTGGAGACCATCGACATCGGCATCCGTTGCCAGGATAATTTTATCAAAGCGCAGATTGGAAATTGAGTCTTCCACATCGAGTGCCCGCATAAGCGAATACATCTCTTCATTTTTATATAATACGGCAAGTTTTTGTCCGAAAACGTTCATGGGCTTCCCCTTGAGAGAGAAAACCGCCTGGACCATCGGATCTCTGGAAGAAACGATAGACCCTGCCGCCGATTGCCCTTCCGTGATAAAAATCATGTTCTCCCGGCCTTCAGAAGATGGTTTTGCCTTTGAAGGATGATATTTGCAATCTTTCAATTGAGATATTTTAAGTGCAACCTTTTTGGCCTTGGCACGTGCTTCCCGGCGCACACTCTGCAGCTCTTTTCTTACTTTTTCATTACGAAGAACCTTTTCTATCATGATTTCGGCCGCTTCAGTATCCTTATACAAGGCACTGGAAACGGCATCCTTGACTGTATTGACAATCCAGGATCGGACCTCGGTATTACCAAGCTTATTTTTGGTCTGTGACTCAAAAACAGGCTCCTTGACCTTGATAGCTAACGTACCCACTAATCCGTCCCGTACATCCTTGCTGACGAATTTTTTGCCGGAATATTCGTTGATTCCTTTGAGGATACCTTCCCGGAAAGCGGATAAATGGGTACCTCCTTCACTGGTATAGGTGCCATTGACAAAGGTGTAATAGGTGTCGCCATAGGAATCGATATGAGCAAGAGCGAACTCCAAAGTGGCATCTTTATAATAAAGGGGAAAATAAAGCGCCCCGCCATCAAGCTCTTTTTCGAGTAAGTCCTGCAGTCCCTTTGAGGAATGGTAACAGGTTTTATTGAGATAGAGTTTCAGGCCGGCATTGAGATAGGCATAACGCCACAACCTTTTATCGACAAAGTCAAGATCGAAAAAGTAGTTTGGAAAAAGGAGAGGGTCCGGTTCAAATTCAATCAATGTTCCGTTTTTTTCAGTGCTTTCTCCACTGGCTTCCTCGACAAGCTTGCCCCTTGCAAAAGTCGCAGAGGCAAACTGTCCTTCGCGAAAAGCAGAGACTTTGAAGGATCGTGATAAAGCATTGACGGCTTTAGTGCCAACCCCATTAAGACCCACGGAAAATTGAAAGACATCCGTATTGTATTTTGCGCCGGTGTTGATTGTTGAAACGCAATCAACTAATTTCCCCAACGGTATTCCTCGGCCGAAATCTCGTACCGAGAGACAACCATTATCGCCAATAGTAATATTTATTCTCTTGCCCGAGCCCATGATAAATTCATCTACGGCGTTGTCAACAACTTCTTTTAAGAGGATGTATATGCCGTCATCCTGATGACTACCATCACCTAGACGTCCGATATACATACCCGGTCGTTTACGGATATGTTCAAGAGAACTGAGCGTCTTAATCTTACTTTCGTCGTATATATCAGCGGATACACTCATATTTTAGCTACTGGTCTGAATTAACAATGTGATGGAAAATTGCCGAAATACTATTGTATTTGAAGTTTTTTATCAACACATCTCTCGTGAGAGCCTAAGAATAAAATCTCTGCAGCATTGCCGGTGTCCATGCTGAAAAAAGCAGATACTCTAAGTACCAAGTATATCATTTCCGACTTGTTGGTTATCTATTAATTCGGTATTGTCTGGCCTGGCGGCTCAAATGACATTGAAGATCACAGCAAAATGAGTACACGGTATGAACACTTTCCATGCTGACCTAGCCGGTTTCAGATCTACCATGAAATGCTGATTTTTGGCAGATCTTCACTGATGATTATGACATATTCTCTCGATTCTCTTCTTTCGCATGAATTTTTATAAACAAAAGCCCTTACTGCTCTACAGTTACCTTGCAACTGAAATGCTGGCCCCTTTTTTTGCAAGTTTTATAATCATGAACTGTATATTTTTTCTGGTAAAGCTCATCCCATTTCTTGATATTGTTTTGGAGTTTGATATCCGATTTTCAGACTTTATCCGTTCCTTCTCCTACCTTTTTCCCAATATGCTGGTCTATTCCATCCCCATGGCTTCAATGATGGGAATTATTATTGGATTCACCCGGCTGAACAACGATGTGGAAATACTTGCCCTGAAAGCGTGTGGGCTAAGTCTTTACAATGCACTTCCCCCGGTAATACTCGTGTCTCTGGTTTTCTCGATCATATCAGCGTATGTTTCCATCAATCTTATCCCGGCTGGAGAAGTAGCCATGAAGCAGCTGTTTTACCAGCTGACCAAGGAAAAAATCAACCAGGGAATCAAAGAAAAAGAGTTTACTTCAGCACTGGGCGATCTTGTTGTTTACGTAGAGGAGGTAGATGCAACCACAAATGAATGGCGAAATGTATGGGTATCGGATTTGAGGGATCAGCAAACCCCGACAATAACCATGGCCCAATCCGGAGCCATGACTGCTGATATTGAAACAATGATCGTCACTATCGATCTGTTCAACGGAAGTCTTCATCGGACAGCTGAAGAGCAAGGTCAGATTGTGGCTTTTGATAACTACAGAGTCAACATCCCGATTAATCTTCCGGCGAGCAGTATCACCATGGTCGGCATAGCTGCAAAAAGCATGAATGAGCTCCAGGAGGTCGCCAGGATACATGGCCCGGACAGTGAGATAGGCCGCCGTCACCTTATCCAATACTATAAGAGACTTGTTCTCCCTGTCGGCTGTTTTATAATGAGCCTTATGGCTCTGCCTCTGGGGCTGCAGTCTGGTCCCGGGAGACGCGCCGCAGGTATTCCACTGGGGCTCGGCGTTTTTATTTTATATTATGTGCTCTATACAATAGGCAAGACTCTAGCAGAAGACTCAAACCTGCCTGTGGCTTTTGCCATGTGGGTACCAAATTTTTTCTTTTTCGTTGTGACATGCCTTGCCATCTACAGGGTTGCCAACGAAAAACCACTCGTATCCGAATCACTGAGTAATAGATTCATCATGCTTCAGCAATATCTTGAAGATATGCATAAGAAACGACAAAAATACCGCAAAGAAAAAGCCGGATAACCCAGACATCTATTCGGTTTTTTCAAGATTAGCGGCCTCTCCGATGGCTTTTTTCAGGGCTGCAAGGTGGACATACCCAGCATAATGAACGGGACTTTTACCGGATATCGGATCAAACGCTGCCGGATTAGCATAACAATTCTGCTGTACTCTTAGCGGCAAGAGATGTGAGGCCCTGTCAACAGAACAGCCTACCACATCAAGAATTGCAGCCCACGTTGCACCACATGGCGCACCCCGCAGTACCTCGATGTCTACAATCATGTTCTCTTCCACAGTAACCCTGTACTCGGGAAAGCCGAACTGCTTACCATATTCACCAAGTTTTTCACTTTTACCAAGACCGCAACACGTAAAAGGCGTATACCCCTCACCAGGCTTGCCGGTAGTTATAACAGGAATTGCTTTATTCTGGCAGATCTCCACTAAATAATCCGATAAGTCGGGATGCCTGATATAATTCAGGACGAGGTCTGCCGTAAAATCGGTGTTGATATATTTTTCCGGGTGATCGATAACTTCAGAAAATATATTATCAATCGAGAAGATCTTCTTAATTATTATATTTTTGCCGTATTTCCCTATTCCTGCAATTTTCATCTCAGCTGAACCGTTCTGCTGAAAAACTATAATATTCATACTTCCCTCATTCTCAAAGATTCTAATCATCCATTATCTATCACTCTCTTTCTAATAAGCATCATGTAGCTATGGAGACATTTTTACGGATTTTACAATTATATGGCATATTAAAGGCAATTACATTAAAATGAAATATACTTCTTACTGTAGCATACTTTGCAATACAGCCCCAATACAAACGTAACTATCTCGTCTCTCCTTTAGAGACCCTATTACCAACAGCCTTGGAGACATCTCTATGAAACTGCCGAAGGCACACGAAATGCAGGCACTCGATAAATGCGCCACCGATTATTTTGGCATTCCCGGAATTGTTTTAATGGAAAATGCCGGACTGGGCACGGTGCTGATGATGGACCAGAAAATAGGCCCATGCAAAGGAAAATTTGCCATAATTTTTATTGGGCCGGGAAATAACGGCGGAGACGGTCTTGTTATCGGCCGTCATCTTCACCAGCGTGGCTGTGAACCAATCTTCTTTTTCCTTGTCAATCCTGATTCCCTGAGTGGAGATGCTGCCACAAATCTTAAAATAATCCGGCATCTTAAACTGCCCTTTCATGTTATCGACAACTCCACCAGGATTGAAACCGTTCCGGTTCTCTACAAACAGATTGAATCGAGAGGAAAACCTTGTTACTGCGTCATTGATGCCATATTCGGAACAGGGTTGACGCGGGGACTGGAAGGCCATTTCGCCAGCGCCATTAATTTGATCAACCGACCGGACTTTGCCCATAACATTCCTGTCGTATCCGTCGATATCCCCTCAGGTATGGACTCCGACAGTGGTCGTATTCTCGGAACCGCCGTCGTTGCCAATCTCACGGCAACCTACGGCTGTGCCAAGCCGGGTCAGATAATGCACGGCAGCTCCGAACTCACCGGCCGTCTCCATATAATCGACATAGGGATACCTCCTGAAGCATTTTCCAAATCACCTATTCCTACGGAGCTGGTAACAGACGACATCGCCCAACTATGGCTTAAAAAATTGTGCCGCGACAAATCTTCTCATAAAGGTACTCACGGTCATCTTTTTATCATTGCAGGGTCCGCCGGAAAAACAGGTGCGGCCGTTCTTGCTGCCCGTGGAGCAATGCGAAGCGGCTGTGGCTTGGTTTCCCTTGCCGCCCCATATGACCTCAACACGATTTTTGAAACCAGTCTGATTGAAGCAATGACCGTACCTCTGCCGACATCTTCATCTATAGTCAATGTCAGTGATATATCTTTCATAATAAAAAATCTCAGTGACAAGAACGGAGTCGTCATCGGGCCGGGTCTTGGACTTGATAAACGAACGGCAGAGCTGGTTATTCATCTTTATAACAATGTCTCCAGGCCAATGGTTGTTGATGCTGACGCCCTTAATATCCTGGCAATATATCGAGACAAAATCAAAAAGCCGGCCGGGCCCAGAATTCTCACTCCACATCCGGGGGAACTTGCCAGACTGATAGGCTCAACACCGCAAGATATCCAGGATAACAGACTTCAGGCCGCTCGACAGGCCCATGCTGCCTTCAATCATGATAAACAAATTATCATTGTCCTGAAAGGTGATGGCACCGTTATCGTTTCCGACAATGGTGATGCCCTGGTAAACACCAGCGGTAATCCCGGAATGGCCACCGGCGGCATGGGAGATGTCTTAAGCGGTGTTATCGGTTCATTTATAAGCCAGGGGCTGCCCTGCCTCGAAGCCGCGGCTGCCGGAGTTTTTCTGCACGGCACAGCTGCAGACGATCTTTATGAAAATGCAGCATATGGATATTCCGCCACGGAAGTGGCGGATCAGCTGCCATTGACTCTTAAACGCTTTTTGCAATAGAGGTTTTTATGAAACACGCTCAAGATATTATGACACGAGAGGTTCTGACTGTTTCACCCGAAACGACAGTAACAAAGCTCGCCCAACTCCTGATTGAAAACAATATCAACGGGGTTCCGGTCGTTGACGAGAACAATACTCTGCTCGGCGTAGTGACAGAGTATGATTTGATATTTCAACAGAAAAAAGTACACATTCCTACAGTACTCAATATTCTCGATTCCGTAATTTACCTTCAAAGTCCGGATAAAATGAAGGAAGAAATGCGTAAAATTACGGGGGTTACCGTTGAAGAGATCTACAGCAGGAAGGCTAAAACCGTTACCCCGGATACTCCTCTTGATGAAATTGCAACCATTATGGCCGAAAAAAAAATTCACACTATCCCTGTTGTTGAGGACGGTAAACTCGTCGGCGTCATTGGCAAGGGAGATATTATAAAAACGCTTATTTCCTGAACAAGATGAAAATGTTGGTGTCAAATCCGGCAATCTGCTTTTTTACCATTGTATAGCCAAAAGCCCTTTGCTCTCAAGATAGTCGTTACACTTTTTAAAAACATCTGAACCGAGAAAGCCTCTGTGCGCCGACAGAGGCGACGGGTGGGTTGTCTGCAGCACAAGATGTTTTGTGGTATCAATTAATATCGCTTTTTTACCAGCAAAGGCTCCCCACAGCATGAAAACAACGGATTCTTTTTTTCGGGAAAGAGTCTCGATGATGTTATCGGTCAAGGTATGCCAGCCGATATTGGCGTGCGCGTTAGGTGTTTTCGCAATTACCGTCAGACTTGCGTTGAGCAGCAATACGCCCTGCCTCGCCCAACGGGTTAGATCGGTTGAGAATTCGACTTCCGGGCTGTTATTATAGATACTTCTGTGAATCTCTTTAAAAATATTGCAAAGAGAAGGAGGTGCCGGTATTCCTTCACGGACGGAAAAGCATAAGCCGTGCGCCTCCGGACCTAGATGAGGATGCTCATTAAAATATGGATCCTGACCGAGAATAACCACCCTTACAGACTCGAAGGTAGTCAATCGCATCGCATTGAAAACATTTTCCCGTCTGGGGTAGACGTTTTTTCCGCCGGAAAACTCACCGTAGGCTTTTCCCACCAGTTCTCTGTGGTACCCCTGTTGGAGCAACGGAACCTGTTCTTCCCACAACATCGACTTCCTCTTCGCTTAGGCCATCACAATAGTATCTCTATAATGAATATGTATTTTACCAAGTATCTCTGATAGATTATCTTCGTCACGGGCAATAACTGCATTGCACTCTTTCTGTATATTTTTAATCATATTCGTGTGCAGACATCTTGAAGGGTCCAAAAGAATCAGGTTGCCATTATTTTCGTTGAGCCTGACAAGCCCTGCTTCACCCTGTCTTTTTTTTCCCGAGAGAAAGATAACTGCAGCTCTTTCCCTGAAAACATCCGCTATTGAACGAATGGTCCGGTCCACAGGATACCTTTCTCGGGTGCTTCCGACTGAACAGCGTAAAGAATATTCAGCACTATAAGGCTTGAGGTGGATATTCTCATTATCACAACCGATATAGCAATTTCCCCCTTGTATGGCAAGGCCGTCCCTGATACGAACAATGTTGATGGTGCTTATGGCATCAAGGTACTGGGTAAAAGCATCGACGTGCTCAACGGTACCATCAATGACTATAAGAATCGCACCATTCATGTCCTGACGAAGGTAAGGTACCAGTTTAAGGAGATTACAGTAGGCCCCTTCTCCCCCAACAATAACAGAGAGGCAATTGGCTCTCCTGTATTTATTTCTCTGTTCCAGAGAAACGTATTCCCCACAGCGCGTGCAGATAACACCGCCCTGGTCTTCATTTTCTCTCAGAATCAGTTCTTCCTTAGAGCCGCATTCTTCACAGAACACCAGTGTTTTTACGGTAGTTTTTGACGTATGTTTCACGGGAGGACGGGGAAAAACCGGTTCTACGGCTGTAATGGACATTTTTGCAGCACACAATACTTTCTCGATGAGGCTACGTTGCAAAGACGGATCGGATGTCGCAGTTAGAAGCGTGTCTTTACAGAAAAAATCCACCGCACCATTTTTCAGGGCATCAAAACACCGCGCAGTTCCTTCACGTGTTAACCGGGAAAATATAATGGTAGGAGTTGGCACATGGATCATCAGATGTTGTAATGCCGTCATGCCATCCATGACAGGCATCTCAAAATCCATAAGAACTACATCAGGCTTCAACGCCCAGATCAGTTCAAGGGCCTGAATACCATTTACAGCTTCCCCTATAATTGTAATCCGCGGCTCAGAATGAAGCAGTCTGGTGAGAATTGCTCTGTATTGAATGGCATCATCTGCGATAACAACACGAATATTTTGCATTGATTTACTCGAAGCGTGGTCTGTTTTGCCGTTTGGGCCTGCACCGTAACGGGAGATCCTTGCACTTAACAGAAAACTGATTGAACGTATTAAAATATCATTAACTTGTTGAAAATTGGCACAATCTTCATGAGAAACCCGGGTTAGATCATCAGGCCGAATAAAGATGATTCTCCTTTATATATCTCAGTACAGCCGGGTGAACAAAGTTTTTTGCCTTTTCCGGCTCATCCATCATCTTACGTAATTTTGAGGATGAAATATCCGAAGTGTGAATATCAAGGAAAAAAATTTTCCTGGCGGAGTCCTCATTATACCAATACTCTTTACACTTTTCATATTTAAGAAATTTGATGCATTTTAAAAAGGCATCCTCACTGAAACCGGGTCTTGCCGAGACGATAAAATGAACAGATTGTATAACGTCCTTATAATCTTTCCAATTAGGGATATCGAGGAATGCATCAAGACCTAAGATAAAATAGTAATCAATATCTGTTTTTTTGCCGGATAGCATATATGAAAACATGTCTATAGTATATGTCGGAGGAGAAATTGTTGATTCTATTTCAGAGATAGAGTACCTGGAATAGCCTTCCAACGACAGTCTGAGCATTGCAACCCTGTGGTGAAAAGCACTTACTTTTTCTTGAGTTTTATGCGGCGGCGAGGCAGCTGGAACAAAAACTATTTCATCCAGATGACATAACTTCATGGCACATCCGGCAAGTTGCAGGTGTCCGAAGTGTACCGGGTCAAAAGTGCCGCCCAAAAGACCTGTGGACCGCATCAGCTTCTCACCTGTCCCTCGCCGTATATCACAAATTTCCTGGTGGTTAACTCTTCAAGTCCCATGGGGCCATAAGCATGCAATTTTGTAGTGCTGATGCCTATTTCCGCGCCTAGCCCCAATTGCCCTCCGTCGTTAAAACGAGTAGAAGCATTAACCACTACCGCCGATGCATCTATTTCTCGTATAAATTTTTGCGCTAGAGAATAATCTTCTGTTACAATACACTCAGTGTGGTTTGAACCATATTGTTCAATATATTCTTTTGCCTCTTGATATCCGGACACTACTTTCACGGTAAGGCTCAGATCGAGAAACTCTGTCCCCCAATGGGAATCCTGCGCATCTTGAATATGCTTCGATACGGCAACAGCTTTTTTGCATCCAAAAACAGTAACTTCTGCATTATGTAGAGCTTGAGCCAACTCTGGTAAAAACGTATCGGCCAGATGATGGTGAATCAGGAGGCCCTCCAAAGCATTACAAACGCCAGGCCTCTGGGTCTTGCTATTGAGTATGATTGGAGTGGCTTTGGATAAATCCGCCAGTCTATCTACATAAATATGACATACACCTTTATAATGTTTTAATACCGGGATCCTGCTGTTTTGAGCAACATAGCGTATCAACCCTTCACCACCACGAGGAATAATGAGATCCACCAACTCCTCCTGCTGTAAAAGAACACTTACCGCCTGCCTGTCTGTCGTTGGTATGATTTGAATAGCTTTCTCATCGAGATCGTTTTGGCGCAGTGCTTCCTGAAGGACCTGTGCCAGAGATGCATTCGAATGAAAAGCTTCAGACCCACCTCGAAGTATGACACTATTGCCTGCCTTAAGGCATAAAGCCGCCGCGTCCACAGTAACATTTGGGCGAGACTCGTAGATCATACCGACAACACCGAGAGGAATATTCATTCTACCAACCATCATGCCATTGGGTCGACGAGTTACTTCTCCTATTTTTCCCACAGGATCGGGTAAAACGACAATTTCTTCAAGCCCGGTAACAATAGAGGCGACAACAGCATCAGAAAGATGGAGCCTGTCAAGCATTGCTTCAGACAACCCGTTTTGACGTCCTTGCCGGATATCCTTATAGTTCTCCGCCTGGATGTATTCTTTTTTTGCTTGCAGCAGTTCGGCAATCGAAGCGAGAGTACTGTTTTTGGCCGCCGCAGAAACTGAGACAAATGTCCGTGCGGCAATTCTCGCATTGCGGCATATTGCAACGATCTCTTTTTCGAAAACATCCATACTCTCCTCCGCTGAAGTGTTTAAAAGACAACAAGATTGTCCCGATGAATAACAACATCACTGTCTTTATAGCCAAGCTTCTGTTCAATACTGCACGAATTAGCTCCCCTTATGCGCGCGATATCCTCTGAACGATAATTTGTTGTTCCTACAGCAACAACAATTCCTTTATCATTGATACACTGTACCGAATCCCCAGCATTAAAAGTTCCTTGTACAGATAGAATTCCGGAGGGCAACAGACTTTTGCCAAAACCGCTAATCGCCCTTACGGCTCCGGAGTCCAATTTCAGCACCCCTCTCGGTTTTAAAACAAAGGCTATCCATTGTTTCCTGCCGTGCAGTTTTTTCCGTTGCGGTAAAAAAAAGGTTCCAACAAGCTCACCGGAAAATAGCGCACCCAAAATGCCCGCCATTCTGCCCGGACCGATTAGAGACGCCCCACCGCCGTTGGTCACTTTTTTCGCCGCGGCAATTTTACTTTGCATTCCTCCGGTTCCGAGGGCACTTTTGCTGTGTCCTGCCATTTTTGCGATTTCCGGAGTGACTTCAGTAACGGTGCGGACAGGGACTGCATCAGGGGTAGTCAGAGGGTTTGCGGTATAGAGACAATCAATATCGGTAAGACAGATAAACATATCGCCCTCCATGAGATTGGTAACGAGAGCACCTAGATTGTCATTGTCACCGAATTGAAGTTCTTCTGTCGCGACAGTGTCATTTTCATTGATAATTGGAATGACGCCCATTTTTAGAAGTGTAAAAATGGTGTTTTTAAAATTAATATATCTATCTCTATGAGCCAGGTCGGCATGAGTCAGCAAGGCCTGAGCGATATTTTTATTATACTTCGAGAAAGCAGATTCATAGATTTGCATTAAGTGCGATTGTCCCACCGCTGCCAGTGCCTGCTTCTCTTGCAAAGAGATATCCCGCTCCCCGTTAAATGCCAGTTTTTTTTTGCCGGCAGCAACAGCTCCCGAACTGACCAGAATAACTTCTCTACCGCAATTATTGAGATAAGAGATTTCTTTAGCGATGTTATCAATAACATCATAATTCATACCGGTACCGGAGGTAAGAACAGCACTACCAACTTTTACTATAATTCGTTTTGATTTTTCAAATACTCCTCTGCGAGCCTCGATATCAGCTGATTTATCGTCAAGAAAGGTCATCGTAGCCTGTGCCGTGATAGATTTTATAAATGATTACAGAAGAGCGTGACAGACGAAGATAACATATAAACGGGGAATAATACAATAAGGTGAGCGATTCACACAGAATCGCAATACAGAATGTCGGCAATACTTCTTGTAAGATCTTCTATACCTGTCTCATGTAATGCTGATACTTCAACGGATTGCAGTCCCTGTCCTTCAAAGTATTTTTTCAGACTCGACACTCTCCTCCGGTCGGTTATATCTCCTTTGTTCAATACAACAACCTGTTCTCTGGAGCGAAGTTCTTCGTTGTAGTTCGACAATTCCCGGCAGATCATCTTAAAATTTACAACGGCATTCTCATCGGAAGCATCAATAACATGAAGAAGAATCTTTGTTCGTTCGATATGCCTCAAAAATGTATATCCAAGCCCCACTCCTTTACTTGCACCTTCTATCAGACCGGGTATATCCGCTAGTATACAGGATCTATTATACGATAAATGCAGTACTCCCAGTTGAGGCTCCAGTGTTGTAAACGGATATCCGGCAATTTTGGGGTTGGCCGCGGAGAGTTTTGAAAGAAGTGTGGACTTGCCGGCATTGGGCAAACCCACCAAACCAATGTCGGCTATAAGCTTTAGCTCAACCTTCAACCACCGTTCCTCTCCTGTTTTTCCTTTAGTTGCAAATCGAGGAGTTCTATCGGCACCACTGGCAAAATGGCTGTTTCCGAGGCCCCCTGCTCCTCCTTCAGCAGCAATAAAGGTGTCGCCGTGATGTACAAGATCTGCAAGAACCGTATCAGTTTCGGCGTCCTTGATGACTGAACCGGCCGGAACCTCGATGTAACATTCTTTCCCGTTTCGGCCATGCATATCCTTTCCCTGGCCATGCATGCCGCGCTCTCCTTTAAAATGAGATTTGTAACGAAAATCTATAAGAGATTGGATGTTTTTGTTTGCTATAACAAGAACATCTCCTCCACGTCCGCCATCTCCACCATTGGGGCCGCCCTTCGGGACATATTTTTCCCTCCGAAAACTAATGCATCCATTACCGCCATCACCAGCTTTAACATTAAATTTGGCTTCATCTATAAACGACATGTTGGTACCATCACATAAGTTTTTGCAGGTAGGAATAAAAAAGGGAAAAAAAAACTCGACCATCAACAGTATGAGGGCCGAGTGTAGAACGTATTTCCCCGAAAGGGGGTATTGGGAAAGCTGTTAGTGGTAATGATTATGCTATAGGGTAAATGCTGACCCTTTTTTTGTCTTTTCCAAATTCCTCAAAAGTCACCACACCATCTACTTTCGCAAATAAAGTATAATCTCGTCCACAGCCCACATTGGTTCCAGGATGAATTTTCGTGCCAAGCTGGCGGACCAGTATATTTCCCGCTTTTACTTCCTGGCCACCAAACTTTTTAACGCCTCTGCGTTGGCCTTGACTGTCACGACCATTTCTTGAGCTACCGCCCGCTTTTTTATGTGCCATTACCTACTCCTCTTTATACCTGTCAGTTGCCTTGAAAATCAGAAGGTCCCGAGTGGTCACTCTAGGTTATACGGAGATCTCTTGTATAGCAAGTGCGGTATAATTTTGCCGATGTCCTTGCTTGAGGCGATATCCCTTTCTTCTTTTCTTTTTAAACACGATTATTTTTTTGGCCTTGCCCTGCTCCACAATTGTTGCTTTTACTTTAGCATTTTCAAGAAGAGGGCTCCCGATGTCAATCTTTTCACCATTGACAATCATAAGAACGTCGTTGAGCTCAACAGTATCACCTATCTGTCCGTCGATTGTTTCGACTCGGAGCTGATCTCCCTGAGCAACCTGATACTGTTTTCCACCGGTACGAACTATCGCATACATTATATAAACTCCATCTACACAAGTTATTCTATTGCGAACTGGCTGTATTCTCAAATTTTTCAATATGACATTTTAACAGGGCAAATGTCAACGTTTTTTTATGCTCGGTTTTTTATACCACAGTGCTGCACTGTCCTTGACAGCATTTTTTCCTTTATTGCCAAACAGGCTGGTTGTAATCCATATTCTGTTTCAATCGTGTATACAGCGGATCCGGAGATTGGTGCGATTATAACTCCAACGCAAAAAGGGAAAATGAAAAACTCGACTCCTCATTTTCCCTTCAACACAAAAAGAATTTTACGCTATCCGGCTAAGCGTTCTGCCCAAGCCTTTCAGCTTCTTTTTGTTTTCGTATGGCGCAGGCCTTATTAAAGGCGTTTTTCTTACCGTGCTTGGAAATGGACACGGAAGTTTTGCCCTGTTTACCACTTTCAGTCACCCAGCTTACCTCGTATCGGTTAAGCTTTTCATTTAATCGTACGCCTACAACTCCGGTGCCTGAGTTACTGACGGTAACCATATGCTTGTTGGTTCGAATTTTCCCAAGCTTTCCTTCGGTCTTATCCCGCCATGTTATCGCTGAAAGCAGACTGGAGTAACGACCTCCACATTTCTTGTCTGAGAAAAACTTTGAATGTGTCTTCCCCAGAAAACGCACTCGAACATACCAGCCATGAGTTCGTTTTGACTCCTGGTCGATTCTGGCAATATCTTTATGCTTTTCCAGTAATATATTTTTTTTGTCTTCTTCCATCTTCTTTCCTTCTAAAATAGGTGAATGGTGATATAAAAACGTGTCATTTCATCAATGCCGGTTCGCTTTTCCCTACAATATGCGTTACTCTGGTTAACAAATAATGGTACTCCGAATTTACTTTGCCGAAATCGGTACTTTTTTAACGGTACCTAGTTAGTTGGTCAGGTGACCTATGTCAACATTTTTTTTCAACCCTGAGTATTGAAATTTTCAGCCTTTCATTACTCTAACAAGTTAAATCACCTTACCGGTTATTGCCATATTTTTCCTTCATCAAAGTGATATTATTTTACTATTACATTTAATAACAACATGTTAGAGATAAATAAATTACTATTAACCATTGAAAAGCTTAGAAGTGTCGGCGGTTGCCCCTGGGATAGAAAACAGACTCCCGAGTCATTGCAAAAGTATTTGACTGAAGAAGTCGAAGAGCTACAGGCGGCAATCAAACAGCAGGACACTGATAATATGTGCGAAGAATTGGGAGATGTTTTGTACATTTTGATGATGCTGGCCGCAATACAACAGGAACGTGGTAATTTTACATGGAAAGATTGCGTCGAAGGTATTGATGCAAAATTACAGAGACGCCATCCCCATGTTTTTGTAAAGCAAACTGTATTAAGTGAAAAAGAGTTGCGCCGGCAGTGGCAAAAAATCAAAAGCGAAGAGAAAAAAGAATAATTTGACACCTTCATCAGTTTACCCTATACTGTTACGTTTTTCATCTCTAATCAAATGAAGATTAGTGTATGTGCCTTTGCAGTTGTACCGTAGTATCGCGACAATGCAAAGGTGCAGACAAGCAGAATCATCAACAGAAAGTGCTTGTCAAACAACATGAGTATGGCCATATTGTTTGGCTGCTCACCTCTTCGCTCTCTGCTCGCCTACACGGAAGCGAGGGCCAACACCAAGGGACAATATCCCTTAAAACCATGAGTCCACGAGGAGGAACACATGCGTAGGTATGAAACGATTTTTATTCTTCGTCCTTCTGCAAACGAAGATGGAATCAACACTATCGTCGAAAAATCAAGCGCTATTATCACTCAAGATAACGGGCAGATAATCCAGCTTGATAAATGGGGTATGAGAAAGCTCGCGTATCCAATTAAAAAAGATTATCAAGGCTTCTATGTATTTTTAGATTATTCCGGTTCACCGAAAGCTGTTGCTGAAATGGAGCGTAAATTCCGCATCGATGACGCTGTACTCCGCTATATGACAGTCAAAACCGCCGATACCATAACGGAAGAGGAGGTAGTCGAGGCTATTGCTCAAGCTGCCAATAAGCAGGTCAGCCACGAAGAATCAGCGTCAGATGAGTCGGACACGGACGAACCGGAAGTTTCAGACGATGACGATGACGAAGATGAAGATGAATAATTCATATTTCGATCAATTTAAAAATACAGGAGTTAACAGATGGCACCACGACCACAACAAAAACGATTGTTTTCCAGAAAAAAAGTCTGCCGGTTCTGCGCTGACAAAGAACAAAGCATAGACTACAAGGATATTAAGACTCTGAGAAATTTTGTTTCCGAAAGAGGTAAAATAATTCCACGTCGCATTGTTGGAACCTGCGCTTCACACCAGAGGCAGCTTTGTGAAGCAATTAAAAGAGCACGACATATCGCTCTTTTACCTTACTCCGGGAATGTCCAGGGTTAATACATATTCGGGACAAGAATACAGTGACCAAACAGGTTGAGAATAAACCTGAGGGGAAGAAAAATGCAACCCACATCCTCCTGTTTACCTTTGCTCTTCTTTTGCCGAGCACCATATGGGTTCTTCTGGGCTGGACAAGTTCTTTTCTTCCTCTGCTTGTCTTTATATTTATTACTAAATTCGGCTGGTCAGATACCAGCCGAAATTTACTGATTGCAGTACTGATCGCAGTTTCTCTGAGTTATTTCCTGGAGAATCTGGAGCTGACCCTGTTCTCTATTGCTCTTCTCCCCGCTGGATATGCCGTTGCCTATTCAGCCCATCGTAAGGAAGAGCCTTGGAAAGCCGGCCTCAGAGGATGGTTGACATTATGCATTTCGATTTTTTTGTTTTTTAACTTACTGTTGTGGAACAGTGAAACCTCTTTTTTCCAAGCGATCAGTCAGGCAATGAACAGCGGGATTGATGAGGCGTTAAGGCAATACAGGAGCACTGATAGTCTATCGTCTGAAAATATTGTCATTTTAGAGCAGACACTGCATCAGGTTAAGGAGATAGCTCCTCTAATATTGCCCGCAATTGTAGGCACTATTTTTATTCTGCTTTCGTGGGTAACGGTTGTATTGGGTAATATTATACTACCAAAAGCGGGATGTATTCAGCCTTGGAACGAATACCGTTTTTGGCGGCTGCCCGATGCCTTTGTCTGGGTATTGATAACATCGGGAATAACAGCACTGATTCCTGCAGGATCGCTGCAGATCGTCGGCATAAACTGCCTGATACTTACGGTGTTTATATACAGCTTTCAAGGTCTTGCAGTTCTTGTATTTTTGCTGAAGAAATGGAATGTGCCACGATTCGTTCGTACTTTTATATACGTAATGATTATTTTGCAATCTTTTGGTACAGTTCTACTCATCGTAGTTGGAGTGGCCGACGTATGGTTTGATATTCGCCGTCGCGTTGCCTCTGCTACAAATAATAAGGAAGATAAGGAATAGTCAGTTTCCAGGTTGGTTATTCTTTCCAAGATACTACTGAGGGAGTCAAAAAATGGAACTTATTTTAAAGGAAACAATAAGCTCACTGGGCCGGGAAGGCGATATCGTTAAAGTCAAACCCGGCTATGGTCGCAATTATCTCTTACCCAAGGGTAAGGCTGTAATAGCGGATGGGCGAAATATCACCCTCTTTGAGAAAAACAAAGCCATTATTGCCGCACGTCTTGAACAAGAACGTAAACAGGCCGAAGCAATTGCCAAAAAACTTGCCGGTATTTCAATAGAACTTGAGCAACTTGTCGGCGAAGACGATAGATTGTTCGGTTCCGTCACCAGCAGTGATATATGCGAGAAATTAGCAGAACTGAATATTGAGATCGACAAAAAGCAAATTGTTCTGCCCAACCCAATTAAAACCCTTGGAGAAACCACCGTACCTGTTAAGGTAGGTTTTGAGCTTACCACCGATATTCAGGTAAAAGTAGTGGCGCAAGGAAAAGGACTGTAGCCTTTTTTGAGTAGAGCCTTTTGAAGAACCACTCAGAAAACGGTATACGTGTGTCTTTAACCTTATCGCTGCCGGGTTTTTCGAGGACCTGAACACACCATGTGAGCTTGCTCCCATTGGTGTGTTTCTGTTTTAACTATTTGGTATACATGGCACCAATGAACACACAGCAGCCTCCTTTACCGACATCCAGGATCCCACCACAGAACCTCGAAGCAGAACAGTCCGTTCTTGGTTCCATTCTCCTTAAAGATAATGTTTTTGGAAATGTACTCGAGGTGTTGCATCCGGAGGATTTTTATTCTCCGGCGCATAAGATAATATTTGATGCCATGGTTTCTCTTTTTGAGAAAAATGAACCTCATGACATTATTACGCTCACAAATTTTCTCAAAGACAAGAATAAACTCAATGACGTAGGTGGAGCTGCATATCTTGCCGGTCTCACCTCGATCGTACCGGTAACCGCTAATATCGGTTCATATGCGACAATCATAAAACACAAGTCGGTTCTACGTCGATTAATAGAGGTCAATACCGAAATAGCCGGCAGGTGCTACGAAGAACAGGGTGAAATTGATCAACTTGTCGACGATGCCGAACAGGCTATTTTTGATATTGCAGGCCGAAAAAGTGGCCAGAACTTTACTCCTCTCAAGGAAATAATCCCTGCTGCCTTTGAAAGAGTAGAACAGCTCTACAAACGCAAAGAACTGATAACAGGGGTTCCCACTGGTTATTTTGACCTTGACAGGATGACCGCCGGACTGCAACCGTCCGATTTAATAATTCTTGCCGGTCGACCTTCCATGGGGAAAACAGCCTTTGCCATGAACATTGCCCAGCATGCGGCACTTGTCGAAAAAACAGGAGTGGCAATTTTCAGCCTGGAAATGTCCAAGGAACAGCTCACCATGCGATTACTCAGCTCTGTCGGCCGTATAGATTCCCAACGAATCCGAACTGGAAAACTCCATGATGATGACTGGCCTAAACTGACTCGCGCTGTCGGTATGTTAACGGAAGCACCGCTCTATATCGACGACACTCCGGCGATATCCGTTTTGGAAATGCGCTCTAAAATTCGACGATTAGCCTCTCAATACCCTGTGGGCATGATCCTGGTTGATTACCTGCAGCTTATGCGTGGCCGTTCCAATAATGAGAACAGGACACAGGAAATCAGTGATATTTCCAGATCTCTCAAGGCATTGGCAAAAGAACATAACGTCCCCGTACTGGCATTATCGCAGCTCAACCGCGGCCTGGAGAGCCGTACCGATAAACGTCCCATGATGGCTGACTTAAGAGAATCGGGCGCCATAGAACAAGATGCCGATATCATATGTTTTATATACCGAGATGAAGTCTACAATAAGAGCGAAGACAACCCGGATAGAGGAACAGCCGAAATCATCATCGGTAAACAGCGAAATGGGCCAACGGGCGTAGTAAAGTTGACTTTTCTGGACGAATTCACTACCTTCGAGAACATGAGCCACTTAGAGGATACCGGCTTTCATTGATGCGCACAGCCATCACTTCCCGGCAACGATAAACACTGAACCGTAGATCAAGAGAGTTATTACATGTCAGAAAACACGGCCGATACAATGTGGTACGATTTTAAGAAAATTGAAACAAAATGGCAGCATAAGTGGGATACAGAAAAAGTCTATAGTGTGACCGAAGACGACTCCCGTCAGAAATACTACGTCCTTGAGATGTTCCCCTATCCTTCCGGCCGAATCCACATGGGACATGTAAGAAATTATTCCATTGGTGATGTCGTTGCCAGATATAAAAGAATGCGCGGTTTCAACGTTCTCCACCCCATGGGCTGGGACGCCTTTGGTCTGCCGGCGGAAAATGCCGCCATTAAAAACAAAACGCACCCGGCAAAATGGACCTATCAGAATATCGACTACATGAGAAACCAGTTGAAGCAGCTCGGCCTCTCCTACGACTGGGAAAGGGAAATTGCCACCTGCCATGAGGATTATTACCGATGGGAACAGCTCCTTTTTCTCGAAATGTACACGAAAGGATTGGTTTACCGGAAAATCACCAAAGTAAACTGGTGCAACTCCTGCCAAACAGTATTGGCCAACGAACAGGTTGTTGAAGGCGCCTGCTGGCGCTGTGATGAGCCGGTAGTAATGCGTGAAATGAACGGCTGGTTTTTTAAAATCACCCAATATGCCGAAGAGTTGCTGGCCGATCTTGATAATCTGCAGGGCTGGCCGGACAAAGTCCTCACCATGCAGCGAAACTGGATAGGAAAATCAACCGGGTTAAAATGCAATTTCAGGGTTGAAAACTCTTCTGACAATATAGCTATTTTCACTACACGACCGGATACAGTCTTCGGTGTGACCTTTCTTTCGCTAGCCCCTGAGCATCCTCTTGTATCAAAACTGGTTGCAGGCACTGACACAGAAGAAAAAGTCCTCAATTTCGTGCAGAAGGTTACAGCTTCTAAAAAGCATACGCAGGTGGAGGAAGAACTGGTTAAAGAGGGCGTTTTTACAGGAAAATACTGTATTAACCCCTTTAATAATGAAAAGGTTCCAATCTATGTAGCAAATTTTGTTTTGATGGAATACGGCACCGGGGCCGTCATGGCCGTACCTGCTCACGATCAGAGAGATTTCGAATTTGCCCGTAAATACTCCCTGGAAGTTCGTCCTGTTATCATTCCTGACGGGTCAAGCCTTGCTGATGCCACCATGACAGAAGCTTCAGTGATACCGGGAACTCTAGTCAACTCAGGTCAATTTAATGCAATGCAGAGCAGCGATGCGCATATTGCTATAATCGATCATGCCCGCGACAAAGGCTTCGGAGAAGCGCAGACAACCTACCGATTAAGGGACTGGGGTATTTCCAGGCAACGTTTCTGGGGCGCCCCCATTCCTATTATTTACTGCGATCAATGCGGCGTACAACCTGTTCCAACCGGCGACCTTCCGGTGCTGTTACCGTGGCAATCCGATAACTCAGCTGATGAGTGTGTCCCTCTGCATCAGCGGCCGTCATTTATAGAGACGACATGTCCACTCTGCCGGGGTTCAGCTCGCCGGGAAACGGATACCATGGACACTTTTGTGGAATCGTCCTGGTATTTTGCCAGATATACCTGTCCGTCATTTACCAAAGGGCCACTCGACAAAGAAAAGACTTCATACTGGCTCGGAGTAGACCAATATATCGGCGGAGTTGAACATGCCATCCTTCATCTGCTCTACTCTCGCTTCTTTACTAAAGTCTTGCGTGATCTTGGTTACATGGAAATCTCCGAACCTTTTACCAATCTGCTCACCCAGGGTATGGTGATTAAAGACGGCGCCAAGATGTCCAAGTCCAAAGGAAATGTTGTTGATCCTCATGATCTGATTCATGAGTTTGGTGCCGATACCGTGAGATTGTTCAGTCTTTTCGCCGCACCGCCGGAAAAGGATCTTGAGTGGTCCTCCCAGGGCGTTGAGGGCGCCTCACGTTTTCTCAATCGTGTTTTCCGTTACATTGAGGCCAACATTTCCATTTTGCTGGACCGAACAGGAGACAGTGGCGAGATTAGCGCCAAAAGTCGAGAAGTACACCGGAAATGTCACCAGACCATCAAAAAGGTGACCCGGGATATCGAAAACAGCTTTCATTTCAATACTGCCATAAGTGCAATAATGGAGTTGTTTAATACCCTGACCTCTCTCAGTGGCAACGACGCCCAAAACCCGATTAATACAACTATTCTGCAGGAAACCATCGATACAATGCTGCTCTTACTCTCTCCTATGGTACCTCATTTTGCTGCGGAAATGTGGGAAAAATGCGGCCATAACAGCGGCGTTGAAGAAAGAACCTGGCCGCAATACGATGAGGACGCCGCCAAAGAAGAGTTGCTCACCATAGTTTTACAAGTCAACGGCAAGGTGCGATCACGAATTGAGGTGCAGGCAGATATAGACGACAAGGTTCTCAAGGAAATGGCACTAGCAGACGAAAAAATCACCCGTTTTATCGAAGATAGTCCTGTGAAAAAAATCATCACTGTGCAGAAGAAACTTGTGAATATTGTCATTTAATTTTACAAGCTGATATGTTAATGATCTTTTCAGATAAGTTGATACATCTTTACAGTATCTGAGCCCATTGTTAAACAAAGCGGAGTCTTCCTGTGAAAACCACAATTGCTTCACTGATATCATGTATAGTTTTGCTTTTTGTTGTAGCTTCATGTGGCTACCGAAATCCATATGTCTATACCGGACCGGATAAATCCGTCTATATTGCAAACTGGAGTAATCGTACCAGCGAACTGCAGCTTGATTCCGATATCTATCAATCATTGTTGGGATGGTACCAACGAAGTGACTCGCTCAATGTTGTCAACGATAAAGCACAGGCGGACCTTATTCTTGCCGGTGAAATTATTTCCATCGACCTGCCCAGTCTTTCCTATGGTGATAATAATACTACTCGTGAGGTAAAGCTCCGTCTCAGGGTTCGATATATTCTCAAAGACCTGCAAAGCGGAGAAATTCTTTTTCAGGAACCTGGCCAAATACGTATTGAAGACTATGCCGTTTCAACAAGTTCGTCAATTACTTCCGATAACGAGCGTGAAGCGCTGGCCACAATCATAGATGAGCTGTCTCAGGACATTTATCTCAAAACCCTGGGAAAATTGTCTCAATAAAGGCGTTGCCGCTCCAGCCCTTTCCCCTTCGCATCAGCTGCTTGCAGCTACCGTTTGTGATTCATCCTACCTTTTCTGCAGGATCATGCTGACCATTGCCAATTTGAAAATCTCTTCACCTCTGCTTCTTGCTCCTTTGGCAGGATACAGCGATTTACCGTTTCGTCTGCTTTGTCGAGAATTCGGTGCAGGCCTGTGCTTCTCCGAGATGATAAGCTGCCATGGCCTTGTCTTCCAACAGAAGAAGACACTGCAAATGCTTGCCTCGAAACCGGCAGAGAAGCCTGTAGCGTTTCAGATATTCGGAGCAGATGTCGCCATGATGGCAAAGGCTGCCGACCTTCTCAACTGCTTTCAACCTGATCTTGTTGATATCAATATGGGTTGCCCCGTCAAAAAAGTGACTAAAAAAGGCGCTGGAGCCGCACTTATGGCCCGACCTGCTTTAGCGCAAGAGATTATCCGGGAAGTAGTTAAAAACAGCCAGGCGCCAGTATCTGTTAAATTTCGCAAAGGGATCGATGCAACAACAATCAATTGTGTTGAATTTGCGAAAATGGCGGAAGAAAGCGGCGTTGCTGCCATATCCGTACACGGAAGGACCTGGAGCCAGGGTTTTGCAGGAGAAGCTGACTGGCAGAGTATAGCGGATGTCAAAAAGGCCGTTTCCCTGCCGGTAATTGGTAATGGTGATATTCAAACGTATCAGCAAGCAATGCAGCAACTCGAAACGTCGGGTTGTGACGCGGTAATGATAGGAAGAGGAGCCCTGGGGAACCCCTGGGTCTTCAATACAAACAGCCGTCCGAAAACACCTGAGAAAATCTTTCCAACAGTGCTTCATCATCTTCATTTGATGCGGCAAAATCTGGAAGTAGAGCGGTTGCTGCCGGTTGTAAAAAATCACATTGGGCGATATTTTAAAGGCCTGCAGGGCAGTTCGGCAATGCGGAAAAAAATTTACGAAAGCACTTCTTTTGACAACCTTTTCCAGTTAGTGGAAAAGGTTGTCGTGGATGGTGTATCCACTGCTTCTCTCCAGGAGTAAACAACTGCCCTTCCAGAGAGGCAATGGCTAGATAAGATTTGCCGCCATTTTGGCAGACTGCAGCGTATTCTTCATCAGCATTGTAATTGTCATAGGTCCTACACCACCTGGTACAGGGGTAATTACAGACGCTTTTTCTTTGACACTTTCAAAATCCACATCACCCGCCAGAATGGCCTTGCCGGATTCCGTTTTGCCAATTCGATTCACACCGACATCCATTACCGCAACGCCCTCTTTTACCATATCTGCCGTTACAAGTTTCGGCACACCTACAGCCGCAACAATGATGTCGGCACGACGGCAATGGGCGGCCATGTCTTTTGTTCTTGTATGACAGAGTGTTACAGTAGCATTGCCTGACTGACGTTTTTGCAGCATCAGATTGGCCATTGGTTTGCCGACAATATTGCTTCGGCCGATTATAACAACTTCGGCACCACTGGTCTCTACACCACTTCTTGAGAGAAGTTCCAGAACACCATGCGGAGTGCAGGGGAGAAAACATTGCTCACCCAATACCATTCTGCCGATATTGACGGGGTGAAAACCATCAACGTCTTTGTCAGGATCAATTTCATTTAAGATCTTGCTTTCATTGATATGTTTTGGTAAAGGCAACTGTACCAGGATGCCATGAATATTGTCATCTTTGTTGTACTTCTTGACCAACTCAAGCAAATCTTCTTCCGGGGTACCGGCATCAAGGGTAATCTGCTCCGAATGAATTCCGATAGCATGAGCCGTCTTGTTCTTTGCAGCTACGTACGATTGTGAAGCAGGATCTTCCCCCACAAGAATTGTCACCAACCCAGGTATAATATTGTGTTTTTCTTTAAGTTCAGCAATTTCGGTTTTCAGTTCCTCTCTGATTTCCTTAGCTACTTCGGTTCCGCTGATGATTTTCGCTGTCATTTTTTCACCTCGTTTTAATAGCTTATCTTGTACAGTCTCCCTCTCACATCGAACCTGCTCTGCAGTTCAACTAAAGAATACAATAGCCTCAAAAACTTTAGCCCGGATTTCTCATGAACATTGTGCCAATTTTCACAATTCCAATGATATTCCAATATGTTCAAGCAGTATTCTTTCATAAGAAAATCAGAACAATGTTCACCGAAGGCCAGCCGATCTTACCGTACCTGCAGCGTTGCCGAAGCAAGGTGCATAGGCTACTATAGCACCTTACTTCGCGCCTCGCATCCACGGCAACCTCGGCTGGTGAGAAATCCGGGCTAGTAGCTGACTTACCATGCCATTATTTAAAATGCCATCCATTTAGTACCTTACTTCTCTAAAACCTTTATAAAAAGTTAAAGTCCTGAGAAAAGAAGCAGCAGAGCATCACATTGCTACCAAGGGCAGATAATCCGGCTCCCAGCGCATTCTTCGTATCAGCTTTTTCATGCGCTGTTCATCATTTTCATGCTGGAAATCAGAAAAAACACAGGGCCTGCTCACACCTTGCTGTACCGCGCTCATGGCAACCGCTAAGGCAACCTTAAGGGATACTTCTTTTAAGGCGGCCAGCCGTGGCACAAGACATCCTTCCGCCAGTTCTTCTCGTGACATATAATCAGATACCGCATGGGCTGCAGCCGTAAAAAATTGCGGAAGAACCTCCCTGGCACCTGAGGCCAGAACGCCTAAACCGATACCGGGAAAAACAAGAACGTTACTGGCTTGTCGGGTATTATATATTTTCCCGTTTAAATGGTATGGCCCGAATGGACTTCCTGTAGCCACTATGGCTTTCCCGTCCGTCCATGTATAAATATCCTCCGGTCGTGCCTCAATTACCGATTCCGGATTAGACAGTGGCAGAATAACCGGCCGAGACGTATTTTGCGCCACCGCCTGAACCACTTCTTCAGTAAAACAACCGACACAACCGCCCTGTCCTGACGTGCCTACCAGCACCGTCGCACCGGCATTGCGTATTATTTCTTCCAGATACAAAGTATCATTATTGACCCATGGAAACCGTTTCGGATTTTTGGCATATTTCCGCTTGTAGTGCTCACATTGTCGTCCTTCAGTGATGAGTCCTTTTGAGTCAACCGCGAAAATCCTGTTCTTTGCCTCTTCCCTGCTGACGCCTTCTTCAATCAAAGCCAACTCAATCTGTTCGGCTACGCCGACCCCGCAAGTACCTGCACCATGAATAACGAAAACCTGATCAGCGAGTTTTTCTCTTTTTATTTTCATGGCGGAAAGCATCGAGGCCAATACGATAGCACCGGTCCCTTGAATATCTTCATTATATGAAATAAGCTCGTCAACAAACGCGTCACGGGTGGAAAAGGCGTTCTGCTTGGAAAAATCTTCCCACTGGCAGAGAGCATGTGGAAAAACATTCCGAAAAGCTCTGGCAAATCTTCCTATGAATCTGAGATATTCCTCCCCTTGCAAACGTTCATGCCGCCACCCCAGATATTCATTGTCGGCCAGCAGTGTTCTGTTATTGGTACCCACATCGAGTGATATTGGCAGACAATGCCAGGGGGCTATACCCGCTCCCTGGGTGTAGAGCATAAGTTTACCCAGACAGATGGCAATCCCCCCAACACCCTGATCCCCGACTCCAAGAACACCCTGATTGTCGGTAACTACTGCTACACGGATATCTCGGTGGGCGTATCTTCGTAGAATATCTTCAGCATCATTTATATTACCGGGATAGAGATAAATCCCATTGGCCTTCCTGAACATGGAAGAGTATTGCTGAACAGCCAGTTCAACGGTTGGTGTATAGATAATACTGATATATTTTTCAATATTGCTTTCAATTACAGCATGGGCAAGTGTGACGTTCCTGTCGAACAATTCTCTTATGAACCGGAATTTTTCAACGGGATCATTACGGGAATCTACTTTATTTCTGGTGGCTTCAATCTGGCTGTCGAGATCTCTTACGGCAGGCGGCAAAACCGCTTCAAGGCCGAGCATTTTTCGTTCTTTCAAATTAAAGGCCGTGCCCTTATTTACAAAACTGATGGCATGAACAGAGGGTCCACTGTCGTGTACAAGAATTTCTCTGGTGTTGCCGTATTCATCGTATTTGAATCTGTATTGATTGGTTGCCATAAATAAAACCTCGGGGATCGATTCTCTCTATTTTTCGGATCAAAGTAGTTCGTTGACTTTTTTTACAAAGAGGACATAATAGCACTCATGAAAAACTGGCAAAAACAACTGGCACAGAGTGTAACAACTTTCAGTGATCTACAAAAGCATTTACACCGCGATAATAACGCACTTGAAGAAGTTATAGCAACTTTCCCAATGCGTATCACCCCATATTTTTTAGAATCAACAATCACTGGCAAAAGGGTTCAAGTATCTGCACGATACTCCTCGTATCCGTGAAGTCTTTAGTCAGTCGGGACAAAGAGTTGTGGTTTAAAAATTTCCGCGGTGAACTCTGCAGTTATCCGGAATCGATCGACTCTTTCCGATCTTTTTATTTTTCTTTACTTGCCTGGTTGCAGACAAGGTTTTATTCTTGTCGTATTCCCTGTACTCCTTAACAGCAGATTCGAGGACCACTATGAAAGTAGAAGAAATACTCACAGAGGTATTGCGTTCCGAAGAGTTGCCCACCTTGCCGATGGTAGCGTCACAGTTGATCTCCATCACATCACGTGAGGATACAACTCTTACCGACATTGCCGATCTTATATCAAAAGATATCTCGCTGTCGGCCAAAATCCTTAAAGTATCCAATTCGGCTTTCTACAGCTTTCCTCAACAGATAGGCTCCATTCATCAGGCAGTCTCTATCTTAGGAACAAACGCCGTCAGAAGCTTAGTCCTTTCCTTCTCGTTTCTCTCTATAAAATCCGGCAAAAAAAACAGCGGATTCAACTTTGAACGTTTCTGGCAACGCTCACTGGCATTGGCCGTCGGAGCAAAATTGATCCTGGAAAAGGCAGAAAATTCCAACACGGATGAAATATTTATTTCCGGTTTATTACAAAATTTAGGCGAACTGATTTTTGCCAGAACCTTCCCGGAAAAATATGATAAAGTCCTCCATGAAGTTACCGATAATCAGTATGATACCATTCTTGCCGAAGAACAGATTATTGGGGCAAACCATACGTTCATCGGCTTTGAAGTAGCAAGACACTGGGGCTTCCCCGAAGGCTTGCTTCTGCCGATCCTGAACCACCACGCCCCTGAGCAATATGAAGGCAATGATACCAAGGTCCACCAAACCACCAGTGCGGTATACCTCTCCGATATCCTCATAAATATATTGTACTCCGCCAAACCGGAAGATTATCATAGCCGATTTCGCACAGAGGCAAAACGCTTACTCAAGCTCAAACCGGACGACATAGAGGCAATTCTTGAAGACATTCACAATCAAGTGGAAAAGTCCGGTAAATATTTTGGCCTGAAGATTAAAAATACCCGTTCCATCCAGGAAATTCTTCAGGAGGCAAATATTCGTCTCAGCCTGCTTAATCTTGATTATGATCAAATGAACAAACAACTTATTCAGACGAAGATTACGTTGGAAAATCTTACCAGAGAACTGGAGGAAAAAAACCGAATTCTTGACAATCTCGCGAATATTGACGGGCTTACCGAAGTGTTTAATCACCGCTACTTCCAAAACAGCCTTGAGGAAGAAATCAGCCGGGCGGAACGTAACGATTCACACCTCTCTCTGATTCTGACCGATATAGATCATTTTAAAAATTTTAATGACACCTATGGGCACCAAGCCGGAGATTTTGTTCTTAAGGAATTTTGTAGAGCTATCAAGAAATGCTTGCGGAAATATGATATTCTGGCCCGTTATGGAGGAGAGGAATTCGTTATTATCCTACCGGAAACAGAGGAACACGAGGCATATGCCGTTGCGGAAAAACTTCGCACCGTAATCGAAGAAACCGCCTTTAGTGACGGCAAGGATGACTACTCGGTCACATCGAGCTTTGGCGTCTCCGCCAGTCGACCGGCCAGAGAAGACACTTTCGACAAAGATGATTTGATAAATAGAGCGGACAACGCCTTATATACCGCTAAAGAGAAAGGGCGCAACCAGACCTGCACATATACGCCAAAGAAAAAATGGTACACCTTCTGAGTCAACTGAGAGTCGGATTTCCTGCAATCACTCCACCGTCTTTTCACGGTATTGGTCGGCTGTTTTTTGCTACATCATATTTTCAGGATCAATATCAAGTGAGAGACTGGTTTTGCCTGTAATGAGTTCTTTCTGCCGCTCAGCTATATATTTTCCCACCTCGGCAAAGACACGGGGATAACCAGCTTTAAGAAGGATTTGCCAGCGAAACCTGTCCTTAATTTTTTCAAGTGGTGAAGGAGCAGGCCCCAGCACATGCAACGCACTGTTATTGGCTCTGTCAAAATTTCTGCATGCCATGGCGATGTTTTCCGAAGTCTTGCGAACGTTATATTCATTCTCCCCGGTAATTCTGAAGCAGGCCAGACGGACATAGGGCGGGAAAACAGGTTTTTGCCTGATCTGCAATTCTTTTTCATAGAATTGCCGGTACTGATGTTTCCGGGCCAGTTCTATGGCATAGTGGTCGGGGCACATGGTCTGTATTATTACCCTACCATCCCTGTCTCCCCTGCCGGCCCGACCTGTTACCTGGGATAGAAGCTGATAGGTTTTTTCCGCAGCTCGAAAATCCGGCATATTGAGGCCTCCGTCAGCCCACACCACCCCGACAAAAGTAACGAAGGGAAAATGATGTCCTTTCGCTATCATCTGGGTACCGATGAGGATGTCGATCTCCCTGTTGCGCATGGCTTTCAGGATGGCCAGAAAGGCACGTCTGTCACTGGCGGTATCGGAATCCAGCCGCGCTATTTCAGCTGCAGGAAACAAACAGCGCAGTTCTTCCTCTATCCGTTCAGTACCAACACCCATGGGGACAAGCTTGTCGGAATGGCAGTTTTCGCATATGAGTCTGGAGTCGACATTGTAGCCGCAGTAATGGCACACCAGGGCAGATTTGTTTTTGTGATAGGTCAGAGCAACATTGCAATGTCTGCACTGCACTGCGGTGCCGCAGGACTGGCATATCAGGGAAGAAGAAAATCCTCTGCGGTTAAGAAGAACGAGGCTCTGCTCATTATTTTCCAGGTTATGTTGCAATTCTGTGCGAAACAACTCGTGGAAGCTGCTCTTCCTGCTGCTTTTCTTTTCTCTATTAAGATCAATTACCCGGACGAGGGGCAGGCGGCTCTCTCCGACACGGCCGGCCATTCCGAGGAGTTGATATTTTCCTGTTTCAGCATGATAATAACTGGTTACCGAAGGAGTTGCAGATCCCAAGATTACAACACAATTCTCCATCTTGCCGCGCAGAACGGCAAGATCCCGACCGTTATATTTAAAACCGTCATCCTGTTTGAAGCCGCTGTCATGTTCTTCATCCACAACGATGAGTCCGAGATTTGCCAGGGGAGCGAATACGGCCGATCTTGCGCCAACCACTATTTTTGCCTTACCTGCCGCGGCAAGGCACCATTGATCGTACTTCTGTGCGCTGGTCAACCCTGAGTGCAACAAAGCTATACCACTGCCGAAACGAGAGACAAAGTGAGACTCAAGCTGCATTGCCAAGGCTATTTCGGGCACCAGGACAAGAACATCTTTGCCTGAATTGAGTACCTTTTCCGCTGCCCGCAGATACACTTCTGTTTTACCGCTGCCGGTAATGCCATGAAGCAGAAAAGTAGCGGAAGAATCGTTGCTGATACTGTTCTCTACAAATGCGAGTGCTTCAGTCTGTTCCGGGGTTAATTCCGCAGGCCTGGAGAGATCGGCGGGAATTTCTCCAAGAGGGTTGCGATATATTCGTGTCCTGACCTGTTTGAGTATCCCCTGTCGGCAGAGTTCCTGCAGGGCTTTTCCTCCACCTTTATAGCTACGCAGAATATCTTTCTGAGGCACTGCCTGATTATGGGCTCGAAAATTTTGAGCGTAGGAGTAGAGGGTCTTAATTTCGGTAAGCTTAAAATCCTGTTGGAAATAATTCTGCAATTGTTCTGTGAAGCTTTGCAGATTATCTTTTGCAGACCTTTCTTCGCAGAGCGAAGAATGAAAGGAAGCGGATGAGGAATAACAGATTTCCAGTTTATCTCGAACTGTCTGGCCGGTTATTTTTTCTTCAACAACTACAACACCCAGCTTTGCAAGTTTGGATACAATTTTTTTATCGGTCGCGCTGCAGAGAATTTTTCTGCTGAGGGTCGGACTTAAACATTTTTTCAAGAGAAGTTGGTCGATCCACGGGGAAAGTGGGTCGACCATGGAGTCTAGTATTTTTTGTGCTTCTGCCTCCTCTATTTTGAGACGGATTACTTTTTTTGATGCTTGTGCTATTCCTGCCGGCAAAGCAGTACTGATAACCTCGCCGATGGGACATTGATAGTATTCGGCAATCCAGCGAAAAAAAGGAACCATGGCGGCTGGGAACAATGGCTCCTCAGTTAGGATTTGCCGTATGTGTTTGAGTTTATAGTCAACTTCGTTGACCGACAGGCTATCTAAAATATAGCCTGTTATAATGCGACGCCCCAAAGGAACTAAAACCTGACAACCGACATACCTCTGCAGATCAAAGCCGGTTTCTTCCAGCTTTTCCTTTTCGGGCAGATAGGTCAGGGTTGAAAATAGAGGCGCCGCAACAGCAACCTCCAGACATATCATAACTCAGCGGCAACCTTTTTAAGATGAGCTTTGAAAGCAGATCCCAGTTCACTATGTCGCAACCCGAATGCAATGATGGCCTTGAGATACCCTAGTTTATCACCTGCATCATACCTGGTCCCTTCAAACTCATAGGCATACATCGGCCGTTTTTTCGATAGAGCAAGCAGAGCGTCCGTCAATTGTATCTCACCACCATGACCAGGTGTTGTTTTGCCGAGCAGGTCAAAAATTTCAGGCATCAGAATATATCTGCCGATGATAGCCATGTCGGAATCAGTTGTGCCGGGAGCAGGCTTTTCCACAAGCCGGGTTACCTTGTGAGTACGTTCCCTGCCGTTTTCTTCACCTTCAACTATACCGTATTGATGAGTCTGATCATACGGAACTCTCTGCACGGCAACGATGGACTCGCCCACGTCTTCAAACAGGCTAAGCATCTGCCTGGCACAAGGGATTTGGCTCAAGACAAGATCGTCGCCCAGCAATACCATAAAGGGTTCATTTCCGACAACATGTCGTGCCGTCCAAATGGCGTGTCCTAGTCCCAACGGCTTTTTCTGGCGAACCGATACGATATCTATCAGGTTTGATATCATGTTCAGTTCTTCTCCCAGGGCTATCTTTTTTTTCTCACGCAGCACAGAGTCCAGCTGAAAGTCATAATCAAAATGATTTTCAATAGCAGCTTTCCCTTCACTGGTAACAAAAATGATCTGCTCAATTCCTGATGCTACTACTTCTTCAACGATGTACTGTATTGTCGGTCGGTCGACAATAGTCAACATTTCTTTGGGGATAGCCTTGGTTGCCGGTAAAAATCGTGTTCCCAAGCCTGCCACCGGAATAACCGCTTTTCTAACAATCATAAAAGCTCCTTGTTTTTCACTGACGAAAATTGTGATAGTATGTTAAAAACTTGCAATTCGACATTGTTTCTTTATCATGAATACTCAATTTTATCTCTTTTTTTCATGGATTTCAACTATCCGGAATCGCTTCCTGTCTCACAGAAGCGCCACGATATACTCAAAGTACTTCATGCCAATCAAGTCACTATAATTGCAGGAGATACCGGGTCAGGCAAAACTACTCAACTCCCCAAAATGTGCCTGGAACTGCTCTCCGGCTCAGGAGGCAGAGTCGGCTGTACCCAACCGCGGCGAATCGCGGCATTGACGGTATCAGCACGAGTTTCTGAGGAGCTGGCGCAATATGGTCATCTGGTAGGCTATAAAATTCGGTTTCAGGATGCTACCACACCTTCCACCAAGATAAAATTCATGACGGATGGGGTACTCCTGGCCGAAACGCGAAGCAACAGACTATTACAGGAATATGACTTCCTCATAATAGACGAAGCACACGAAAGAAGCCTTAACATTGACTTTCTTCTTGGTCATTTAAAAAACATTCTCCACGAACGGCCGGGACTGAAGGTTATTATTACCTCAGCGACCATTGACACCAATGCTTTCTCCAGCCATTTTAGTAACGCCCCTATAGTACGAATTCCTGGAAAAACATATCCGGTTGAAGTGCGATATTCCCCACCGGTACCAGATGAATATGGTGAAACGGGTAATTACATCGAAAGCTGTGTCGATGCTATCTTCAACATCCACACCCGTGAAGCTCCAGGCGACATACTCGCTTTTCTTCCCACGGAAAGAGATATTCGAAACTGTGTTGATCTTCTCAAGAAAAAAATCAAGGATGCGGCCATTCTCCCCCTCTTCGGCAGGCTGCATACAGCCGACCAGAAAAAAATTTTCCAGACCGGCAAACAGAGCAAAATCGTAGTTGCCACCAACGTCGCCGAGACATCCATCACAGTTCCAGGAATCCGTTATGTCGTTGATACCGGCCTGGCAAGAATGGCCTACTACAACTTCCGTGCCAAGACCAACAGCCTTCCAATCCAAAGAATATCCAAGGCCGGCTGCGATCAACGCAAAGGTCGCTGCGGTCGTATCGGGCCCGGAATATGCGTCCGTCTTTATGATGAACAGGATTATCTGGAACGAGATGAATACACGCTACCTGAAATCAAACGCTCCAATCTTGCCGAAGTCATCCTGCAAATGCTTTCTTTCGGTCTTGGCGATCCCTTCAGCTTTCCTTTTGTTGATCCACCTCTGTCCTCTGCCATAAGCGATGGCTATAATCAGCTCCAGGAACTTGGTGCAATTGATGAGAGGCGCAGCTTAACGGCTACCGGCCGAAAAATGGCTCTTATGCCCATTGACCCCTCTATTTCCCGTATAGTTATAGAGGCGCAGCAGAACAACTGTCTCAGGGAAATTATGATCATTGCAACAGTACTTGCCATACAGGATCCGCGAGTCCGGCCGGCGGATCTGGCACAACAGGCGGACGCGGCACATGAACAGTTTAATGATAACCGCTCTGACTTTCTCGCATATCTCAATATCTGGAATCTTTTTCATGCGGTAAAAGGGAAAACTTCCTGGTCAAGGCTGAAAAAATTCTGCCATAGTCATTACCTCTCCTTTCAAAGAATGCGCGAATGGATAGACCTTCATGGCCAGATGACCAGGATAATACAAGCTCTTCCTCGTTTTTCCGCAGGCGAGCATGATGCCTCCTATGATGACATACACAAGTCTTTGGCTGCCGGGTTCTTGCGCAATATCGCTATGAAAAGGGACAAAAACCTCTATCTTGGCGGTTCCGGCAAGGAGGTCATGATCTTTCCAGGTTCGGGACAATTCAAATCCGGGGCTCATTGGATAGTTGCCGCCTCTTTTCTGGAAACCAACAGACTTTATGCCTTTCATGTCGCATCAATTCAACCGGAATGGCTTGAACCACTCGGCGGAAAATTATGCAAATACAGCTGGACCAACCCTCGTTACCACAAAAAATCTGGTCGCGTTATCGCGGACGAGAAAGTTTCCCTTTTCGGTCTCCCGATCATCCCTTGCCGAAAAGTCAATTTTGGTACTACGAACACTGCGAACCGAACGGCCGCCAGAACCATTTTTATCGAAGAAGCATTGCTTGCAGGGAACCTTGTCGGCAACTATGATTTTTTAGAAGCAAACAGAAAACTTGTTGCATCCTGGGTGGATATTGAAGACAGGTTGCGCACCAGGGATATTCTTGTGCACAACGAGGTAATCTTTCAATTTTATGACGAGAAACTGCCGGAATCCGTCTTTGACCGCTTCACATTGAACGCGTTTTTGAAAAAGAAGAAAAATGCCAACCTCCTCAAGCTTTCTGAAGATATCATCATAGACCGCAAACCTTCAGGACGGGAATTGGCCGATTTCCCGGATTCGCTTCAAATAGGTTCTCATACCTTTAAGCTCGAGCACACCTTTGATCCATCAAGTGATCTTGATGGCGTAACGGTGAGAATCCCTCTGGCCATGGTGGATACCTTACGTGGTGAAACCTTTGAATGGCTGGTTCCCGGACTGTTGCAGGAAAAAATCACCTTTCTCCTCAAAGGGCTGCCCAAAAGAATCCGCAAACATCTGATTCCTCTTAATATAGCCGTTGATAAGGTCCTGGATGATGTTGATATCTATAAAGGATCATTTTTCAGTGCACTGGAAGCCTCGCTTTTTAAGCATTTCCAGATTTCCATTAAAAAATCAGATTGGCCGGAACATCTACCGAAACATCTACTGATGCGCTTTCTTCTTTATGATATTTCGGGAAAAGAAATTCTCAACAGCAGAGATTTTTCCAAGCTGTCCGTGCAAAGGGAATACGATTCTGCAGCTTCGCTGCAAAATATTTCCAGCAACGACCTCGGCAAGATCGAACAATGGCAAAAAATCGAAACCAGAACGTGGTGCTTTGACGACCTGCCTGCAAAAATTCCACTATTTTCCCCAAGCAATGAAATTGCCGGTTTTCTTTACCCTGCCGTTACCCCACTGCCGGAAAAGGCGTTGGTAACATTATGCTTTCATACGGACCGCGCTAAAGCGATATCTCAGAACCGGCAGGGTTTGCACTATCTTTACAAATTACAGTTTACCAAACAGTACACTCTCTTAAAAAAATACTGCAATACCAGCCTGTCGGGCCCTTCTTCAATGTGGTTCGTTGAAGTATTCGAAACAAAAGCCAATGGTGTCCAATCGTTAATGGATTTTATTATGGAGGAGCTTTTTCAAACCCGTGACGGCAGCATACCGACATTGGAGCTTTTTCAAAAACGTCTTCAAGAAGTCGAAAAAATCACATTATTCGCAGCTGGTCAAGACATCTGTAACAAAGTACTCTCGCTGTTGCGTCGCAGAAGAGAGGTACAAAGCGAAATAGCAAGACATAAAGACCTCGATTTCCAAGCAAAAATTACAGCAGAGGGTAAATATACTGAATACAGAGAAAGACTCGAAGAGATTCTGCCCCATGATTTTTTTGAAAAACGCCGACTTTCTGAATTTGAAGATTGTGGGAGATATATGAAATCTCTTATAATACGCATTAGCAGAGCCCATGCCGACCCGGCAAAAGACAGAACTAAATCAACAATAATTGCGCCCTACGCACAAAACCTGGCCACCTTGCAAAACACACCGGCAAATGCGTCAATACCGTTGTCGGGCTTGATAAAGGAATATGAAAAACTGATTCAGGAAATGCGGGTCTCCCTGTTCTCCCCGGAATTGAAAACAGCTGTTCCCGTCTCGGAAAAACGCTTAAAACAACTATGGCAGAAGATCCGGCAGGAATACTAAAAGCGGATCTCTACTCTTTTTTGCAACACAACCACCACTGTCAACCACACGTGATATATTAAAAATGAATAAAGTTATTATAGGGTTACTGTTATCGATACTGGCATTAATTATACTGCACAACAACCTGCCGATTATCGGGTTACCTCTTTTCATTATCGGTTTTGTACTGATGATGTACAAAAAAAAGCAATAGCGCTACTCTACATATGCATTCAATCTCCGTCTACCTGGAGAACACACTTTCTCTAAAAAAACCGACAATAGAATCACGACGGTGCAGCATTTTGAGTTGTTCCGGTATAAGGTCGGATTTATGAATCTTCATAAGGGCCATTTTATACTCGATATGTGAAGCAAGCCTGTTGTCGAGATACCATGCATAGGTCAGCCCCATAAGGACACCCGGAGGGGTAAACCCTTCATTACCGTTGATGAGACGTGTATAGTGATTTGTTGCTCGATCGGCAGGATGCATTCTGGCAAAATGGAGATAGATGTCAAGCTCATCCATCGAAAAGAACGACTTGATATCGTTGCTGTTCCGCAAGTGGAGATGGTAAATCTTACCTACCATGATACCATCGATGATGACATCTTCCATGTTCTTCTCGGCGGCGTAATCCCCCAGCAGAGACTGACCGATGGCAATGAGAAGAGCTGTTTCGAGTTTACGTGGATCATCAAGCTGATCGGCTCGTATTTTGATACACCAATCTGCCGGATCAAAAAAGGAATAGACTTTATCCCATATCTGTTCTCTTCTCCATTGTTCATTGCCGATACATGCCAGCCCTTTTATGTGTTCCAGATGATGTATTGATATATCACGATGCTTCCATATTATTTCAACAATCTTCTCCTTGAGATTGTCGAGTGGTTTGTTGTCCTGAGAGGCGGGAAAGCAGGAGATAGGCAGTTGTTCGAAAAAGGTATGTAACAGGCGATATTTCTGCGAAGGATACAGCGTTTTTTTAGGCATGACCGGGCTAGCTGGAACGAGCTCGTCTTCCAGAGAAAATCCGGCAATATCCTCCTCCTTCGTCTTTTCCTCATCAAACAGCTTTGAGGCTATATAAACGGATTTTACGGCCTGCGCCAGAATTTCCGGGTCATGTTGAATAACACCTCGTTCGGCCATTGCGCTTTTCGAGAAGATTCCACACTCCACCGGTAGATATCCCTGCCGGCAGACAATTTTTCTATCAAGATAGATGGGAATTTTCCCCTCCAGGGCATAATTTTGAATAATAGAAGCGGGCACATCTTTCAGCGAAAGGCATAAAACTTCATGGAACAAATTATGTGTTCCACCGGGAATATTCCTTTCATAGGCCCGAATCATATCAGAAACATGGAATTTTCTGTCGGGATCGGATATGGCGATATCGGTTTCACCCGCCTGAACCCACAAATTTGAGATGAGCAGTTTATGGGCACGGTTATTCTCTCGTACCGCCTCGGCTATTCCCGGAACCTGAAAGATGGGAATAATGGAGCTATACAAGCTGCCGGGCGCCAGAATGATTATATCGGCCGCCGCAATATCTGTAAAAATCGTTTCGGGTACATGAACCTTATCAGAAAAATCCACAACCACTCTATCGACCGGGAACCCTCTTTCCGCTTCTCCGGACTTACTCTCTCCGGATGCTTCCACCCCATTGGTATAGCATAGGCGCAGTTGTGCCGGTGTAGTGGTACAAGGCAATACGGCTCTTTCAATTGCCCCAAGAGCTTCGCTGACCTCATTAATTCCCTCGGCAAAGGCGCGAGAAACGTACTCTCTCTCCTGCTCCAGTTCATGGTTGCCGATGGCCCGAGGGATATGTCTATAAATTGCAGAAGCAATAAGAAGATTCCCCAAACAGTGCGGACGGGTAAGAGTCCTTTGCAACCGTGTATCGGTAAAGAGAGCCTCCAGTAAGAGAGCGATAAACTCATTCAATTGAGCCGGTAACCGCTTGCCCTCTTGTAGACAAAGTCCTGCGGCTCGTTCCATGGTTAATTGTTTTGCGGAAAACCTATAATTGAAAACAGTAGCCAGCCCCGCAGCCAGATTTCTGGCTTCTCCCAGGGCCAGACCGTATTTTTTCTGGAGGAGATAAAGCTGCACCGAGGAGAGCAGAACATGCCGAATATCTCCTAAAGCAACTATGGGTAAATCTTTGATCAACTCTCCCGTTGAACCACCATCATCCGTCACACAGACAACTGATCTGGTTTCCGGAAATATCGCCTTCAACCCGGCAAAGGGATCTTTTGCCCATGAACCCAGTCGACTATCCCCTCCAATGATATTTGAAAGTCCTGTTCCTCCGCCAAAAACCACAACCCTGCTCTCATCAACACTGCTTTCCAGCAGAAACTGCCGTAGTTTTTGAAAGTGTGTTATGGTGGTATGATCCGCATTGCCTGGAATACCGTTTAAGACCAGATCAATACATTTTTCCCTGATATCTGTATGGGGCAGCAGATCCAGCGGGGAAAGGAAGCAGTTGGACAACTTTTGCAGATGGTTTCTGATGTCAATCTTACTTTCTCTATTCATGCCTTTCAGGTAACCCTTCCTGTCATTTTTTCCTGCTTCTGGAGGAAGGCTTCGACTCGAAGCAAATCTTCCGGGGTATCAACCTCGATTGAATCATGTTCCGTCAATATCACCTTGATCCTGTAGCCGTATTCAAGGGCTCGCAATTGTTCCAATTTTTCAAACCGTTCCCATTCTCCTTCCGGTAAAGCAACGAAGGAAAGAAGAAATCCTTTTCTGTAGGCATAAAATCCAAGATGTTTGTAGTATGTAGGTGTCTGCCCATCTTCCGGGTTTCTCTGAAAAGGTATGGGAGACCTGGAGAAATACAGTGCATAATTATCTTTATTAAACACTGTTTTGACATGATTAGGGTCAAATATTTCTTCTTGGCGGATGATTTTGTATATTAAAGTCGACATCGGCAAGGCGGGATCTTCAAGCAACGGGCCGGCCACCTGATCAACCACTTCTTCCGGAAAAAGAGGCTGGTCTCCTTGAATATTGACAACCACATCATGCTCTGAGATTCCTATTTTTTCAGCAGCTTCGGCGAGTCTGTCCGTTCCTGAAACATGATCGTTGCGAGTCAGGACATATTCACCACCAAAAGACTCGACACATTCTCCAATGCGAATGTCATCAGTTGCAACCACAACCTTTGATACTATCTTGACTCTTGTAGCCCGTTCCACTACGTGTTGAATCATCGGTTTACCGCAGATGTTGGCCAAAGGTTTTCCTGCAAAGCGATTCGATTGATATCTCGCCGGAATTATAGCTATCACTTCAATATTCGGTTCCATTTTGACAATACCTTTGATATATTATGTTGTTTTTATACATTTTTTTTCACATCCCTTACATCCTTGAGATATATTGCAATGTTCCGATCCCCTGATACCTGCATTGTCCTGCCGGCCTCTTCTTCCCAACAGAGGCCGAAAGCAGAAACCCTGGCCAACAAACTAGGGTTGCCACTCGAGGAAAAACCGCAGGATCGTTACAGGTATTTCCTCGTATATACAGATATTCGATTGGAGCTTCAACATAATCCTCAGCTGACGACCACAAAAGAGAACCCGATTTTCGTTGACTTTTGCAGGGGCAGTGTCGCAGCTAAACGGATTTCTTCAACATCCATCAGAAGTCCGCTTGCAAAAGCGGCCGGTCTTAAGCCGGGAGTACGCCCAACGATCGCCGATGCTACAGCTGGTTTGGGAACAGATGGTGTTACCTTGGCAATACTGGGCTGCAAGGTTATCATGATGGAAAGAGACCCTGTCGTTTTTGCTCTGCTGCAGGATGGTCTCAATAGAGCCATCCAGGAGGAAAAATTCGGCCATCTTCTGCGGGACAATATCCAACTCCGGTGGGACAATTCCATTGCTCTTCTCCCGCAGTTATCTCCTCCACCACACACCATTTTAGTAGATCCCATGTATCCTTTCATAAAGAAGGGACCTCGCAACAAAAAAGAGATGAGGAATCTCAGAAGTATCGTCGGGGACGATTATGATAATGAGGAACTGTTTTCGACAGCTCTTCAAGTTGCCGACAAAAGGGTGGTGGTCAAACGGCCCAAGGGTGGCCAAGTTATTTCAAGTTTTCCTGAACCATCACATCATGTTTTTATGAAAAGTGGCCGTTTTGACGTCTATATTTTTCCTTCACGATTCAGTTTGTAGCAGCCTTTCTCGGCATTTACCGGCAATTTGCCACCCGGAAGAGAGGTTGCGTGATGATCCGATCACAAGGTTGCGAATCACTTATGATACTTTTCTCCGGCTTTTATGGTATATGCTCTATAAAGCTGTTCCAGAAGAAGGAGCCTGGCCATATCGTGGGTAAACGTCATCTTCGAAAGAGACATTTTCATCTTTGCCTGCCGCAACACCCTATCTGCTAATCCCAAGGGCCCTCCAATGATAAAGGATACATGCCGGACACCGGTATCTTCCCAGTGAGTAACAACAGAACTAAACTGCCCTGATGTATACTGGACCCCTTTTGTATCCAGGGCCACCAGGAAAGTAGCTGGGAATAGATTACTCAGCAGCAGCTCAGCCTCTTTCTCCCTTATAAGGGCATCCCCTCCCTGAATCCTCTGTACCTTAATGATTTTCAGCGTGACATCAGCGTAATGCTTCAGCCTTCCGGCATACTCATCTATACCTTCAATCAGGAAAGATTTTTTCGTCTTTCCCAGAAGGAGAATCTCATATTTCATTTATTGCAGGAGACGTCAGCATCATCAAAATGTAAATTTTTTATGACGCGGCATATTTCTTCATGTGTAACATCATGCCTGATGCCTGGACATGAATCCTTTATTATTATAAGATTATCTTTAGTCACCAGGATTGCTTTCGTCAGAGGCCACTCCCGGCACCGCCAGGGTCTTGCACTATGCAGTGTACAGCCATCTTTGTAGAACACACACGCTCCTGCGACGGTTTTCATCTGTACAATACCATCGGTGCAGCGCCAGTAGTTCTGCAACGCTTGCTCATGAGAGAGCTGCAAATGCGCCAGCATCCTTTCCTGGTCTTCCCGGTTAAGCGAAACCGTTGTTTCTCCATGACAACAAAAGCCACAGCGTTTACATGCAAAAACCGTTTTCATAGGTACAATGATCCTTGATTATGGTTGGGTATATTCTTGGAATTGTCTTTGCAAAAACCAAAGACTGTACCATTAAATGGGCAAATCAACAAATTGATTTACCGCAAGAGATCGGCCATAATAGATATGGAATTTTCAGGATCGAAGCCGACAAGAAGGGTAATTCTAAGATATTTAACTGGAATTAAGAGGATAATGCGGCTGAAACAGGAAAAACATTGACGATTCCTATGCCCTGCCTACCACATCGCCGAACACGGAAATGTCGATACCGTACTGCATGGCAGCAGAACGCCACTTCTCCTCGTCTGGCGTATCAAAAATAATCATCTCACTGCCCGGTACAGTAAGCCAGCCATCGGCCTGCAGTTCACGTTCGAGCTGACCCGGTCCCCAGCCTGCATACCCCAGCAAAAACAAATATTTTTCCGGCCCCCTGTCATGGGCGATATCCTCAAGCACCTTGGTTTCTCGGGATAAAAACACAGTCGGGCTGACTTCGAGTTGATGTTCTGTTCTATAATCCGACGAAAAAAGAATAAAGGCAGACTCCAGTTCAACCGGCCCCCCTATATATACCGGAGGAAGCGTACTTTGCGGAACAGGGAGATTAGTGCTCTTCAATATCTCCGCCAAGGTGAACATACTGTTTGGTTTATTGACAGCTACCCCCATTGCACCGTCCTCGCTATGCGCACAGATATAGATTACCTGTTCCTCAAATCGTGGATCGGGCATGTTCTGGGTAGAAATCAGAAACGACCCTGTCAACCAGTCAACCACTGGGGATGCCTTGTCTTTCATACCTTACCTCGAAAAATTTTGATTGAAGAGAAGAGGGCTCAGCACTTTCCGGCACCATCTCCTGCTTACTAATTCTATCAAAAACACAAAAAGCAAGTCAAGCATACGCTTTGCAGCATTCATACATATTCACGACACGAGGTTATCTACAATGGTTTTTTTGCATTTTTCTGTATAATGCATAACTATATGGTAACATAATATGTAGTATTTCTATACAAGACAGATCATCTGGAAACAGTGTCGCCGGCACAGCGGCTAACCATCATCATTGTCCCATAAACCCATGAATGAACTATTAGAAAAAATACTTCATGCCGATTATCATGATCCCTTTGAGGCCCTAGGCGTTCATTTTTCTGAGGCAGACAGCAAACTGGCTGCGGTACGAACCTTTCAACCTCATGCCCAAAAAGTGGATCTTCTTTTCGACGGGCGGGAAATTGAGATGAAACGCTGTCACCCCAATGGACTCTTCGTGGTTGAAGTGCATAAAAAGGCCCTTTCCGACCCAGACTTCCAACCGTTCAATTACCAGTATCGAATAACTTATCATGATGGTACCATTGCGTTGCAAAATGATCCATACCGTTTTCTGCCGCAACTCGATCAGGACGATTCATACCTTTTTAATTTCGGTACGAATTACCGGCTCTATGATCACCTGGGAGCTCATCTCAAGGTTATCGCCAGTGTCAGCGGTACGGTATTCAGGGTATGGGCGCCTGCAGCCAAACGGGTTTCCGTCGTTGGCCACTTCAACGGCTGGGATGGAAGAGTACATGCCATGCGCTCCCTGGGAAAAAGTGGAATCTGGGAACTCTTCATTCCCGGAGTTGGTGAAAACGAGCTCTATAAGTATGAAATTAAAACACAAAATAACGATATCCTTCTGAAGTCCGACCCTTTCCAGTTCTACGGTGAGCTGCGGCCTGCCACAGCATCAATAATCAGGGATTTGAACAGATATCATTGGAATGATCACAACTGGCAGAACAAGGGCGCCACGAGTTCTCCATATAATAACCCGATGTCAATATATGAGGTCCACCCGGGATCATGGCAACGTGATCCGGCAAATCCTGACCGCTTTCTCACATTTCGTGAGCTGGCCGCCACTCTCCTTCCCCATGTGAAGAAGCTGGGATTTACCCATATTGAACTGCTACCCGTCATGGAACACCCCCTCGACGAATCCTGGGGCTACCAGGTCACCGGACCTTTCAGCATGACCAGCCGGTACGGCATCCCGGAAGATTTTATGTATTTTGTTGACCAATGTCATCAAAATGACATCGGTGTGATACTCGACTGGGTACCGGCACACTTTCCCCGCGACAACCATAGCCTTGCTCATTTTGACGGCACAGCCCTGTTCGAGCACGAAGATCCTCGCAAAGGCGCTCACCCGGAGTGGGGAACTTTTATTTTCAATTACGGCAGAAAAGAAGTCAGTAATTACCTCATCTCCAATGCTCTCTTCTGGTTAGATAAATATCATATTGATGGTCTGCGTGTCGATGCGGTATCCTCAATGCTCTATCTCGACTACGCCAGAAAGGATGATGAATGGATCGCAAATGAATATGGCGGCAGAGAGAACCTCGATGCCATAGAATTCATCAAGCATCTCAATTCAATAATCTATGATAAATATCCGAATACCTTGATGATAGCTGAAGAGTCAACGAGCTATTACGGGGTCTCTAAACCGGCTGACCTGGGCGGGCTGGGTTTCGGTTTCAAATGGAATATGGGATGGATGAACGATACTCTGGCCTATTTTTCCCAAGATCCTATTTATCGGAAATTTCATCACAATCATCTGACGTTTTCCATTATGTATGCCTTTTCCGAGAACTTCATTCTGCCCATGTCTCATGATGAAGTCGTTCATGGCAAGAAATCTCTCATCGACAAAATGCCTGGCGACCTCTGGCAAAAATTTGCCAACCTTCGTCTTCTCTATATACTGCAATGGTGCCACCCCGGCAAAAAGCTTCTCTTCATGGGGGGAGAGTTCGGTCAGTTTTCGGAATGGTATTGCAAGCGAAGCCTGGACTGGCATGTGCTGGAAGAGACTGATCTGCACAGTAAGTTGATGAACTATCTTGCCGAACTTAACCACATGTATAAAGACACTCCCGCTCTATGGCAAAGAGATTTTGATAACCAGGGTTTTCAGTGGCTCGATTTTGGCGACAGCAGAAATTCCATTATTTCCTTTGCAAGATTCGGCACACATCATGATGATCATGTCGTCTGCCTGCTCAATTTCACCCCACAGACTCTCTACGACTATAAACTTATGCTGCCCACCAAAAGCGATTATACAAAAGTTTTCTGCTCGGATGACGACAGGTACGGCGGAAGCAATAGTGGCGCTACAGAAAGGTATCCCCTTTTCTCCGATACGTTTTCTCAGGACAGCTTTCATACCAGAGTGACGGTCCCTCCACTGGCGGGACTAATTCTAAGGCCGGAAGGTTAGTTAACCCGGCAATTGTACTAAGAGACCGAATAGTTCGAATAAAGAGTGATATTACAGGAACCCCTAGTATTTATTGAAGGAGCAAAATATGAGTACCACACAGGTTACAGGAGACAAGTTAAAAAAAGCGTTGACACTACTCACGGAATTATCTGAGCAACATCCGGAGAAATCGAGGCAAGAGCTGCTCCGCCAAATCGAAACGAAGCTCGATCTCTCTCCTCTGGAGTGTGAATTTCTCAATAAGAATTTCTGCAACTCACCTCAAAAAGAATAGCTTCAGCGGAACGATATTTTCAGCCCAGCCGAGGACATTATGGACGCGTATCAACAAGTCATTGCAACAATCTCTCTCACAATGGGAGTTGCCTGGGCAAGTGGTATTAACCTCTATGCCACCATCGGAATGCTTGGTATTATGGGAGCAACCGGAAATATTATTCTGCCGGAACAACTCCTCGTCCTGCAGGATCCCCTTGTTATTGGTGCAGCCCTTCTGATGTACGTAGTCGAGTTCTTTGCCGACAAGACTCCGGGAGTAGATACGGGCTGGGACACACTGCATTCCTTCATCCGTATTCCGGCAGGTGTAATGTTGGCAGCCGGCGCAATAGGCGACGTCACCCCGGCACTGGTTGTCGCAGCGGGTGTTCTTGGCGGGACTGTATCCGCCACCAGTCATATGGTTAAAGCAGGGAGCCGAGTTCTTATAAATACCAGCCCTGAGCCTTTCAGTAACTGGACCGCCTCGGTAACCGAAGATGTTGCCGTGATTGCAGGACTCTTTGCCGCCCTTCATTACCCTTTGCTTTTTCTCGTTCTCTTGCTTCTCTTTCTGGTACTTTCGGCCTGGCTGATCCCAAAACTGTGGAAGGGGATTAAAATTGTATTTTCTAAAATCGCAGCATTCTTTTCTCAAAGAAAACCACCCAAACAGGATGATCCTCCTCACCTTCCCTCAAAATAGGCCGGCAGGCTTACTTTCACGGCAGTTCCATAGCCGAGCCTGCTTTTGAATTCTATTATTCCTGAGTGCTCCTCCACGATTTTTGCACTCATGGCCAAACCAAGCCCTGTGCCATCGCCTTTAGTGGTAAAATATGGATCAAATACCTTAGAGACATTCTCCTCATCAAGTCCACAGCCGGAATCCTCGACGAGACAAACAATCCTTTTTTCCTCCTCGAAGATTTTAATCCGCAGAATGCCGCCATCACCCATTGCCTGAATCGAATTAAGAAGAAGATTCAAAAAGACCTGATTAAGTTTATCCCTGTCTCCCCAGACGCAGCATTGCTCCTTGGACTCTCTTTGCAAATCAACCCCCAGAGATTCCAAGTCTGCTTTTACCAGTGTGACTGCCTTGTCTATGACTTCATTTATATTCACTTTTTCCAGTTGCAGCTTATGAGGTCTGGCATAATCAAGCAGCTCACTTATACTTCTATTCAACCGTTCTACTTCCCGTACCAATATATCTGCCGTATCGTTGCCCTGCGGATCCTTCTGTACCTTTGCCTTCAACAAAAGAGCGAGACCCTTGATGGAACTGAGAGGATTGCGCAGCTCATGGGCAACGCCGGCAGCCATTTTACCAAGCGCAGCCAATCGTTCACTTCTGCGCAACTCACGCTGCAGATCTTTGATGCGGCTGATATCCTGAATCAAAAGAGTATTACCGGTAAACCTGTTTTGGCTGTCAACCACCGGTAAAGCTAACGTCACCAGTGATCGATCATTTTTCCCCATACTCCCAAGAAGAATTTCCTTTTGTTCTCCACCGGCGGAAAGAATATTTTCGTGACGTAACTCAGCCGCCAGCTCCCGAGGCAGAACTTTTTGGGGATCCTTACCAAGTACCTTCGCAGCAGCAACCCCCACCATCTTCTCTGCAGACTGATTAAAAATACGAATATTGCCGTTACTGTCCGTGGCAATAAGGCCGACAGGTAAAGAAGACACCAGAATATCGGTAAACTTACGAATTTGCTTAAGCCTTACCTGAGAACCTTTGAACCCCTGTAATGTCAATAACGAGAACCACCCGCCTGCCCCTACCAGCAGCATGACGAGAGAGAGCGAAACAATCTGCAGAAGCTGTCTTCGGACAACCGTATTAAATTCATCCAAGTCCAATTCTATAAGCAAAATGAACTTTTGGTTAATTATTTCCCGAAGCTGTTCCAGTAGATCCTCATCCCCGGATCCGCGCAGGGACCTCCCCCTTTCCGGATACATCCTCGACATCAAATCATGGCTGAATAATCTGGGTACAAAGTTCCTTGCTCCAAATGGATAGTAGCGAACCGCCACCTGAAAAACAGCCTCGGACTCGAGACTCTTCTCCTTGAATCTGTATTTTTCCATCGTACCGCTGCTTTCACCAATACTATCGAGAAACAGACGGGTCGACTCGTCTACTGTCCCACCATTTTGTTCATGTTCGGTACTTGCTAAGATACGACCATTTGCATCAACCAAGGCCATAAACCGTATACGGGAATGCTCTGCACTGTTATCCATCACCTGTTGGACATGATCCGTCCATTGCCCCATGGTCACGCGAATACTACGCAAATTACCGCGCAAGGACGCTTTTGAACTTGACATTACAAACCCGGCTATGGTTATCCCCTGCTGCACAAGAGACTCGGTCATCAGCGTCTTTTCGCGATGGTAGTTGCTGACCGCAAACACACTGATAATTACAGCCAGGAGTGTGCATGCGGCGGCCAGCAGCCACGGTGAGACTTTTGCGAGATTTTGACTTTTCATTGCGCAGGAAGACCAGGAGTAAGGATCTTATTGAGCAGGACCTTTGTTATCATATAGGTAGGCACTATTCCTTCAGCTCCCATGGGACCGGCAGCCAGCGTCTGCCCACTCTTCAAGGGGTTATCAGAGGCGTAATAGGCATAACGGATTTTCATGTTTCCGGGGATATGGCCCTGTATGATAGCGGCATTGATGGCACGCTGATAATGTGCTCCTTCCATCTCGAGCCCTATGGCGCCCCACGAAGAAAGATGAAATCTTTCCAGGATATCTTTATTTTGCAGTGATGTGCCAAGCACGGTGACCATTGGACCGCAATAAACGGCAATGGAATCATCAAAGTCGGAGACCAGCAGATCATTTTTGACAATATAATTATGAGGAGTACCTTCCATGACATGAGCCGTGGCCAGCATTATATCACCTTTATTTCCCGGCAAAATGCCGGCTTTTCCCATAACGGCAATTGATTCTATATGCAACGCAAGCGGAACATTGTCGGTGACGGTGTCATAGGGATTCAACAATTCATCCAGAATTTGAAATGCCTGGGTACCGAAAGCATAATCTATTACCAGAATAACGGGTTTCTCGCTTTGTATGTAATCACTGTCATAGTGCAGTTCCGATCGTAGAGAGGTTAAATCGATCTTTGACGTGTCAATAATGTTGACATTGATATTCGAACCGGAAACATCGCTCACAAAGGAATATCCATATTTTTCGGCTGTTTTTTCGACAACATCTCCCATCTTTTTAACGGCATGGATCATGTCATAAAGATCGTCGGGGATTTCCATTCCCTGAGACGTCAGGGCCAGAGGACCATAAAGAAGGTTTTTCACTGAATGCATATTAGCGCTGATAAGATGAATCGGTCTGGTGTGCAAACCGAGATCGCAAAGCTTAGCCTTTATACTGAAGGCCCAGGCGGCGGCATATTTATGATGTTCAATCATCTCGTGAAGAGAGGGAGTAAAATAGACCGCCAGTTGCTCTTCTTCACTGCTCTGCTCCTTCTGAAATCGCTTGCCGAGGTTATAGATAATCTGGAAGAAACCACTGTTGTGGTTGCCTTCCTTCTTATGCCTCTCCACATACTCATAGGACTCCCTGGTTTCTCGATAAGTACGGCCAAGGATTATCGACAGATTCCAGATGGCCTGATCCAGGATGGCTCCGCTAAGATTTTCCGTGCCGTGTTCAATTATCTTCTCTAAATCCAGCCATTCCAGACTGGTCCCACCTTCCTTATCTCCTATTCTCTGAGAAATTTTCTGTGATTCGATACCCATAAAAGTAATATGGGTTAAGATATCATAGATTTCCGTGAGTCCCCGGGTGATCACGAAGCACATCTCCCTTTCTGAAACGGCATAACACACCCGTCGACGTTTCGGTGGAATCACTTCTTCAAAAGCGGTGTCCTGAAAATCCTCCTGTGCCGTCAAAATGATCCGGTTGCATTTTTCAATCCCTCTGGGCAAGCGGTCTATCACATATTCAAGACCTTTTAATTCTACAATTCGGGGATCACTCATGGAGCCATATATCTCAGGACTGAAGAGCTTCAGTGCTTCGGCCAGCTGCAGACCGGTTTTTCCAAATACTTTATAATATCCACGAATAGTTAACGCATCAGCCAGAACCTTAAATGTCCGTATTGCGATTCGCGCCTTCTGTGATTTTGATAACCCCAGCATCATCTCTCCTTTGCAAGCAAAATAATTGCTATAGTGATAGCTTCCGTAAAACGCTTATAACATTTTAACATTCATTATTTCAACTGCATCAGTTACAATACATTTTTCAAGAGGGATATGTCCGCACTCCCTGTTGATTTCGGGGCTTGATTTAGATATTATTTGCCGTGCCTTACGCCGTCGCCTCCGAAAAGGCCCTTTCACAGAAAAAAATGAGTGAGATATTGATTGACAATGGTATACTGAAAGTGCGTGTATGTTTACGACCAGTACGCACTAATCAGGCGTGCGCAACAAACCAATTTATTTCAAATAGTTAAGACTTTTCTGTCTTCTCTTTAGTCGCATCTCAACGTAATGGTAACACATGTTTAAATTCAAAAATTTTCTCTCGCTTTTAACTGTATTGCTCATGTCCTCTTCATGTTCATCAGTAATGGTGAGTCAAGACTATGATCTTGCTGTCCCTTTTTCTCAGTATGAACACTTTGCCTTCGCCGACAAAGATCCGCAGAGAAAAACCGATCCCCGCTATGATAACGAATTGATAAATACACGTTTTTATAATGCTATCCAGAAAGAACTGCGAGAAAAAGGGTATATTTACAAAGCGGTTCCAGGCGAAAGCGATATCACAGTCTCCTTTAACTACTCTGTTCGCCCCAAAATGGATCTGTATAATATCAGCAAGCAAGTCGGTTTCAGTTATGGAGCATATCACAGATATGGCGGCATAAGCGCACCGACCTGTACCGATATCTCCGAGTTTGACCAAGGCCTGTTATTTATCGACATCAGAGATACCGGCACAGGCCGACTTGTCTGGCGTGGAACAGGGGCCGACATAGTTTCCATTCATGCAACGCCGGAAGCAATACACGACCAGGTCGAAAAAATGGTTACTGCAGTGCTTGAGCAATACCCTCCGGACTGAGCCGGTCGTTTTCCTGTATCCACTCATAAAAAAAAAACAATATACCATCCCCATCATATCGACTGTTAATGTTACTATGCTTGTCCTGAGTAAATGGTGGCTTTTGCCTCATATGCATTTTTTTATTAATTCAAACACTGGAGAAAGAAGATGAAAGACCCCGTACGTGTAGCAATCACAGGTGCAGCTGGACAAATCAGTTATTCCATTATCTTCCGTATCGCAAGTGGCAGTATGCTTGGTCCGGACCAGCCTGTCATACTGCAGTTGCTCGAAATTCCACCGGCAATGGATGCTTTAAACGGTGTTGTAATGGAGCTTCACGATTGCGCCTTCCCTCTGGTACACGGAGTAGTTGCTACCGACGACCCTGCTGTTGCTTTCCAGAACACTGATTACGCCATACTTGTCGGTGCTCGCCCACGAGGACCAGGTATGGAAAGATCCGATCTTCTCACGGCAAATGCGAAAATCTTCTCTGCCCAGGGAAAAGCTCTGAGTGACCAAGCAAATCCCAACGTTAAAATTCTCGTGGTAGGTAATCCGGCCAACACCAACGCCCTCATTACCCTGAAAAACGGGCCGAACCTGAATCCTAAAAATGTTACGGCGATGATGCGTCTCGACCATAACAGGTCACTTTCTCAAATTGCTCAAAAAACCAATAGTCACTCCACCAAAATAGAAAAAATGGTTGTCTGGGGTAATCATTCGGCTACTCAATACCCGGATATCAGCTATGCAACACTTGAGGGCAAGCCGGTAAAAGAACTTGTTGACGAAGAATGGAATGTTAATGAGTTTATTCCGGTGGTCCAGCAACGCGGTGCAACAATTATCAAGGCACGTGGAGCTTCCAGCGCCGCTTCCGCCGCTTCCGCCGCTGTCGATCACATGCGTGACTGGATTCTGGGCAGCAATGGTCAGTGGGTAAGCATGGGTGTATACAGCGCCGGCAATTCCTATGGCATCGATGAAGACATCATCTATTCTTTTCCAATCATCTGTGAAAATGGAGAATGGCAGGAAGTCAGTGGTCTTGAGGTCAGCGATTTCAGCCGTGAACGCATGGCGAAAACCGAAAAAGAATTGGTTGACGAACGCTCCGCGATAGCCGATCTTCTCTAGATTTCTCTCCGCTGCATGAGGGGGCCGGTGATCTTTTACTAAAGCGTCTCAAGGACGGCTCCGGACCGGTAAAAAAGGGGCTATCCTTTAAAGGATAGCCCCTTTTTGTATACTCTATTGCAAACGCATCCGACAAGAATGTGCAATTTCAGATACAGTTCTTATCATTTAAACAGATACAGCCTCTTTTACTTTACTTCAGCGCAGGTTTACAATGAGTAGAATCAACGTAAATATACCAGTTACCAAAGTCCCTGATCATCCCGTCTGGCCGTCAATGAGTGCAGAAGAAGAACAGCGTCTGGTTCTTTCCATCAAAAAAATGCTGCTCGAGCAAAACGCTGTACTGGTGGCCCATTATTATACCGACGGACGAATTCAGGACCTCGCCGAAGAGACAGGGGGGTGCGTTGCTGATTCGCTTGAAATGGCACGTTTCGGTACTGCTTCCAGTGCCGAGACCCTGATTGTTGCCGGAGTACGTTTTATGGGGGAAACAGCCAAAATACTCAATACTGAGAAAAGAGTATTAATGCCGGATCCAGCGGCAACGTGCTCACTGGACGAAGGATGTCCTATCGATCTCTTTTCCCAATTCTGTGATCACTATCCAGATCATACTGTAGTCGTTTATGCCAACACGAGTGCCGAAGTCAAGGCTCGTTCCGATTGGGTCGTTACTTCTGGAATCGCACTTGATATTGTCATATATCTTTCCCAAAAAGGTGAAAAAATCCTTTGGGCTCCTGATCAACACTTAGGCCGATACGTACAGAGATCCACGGGAGCGGAGATGGTTTTTTGGCCTGGCTCCTGCGTTGTTCATGAAGAATTTAAATCCGTTGCCCTGCATCGTGTCAGAAAACTGCATCCCGATGCGGCTATTCTGGTACACCCGGAATCCCCTCAAAATATAATAGAGCAGGCTGACGTGGTGGGCTCAACAACAGCTTTAATAAAGGCAGTTGTCGAGATGCCTCATTCCAAGTTTATTGTGGCAACCGATGCCGGAATTTTCAATAAAATGCGTCAACTGGCACCAGGGAAGGAGCTGATAGAAGCCCCGACCGCAGGTGAGGGTGCAACATGCCAAAGCTGTGCCCATTGTCCCTGGATGGGCATGAACGCTCTGCAGAACCTTGCTGAAACCTTGCAGACGGGACAAAATGAAATACTGGTTTCGAAAAAGTTGGCCGAAAAGGCCAAAATCCCCATACGGCGCATGCTTGATTTTGCCCAAAAACAACACAGTTAAAATATTAGACCGGATTTCTGTCAATTATATAAATTGAACAAATCTCCAGGGCAATTTCATCTATGCTCTTTCCTGTCACATCCACGATAACATCGGCTGCCTTATGATAAAGAGGTAGCCTTTCGGCATAGAGTTTTTCAGCATTTTTCAGATCCTGCAACAGAGGTCGTTTTTGAATTTTTCGAGCACCGTTGGGATGAGATTGAATTCTTTTGATAATATAGTCAAATCCCGCATGGAGGTAGACAACATGACCAATCTTTTTAAGGTTCTTGACATTTACAAACCCGCCACCAGTTGATATTACCGTTCCGCTGACATTTCTTTCCAGCCATCGAGCAGTTTTCCTTTCAAGCTTTCGAAATTCCTTCTCACCGTACTCTTTAAAAATATTCTTGATTTTTCTATTTACAGAACTTTCAATAAGATCATCACAGTCAACGACATAGCATGAAGTAAGTGAAGCAATTCTACGCCCAATCTGCCCTTTACCTACTCCCATAAACCCGATCAATACAATGTTATGCTTCATCTGATATATTCCTTCGCTTTAAACGGTACGCCCCGGTGCAAACCACAGAAGTACTCCTTCTTTGTCAATTCGGATATTTTCGAAGCTATATTTGTTACAAAGCAAATAGCCACTTTTCATATCTGCCTGCAAGCCTTTGCCAACTGAACCTGTCCGTATCAATGGAATGCAGGCGAGAACTGCTGGTTGATGCAAAATCATCAAGCAGGCGGCTGAGTCGATCGGCCAGCTGACCATCGGCGTAGAGATATTCTTCCGGATAAAGCTCTGTATAGGAGAGCCTGTTCGGCAATAACGGAATACACCCGGCCCGCAGGGCCTCAATCACTGCAATACCAAAAAATTCATGCAGCGCGGTTGAAATGACGATATCACATTTTTCCAACAAGTCGATATAGTCCTGCCGGGTTGCAGCATAACCAAAATGAAGAATTTTATCACCAAAACGGGTCTTTGAAGACGTAAAAATTTCGGGAATATCCCGAAAAGCCTGGCCCAATACTATTATTCTGAAATCATATCCCCTCTCCTCAACCTCCACCAATGCGCCAAAAAAACTTTCCGGATCTTTATCATGCTCCCACCGGTGATTCCAGCATATCACCGGGATGTTGTTATGTCCCTTTTTCCCGGAAAAATGGTCGAAATCAACACCAGGATAGAGTATATCCGTCTTTTTTTCAATTTTCTGCAGCACCGGCTGCAAATTCATATCAGCTGTTTTTCTGATAAACCCGGCACTTTTTGCAATAAAAGTCTGCCAATTATATCTGGAATTAAAAGCCAGCTTGTCGGAGACCAGTGCAGTGGTAAAATTAATGGAAGTAAATTGATTTCTGATCTTTTCTTCTTGACGGTTTGGGTAGGCAAATTGATTTTCGTGAAAGTAGGTACAAAACTTGCAATAAAAATTCCAATTTTCCAGATTGACAACGAGTGCCTTCAACACGGCAACATCAACGAATGTTGAACACAATACCGTATCAAAAAACCTGTCATCCATTTTTTCAATACATGAGGCAAACCACGGAGCGGAAAGTTGCATCCGCATTTTCCATTTTCGGGCCGGCAGCGTAAGAAAGGTGAACTCAGCTTCGATATGTTGCTGTAGGCCCAGCAGGAATTGTTTGTGTGATCCTCCAAAATAAGGTTCGACGACTAACACTTTTTTCATTCTTCTCTCTTCTTGTTGAGTTCCGTACGAAGATACTTTTCGAAAGGAACACCTTCGTCGACACGATAGCCACACCCCTGCAACAATATCCCTCCGTGCAGAAGAAGTGATCTGTTTGGATATCTGCGACAGATATCCAGACGGTTGGCATAGTCCTGGCAACCAATTCCGGGAGCATACCAGGAGCAGCTGAACTGCAGGTACCCCATATGATCCTTTGCCGTCATCGTAAATCTCTGATATTCAGGATTTTCCTTCAGCAATTCGTTAAACTGATGTTTTCTTCGTATCCAGCCCTTATGGTATTTAAGATTTATACCTCTGCAGCATTGACCACAACGTAAGCATGTACCACTCAACAGATATTGCTTGCCGAAGATTTTCAGACGGAGCAGCTGCACCACTGCTGCAACGGGAAGCGACAACACATGCCGGAAATATTTATACGCCCTCATGTGTGCTCCTCTTGCATACTCTTCAGGTTAAAGAGTACCTCACTGCTCTGTCACCCCGGATGATTGTGTTACACCTATTAAAAGAATGATACATGCCACCAGAAGTGTGGAAACAGCAGCCAGTAAAAGATAGACAGCCGGAAAGCCATACCCTCCCTGGATGCTTTCTATTACTTTTACACCCAAGGCGCCGACTCCAAACGTCAGTACGAACTTAAGGCCATAGGCGGAGCTCATCAGTTTAGGTGGAGCAAGACGAGAGACAAGTGTATTCTCGATCGGCTGCATTCCTAAAAGAAAAAATGAGTGCAACAGAGCAAAAACAATCAGTGGAACATTGGTTGTCAAGGCCATGGCTACCGCCGCCGGGACAGTGACAAGATGAAAGAAAAGATACCCCCGGCGCAAATCGAAACGCTCTCCCACCTTTCCGCCGGTGTACTGACCCACCATACCAAGCAGATAAATCATTGAAGTAGAGACAGTTGCCACAACATTTTCCGTACCAATTCCACCAAACAGAACCGTAAGTGTCTGGAACAGTTCTCCATTACTTAATTGAAAGTAGGCAGGCAGGGTAACGGATGTCCCTCTGTAGACTATGCCGCCAAGCATTGTGGCCCCAAGCAAAATGAAGAAAGGTGAAGGCATACGGGCCGGTATCGTTTTGTTTTTATGGAATGAGGCAACAGTAGAACTACTCTTTCTCCTACTCTGTCGGGTGGCGCCCATCAGAAAAAAAACGCCTGTTAGATTGATCGCCGCAACGACCAGATATACGGCATCAATGCCGAAAAAAAGATTTACCAGGCCGGCCAGCAATGGAGCAGTGGCCAGACCGAGATTGCCGAACATGCCGTTATAGGCCATGCCGATGCTTGTATTGCCTACATCTCTGGCAATCCAACCAAGTCCAACAGGATGGTATATCCCCGAAAAAAGGCCTAAACCGGTTAAGGCGAGACTGAACAGCAGTGGTTCTGTCAAAGAGAAAACCGCTAGAATTCCACACAGGCCTGCCCCGATGTGGAACAGGGTGAGTAGCGCTTTGGTGCCAAACTTATCTGCCGCCAGGCCCCATGGTAATGCGGAAAAACCAAAAAGAAGATACATCCAGAAGGAGAGAGAAAGGGTCTCGGCGATGCTCAACCCGAACTGGTCGGCAAGGGGAACAAGAAGTGCCGGAAAAACCAGCATATTGAAATGGCTGACAAAATGGCCATAACAGGTTACCAGAAGTATGGCGCGTTCGTTTTTATTCACGTTACGTTGAAATATTTCAGCAAAGGGGTGTTTTTTTTCTGAGGATATGCAAAATATGATCAAGGATCATGTCCGCCGTTTCGTCCTTGGTAACACAAGGAAGCTGTTTGCTGTGCTGAGCATCCATAAGAAATATACTGTTGGTGTCTACCTCGAACCCCGAAGTAGTCGAACTGATATCATTGACGGCTATCAAATCCAAATTTTTTTTACGAAGTTTCCTTTTTCCTTCTTCCTGCAAATTCTGACTTTCAGCGGCAAAACCGACAACAAGTTGATACGGCTTTCTTGGCAGTTGACCAACTTCATAGAGGATATCAGGGTTTTGTCTCAAATCTATTTTTTGAGCGGCATCCTCCTTTTTAACCTTTTTGCTATGCACCGCCGCCGGTCTGAAATCGCTGACTGCCGCAGCTTTTATAAGAATGGTACTGGTAGTGAATTCTCGCATAACGGCCTGAAACATTTCTTCGGCAGTAGTAACATCAATCCGCTCGACTCCATGGGGACAGGCAAGGTTTGTCGGGCCACTGACCAGGACAACCTTGGCTCCGCGTCGACAGGCCGCCCTGGCCAAGGCATAACCCATCTTCCCTGAAGACCTGTTACTGAGAAATCTCGCCGGGTCCATGGGTTCGCGTGTGGGGCCGGCTGTGACCAGAACACGTTCTCCATTGAAATCGTTTTCTCCCAGACAGCCAAGCAAAACGTCCTGCACAACTTCCCACTCTACAAGTCGACCGGGCCCATTGTCTTTGCAGGCCATCATACCCGAAGCCGGGTCTACCACCAGATAACCGAGATCGCGCAGCCTGCTGATGTTTTCCTGTGTGGTCTGATGGAGGTACATTTGCGAATTCATCGCCGGACAAACGACGACAGGTGCTCTGGTTGCCAGAACTGCCGTACTGAGAAGATCATCAGCCATGCCATGAGCAAGTCTGGCTATTGTCTGCGCCGAAGCAGGTGCTATGAGGAAAAGTGCTGCTTCCTGAGCAAGTTCGATATGAGTCATGGCACCACCTTCTGCTTCGGCAAACATCGAGGTATACACAGTTTCACCGGTAAGTGCCGCAAAGGTCAGAGGGGTAATAAATTTGGCTGCCGATGCTGTCATGACAACTGCTACTCGTGCCTCTTCCTTGGCAAGCGTACTGACCCAGCCGGCAACTTTGAAGGCAGCAATACTGCCTGTAATCCCTACAACTATTCTCTTCCCGGCGAAAATATTTGCCATACAAGCTCCTGCTGTTCTTTAGTTCCTGCTGCCTCCAAAAAACCGCAACAGCATAAGGAAAAGATTTATAAAATCAAGATAGAGGGCCAGGGCTCCCATAATTGAGCCTTTTCTGATGGCGTCTTCTCCCTGTTCCAGAATTCTCTGTTCTCCCATTTTCTTTATTTTTTGGACGTCATAGGCGGTCAGACCTGTGAAAATAAAGACACCGAGTAGAGATATTATCCAGTACAGATTGGAACTTCCGAGAAAAATATTGACGATGGAAGCGATAATAATGCCGATAAGGCCCATGAAAAGAAAAGACCCCCATCCGGAAAGATCTCTTTTGGTGACCATGCCGTAGAGAGCCATTGCCCCAAACATACCGGCTGTAATGAAAAAAGTCCCTGCTATGGACGATCTGGTATAGGCCAGAAATATTACCGACAATGTCAATCCGTTGAGGATAGAGTAGCCGTAAAACAGCAGAGATGCCGTCCCCGACTGGATTTTATCGATTCTGGCGGAGAGAAAGAAAACAAGACCCAGTTCAGCAATAATCAGAATAAAAAAGACCGGACTTGAGGCAATGGTGAGGGCCAAACCTGATTGAGCAGTGATAAAGGCGATAAGGCCTGTAACAGCAAGCCCCACAGCCATCCAGTTGAATACCTTGGCCAGAAAAATGGACGAAGCATCCTTTCTGGCCCGAGTAATGGTGATATGCCCTACGTTCTCTTGCATACTCTTTCTCCATATCTGTTGAGATCTCTAAATTGGTGTCGATGCAAACAGTACTCTTTCTTTAAGCTGCTGTTATAAAATGCAATGCGCCATATTAATAAGCACCATTACCTTTAAAAACGGCAAGCACTGTTCTCCAGATAATTTTGATATCCGTCCACAATGAATAATTGAGAATGTACCAGTCGTCCATTTTGACACGATCTATGTAGTCCTCGGTATTTGAGCGGCGACCAACCTGCCATAATCCTGTAATGCCCGGCTTCATAGAACAATACCGGCCGGCACTTTCCTTATAAAACTCATTGAGCTCATGTGCCACAATAGGGCGGGCTCCGACAACACTCATTTCTCCCCTAAGTACATTAAGAAACTGGGGCAGCTCGTCAAGGCTTGTTTTACGCAAAATTTTACCGATCTTTGTCACTCTTGGGTCATTTTTAAGCTTATAGGTTTTTTCCCATTCCAGACGAAGTTCAGGATTTTCGTCCAGCAATCGCGGCAGTTCCTCTTCGGCACCGACACGCATGGTTCTGAACTTGAGGCAATCAAAGGATTTACCGGCTGATGTAATACGTTTATGTCTGTATATTACCGGTCCCCCATCTTCCAACTTTACCAATGCGCCGATAAAAAACATAATCGGGGTGGTGAGCAGGAGTGCAATTGTAGAAAAAATAATATCAAACCCTCTTTTCCACTCCGTATGCGGGTTAAAGTTTAATATCAGCATATTGCCAAGCGACTGAATTTCGGCATGGTGTAAACTGTAGACATAGATATCGGGTACAAGATAAATCCTTGCTCCCAGAGAACGGCATTCACGCAGCAAGGTAAATATCTTTTTTTCAGCGCGCATCGGCAAAGCCACGTAGACATAATCGACATCGTTTACCATTAAATATTCACGAATATCGCTGATTCTACCAAGGACGGGCTTCCCGACAACTTCATGCTTGTCGGCCGGTCCTATCTTATCATCAAAAAAGCCGACCACCTCGATACCGGCCCAAGGAGTGGATTCAACTTCTTTGGCTAACGTAATGCCAAGATCACCGGCTCCTGCCACGACGGCATGGCGGATATTTTTCCCTTTTGAACGAAAATAATGGAGCACCTTCCTGGCCACGACATGACATACAAAAAGAATAAGTGGGGTCCCAACAGTCCACAGTATGAACACTGCGCGAGAGTAGGCTTCTGAAATTTTAAAAATAAAAAAGTAAAAGAGCAGCAGTCCGATTACCGCCCCCCAGGCTTTCAAAATGACAAAAAACTCCAGATAAAATTTCCAGCCGCGCCAGGAACGATAGAGCTGAAAATATTGGAAACTCACTAAAGACAAAGCAAAGGAAATCCAAAGAAGGTACGTATAATAGAAGCTCCATGGAACACGATACCACTTTACCAGTGCCCAGAGAAACAGGCAAACAACGGTACAATCAACCACATTCATGATTTTGCAGATAAATGAACTCTGCTCTCGCAAATTTAACGCCAACATGCTTTAACTCACCTGCTCCGGTTATCTCTTTGCAAATTCAACATACACTCACAACACAGCCTTGTGCCACCAATGATGATGCATACTGAGTTTGGGGCGAAGCCGTGCCGGCACTTTTGCAACATTTCGTCCCACGCTATAGCCGAAATACTTCATGCTGCATCTTATAATTAAATCCGGAAGAAGATACCAGCCATTATTGGCAAAATAATATGAAATTGCAGAACGCAGATATCCTATTCCCTGGCCTTCCGCCGTACCGTATTCCCGTAAAAGCCAGTTTTCGGCGGTATGCAGCACTCCAATATCAAAATATCGTTTAAACTCCTCCATTAAAGAGTAGTTATGTGAGTGATAAACTGTTGCTTCAGCAGTATAACCGATAGAGTAGCCATTGCAAAGCAGCCTGCCAACCGCACAGGTATCTTCACCAAAAATCAGACCGTTCTGAAAATAGCCGCACTCAGCGAGCTCGGCTTTTCTATAGGCGGCAAAAGAATTGGAAACGAAGATTGTCTTTAGCCCATATTTTATTTTATCAGCATTTTTTCTCACAACAGAAATATCGGGATAGTTAAAGAAACGAAGATGAGCAGCGGCCAACGAGGCGCCATTAGCCGGCAATTGCCGTCCATAGGTTACTACTACGGACCCATCGGTTTTAAGAGGAGCAATCAGGGCGGCCAGGGCATCCGGCCCCGAAGGTACTGCATCCTGAGTCAAAAATACGAGAATATCTCCAGAGGCTTTTTGGGCAGCAATACTCCTGGTGCCGCCATGATCAAAATCATTTCTTGCGACCGAAACCACTTCTGCGCCAAAAGATTGCGCCAGTTCCACGGTATTATCGGTTGAAGAAGAATCAAAGATCAGTAATTCAACCTCATCCTGCAATCTTTGCTGCGATATTTTTTCCAGAACAGTGCGAAACAGTTCTCCTCCGTTGAGGGTCGGAATGATGATCGATATCAAAGAAGACCTGCCTTGTTGTTATTTTTCAACACTTTGCTCAACAGTACCATCTTATTACATTGAAAGATAGCGAAGGCAACAGGGTTCCAGGAAACCAAAAAAAACAACTTCTGCAGCAACACGTCCAACCCCTTAAGGATCCCGCAGGGAAGTACCTTCAAGAAGGTGCTTGTTTTGGCGGCACTGCTTTGTCCGGTTATCTCGGGGTGAAGGGAGAGAAGCAGTGCATAATTTTCTATGGATGCAGACATTTTTACATATGTTTGATATTTAGTCATTGATCCCATATGGGAACAGCTGTTTTCTATATGGATAATCTCATAAGATTTATACAGCCGTATGGCCCATTCTATATCCTCGAAGCCATATCCTGTAAAACGGGGATCAAACTGTATGGTTTCCAATATTCTGCGGCGAAGCATAATGTTTGAGGTAAAGAGATATCTCCAGGGTTGCCTGTTGCGTACATCTGCCGGAACTGCCTCGGTTTTCCTGCTTTTATAATAATAGAACGAATAGTCATCATTTTGCTGTCTACTGTTCTGATAGCTTATGCCTCCACAAACAATGTCACATCCGGCTATAGCCTTTTCAACATAATGGCGTAAAAAATGATCATGATCCGGGAGCATGTCGGCATCAATGAACAGTACATATTCCCCCTTCGCCTTCTCAAGGAGAAGGTTTCGTATGACAACTCTGCCCCGGTTTTCCGGAAAAGCAGTAAATCCGACCATAGGCAACATCTCAGCAAAAGCGGCATTAACGCCCTGCTCTTGCGAGCCGTCATCCATCACAATAATTTCAATTTTCCATTCCGGCTCCAGTACCTCTGCCTGCCTGTGAATCTCCTGCAGTAATTCTCTAACATCCCAGTTATACACAGGAATAAGCACGGAAAGGAAGGCAGAAGATTGCATGGTATTCAAGGGCACGATTGCTAGAGATTCAACTCATTTGGTCTTTTTCACCAGAGCGATCCGCTTTCTGTAAAAACGCAGCACTCCGTCCCAACCGAGTCGTTCAATAAGAAGACGAATACGCCGTTTTAAACTCAGGAAGCTATAATACCAGATCGTGGTAAAAAAAGAACTGTTGAGCAATTCGTTTCTAGCCCGATGGGTTTCTCGCAGTGCTGCCTGCCAATTCTCCTCGGAGACACCATGGTGCTGCATATTGGCAAGCACACGATCGAGAGAAACAAACCGGCACCCCTGCTTTTTCAGACGCAGGAGCATCTCGTAGTCCATTGCCAGTTTATATTCAGGAGAAAAAAGACCCACTTTAGCGTATAAATCCTGCCGCACAAAGCAGGTTGGATGGGTTACAGTCATATCACGCTCAAGCAGTTGAGGTACCGAATGGCAAAGATATTCACGCTGCTTCCCTTTCCAGAACTGCAGACTGCCACAAACAACCCCAACCCTCTTATCTCCCTGAAAAACATTAACCACTTGTTGCACCGTATCCGGCTCGTACCAGTCTCCTGCGTTGATCAAACCAACGATATCACCCTGGGCTTTGGTAATACCTTTATTGAAAGCATCACTGATCCCGCTGTCTCTTTCACTTTTCCAATAAGCCAACCGAGGTGCATATTCCTTCAATATTTTCACAGTTCCATCCACAGAACCACCATCTATGACGATATACTCTATCATGTCATAGGTCTGCTGCAAGACACTGTCCAGTGTCTGGCGGATAAATGGTTCTCCGTTCAACACAACAGTGATAATGGAGACAAGCGGTGCTGTTGATGGTTTCTCTGGAGTTTTCTGCATAGTAGTTAGAGCAAAGAGCGATACACACTTTCAGTTTTCTTCACACATTTTTCCCAGCTGAAAATTTCTACCCGGTCGTAACCACGCTTTCTCAGTAAGACTCGATCTGTTTCAGATTGTACCGTCTGTTCTAAAATCAGGCGTAATTCTTCCTCATCCTCTGGGTCAAAATAATGCGCGGCATCACCTGCAATCTCAGGCATGGAACTTGTGTTACTGCAGACTACCGGGCAGCCACACTTCATTGCCTCCAGCAGAGGTAGACCGAACCCTTCATATAACGAGGGATAAACAAATGCTTCCGCATCGCGATACAACATTTGCAGGGTTTGGTCTTCTGCCTGGAGGTGATGGACTCTTTCCTGCAAGCCGGCTTCACAAATAGTGCGGAATTCCCGACGAGTAAACACTCCTCCCCCGACACAAAGAAGATCGTAATTGCTATTCAGTACCTCTGAATGTCTATAAGCGTTAAGGAGCCCTGAAAAATTCTTCACACCCTGTCTCAATCCGACATAGAGGAGATATGGCCTGTGCCATTTTCTAAAATTGCATGCCCCAGACAAGGGAAGAATATTAAATGAAGTTGCCAGTGGAATAACAGTTATCTTTTCCTCCGGAACATCCAGGTAGGTTATGATATCGGTACGTGTATTGTGAGATATAGCTATAATATGATCGGCACGGGAAATAGCTGCTGCCTTTTGCATGGCGATATAACGATCCGGACCACTGAACTCCTCGGGAAACCGCTCATGAATCATATCATATACAGTAAGAACCCGAGGAGACCTAACTTTTTGAAAATATTTTGAATAATAGGTTTCGTGGAAAATATCGGGATATATTTTCCGGAACAACCCTTTGGTGATCAAACGATTTAGAAGTGGCAAGACATGATGTTTTCCAGGAAACTCAGGAATTTGCCTGCCAAATGTCTCAACCGCACTGGCTGCAAGATGTTGGTTGATATGCAATGGAGCAATCACCGTGGTTTTGATACTGCTGGAAGACTGCGACAGCCTGGTTGCCAGTTCAACAAAATACCGCGAGATCCCCCCAACATTCTGGAGCGAAAAAATCTGGTGGTCATAATAAATATGCATTAAACAACCATTCTCCCTTCAGCGATTATCCCAGACATATCGATACCCGGCTATAGTCTTATCGGCACAATCTTTCCAGGAAAACTCCTTGGCTTTCTCAAGCCCTTTTTCGACGTAAAACCGGCGAAGTTCAGTATCGCTCAGCAGTTGCAACATTGCCTGGGCAATCTGTTCAGTATCATGAGGATCCACCAAAATCCCCGAATCGCCAACGACTTCCGGCAGAGAGCTTGTATTGGAGGTAATCACCGGTACACCGCACTGCATCGCTTCAAGGGGCGGTAGACCAAAGCCCTCATAAAGAGATGGGTAAATAAAGGCTTCAGCGCCGCTGTAAATTGCACTCAGATATTCATCGGGAACAAAACCTGTAAAAACCACCTTGTGCCGCAACAGGGGATCATTCGCAATTTCATCCATAAGTCCCTGTACCTTCCAGCCTTGTGTTCCGACCAGAACAAAATAGAGATCCTCGCAGCCAGGCTGCTGCAGGACTTCACGAAAGCTATTCATGGAAGCTGCCAGATTTTTCCGTTTTTCCACGGTAGCCAAGGTGAGAAAATATCGACCATCAGGGATATGAAACTGTTTTTTGACCTCTTGTATAAGAGCCAAATCAGTCACAGGAAAGTACAATTCAGCAGAGGCGGCCGGCTGAGTGACGAAGACTCTTTCAGCATCCATGTTAAAATAGTTGCAGATATCATTTTTGGTACTTGTGGAAATGGTGAACACATAATCATTCTGTGGAGAGAAAGATTCCACGATGGGGCGAAACTGGTCGACAAATCCGTCGGCAAAATATTCCGGATGGATAAGCGGGATGATATCGTATACAGTCATCATTCGAATGAGTTTGCCGCCGGAATGAAAACGAGGCAGAGCGGAGTACATGGAGTGGTAAATATCTGTATACTTGCCTATCCTGTAGCTCTGCGACATACGATACATCCTGGAGAGTACTTTTATAGCCTTGCTCTCATTTGGAACATCTTCATCATTATCAGCACATGTCAGGAGAAACTTTTCCAGCCGGTTTTTGGGAAATGATTTTCCTCCAAACCCTCTTTCTTTAAAATAGGTATCCGTCAGTTGATTGACTTGTATCGAAGATAAAGCCCCATACTGAATATCAAGATCGTCACGCTGCAGCAACTCATCAGACAAGCTACTGATAACTCGAAATATCCCTGTTCTTGCAGTTTCAAACAGCTGCGCTAACCCTATTACACTGACATCTACAATTATATTCATTAGAATAACTATATCCCACAAACGGACTTATGGGGACAATCTCCTGGCAAAGGATACACAAAAGAGGATATCAAATTTTCTCTTCGACAAAAAAGAATCACCATTATCCTGAACAGTTCCGGGAATGGTCTTTGGTAAAGATACTGATGTGTTCCGACTGTTCCGCTTCTTGTCGGATTAATTGTCATTTTTTCTTAACCGGACAACAATTTGCGCCCGCCTCGGCAACATAAAGTAATATTTTGAAATACTCAATCTGTATTTCCCAAAAAGGGCAGCTATGGATAATTCCGTGAAGCTGGAGAGATACTCCTCTTTATAGCCAGACGGATATCATTTTTTGTATACCTTCCTTTGTGTTATGAATTTTTCAGGCAGGTATCACTCATGAACCCAGACTGTCAACATCTTTTTATCTTGTTTTTACTTGCATTTAGATTACTTAACCGGATTAAAGTTATTTGTTTTTGTAGAGATAAATTTTAGGAGTAAACCATGGTCCTTATGTGTTTGAATGCAGTATGGCACAGATATTTGTTGCCTTAGTCTTGATTTTTTGTCATAAAAACAATCAAAAAGGAGATTGTAAATGCTAACCATGAAACTTCATTTATACTCAGGAAAGTTATACCTTGTCGCATGATTTACAAATAGTGCCTGTTCATAAATACTGTTTTTCACTATTGCTTGTGTTCTCAAAATTTAATTCTCAGATTTTTAATGATATTCCTGCGATTAAATTCATCAACTACCCAATATTTATAAATAAAAGCAAGAATTCCCAGACTGCCCAGACTGACATTTGATGAATCCAGATCAACGGTTTCTGCTCAATCACAATATTTCCAAGGGTGTTCCGTGAAACTCAGTATTGTTATTCCAGTTTTTAATGAAGAAAAAACCATTATTTCTATTCTTGATCGTGTTGAAGAAGAATTGAATAGCCTGGCTTCCATCGAATCATGGGAAATCGTCATAATCGATGATTGCTCAACTGATCATTCAAAAAAAATTCTGGAAGAAAGGATTCGGTTGAGAGAAAGTTATATCCTTTTGTTCCACGAGACCAATTTGGGGAAAGGTGCCGCTATCCGCTCAGGAATCAGCAAAACATCTGGCGATATAGTGCTGGTACAGGATGCCGACTTGGAGTACGACCCTAAAGACTATGAAATTCTTTTACGGCCGTTTGTCGACGGCAAGGCAGATGTCGTCTACGGATCACGTTTTAAAGGTGAAATCTCAAGAGTACTCTATTTCTGGCATTTCATGGGCAATCGGTTTCTAACTTTCCTTTCAAATATGTTAACCAATCTCAACCTCACCGACATGGAAACCTGCTATAAGGCAGTTAGGGGGGATATTATCCGCAACATGATACTCGTCTCCAACCGTTTTGGAGTTGAACCGGAAATTACAGCCAAAATAGCAAAAATCAAGGGTATACGTATATACGAAGTACCTATCTCATATTTTGGCAGAACCTATGATGAAGGAAAAAAAATAACATGGAAAGATGGGGCTTCAGCTATATGGTGCATTTTTAAGTTCAATCTTTTTACCAGACTCAAAAACTCCTATAGGACACAACCCAAATAAGTGAGGTTGTCACAATCAAGTGGCAAAACCTCGTCAATCACAACCATCCAGAAGTCCTCCGTAAAGAGAAAAATCTCAAAGGGTAGTCACTTTGTGATAATCCGACCATGGTAATAATCTACTCTATGTCACTAACACCACTACTGCAGGGTGTCTTCCTGCACATCCGGGAGTTAATGCCGGCCAAATTGCTACTCGCCGCCACCAGCTGGGGGCTGTGTTGCAATATCACTCCAGCAGTGTGTGCCCGTTCCAGTATAAGGGGGGGGCGTCCGTTACATTGCCGTTGCATTTCATTTGCAGCACACGGTAGTGTCCGAAATCGCGTGCAATCACACTGGTCCAGTCGCGTTGTGATTGACGCAGTCGCTGCTCGGCCTCATCGGCCATCTCAATTGCCACCACTACCGCCTGACCGGGACTGTTAAACACTGTCTGCACCCGCATCGTAGCCGGATAGCGGATATTCATCGGTGATAGTGTCTGTGGACCTCGTCCAACCGCCAAGCGCCTTGCTTCCAGCCGACTGCTCAACCACCGATCGGCAAAAACAAAGTCGACACCGTCCGACTCCAGCGCAGTGGCGATGCTCTCGACTTCAGCCTCCGTCACCAATGCACCAATCCCAAGATGTTCGAACACCCGGATCTCAGAGATTCGCCACGAGGTGTGGGCGGACATTTTAATCGTCAATCGTAAATATACGGCCTCGATAGGCGGCCAGCGATGATCCTGCACCGGATCATAATCCTTGAAATAAACGCGGTTGCCGCTGATGTAGGATTCGCCTGAACGCAATATGTTCGTCACGAGAGGAGCGTAGTGAACCCCGTCGAGCGAATACTCGATGGAATAGGGTCCGCGCGGTAGATCATGTGCAACCGGAAACAATCGCATGCCGCCGACCTGCAGCGTGCCCGCCAGCTCAATCACCAATCGCTGTACCGTCTCGCCACCCGGACCAATCCCCGTCGCACGCACACCGTCGATCAGCCAACCAGCCTCGCCATCCATACCCACTATAGTGACGTCCCGTATTTCAGCTTGCTGCAGTCGAACCGGCGGCGGCACCATTCCCCCGAGCAACTGCAATCCCGGCGCGCTGGTCAACGTAAAATCCTCGACGCCCATAGCCATCAGCGCTCCCGTGAAATACGGCTGCAAACCGGGCGAAAAGGCATAGCCGCCCGCCTCATCGCGCTCCCAGCCCTCCTGATGTTCTAGAATACGCTCATCCTGGAAGGCCAGAAAACGGACCTCCCGCTCACGCGTCATCGTCAGCATCGTCCCACGCAACTGGTCCGCTAATCCCCCAATAATCTTGACATGCTGTAAGCCGGCTTCACGCGCGGCGGCAATGGTTTGTTCGTGTACCTTGAGCGTCTGCGTTTTGACAGGCGCAGCTTTCACGCATTCGTTAAACGTGAAGATCGCATTATATCCGCACCAGAAGGCCAGCAACAACCAACCAAGCCGCCGTATCCAGGCAATCGGCATACAAACCAGCGCGGCGAACCCCGACCCGATCATGACGGTGAACGTACCGATCAAATAGCGCGGTGCACAGGCGGCAGCCAACGGATGCGGCAGGTAGAATGCCAGAAAAACAAGCGCATAGACAACCGGCACCCACCATGCGGTACGATTCTCGGAATCAGTTCCGGTACGCCACCGCCGATTGGTGAGGATCACCCCATATATCAACAATGGCAGTGCAACGCTTGCCAGGGCTGCTGCGCGAATCCAGACCACCGTGGCATCCGGCCACCAGAGCATCGGTGGCAAGGTTTTGAGAAGCGTCAACCTGCCATGCATGCCCACCTGTCCTAATCCCGCAAACCCCATGTGCGTTTCGCTACCACTCATTTCCCCCATATTAGCAACCAGCAAAGGCAGGAAACCAACTAATCCAAGCATGCCCGTTGCGACCATCGCCGTCAATCGCCGCCAACCGCGCCCGTACCGCCACCAATCCACCAGCAGCCACCCACCGGCAACCAGAAAAAACGGTATTACTTGAAGGTTTGTCCACACCCCCAGCGCCACGACCAGCCCCAACGCCGGCCAGCGCCAAGCATTCCCGCGTGCAACGCGGACGTTCCCCGTAAGATCAAACACCAGAACCAGCGCCAGCGTACCGAAAAGCAGCATTTCCGGATAGCCCCCGTATGCTCCCATGGTGTACCAGAGGACATGCCGGCCACCGAACGCCGCACAGGCCGCTGCTGCCAGCCCTCCCGCCTCGCACCCGGTCAACCGGCGAAACAACGCATATACACTCCAGCACCAGAGCACTGCAAAAAGCGTCGGTGCAACCGCCAGCGTAAATGGTGAGACCCCGAAAAAACTAAAAACAACGGCTACCGCATAAGCCTCCAGCGCCCCCATGTAGTTCTGACCGACATAGAATAGTGGTCTGGCCCCCTCCAGAATCTGCACGGCCATGATGCCGACCACGGAGGTGTCACGGGTGGAAGCGAACACAAACACCGCCAGTGCAGCTCGCAGCAGCAGAGCGGCAAAAAGGATAATGCCCAGCCATACCCAGGAACCGGATCGCCTACGCATCAATACCACCGTCCGTAGCGGATCCGCACTTGTTTCGCCCCGTTCGGCCGGACGCGGATTAGCTGCACGCTAGTGCCTGTCTCGTACGGCTCGATGTGTGTCTCATCAGGATCGCATATCAGTCCATTCACCCAATTATAGCGAATCACAAGCGGCGCAGAGGGCTCTTCCGGATACACATCAATGCGATTGATCCCTGCCTCCACCCGTGCCGCCCCCTCCTGCACCATCGACGGTTCGCGCTGTAACCGGAAGACCGCTTTCGCACTGACATCCGATGTCCGTACCTCCCCGAACAGATCGGAATGCTCGCGCAGATACTCCTTCCAGTAACCATGATAAGTGATGATATGGGTGACGTTGTACCAGTCCATGAATTGAAGCATTTTTTCCAGACCGTTCTTTCGGAATTCGGCTGGCGGGTAGTAAGTATCTACCGGTAAAACAGGTGGATACATACTTATTAAAAATCAAAAGCAAGCACATCACATTCGGACCAACCGCTATCGTAGAGAGAGGGATCCAAGAATCAGGACCACCTCTCTTTTTAAAGGGGATACGATCACGCAAAAGGAATGAAAGAACCTCGAACTTAGTATGAATAGTACACCAATGAGACCGACTAGCAAAACAACATTTCTTTGCAAATGAATGTTCTGAGTAGTTTTTTTGGGGAGGAGAGCAAAGAAATGAAAAATGAATCTAACAACACCTCTACACAGGCAACTGGGTTTAAACGATAACACCCATGCATCTTACCAAAGTCCCAGTATATAATAGAACTATTGTCATACGAACCGGAAATCAGAAAGGTCACCTTAATAGGCGACCTTTCTAATTTTTTTGGTAAATTCGTTTTCTTACAACAATATCAACACAAAGGGAGCCAGTATAAAGAAGAAAGTTTTCTCTTTAATGATTGTTGGAAGGTAACATACTCCCAACAAGGCTTCTTGGAAAGGTGCTTTCTCTAATTCTTGCTCTCATGGTATTAATACTGGAGGATTCTCGACCGGCATCTCCTCTTTGTCGTAGAAAATGCGAGAAGCCCTGCTTGCTCCACATTGGCCGCTCTGAGTTGTCAACGCCATTCCACGGCCACTAACATCTGATTGTTTTACTATGAGCTTATTCGTTTCGAAGCGGTGTCCATTGTTTATCACTTCCACAGTCTCACAACCATCCATTTCCACAATGAAGGTAGGAGGATAATGTTTCATTAGATGAGTGAAGTAGAATGTCGGTCTACCGCCATTGTGAATTCCCCACCAGATTCCTTCCTCTTCGACAAGTGCTTTCTCTACAAATTCGGCGGTCACAAAAAGTTGCCCAGATGCTTGCAGGGTACAAGTCGGGGCGGTACCGGAGCAAGCACCTTCCCATCCTGCAAAATCAAAACCATCTTCTGTCGTAGCCGTAAGAGTTACCATGGTATTAGTGGGAAACGCTCCTTCACAATCCTGACCGCAATTAATACCAGCGACATTACTTGTTACCGTGCCGGTGCCATCTCCAGATTTTTCTACAATAATAACGGAACTGGCAGAATTTATTGCAGCCTGAAAAATTGTAAACGATGAATCTGCGTGTGGTGAAGACACGTAGAGCGAAAAACTTAAAAACAATGTGCCTAAAAACATACTTATAAAATGCCTGGTTCTCATAAAACAGTTCTCCATTATTAAATTCTTAAAATCTTGTAATTTTGTTGTCGTAACCACATCCCATCGTTGACTAGTAATCTTATTAGGAAGTCACTATAATTAATATCTTCTTTTAAAACAACAAATATACAAACTTTTCTGCGTGCTTGTTTGGATGTGCATGCCTGCCACTTGATTTTCGCTTTTATATGATGGAGAATGACGGAAGTCCTTCTCTCGATGCTCAACGAAAAAGCAT
>CAYUPL010000004.1:0-111853 GCA_964446655.1 uncultured Desulfopila sp.
GCCGTAGACACTCAAAAAAAACCGCACACACCTGAGAAACATATAACGCGCAGTGTAAATAACATCAAGCGTGACTGTTGGCGATTTGCCGGGGACATTCATTATGTTTTTTCTACGCGCCGCTGAAAAGCTATGGGTAAGCCTCACTTCTCTTGCGCACAGAGGGCCTTTTGATGCTTCTGAAGAATAGGGTTGTCAAACCAGGAGAAAAGGAGTCAAAGAAGGGGATGATCATACAGCGAAATACAACAGTGTTCGCTCAAAATTCAACCTTGAATTCAACCTTATTAAGGCAGTTCTATGAAATGGAACGTTAGCAATATTGCATTTCTGCATCAGCCGGACTATTTCATGGGCAGGTTTGATAGCCCGGAGATGCAGAAAAGACATGAGCAATCCCTCGAGAAGAGTTTGAATGCTTTAAAAAATGCCATGGCGGCAGAAGCCGACCCGCTGCAAGCGCTATGGCTCCTTAACAAAAAAGATCATGTTCAGTTTCTCCTTAACAATCTGGAAGAATTCCGCAGTAATGATCGTTTGGAAGAAGCTGTCATCGCCCTTTACAGTGCCGATAACAATCCATTTTCTTCAGGTGGCGACAGCACCTTATGGGCCAGACTCTTCAACCATTGTGACAGGGACAGGCTCTTTCGGTGCGGCGTGCTTTTCCCAGCTCACATCAAGACAGTCTACAGAGGCTCCGTATCCGGATGTATGCGTAGCCTGGCATGGACCCCCGACAAAAAAATAGTGGAAAAATTTGCCGAAAAATGGCACGACCCAGCCCTCGGCGGAGGCGAGCTCTACGAAGTTGCCGTGTTGCCCGAAAATGTACTCGTATATATGCAGAAAGGGCACGAAGAGGTTGTTATTCTCTCGCCGGAGTATGTCAGCCAGGCGGAAATACGACCATATCAGAGAATTAAAGGGAGGTAACGGGGAAGAAGGATATGATCTCCGTCAATGGATACGTTTGTTTGTAAACGCTTCCGCTTTACGCGCATTCTGCCGACCTGTTGTCGTATCAAGCAATTTGACCATATCCTCGTCGTTTGCTGAGTCCCCGACAAATACGGCTGCGGCAGCCGGAGCTTTAAGTCTTTTACTAAGTGTACTCGTGGTCGTTGCCTTGGAGTGTGCTCCGTACCAGACATAGATATGGATGGAACTCATTCTGGCGTTGGCTCCATGCGCCTTGCAGATCTCAATAATCTTCAGACACTTATTCTTAAACAGGGTATGATCCTGGCCTATGTCAAAGGCTATATCGGTAACCCGATACCTTGTATCATGAGTTAGCTTCGCTTCGGTAACATCTTCTTTTACTTTCACTGCCAAGGATAGAAGAATGTTTCTATTGATTCATATTATTTCCCCTTCGTAGATATACTCAGCGGTAAAACCATATTCGGTAGACATGATAACGGCACTGTTTTCACCTATGACGGTGCTGATAGGCCAGGGTCTGACTATGCAGTCACACCAGGCACTACAGGTCCCTGTGACGTGTATGCCGCGCTTTAACGCTTCAAGGACATAAAAGGTTTGTACCGGCAGCCGGCCATGCCAGGTAAGCGTATCGTCGATATTGGTAAATATATATTGCGGGAGAAAAGGGAAGGGAAACGGAAGCTTTTCTGGTATCTTTTGATATCTCAAGGGAAGAATATGGAGGTGGAGGTCAGATGAGTGAATATGCCCATCACTTGATCCCGGCATGCATAAATGATTGGACAAACTGTCGTTGAAAAAGCAGGAAGGCCAGAAGAAGCGGGGAGACGGACAACAGTGTCGCTGCGGAGATTATGGACCAGTCCACGCCCGATTCGGGGGAGCCGAAAACGCCTAAGCCTACCGTCAGCGGTCTGGTCGTGACAGAGTTGGTAATAATGAGCGGCCAGAGGAAATTATTCCAGTGGTGACTCACTGATACCAGCCCGTAGGCGAGGTAGGTTGGTTTGGCAAGTGGAATATAGACCTTCCATAAAACCCCCCAAAGTCCGCAACCTTCAAGCCTCGCCGCCTCTTCGAGCTCCAGGGGCGTGGATTTAAAAGCCTGACGGAGTAGAAATATACCGAAAGCGCTCGCCATATAGGGAAGTGCGATACCGCTGATGGTATCCACCAGACTAAGATGAGCCAGGGTTGAGTAGTTTTTAACTATGAGGATTTCCGGTGTTATCATCAACTGGACCAGAACCAGAGCAAAGGCAATATCCTTGCCCGCGAAGGCAAACCTGGAAAAACCGTATGCCGCTAAAGTACAGAGAATGAATTGTCCGGCCAGAGTGAGCGTAACAAGGACGAAGGTGTTGAAACCATATCGTAGAAACGGGGCTTGCGCTAAAGCCTGCTTGAAGTTGGCAAGAGTGAGTGGCGCGGTCACATCGAATGTCACGGCATATTCAGCCGGATGGAAAGCCGCCCAGAAAGCATAGAGAAGAGGGGCAATCCATAATACAGCTAGAAACCAGCTGGAAATGGGTTCCAGCATTCTTGCAAAGGCGCTGTATTTCTTTGCCAAGTGGATCATCGGTAATGAATCCTTTTGTCAAAAACAAAGAATTGGACCAAAGCCAGAAAGGCAAGAAGCAGCAGCAGAACGGCAGTCAACGATGCTGCATAACCCAGGTCAAAATAGGAAAATGCCGTCTCAAAAATATAATAGAGAAGCAGATTGCTGGCATTGTCCGGCCCTCCTTTGGTCAGGATGAAGAGATGGTCGACCAGTTTGAAGGAATTAATAACCGCATTCACGGAAATAAAAAGGGTTGTGGGCATAAGCAAAGGGAAGAGAACCCTTCGAAAGTAATACCAGTATCCGGTTCCCTCAAGTAGCGCCGCCTCTTTCAACTCCGGCGAGATGTTTTGCAGGGAGGCAAGGTAGAATATCATGAAAAAGCCCGCCTCTTTCCAGATGGTCATGACAATGATCGCCGGCAGTACAGTATTCGGGTCACCCAGCCAGTTATGTCCCTGCAGGCCGATCAAAGACAGCAACTGGTCGAAGAGACCAATTTCCGGCGTATAGAAAAACATCCAGATGTTGGCAACCGCGATCATGGGCAGAATGGTCGGAGTAAAAAAAGCCATACGCACAAAAAACCTGCCTGTAAAGGCACGGTTGACCAGGATTGCCATTGCAAGAGCAACACCTATTGAGGTGGGTATCGTACCCAGGGCAAACAAGAAATTGTTCAGTAAAACAGTTTTGAAGACCGGATCACTGAACATGATATGATAATTGGCCAACCCAAGATACCTTGCAGACAGACTAGACCCGCTTTCGGCAAAAAAACTGTCGAAAAGAGTTGCAATCATAGGGTAATGGGTGAACCCGACCAGCAGGATGGTTGCCGGAAACACAAGCAACCATCCGTAAACCGCGTTAGTGGAAGAACCGATTCTCATATGATTCGGATGTATGCTGTTTACTGAAAAGGTTTCAGCAATACGGTCGCCTGATTTTGTGCGCTTTTCAGTGCCTCTTCAGGGGTTTTTCCGCCGGTAAGGGCTGCCTGGATGGCATCGTCGAGAACCTTTCTGACCCTGCCCGTCTGATGGGTGGAAAGTTCAGCGGTGGCATATTCAAGCTGATCCCGAGCCACGGCGGCATAAGGAAAGTCCTTCACATATTTCTTTAATATTTCTGTTTCATAGGCTGCCGGACTGACACCCATGTAGCCGGTCTCAACCGACCATTCAGCGGAACGTTCCGGGCTGGTCATGAAACGGATGAGTTTAAGCGAAGCCCTTTTCTCTTCCAGAGTAGAGTCTTTGAAAATGTAGAAGTTTCCGCCTCCGGTAGGGGTCCCGCGGCGTGTGTTGGCGGGCAGCATAGCAACACCAAAGTCAAATCCGGCATTCTTCTTGACCGCAGTCAGGTTTCCAGTTGAATGCCACATGATTGCTGTCTTTTCCTCAAGAAAATTCTGGCGTAGTGTACCCCACTCAATGGTACCTTCAGGCATAATCTTGTGTTCAGCTCCCAAATCCCTCCAGAATTGTAGTGCTTCGATTACACCGGGTTTGTCAAAATAGGTTGTATTTCCCAAACCACTCATCAGCACTTCCCCATTCTGCATGGCCAGAGCTCCGAACATCCAATAGGGATAACCGGTTGAAGGAATCATAACCCCCCATTTGGAACCATCGGCTTGAGTAAGCTTTTTGCCCATGACTACAAGCTCATTCCAGGTGGCGGGAGGGGCTTCGGGATCCAGACCCGCTTTTCTGAAGCTATCCTTGTTGTAGTACATGACAATGGTAGAACGCTGAAATGGAATTCCCCAGGTTTTTCCTGCTGTTTTACCGTTTTCCATAAGGGTGGGATAGAACGAATTCAACCACGTCTTCTCTTCCGCTGTTTGTACCACCTCATCAAAAGGCACGATGGCGTCCTGGTTGATCAGTTCGTAAATATCAATGGAAAACATCACCGATAGTTGAGCAGGCTTGCCGCTCTTCAAGGCTGCCAGTGCTTTTATTCTGGCATCATTATAGTTGCCGGCATATATAGCATTGACTTTGATATCTGGGTTTTCCGCCATAAAATCGTTTATCATTCCGTCGACCACATTGGTCAACGGGCCGCCAACCGCCACCGGATAGTACATGGTGAGTTCGGTCTTCGATGCTGCTGCAGCTGATGCCGCCAGGCACATGGATGCAGCAGCCGTCAAAAGTACTCTCTTTAATCCGCCAAACATGGTATAATCCTCCTTATAGTCTGAGTGCTTCCTTTACCGGTTTCATAACCGGCAGCTCGGGCTTTATCACTCACGCGCTGCAACGCCTGAGTGTTTGAAAAGCTTGGGCAGCTTAGTACTGCCCAAGCCTCAATTCCTTCTCATCAAACAGGTGTATGTCGGAATCATTCCATGAAACCCTCACATAATCCCCTGGTGCCACCGGGCAATGGCCTGTTATCTTAGCAACGAGCGACAGCTCCCCCTGATGCAGATACAGGAGTGTTTCCGACCCGAGAAAATCCACCGAACCTGCCTGCATGGGTATTCCTCCGTTGTTAAGCAGAATGTTTTCGGGCCGTATTCCCAGCACTTTGCCACGGGTGTTGTTTCGGGTAAATCCGGTATCAGCCACTTTTTCAGGGAGAAAGATGTTCATTGGCGGACTACCGATGAATTGCGCTGCAAAGGTTGTAACGGGTTGAGAATACAGCTCTCTGGGGGTTCCCATTTGTTCAATTTTACCATTTCGTAAAAGAACTACCTGATCGGCCATGGTCATGGCCTCTGTCTGATCATGAGTCACGTAAAGCACTGTCAAATTCAGCTTCTTCTGCAGCTCTCTAATCTCGGTGCGCATTTCACCCCTGAGCTTGGCGTCGAGATTTGAAAGCGGTTCGTCCATGAGACAGACGGGTCGCCTTGAGACGATGGTGCGAGCAAGTGCGACTCGCTGCCTCTGGCCACCCGATAGCTGCGATGGCTTACGGTCTAAAAAATTTTGCAGTCCCACGAGTTCAGCGGCGTCCTGTAGTCGCAGTTTCCGTTCATGCGCATCAACTTTACGCACTTTCAATCCGAAAAGGATATTTTCTTTGACATTCAGATGCGGAAACAGGGCATAGGATTGAAAAACCATTGAGATGCCGCGTTCTGCCGGATCCATGGTCGTAACTTCATTTTCGCCTATCCGGATTGAGCCTGAAGTCACCGGCTCAAGGCCTGCTATCATCCTCAATATTGTTGACTTCCCGCACCCTGAGGGCCCCAGCAGCACACTGAAGGTTCCCTCTGCAACCTCCAGCGAAACATCATCCACAGCCTTTACTCCCGACCACTCTTTGGAGATATGAATAAGCTTAATCCCACTCATGGACAAATCACCAGTTCGGTCGGACAATCGTCGAGTATCTGCTCTATTTGTGAAGGAGGTTTTTTCTCGCAGAAAACCTTGCTGACGTTGCCTATAAATCCACCTCGCACATGTGCCGGCCGTGAAAACTTGCTGTGGTCGAGCACCAAAAAGGATTGTCTGCAGTTTTTCTGGATTGTCTGCCGTGTAATGACCTCCTGCTCATTAAAATCAAGAAGGGTGCCGTCCTCGTCGACACCAGCCACCCCAAAAATGCCGACATCAACCCGGTAGGCGGAAAAAAGTTTCTCGGCACTACTGTCAATGACATCGCGGTCATCGTTGCGAACCCTTCCGCCGGCAATGTTGATTTCAAACGTCGGATTGACAGTCATAAGCATGGCGATATTGAGGTTATTGGTGACGATTCTCAGGTTTTTGTGCTGCAACAAAGCTTGAGCGGCCACCTCAGGTGTTGTACCGATGCTGAAGGCGAGTGACACGCCGTTGGGAATATGTTTGGCCAGTTCCGTGGCTATACGATGCTTTGCTGAGCTGTTCAGGACCTGACGGGAAATATAGGTTTGATTCTGTGTAAGGACCAGCCGTTCCACCCCGCCGTGTTTTCTCCTGGCTATTCCCTTTTCCGTCAGTACCTGGAGATCACGGCGGATCGTCTGGCTGGTTACCCCGAATTTACTGGAGAGCTCATCCACGTTGAAATAATCGTGGTGACACAGCATCTCCGCAATCATGGCCTGTCTTGTGTTCAGATCTGTCACCATACTTTTTTGATCCCTGAATTTTCATTTGAGCCGCAATCGTAATCATTTGAATGTCTAAGACTATAGTTGATGTCCATTTAGTTTATAATAATGTTTCGTTAGAATTTTTTCTTTTGTTCCTGCGCAAAAAAGGGATTTTTTCAGCAAAGACGATTTTATTCCCAACCCATTATTATCGCAAAATCATTCCTCATCAAAATTCTTGGATGCAGGAGGGCCGGAAGCTGATTTCTTCAATGTCGTTAATGATCCAATAATAGAACACAAATAAATATAGAGAGATGATAGGAATCGTAGATAACGAATAGTCGTATACCTGGCCAAACAAGATCAATCAGGCTACTGGTCAGTCCGGATGAAATTCCAAGATTAGTAAGACCACTGTAGCCCAAACCAACAGAACAGCCGCCTGGTCTGCGTTTGATTTTATCGTTAGACAATTTAAATAGCGTGTTTTACCCCCATTTTCGCAGCGAATAGTGGTAAAGACAGTTTATCGTTTATGTTTGCGAGCTCTCCTGGAAGCAAAAAAACTAAAATATTATTTATAAAATATTTCAATTTAGTTTATTATCTTGTGAGGTTCGAGAAAACAGGCACGACACCTGCTTATCATTGCACACACATGTATGGCAAATTTCATTAATCTGAAAATTCATTTAAACAGTTGAAGGTGATACCACAATGCATTTTATGGAGGAAAACACAGTGAACAAACAATGGGTCTTTGGTTTTGAGCAGCTTGATGCAGTAGAAAAATATGTCGGTAGTTCGTGGGACAGGGTTCGCGGTCTGCTTGGCGGCAAGGGGGCTAATCTGGCGGATATGGCGCGCATCGGAGTGCCGGTCCCTCCTGGATTTACCATTACCACTGAGGCATGCAACGAGTACCTTTCGTTGGGAGAACAGTTGCCGGAGGGATTGTGGAACCAGGTGTTGGCAGAACTGGAAGGTATTGAAAAGACAACAGGAAAACGATTTGGAGATACCCGTAACCCACTGTTGCTGTCCTGCCGTTCCGGAGCCAAATTCTCCATGCCTGGAATGATGGATACTGTCCTCAATATCGGCATGAATGATGAAACAGTGCAGGGGCTCATTGCAACGACCGACAATCCCCGGTTTGCCTATGATCTCTATAGACGTCTTATCCAGATGTTCGGCAGTGTTGTCATGCATATCCCGGATGATAAATTTGAAGAGGTTATTACCAGGACACGGAAGCAAGCAGGTGCCAAGTCAGATGCGGAATTGACAACGGAGCATTGGAGAATAATTACCGAGGAATTTAAAAATGTTTTCCGGTTCCACACACATCATCAGTTTCCAACGGAACCTTATGCACAGTTGCAAATGGCGACAGAAGCGGTATTCATGAGCTGGAACGGCAGACGAGCCGGGAACTACCGGAAAGCGGCCGGGATCCCCCACGATCTCGGCACCGCAGTCAATATTGTCACCATGGTGTATGGCAATCTCGATGAGAACAGTGCCACTGGAGTTGCTTTGACGAGAAGCGGCACGACCGGTGAAAAGAGGATAGAGGGTGATTACCTCGCCAATGCTCAGGGTGAGGATGTTGTGGCCGGCACCCGTATGACCAAGGATCTCGCCGAGCTTCAACGTGAGATGCCTGAAGTGCACAAGGAGTTCGAAAAAATTGCTGAATTGCTGGAACAGCACTACCGCGAAATGCAGGATGTTGAGTTCACCATAGAAAACGGCAAACTGTGGATGCTGCAGACACGCGACGGCAAGCGTACACCACAGGCTGCGGTGCGGATAGCGGTGGATATGGCCGAAGAAGGTCTTATAACACAGGAAGAGGCTGTCATGAGGGTTACCCCGGACCTCATCGATTTTTTCTTCCACCCGCAGTTCGATCCGGCGGCTATCGATGCGGCCCGGGCGGAAAACAGGTTATTGGCCAAGGGTTTGAACGTTTCGCCAGGCGCCGCCGTGGGGGTGATTGCACTAGATGCTGATCTGGCTGAGACATGGGGAAAGGTGGAGGGCAAGCGGGTGATTATGGTGCGGCCGGAGACGAGGCCGGATGATGTTCACGGCATGCTGGCCGCACAAGGAATTTTGACGAGCAGGGGAGGGAGAACCAGCCATGCCGCTCTGGTGGCACGTCAATTCGGCAAACCTGCCGTCGTCGGCGTTGCCGAATTGGATATTGATCTTACCAGACGGCAGGTGAGCGTCGGGGATATTCTGCTCAAAGAAGGTGATTCTATTTCCATCGATGGCACCACCGGAGAGCTGTATCTTGGTGAAGTGTCAACCCGGGAGCCGGATGTAAAAGATACCTGGCTGCTCAAATTGCTGTCCTGGGCTGACGAGTTCCGTACTCTTGAGGTATGGGCCAATTCCGACAATCCCATCGATGCCCGTCGAGCCAGGGAATATGGAGCTCAGGGAATAGGGTTGTGCCGGACTGAGCACATGTTCATGGAAACCGAACGGCTCCCTTTTATGCAGAAAATGATTTTAGCAGACACCCCGCTTGAGCGGACGGAGGCCATCAATGCATTGCTTCCGTACCAGCGCGAAGATTTCTCCGGGTTGTTTCAGGTGATGGATGGGCTTCCTGTGGTTGTCCGACTGATTGATCCCCCTTTACATGAATTTCTGCCGGATCACGATGCCCTGCTCCGCGATCTGGCCAATCTCAAGATACGGCTGCAGCATGCCCCGGACCTGGAAGCAATTGACGCACTGCTGCAGCAGTTACGGGAAAAGGAGGCCATTTTCCGCAGGGTGGAATCGCTCCGGGAACAGAATCCGATGCTGGGTCTTCGAGGTGTTCGTCTTGGGAATCATTTTCCGGAACTTACGCAGATGCAGGTACGGGCTATCCTTGAGGCGGCCTGTTGGGCCTCTCAGGAAGGAATCGATGTTCGACCGGAGATTATGATTCCCCTCACCAGCCATGTCAATGAACTGAAATTTCAACGGGAGATTCTCGAAAAGGAAGCGGAAAAGGTCATGCAGGAGCAGGGTATCAGGGTCGCGTACAAGTTTGGCACCATGATCGAGATACCCCGCGCTGCACTCACTGCGGATCAGCTTGCCGAACATGCAGAATTTTTCTCTTTCGGTACCAATGACCTGACCCAGACAACCTTCGCCATATCGCGTGATGATGCGGAGTCGAGCTTTCTCATCGAGTATCTGGTGCACGGACTGCTGCCGGAGAATCCCTTTGAGACCATCGATCAGGGTGGTGTGGGCGAACTGATGAAAATTGCGACAGAAAAAGGACGTTCAGTTAATCCGAATCTGAAGCTAGGGATCTGCGGTGAACATGGAGGTGAAGCGAAGTCGATCGCATTCTGTCATCGTCTGGGGCTCAACTATGTTTCATGCTCTCCATTCAGAGTGCCGGTTGCTCGTCTTGCCGCAGCCAGGGCGGCATTGGCCGGCAAAGCAAACTAACAGGTCAATGATCTGATCGCAGTGAAGTTGCCACAATGGAAGATGGGGGAGAGTTGTAATCGGCTTCATCCCCCATTTTCCATGGATCAATTTGCACGACACAAAATCGACCAAAAAAGCAGATACGGTACAACGACTTCACCGTATTTATCAGGTAGTTGAGCTGAGGGTGATCACAGCTATTTTCAAAGTCCGGCCGCCAGTGCGGTGGAGCGACGCGGATCGGCGCCGCCGTACATCATGCCGTCTTTAATCATGATGGATTGAATGGCGCCCATGGCATCCTGTTGCTTGATGGTATGGCCCTTTTCCTTGAGAATATTTATGGTATCGACGCTGATTCCTTCCTCGATACGCAGCTCATCGGGCAGCCATTGATGATGGATGCGCGGTGCCGTCACGGCACTTTGTATGTTGAGGCCGTGGTCAATCACATTCATGATTACCTGCAGCGTCGTGGTGATGATCCTGGAACCGCCGGGGCTGCCGGTAACAAGGAAATTTTTGCCTTGCTGTGTGACAATGGTGGGAGACATCGAGCTGAGCATACGTTTGCCGGGCTCGATTTTATTGGCCTCGCCGCCAACCAGGCCATAGGCGTTCGGTACGCCGGGTTTGGCGGAGAAATCATCCATTTCGTTGTTGAGCAAAAAACCGGCTCCCTGCACGACAATCCCGGAACCGTAGCTGAAATTGATGGTGTAGGTGTTGGAAACGGCGTTGCCGTACTGGTCGACAATGGAGAAATGGGTTGTTTCGTCGCTCTCAAAGGGCAACGGATTTCCCGGGGCGATGGTACTGCTTGGGGTGGCCTTGTCCATATTGATCGTCTGCCGGATTTCCTCGGCGTATTTCTTGGCGGTAAGACCCTGGAGCGGCACCTTGACAAAATCCTCGTCACCGAGATAGAGGGAGCGGTCGGCATAGGCGCGCTTCATCGCTTCGGCCAGCAGATGGAGGGTATGCGCCGAGTTATGGCCATATTGGCCGATGGGGTAATCCTCCAAAATATTGAGGATCTGTACTATATGCGTGCCTCCTGAGCTTGGCGGCGACATGGAGTAAATATCGTAGCCGCGATAGGTACCGTGCACCGGCTTACGTATGGTCGGAGCATAGTTTTTCAAGTCTTCCATGGTTATAAGACCACCGTGGGCGGCCATTTCGGCTACCAGCAGTTCGGCGGTTTTGCCCTGGTAGAACTCCTGAGCGCCTTGTTCGGCAATACGTTTCAGGGTGGCAGCAAGGTCTTTCTGGATAAAAAGATCGCCAGGCTCGTAGAAGCCGCCGTCCGCCTTGTAGAAAATTTCGGTGGAAGAGGGCCATTTTTTCAGCATGGACTCCTTGTCCTTGAGACCATCACTGAAACGCGGGGTCACCACGAAACCTTCTTCCGCAAGTTGTATGGCGGGTGCCATGGCTTCTTGCAGACCGATGGTGCCGTACTCTCGCAGAGCCAGAGCCAGCCCTGCAACTGTTCCCGGTACTCCGGCAGCCAGATGGGAATAGCGCGACAGTGTGCTGTCCGCCTTGCCTTCTCCATCTAGAAACATGTCGCGGCCGGCCTTTTCGGGAGCTTTCTCACGATAATCGATGGCCACAACGTCATCGTTTTTTTCCGAAGAGATCAGCATAAATCCGCCGCCGCCGATGTTGCCTGAACGGGGCTGGGTGACGGCCAGCGAGAATGCGGCGGTTACAGCCGCATCAATAGCATTACCACCTTTTTTCAGAACATCAAGAGCCGACTGGGTGGCCAGAAAATGGCTGGTGACGACCATGCCCTCCTTGCCCACCACCGGGCTCATCCGCTCACCCTCGAGAATTGCGGCGGAGTGAGCCATTGCACCCCACAGCAATGTGCTTCCCACAAAGACTGTGAGTGTTCCGCGACGTGATTGGTGCCATAAATTTGTCAACATAACGCCTCCTCAACGATTGGTATCTCAGGTCGAGCAGCCGTGATATATTTTCTTATCGGTCGCCACCGCGTCCACCGCGTCCGCCGCCACTGCCGAAGCCTCCTCTTTTGCCGCCGCCGGAACCGCTGCCTGAACCACCGCGGCCTCCGCTGAAACCACCTTTGCCTCCCTGCCCACCGCGTCCGCCACCACTGCCGAAACCTCCTTTTCCGCCGCGACCGCCGCCTGAGCCGCCCCGTCCGTTGGCTGACTTGGTCTGCGGTTTGGCTTCATTGACGGTAACGGTGCGCCCCTTTATTTCCTTGCCGTCTAAGCCGGTGATAGCAGCCTGGCCTTCTTCCTTGGTGGCCATTTCGACAAAGCCGAATCCTTTGGATCGGCCGCTGATCTTGTCCATAATGATACTGGCCGATTGGACCTCGCCATATTCGCCAAACATCTGTCGTAAATCGTCCTCTGTTACCTCATAGGACATGTTGCCAATGTAGATCTTCATTTATCCCACCTCGTTAAAAAGTACAGTTATCCATCATTTAAATTACAAGCCCGGTTCGCCGGAAAATATCAAAACGTTCTTTATCCTGTATCGCATAATTCAATCCTTTCGCACGTCAAACAGCGGTGGTATAAAAAAAGAAAGAAGGGTTTTTGTCAATAAAGTCCTGTTATTTCATGGATTTTATGAAAAACCGGCGGATAAGAAGCTAATATTTGTTAGAATTATAAGCATCGCTTTGCCATCGGTACAGGAAATATTTGATGAAGAGATAAAAAGGCCATTATTTTCCCCTGCCGGTTTACTGATCAGTGGCGAAGCCGTCATCGATGTTGCCATCGAAGCAGTGGCTCGGATATGGTTCCAGTGAGGTATTTTTTTGACGCAGGTCAAGGAGTAGACGGCAAGTGCGGCTATATTTATAAGGAAACCTTCCCGGAAAGGGCATGGCCATTTTATAAATCTATGAGGAAGAAAGGGGGCTGCATATGCCATATTATTGTGGCTTTTTTTCGGAAGAAGCGCGAATCATGGGATATTCTTTCTCCGGACCTATAACGTTTTTCTCACTGCCAAAGAGCGGCGGAGAGGTGATATAGGCAGCACACAGCGCCGCCACGGCCTTCAGGGAAGATATATGCGTTCGTTCGTAGCCATGACTGGCATCGAGTCCAAAGCAAACCAGAGCAGTGCGGATGTCGCTGCCGGCCTGTAGGGCTGCCGCAGCGTCACTGCGGTAGTGCAGAAAGACATCGCGGCTGAATTCTATTTCATGCTCGGAGCAGAGATCGATGAGATGCTTGGTAAGGTGGATGTCGAAGGGGCCGCTGGAATCCTTCATAGCCAGGGTTGCGCCGAACTCGCAGGTGTTCTGTTCCGGGGCTATGGTACCGTTGTCGATGGAGACCATTTCGGCCACGTCGCCGCTGAGAACGTGGGAAGCACCGATGCCCACCTCTTCGGAGATGGTAAAGAGCAGATAACAATCGAGCGTCGGCACAATTGTATGGTCTATCAGGGCCTTGGCGCCTGCCAGGATGGCTGCCACACCCGCTTTGTCATCGAGGAAACGGGAGTTGATAAAGCCGTTGCCATCCATTTCCGGCACCGTCTCGATGGAGATATAGTCCCCGACCCTGATGCCGAGATTCCAGAGCTTTTCCAGGGTTGGAGAGACCTCGTCGAGCCGAACTTCAAGATTTTCCCAGCTGGAGGGCTGTTCGTCAACTTCGGTGTTATAACAGTGTCCCGATGCCTTCAGGGGAAGTATGGTCCCTCTGTAACTGATCTCGTCATCGCAATGGATCGTCACTCGTGCGCCTTCCGCAAAACGGGCAGACCAGGTGCCGATGGCAACGATGGCAAGTCGGCCGTTTTTCTGTAATGCTTTTACCATACCCCCGAGGGTGTCCAAATGGGCCACCACCGCTCTTCTCGGGTTTTTCCTCTTCCCCTTGATATGGGCCCGTATGGCGCCCCGCCGGGTCAGTTCGTAGGTGATGCCGAGCTTGTGCAGTTCGTCGCATACGGCACGGACCATATCATCGGTCATGCCGCTCGGGCTGGGGATTTCGAGGAACTTACGAAGAACAGTAAGGAGATAATCGGTGTCGATATGGTGCAGCAAGGACTAATCCTCCAGATGTTTGGTTTGGGGAAAGAGCAGGTCGATAAACTTTTCCGCGGTGGGTTGTGGTTCATGATTGGCCAGTCCCGGGCGTTCATTTGCTTCAATGACGACATATTCCGCTTTTCTATAATCCTTGACGAGAAAATCGAAGCCGACCAGCGGAATGTTCAGTGCCCGGGCCCCTGTAATCGCTGCTCGAGCGAGTTGCGGGTGGAGATGATCGGTAACATCATGAATAGTGCCGCCGGTGTGCAGATTTGCCGTTTTGCGGACGTTGATTTCCTTGCCTTCGGGGAGAATATCATCTTTGCTGTATCCGGCAGTCCTTAGGGTTCTGCTGGTTTCGTCGTCAATGGGAATGATGCTTTCTCCACCGGTTGCGGCGGCTCGTCTTCGGCTCTGTTTGGCGATCAGCTCGGCAATATTGAGTTTGCCGTTGCCGCGAATGCGTGCCGGTTGGCGTACGGCAGCGGCGATAACCTCGTTGTCAATCACTATGATGCGTAGATCCTGTCCTTCGACATATTCTTCCAGGATGATTTTTTCGCAGAACGCTTCGGCCTTGGCGATCGCTTCCGTAACTTCGCTTGGCTCTGCGAGATCAACGGAGATGCCGGCGCCCTGTTCTCCTCTGGCCGGTTTGACGACGATACGTTTATAGCGGCGCAGAAATTCGGCTGTTTTTTCCGGGGAAGTTACAGTTTCCTGGGCCGGTACATCCATGCCCGCCTGTTGCAGTATTCTGCGGGTGACGGCTTTGTCATCACAGCGGCTCATGGCAATAGCGGTGGTCAGTTCGCTGAGCGATTCCCGGCAGACGACCGATCGACCGCCCAGGCAGAGCTGGAAATACCCGTTTTCTGCGTCGAGAATCTCCACCCCGATACCTCGTTTGCGCGCCTCGTCGGTGACGATTTTGGCGTAGATATTGAGATGTTCTTCCTGATTCGGACCGATAAAGAGCGGCTCGTTGATGGGATTCTTTTTCTTGATGCAGTAGACAGGCACCTGTTCAAAACCAAGCTTGTCATAAAGTGATATGGCTTCCTTATTGGTATGCATAACGGAGAGGTCGAGAAACCTCCTGCCCTTTTCAATAAAGAGAAGAATCAGCTCACGCACCAGGGCCTCTCCCACCTTGACCAGCTTGCATTGCTGGTCAACGGCAAGGGCCCAGAGGCTTGAGCCGTTATCGGGGTCGTTGAACGCCACAAAATGGTCGACACCGGTGACTACACCGACTATGTCGCCGCTCTCTTTTTCCGCAGCCACCAGAACATGCAGGGCGTCATCCTGCAGGGCCTTTTCATAAAAGCCTCTGGGACTCGGCACCATGCCCCAGGTCTGGTAGATCTTGCTGATGGCCTTTTCGTCGTCTCCCGTCTGCAGGGGCCGAATAATAAGATCGGACAACCCCATATCGTCACCGCGATAGTTGTTGAAGTCGAGGCGGTAGGTTATGGAGGGGTCGAGGAAAAGGTCCTGGGGGGCGTAGGAAAGGACTACATGAGGGTCCCGCATATACATGGCGATGTCGCGTCTGCCTTTCTGCTCCCGGCAGATCATTTCAGCTAGCCTGGCGGCATTGTTGAATGTCTGCCCGAAGATGAGCCTGCCCCAGCCGCAGTTGACATACACCTCCTTTTTGATGTCGTTCTGGAAGTCATCGTCTGGAGGTTTACCCCAGTGCTTCAGGGAAGACATGCAGGTGGGGTCGAGCGGATTCTTGCAGTGCCGGTCTTTTTTCTTCATGGGATTTTTCCTCTAGAGATCGTGGGTTTGCAGCCAGATTTCCAGCAGAGCCACCTGCCAGAGCTTGGAACCTCTCAGCGGAGTGATATGTTTTCCCGGTTCCTGCAGGAGAAGATCGATATATTCCTTCTTGAAAAGGTGCCGCTGTCGCGCCCTGCTGCCGGTCAGGTGATCGCGGACGAATTCAAGGTAGGGGCCCTCGATATGCTTCAGGGCCGGGACGGGAAAGTAGCCTTTGGGACGGTCGATGACGGCGGCGGGAATAACGCGCCTGGCCGCCTCTTTTAAAATCCATTTGCCACCGTTTTTAAGCTTTAATTCAGCCGGGATTCGGGCGGCCAGTTCGACGAGTTCATGGTCGAGGAAGGGGACCCTGGCTTCCAGGCTGTGAGCCATGGTCATGTTGTCGACCCGCTTCACCGGATCGTCGGCCAGCATAATGGTCGTATCGAGATGGAGGGCTTTGTCGACCGCATATTCGGCAGTGTCGGCGGAGAAAAAACCATCGACATATTCCCGGCTGTAGTTGCGGCCATGGAATTTTTCCACCGTAACTTCTTCATATTCCTGCTGGGTGCGGTCGAAAAAGACCCTGCAGTAGTCATCAACCGGAGCGGTGCTGTCCAGCAGAGGCGGATACCAGTGATACCCGCCGAAAACCTCATCAGCTCCCTGGCCGCTCTGTACTACTTTGACATATTTGGCGACCTCGCAGGAGAGCTGAAAAAAGCCGACATTGTCATAGCTGACCATCGGCTCGGACATGGCCGCGATGGTTCTGGGGAGCAGGCTGATAAGCTCGGCGGAAGGAACAAAAATCTGATGGTGATTGGTGCTGAAATGCTCGGCGATGATATCGGAGTAGTAGAACTCGTCGCCTTTTTCACCACCGGCCTCTTCAAAGCCGACGGAAAAGGTATTAATGCCTTTCTGGCCCTGTTCGGCAAGCAGGCCGACGAGCAGGCTGGAATCGATACCGCCGGAGAGCAGAACACCGACGGGAACGTCGGCCACCATCCTGCGACGCACCGCCTCCCGGAGAGAGTGCAGCACACGTTCCTGCCACTCCGCAGCTGAGCGATGCATGTCGTTTTCGTTCTGCTGCAGATGGAGCTGCCAGTAAACTCTGTCGCTGAAACGTCCGTCTGCTTCATAGATGCGCATGGTGGCGGGCGGCAGCTTTTTGATGCCTTTGAGAATTGTGTGAGGCGGTGGTACCACGGCATGCCAGTGCAGATAGTGATGCAGGGCGGCGGGGTTGAGCTCGGTATCGACATCTCCCGCCGCCAGAAGGGCTGGCAGACTGGAGGCAAAACGCAGCCGGGAATTCTGTTCTGCCAGATAGAGTGGTTTTATGCCCAGCCGGTCACGTGCCAGCACAACCCGGCCCGAGTTTCTTTCGTGAAGGGCAAAGGCAAACATGCCGTTGAACCTGTCGACACAGTCCGGCCCCCAGGCATGATAGGCCTTGAGGATGACCTCGGTATCGCCGTTGGAGAAGAAAGAATACCCGGTATCCTGCAATTCTTGGCGCAACTCTTTGTAATTATAAATACATCCGTTGAAGACAATATCGAGGCCCAGAGCTGAATCGATCATGGGCTGGCGGGCCTGTTCACTGAGATCAATGATCTTGAGGCGGCGGTGCCCAAAGGCGATAGAGCCCTGTTGCAGCGATCCACAGCTATCAGGTCCGCGAGGAACCATTGTGGCCATCATTGCTGCAACGGCCGATAGAGAGGCCTCCGTCCGGTCAAATCGAAATTCTCCGCATATGCCGCACATGATATTGTAGTCCTTTCAGGTAGAATTTGGAGTAGAGATGAAAAATGGGCTGTCAGCCAAAATGACGCTTGCAGTGATCCCACTCTTCCTCCCGGGGAAGGATGGAGATCGCTATCTTGAAAACTGTGTTCAGGTCATATCCGACTATTTTATCAGCCTTTGGGTAAAATGTAAAAAAAGACCCGGAGGACAAAATGATCCTCCGGGTCGGAGTAAGACAACCGTAAGGTGTTACATTGCCGCTTTTACAGCCTCTTGCAGCCATCCGTCCCAGGTGGCCTTGTTTTGGGCTATCCATTCATCAACATGTCTTTCGATGTCTTTTTGGCTTTTTTCCCCTGCATTCATACGGGTATTCTGCTCGTTGATATCGATAAGGGGCAGAGTCAGCACCTCAAAAAATCTCTTGGCTGCCGGATTTGCTTCGGCAAATTTTTTGTTGGCGACAATTCGAATGTCGGAGACGACAAAGCCAAGCTTTACAGGATCGGAAACGGCTCCTTCAACACCGGCAACGGTCATACGTTCGACGGCGGATTTCTGCGATTCCTTGGGCATGATTTCAGGGACATTGATCCACATCACATCTTCGCCCGGCTTCAATTTAAAAATGGTCCAGTTGGGCGCCCAGGTGTAGAAGAAAATAGGGGTGCCGGCGTTGTAGCTGGCCATTGCCGAGGCCATACCCGCCTCATAGGAGGCCTTTATGGGGTTGACATGGTCCTTGAGGTCATAGACCTCAAAGTGATGGGTGATGACGCTTTCACAGCCCCAGCCGGGAGGACAGGCTGTCAGGTCGGCCTTGCCGTCACCATTGAGATCGAAGGCCTTTTTGACATCGTCACGCTTAAAATCATTAAGTGATTGAATGTTGTACTGTTCCACATGTTTTTTCGATACCAGATAGCCCTGCAGACCGCCGGCTTTAACGACATAACCGTACGCGTCGGCATCGTCATAGAAATTTTTGGGGAACTGGCCTTCATGGTTTGGAAACCAGCCGTTGGTCCAGTAATCCACATCTCCCAATGCCACGGATTTGTAGAAAATAGGATTCTGCAGATCTTTCGGTTTTTCGACTGTGTAGCCAAGGGCTTCCAGGCCTCTTCTTACCAAAGCTTCCTGAAAAAAACCGGTGTTCCAGGTTGCCCGCGCGGGCTTTACCGTGACACCTTCACCGGGCGGTTGCTGGGCGGCAGAGACTGCTGTTGCTCCGGTAAAGACAAGAGCTGACAGGACGGAACTCATAAGCAGATTTTTCATCATCTTTGATTCTCCTTTTTTTATTTTTCCCATTGATTGGGTGATTCTATCTGAAATTATCAGAAAAGAGTCGATGCGGCGGTGCAAAAAATAATGATGATTAGGGAAGGGGGGAGGAAAGTAACATACTCTGCCGATGCCGGTGCACGGCGCAAAACCAGGGCAGGAAGGTTTTTTATTCTCCGGAAATAGGAATAAGGGCGGCGTCCTCATCCTTTTCTTGAAGTGCCTGGACCAGTTCATCGAGGCCTTTTTCTAAAAGAAGCAGGCTTTCGTCAGACAGACTTTCCAAGGCGCCGCTTAATTTCCCCTGAGTGGGTTGGGGAGCCTTGTGAATGAGGTGGTTTCCTTTGTCGGTCATGGAAAGATGGACGGCACGCTGGTCTTTTTTGCTTCGTTGACGAGCAACAAACCCTTCCTCTTCAAGCTTGTCGAGCATATTACTGCAGGTGGATGGATGAATGGACAGTGAATTGGCCAGTTGGGAAACCTTTATGCCGGGGTTGCTGTGCAATTCCGATAACATCCATAGTTTTGCACTGCTCAGGCCACATTCTTTTTCGACAAATTTGGAATGGGCCTGTACCACCTTGAAAAGGATACGCAGATATTGTGTAACCGATTTTATTCGACGAGTTCTGTCTCCCATTATTCCTCCCTGAGAACAGTTTAAATCGAAATCTTATAAACTGTTCATCAGATCAAATCCAGCTTTTTTTCAGCCTTCCCGGTAAAAGTAAAAAAGGCCCGGAGGCCAAAATGTCCCCCGGGCCGAAATACAATAACAAGAGTATATTACATTGCTGCTTTTTTAGCCTTCTCCAGCCATCCATCCCAGGTGGCCTTGTTTTCGGCTATCCACGCGTCGGCATGTTTTTCGATGTGCTGCTGGCTTTTCTCACCTTCATTCATCAGAGTGTTCTGTGCGTTGATATCTTCCAAAGGCAGTGTGAAAGACTCAAAAAAGCTCTTGGCGGCCGGGTTGGCGGCGAGGAACTCCTTATTGGCGGATATGCGAATATCGGAAGCAACGAAACCGAGTTTAACCGGATCGGATATCGCACCCTCGACATCGGCAACCGTCATGCGGTCTTCAGCTCCCTTTTGTGCATCGCTGGGGTTGATTTCGGGCACGTTGATCCACATTACGTCTTCACCCGGCTTGAACTTGAATACGGTCCAGTTCGGGGTCCAGGTATAGAAGAAAACCGGTTTGCCGTCTTTGTAATTACCAAGTGCAGAGGCCATGCCGGCTTCATAGGAAGCCTTGACCGGGTTGATGTGATCTTGCAGGTTATAGGCATTCATATGATGGGCAATGACCTTTTCGCAACCCCAGCCGGGAGGACAGGCGGTCAGGTCGGCTTTTCCATCGCCGTTGCTGTCAAAGGCCTTCTTGACCTCGTCGCGTTTGAAGTCATCGAGGCTTGTGATGCCGAATTCTTCAACATCGCGTTTGGATACCAGATATCCCCCCATACCGCCGGCTTTGGCGATATAGCCGACTTTTTCAGCCTTGTCGGCGAAGTCTTTCGGTAATTGCGCTTCGTGCATCGGAAACCAGCTGTTGGTCCAGTAGTCCACATCTCCTAATGTCAAGGATTTGTAGAAAATCGGATTTTGCAGATCTTTTGGTTTTTGAACCTCATACCCAAGTGCTTCCAGTCCTTTTCTCACCAGGGCTTCCTGAAAGAAGCCGGTGTTCCAGGTTGCCCGTGCCGGTTTTACCGTGACACCCTCACCGGGCAGTTGCTGGGCGGCAGAGACTGCTGTCGCTCCGGTAAAGACTAGAGCCGACAGAACGGTGCTCATAAACAAATTTTTCATCATCTTTGATCCTCCTTATTCTTTTTTTCCTGTTCCCATTGATTGGGTGATTCTATCTAAAATTATCGCCATAAGAACAATTGCCAAACCGCCAATTGTTGCAAGACCTATATCTAATGTGTTGAGTCCCAGCACAACCGGGGCTCCAAGTCCTCCGGCGCCGATCAGGGCGGCAATCACAACCATGGAAAGCGCCATCATGATGGTTTGATTCAGGCCTGCCATGATGGTGGGCAGGGCCAGGGGAATTTGTACTTTGCGCAGTACCTGCGAGCTGGTTGCACCGAATGCCAGGGCAGCTTCCACCAGCTCCGGATGGACCTGTCTGATACCGAGGCTGGTCAAGCGTATGATGGGCGGCAGCGAGAAAATAATGGTCGCCAGCACACCGGCAACGTTGCCCACGGAAAACAGCATGACGATGGGAACCAGGTAGACGAACGCCGGGGTTGTCTGCATGGCATCAAGGCATGGCCGCATGATTGATTCGATCCTGTCGCTGCGCCCCGACAATATTCCCAGAGGGATGCCCACAATTGTGCAGAAAATAACCGAAGAAAAGACCATGGCCAGGGTGGTCATGGTATCCGGCCACAGGCCGAGCAGGCCAATCAGAATAAGACTGACCACACTGAAGCCGGCCAGCTTCAATCCGGAGACGCGCCAGGCAATCAGGGCGACAATTGCAATAAGTACAAATGGGTTGATGGTATGCAAACCACTTTCCAGGCCGCTGAGAGTTACCTCAACCGGCCACTTTATAAGTTGAAAAAACCAACGGTAGCCTTCAACCAGCCAGTCGATAAACTGACTGATCCATATATCAAGCGGGATGACTTTTTCTTCAAAACTCAACATTGCTTTTGCTCCTGATACTTGTTATTAAGACGGCATGGCGGAAAGTGCGATTCTTTCGATGCCGTTTATTAAGCGTTTTCCGTATACCCTGGGTTTTCCGCATTTTCTGCCCGGTGCAGGGTGCGCAGAAATCGATTCTTGGAAACAGTACCGATATATTTTTCGTTTTCATCCAGTACCGGAACAGGCCAACTGTGCGAAGCGACCAGCGGGAGAATCTCCTGGAGACTCTCGGTGCTTTTTACGGCCTGCCCTTCCTTGAGAAAAGCGCCGTCAATATTACCTTTTGCACTGCCGTTTTTCTCAATATGGTCGCGCAGGGAATCCGTTGAGACGATGCCGAAGAAATTTCGTTCCGGACTGATGATATAGGCAAATTCGCGGTCGGTGCTGCTCAGTTTTTCCAGAATAGAGCGAGGGCTGCCTTCTTTTCTATGCCAGACGAAAGTCGGCTGGTTGTCGGTGACGATATCGCCTGCCGAAATAACACCGGTGGGATCCACACCGCGAAAGAAGGCTCTGACATAGTCATCGGCTGGATTTTGCAGAATTTCCTCGGGAGTACCGACCTGGACAATACGGCCGCCCTCCATGATTGCTATTCTGTCACCTATGCGCAGGGCTTCATCGAGGTCGTGGGAGATGAAGATGATGGTTCGTTCATGCCGGTCCTGCAGTTTGAGAAGCTCATCCTGCATTTCCGTGCGAATCAGCGGATCAAGCGCTGAAAAGGCTTCGTCCATCAGCATGATATCCGGATCGACAGCCAGTCCTCTGGCCAGACCGACACGCTGCTGCATGCCACCACTTAATTCTTTGGGATACGCCTTCGCCCAGCCCTCCAGGCCAACCTGCTTCAGGGCGTCAAGAGCGCGTTCTTCTCTTTTCTTTTTCTCCATGCCGTCAAGTTCAAGACCGAAACAGACATTGTCGAGAACCGTCTGGTGCGGCATCAGGGCAAAGGACTGGAAGACCATGCCTGTTTTTTTGCGCCGGAATTTTACCAGTTGATGTCGGTCCATTTTGATGACGTCTTCACCATCCACCAGTACTTCGCCGGCAGTGGGCTCGATGAGGCGGTTGAACATGCGGACCAGGGTGGACTTGCCGGAACCGGATAGCCCCATAACCACAAAAACTTCGCCCTGTTCGACTGTGAAACTCGCGTCCTGGACCCCGACGGTGAGGCCGGTTTCCTCGTAAATTTCTTCTTTACTTTTTCCCTGTTTCAGGAGCTTGAGTCCTTCTTTCGGTTCAGAACCAAAGATTTTGAACAGGTTTTTGACGACAATTTTTTCCATAATGTTTTCACAAGGATGTGTTGAAGTAATTAATTTTTTTATGATAAAGTGAGAAATAATCTTTTCAAGGACGTGGTGCTGTTGTTTGCTTGACAACACCATTCATCTAAACATAAAGGCGAGTAATATGCAATAAAAAAGTTTTATACAAAACTATATACTGGAATATAGTTTCCAGGAAAGATATATTTATTAATATAATATGGTGAGATATAAAACAAATCGGGACGAGAAAAAAAACATCCCTTCAGCCTTGCCGGGAAAAAGTAAAGCTGTCTCCCGGGCAACAAGAGCAGAGCTGAGGAGTATAGCAAGCGGATTATTTTTAGAATGGAACATCCGAGGTAAAAGTAAGCAGTTTTTCTGAAACAGGATGGATAACGCGGAGCGACCAGGCGTGCAGGAGCATCCTGTCGCCATCCTGTCCATTGCCGTAGAGGCTGTCTCCGACGATGGGACAGTTCAGTCCCAGTGGATGGGCTGCATGGAGGCGCAGCTGGTGGGTTCTGCCGGTGAGAGGAGTGAAGAGTATTCTGGTGCGTTGTCCTTCCACTGCTGTTTTGTGCCAGCAGGTGATGCCCGTTTTGCCGTGAATGGGATCATATACCTGAAAGGGTCGATTGTCGACATCCAGGCGAAATTTGAGCTCTATTCGGCCCTGGTCGCCGCTTACGAAGCCTTCCAGTAGGGCCATATATTTTTTTTCCGGCAGTCTTTTTTCGAACTGGCGGGAAAGGTGGCGATGGGCGGCTTTGTGACGTGCCAGGATCATTACACCGGAAGTGTACATATCCAGGCGGTGTACGGCCGGTTGACAGGGCAGGTCCGCAAAGAGGTGGCGAAGACGCGAGACAAGGCAGTCCTGCTTGTCCGGACCACGGCCGGGAACGGCCAGGAGCCCCCCTGGCTTTTCCACTACGATTATTGCGGCGTCATCATACAGTATCCTCATGGCTTGTATCCCCTTTCTCTCTGCTTCTCTTCCAGGCCGCAGAGCAGAAATCCAAGCAACGGAGCGCATTTATCGGCGCAGGCCGGGTAGAAATGTCCGTGATACCGCGTTTTCGATTTATTGGTCCCACCCCAGTAAAATTCTGCGATACCGAGTGGAATAATGTTTTTAAGTATGGCGTGGCAGAGTAATTTGGGGGCGCAACAGTCTCCGGTGCCGGTCGGGATACCTCTATTTTGAGAAAAAAACGGTGCAAGTGAAGAGCTGTGCCCTCTGAAATTCCGTAACTGGTAGAGGGCGTGCAGCCGGGACATCAGTTGGCGGCAAAGGCTCTTTCTTCTGCTATTTATCCGTTGTCGTGCGGCAACAGACATTTCCTTCCTGTCAAGCAGGGTCGACATTTTTTTGATCTTTTGTTCGGGAGCATCGTTTGTTGAGTGCCATATCTCTTCACTGAAGAGAGGGGGAACCCAACCGGGTATGTTCCAGTGACCGTTGAACTGGCCGGAGAAGGCATACAGCAGGTGGATGTCGCCGTTGCCGTCGATACCCTCGAGTATGCCGAGCATTTTCCCTCCGGTATTACTGTAGAGCTGTTTTGCGGCGTAGATGGGATTGGGGGGGAGGTTGCTGAAGAAATCGAGCCGCTGCTCCTGTTCCAACCGTTTCATCAGCGCTCGGCAGTGTTGCCGGGTATTGCCGCTTTGCAATTGATGCGTCATATTGCAGAAGGTGCAGTATCCGCTGAGAGGTGTCGATGTAACAGGCGCTGTTGTCTGGTGGACTTGCTTTTGCATCAGGATTCCATGGCCTTTGGTGAATATTGTGTATGATTTCCATATAAATCAATACTGCTTGAACATATTGAAATATAGTCGAAAATTACGAAAATTGACACAATGTTCATGAGAAGTCCGGGCTATAGAAAAATAAGCACAACACAGTACGCCTCTATTGAATTTTAGTGCTGTCGTGGTATACATGGCGAATTGGTATGTGTCGTGCAGCGCCACTTTGAGTTTACTGCTAATAGTATATCAACAGGTGAATATTACAATCGAAATGATACAGGAGCCGCAATGCTGCGTTTAGCTGATATTCGAATACGTCCCAAACTGCTCTTTCTATTTCTGCAGATAGGCCTGTTCCCTATTGTTGTGGCGGGATACCTTTACAGCTATTGGACCGAGAAGGCTCTCGTGGAAGAATCTTTTGGTAAATTAACCACCGTGCAGGCCATTCGTAAAGGACAGATAGAAAATCACTTCAGCAGAAACTTCAGTGATATTCGTCTATTGGCCGATTCGGAGAGGATATATAATTTTCTCGACAGGATGTCCTCTTATAAAAAGAACATGGCAGACTCTTCTCAGCAGAATTTTAACGTGCACACCGAGGAATATGAGCTTCTGACCAGAGAGATGCGTAAACCTTTGCAGGATTATGCCTTTTTGAATGGCTATACCGACCTCTATCTCATCGATGTTGAGCATGGGCAGGTGATGTTTTCGGTGCGTAACCGGGAGGATAACGGTACAAACCTGCAACACGGCAGTTTGAAAAACAGCGGTCTTGCCCGGGTCTGGCGAGAAGTGATGGATTCCGGAACAACCGTTATTTCCGATTTTTCCCCATACGGACCGGCTGAAGATAAGGAAGTGGCCTTTATCGGCCACCCGGTAACCAACTTGTCCGGCCATAAGATCAGTGTGGTGGTCCTCAGTTTCAGTCCGGCACTGGTAGCAACTATTACCGAGTCTCGCAAGGGTATGGGGGAGACCGGCGAATCCTACCTCCTCGGCTGGTATAAGGAGACAAACACCTTTGAGTTACGGAGCAATTTAACAACCATGGGTGACGGCCTGTATGTGGTTGGTTACGATCTCGGCAGAAAACTTGATTACTGGGAGGATGCGTTGCGTTCGGGGGATAGCGGCGGCAGAGGGGAATATATTGACAGTTCCGGCAAGAAAGTTCTGGTCGCCTTCGATAAATTGAAAATTGAGGGACTTGACTGGTATCTCATCTCGAAGATCGACCGATATGAGGTCACTGCGCCGGTGCGTCTCTTGTATCAGAAAATCGGATGGTTTGCCTTCTTTTTTACTCTGCTGATCACCGCCTGGGCCTGGTTGCTCTCCCGGGGATTTACCCGGCCTATTCTTCGGGATATAGCGTTTGCCGAGCAGATTTCTCATGGCAAGTATGATGAAAGACTTGTTGATAACAGAAAAGATGAGCTGGGCGATCTGGCCAGGTCTTTGAACGAGATGGCCGTCAATCTCAAGGAGGTGAACTGGCTCAAATCAGGCAAGGAGCAGCTGGACGACACCATTCGTGGTGAATTCGAACCGGATGAGCTGGCACGGCGCTGCATCGGTTTCTTTGTCAGATATTTCGAAGCCGAGCTGGGCGCCATCTTTCTCAACAACCAGGGAACATTGGAATTGCGGGCCTCTCATGCCTTCAGCGATCGGCGCGGGAATTTCAACAGTTTTGCCTTTGGCGAGGGCTTGGTGGGACAGGCGGCCCTGGAGGGTGAGATTCTCTCTTTCAGCCTCGTGGAAGAAGATGCACCGCCCCTGAACTATGGCGCAGGGCAACACCCCCTTAACCATTACATGTGTGTTCCGATTCATAGTGACGGCGAGGTGGCCGGTGTGATGCTCATCGGCACGACCGAACCGATTACCGCTCTGCAGAAAAAATTTCTCCAGCAGAATAGTGCCAATATGGCTATTCTTTTCAGCGCCGCCACTTCACGACAGAAAATTGCAGAGCTGCTTGCGGCGGCCCGCTTACAACAGGAAAAACTGGAAGTTACCAACGACCAGTTGGAGAAGCAGGCCGAAGTGTTGCGTCAATCCCAGGCGGAAATGCAGGCGCAGCAGGAAGAGTTGCGAGTCACCAATGAAGAGCTTGAGGAACAGGCTCGGGCTCTGCAGGAATCCAAGACCGAGCTGCAGGCGCAGCAGGAAGAGCTGCGGATCACCAACGAGGAACTGGAGGAGCGCACCCGGGCTCTGGAGGCGCAGAAGAGTGAAATCTGGGCGAAAAACAGTGATCTGCGCGAGGCTCAGGAAATTGTTGAGCGCAAGGTTGAAGAGCTGGAGGTGGCCGGCAAATACAAGTCTGAATTTCTGGCAAACATGTCCCACGAGTTGCGTACACCATTAAACAGCATACTCATCCTGTCGCAGTTGCTTGGTAATAACAAGGACGGCAACCTTAGTTCCCGGCAGGTGGAGTCGGCCCAGGCCATCAACTCTTCCGGGGCGGAGCTGCTCAAGCTTATTAATGAGATTCTGGATCTTTCTAAAATTGAAGCGGGTAAAATCGATCTGGTCATCGAGGATGTGCCGTTGCAGCGCATCATCGAAGACCTGGAGCGAATGTATGGAGAAGTTGCCAAAAACAAGGGATTGAATCTGGAATTTGTGGTGGCCGAGGGTCTACCCGCCGTCATGAGGACCGACTCGCAGAGACTGCAGCAGGTCCTCCGTAACCTGATTACCAACGCCTTTAAATTTACCAGAGAAGGTACAGTGTCGCTCCATATCGGTCGACCGGAACAGCAGCATCTGCAAAACTCGTCCCTGACGGTAGAAAACAGCCTTGCTTTCGCCGTCAAGGATGAGGGGATTGGTATTCCCGAAGAGAAACAGCGAGTTATTTTCGAGGCTTTTCAGCAGGCTGACGGTTCAACCAGCAGGAATTATGGGGGGACCGGCTTAGGACTCTCTATATCGAAGGAGTTGATCAGACTTCTCGACGGCTCCATTCACCTCGTTTCCGTCCAGGGAAAGGGCAGTGTCTTTACCGTGGTGGTGCCTGTTGAATACAGTGGAGAAGGTGGAAGCCGGCAACCTGTTACAAAAGAGAGTAAAGAAGAAATTACTCTTTCCGCATCAACAGATATCGCAGAAGATCGGAGCCCAAAAGGTGCAGCACAGCCTCCTGGTGGGCAGTCCGAAGAGGTAATTGATGACAGAAAAGATAGTACTCCCGGCAGTAAAAGCCTTTTGATTATAGAGGATGACCATAAATTTGCCACGATCCTGCGGGATTTTGCCAGAGAGCGGGGATTCCTGTGCATCATTGCCGGGGATGGTGAAACAGGCCTCCATTTTGCCGACTACTACAGGCCCAGCGCCATAATTCTTGATATTGGACTGCCGGGCATCGACGGCTGGGATGTTATGGAAAGGCTCAAGGATAATCCGGACCTGCGTCATATTCCGGTGCATTTCATGTCGGCGGCCGATAGTTCTCTTGATGCCCTTCGTATGGGAGCCATCGGTTACCTGACCAAGCCTGTTTCTCTGGAAAAGATAGACGAGACTTTAGGAAAACTGGAGAACATGATCGCCAAGCCGGTGAGCAGGCTGCTTCTTGTCGAAGACGACGCCATGCAGCGGGAAAGCATCAAGGAGCTGATCGGCAATTCCGACGTCAAGACCACAGCTGTAGCCACCGGCGCGGAGGCGTATCGGGAGCTTGAGAAGACCAGTTATGACTGCGTTATCCTCGATCTCGGTCTACACGATATGTCCGGATTTGAGCTGCTTGAAAAAGTCAGAAATAACGTGGAGATATCGGGGGTTCCGATAATTATCTATACCGGCAGGGAGTTGACGGAGGATGAAGAAAAACAACTGAGCCGCTATGCCGAGAGCATCATCATAAAGGGAGTGAAATCACCGGAAAGGCTTCTGGATGAATCAGCTCTTTTCCTCCATCGGGTCGAGGCTGATCTCCCCGAAGAGAAGCGAAACATGTTGAAGATGGTGCACAACCAGGAAGCAGTACTCAGCGGCAGCAAAATCCTGCTGGTCGATGATGATATGCGCAATGTCTTTGCTCTTTCCAGTGTATTGGAAGAGCGCAATATTGAAATCGTCATTGCACGTGACGGCCTCGAGTGTTTGGAAAAGCTCGAAGAAACGGAGGGAATCGATGCCGTTTTGATGGATATTATGATGCCCCGCATGGATGGTTATGAAGCCATGCGTTGCATTCGCCGGATGGCTAAATTTAAGAAACTGCCCATCATTGCCCTGACTGCCAAGGCCATGAAGGGAGACAGGAGCAAATGCATTGAAGCCGGAGCTAATGACTATCTGGCCAAACCGGTAAACCCCGATAAACTGCTTTCCATGTTACGTGTGTGGTTGTACTGATGGACGATAAAAAGCGGCAGGTAGACAATGAGAATCTCGAAATACGGCTTCTTCTTGAGGCCGTTTATCAGAGATATGGGTATGATTTCAGGAATTATGCCGGAGCTCATACAAAGAGAAGGCTGCAGCATCGAAAAGCTGTTTCCGGATTAAATAACTACTCGGAAATGCTCCATAAAATTATATATGAGGAGGAGTATTTCAATGCCGTTTTACTCGATCTTTCCATCAACGTAACGGAGATGTTCAGGGATCCCTGGTTTTACAGGGAGGTGCGTGAAAGGGTGATACCGCATCTGCAGACCTATCCCTTTATCAAGGTGTGGCATGCCGGCTGTTCCGCGGGACAGGAGGTGTATTCCATGGCCATCCTGCTTGAAGAGGAGGGCATGAAGGAACGAACCCAGATATATGCCACTGATTTTAACGAATTGATTCTGGCTAAGGCCAAAGAGGGAATTTACCCGCTGGATGCCGTTCGGCACTATACTGCAAACTATATTGAGTCGGGCGGCAGTGCATCATTTTCCGATTATTATACCGCCGATGACAGGCATGTGATCCTGAAGAGTTCCCTGCGGCAGAAGGTGCTGTTTTCTTCTCATAATCTGGTTACAGATGGCGTCTTTGGTGAAATGAATGTTATTTTTTGCCGCAATGTTTTGATATATTTCAACAAAGAGCTGCAAGAGAGAGTGTTGCGGCTCTTTTATGACAGCCTCTGTCCCGGTGGTTTCCTCTGTCTTGGCTCCAAGGAAAGCCTTACTTTTACCGGGGTTGTTGATAAATTTGAAACGGTGGCCGCTCGAGAGAAGATCTACCGCAAGAAACGAAGCTGAAAAGGAAGACGGCAAAAATTAAGCTGACAAAAATTAAGGTGGCTCATGGCAGCAAAATCCGGTAAATATCAGGCCGTGGTTGTCGGAGTCTCGGCAGGCGGTATTGCCGCTCTGGAAAAGATCTTGCCGACGCTGCCAAGTGATTTTTGTCCGGCTGTGATGATTGTGCAGCATATGGCGGCCGGCGGAGGGAGTTATCTGGTGGAGCGGTTCTCCGCCATAACTGCGTTGCCGGTCAGGGAGGCTGTCGATAAAGAGCATATCACCGCGGGAACAATCTATTTTGCTCCTGCCGATTATCATCTTCTGGTGGAAAGCGGCAAGACGCTGGCATTGTCGGCCGAGGCCAAGGTCAACTACTCCAGGCCTTCGATCGATGTATTGTTTGAGACGGCAGCGGAAGCCTATTGCCGCAGGCTGATTGGAGTGATACTGACCGGAGCCAACGCTGATGGGGCGGCAGGCCTTGCCCGGGTGAAGGAACTCGGCGGTACCGCTATTGTGCAGACGCCTTCCACCGCCGAAGTGGATATCATGCCGCTGGCGGCAATGAAGGCCACCGCTGTGGATTACGTCGTACCCCCGGAGGACATGGGAGCACTGCTTGTGTCTCTGGACCAATACGAGGAAGAATGAGTAAGGCAAAGATTTTAATTGTAGATGATCGTCCGGAGAATCTATTTGTTTTGGAATCTCTGATAGATGGCCCGGATGTGGAGCTTGTCCGGGCTGCCTCGGGCAATGAAGCCCTGGCCAAGGTGCTGGATCACGATTTCGCCCTGGTTCTGCTCGATGTGCAGATGCCCGGCATGGACGGTTATGAAGTGGCGGAATTGATGCGCGGCAACCGTGTCACCAGAAATATTCCCATAATTTTCGTAACCGCAAAGCATAAGGAACAGGCCAGTATCTTTAAAGGGTATGACTCCGGGGCGGTGGATTATCTTTTCAAACCCTTGGAACCGGTCATCCTCAAAGGGAAAGTAGGTGTTTTCCTGGAGTTATATCGACAGAAAAAAGAGCTTGAGGATAAAACCCGGGAACTGGACCGGCGTCTAGCCGACCTCGAGGAGCTGAAACGACTGCTGGAGCGCACCAACGAGCAGTTGACCCATCTGTCAAAAATGGATGGGCTTACAGGTATTCTCAATCGTAGAAGTTTTGATGAAATACTCAAGGATGAATGGCAGCGGGGAATACGCAGTCAGCGGCCGCTGTCTATCCTGCTGGTTGATATCGATTACTTCAAGCCCTATAATGATAGTTATGGTCACATCCTGGGAGATGATATCCTCAAGCTCGTGGCGCGGACCCTCAACGGCTCTGCCTTTAGACATGTTGATAAGGTTGCCCGATACGGTGGGGAGGAATTTGTCTTCATCCTGCCCGATACCGATTTGCAGGGTGCCGAACTGATGGCGGAGAGAGTGCGCAGTGATGTCTTTCATCTTGATATCGAACATAGTGGCTCCCCTAAGGATAAACGATTGACGGTAAGTGTCGGAGTAGCAACCATCTTGCCGCAAATGTCGCTTGATCCCGTGCAGGTACTCGAGTTTGCCGATGTGAAACTCTATGAGGCCAAAGCTTCCGGGAGGAACTGCTGGCGTTCGGGAATGTTTGGAGAGAATACCACTTCTTTTTTGGCAGATAGGGATATTCCTGCATAAGGCCCGCTATATTTTCACTACTTTTCCGTAAAGGACAGCATGGCACCTCAGCACTCACGCCGTTCGGAAACACCTCGTTTTGCCACACTGCATCCTGATGATGTAATAAATCTGGTGGAGCGTTCTCTGCAGCGGGAATTCTCCAATCTTTTTCGCCCTTTGAACAGTTACATCAACCGGGTCTTTGAGCTGGAGGACCGCGACGGTAAGGGAGTTGTCGTCAAATTCTATCGCCCCGGCCGCTGGAGTGCAGCGGCCATCATGGATGAACACCGTTTTCTTCTCCAGCTGGCACAGCTTGAGATCCCTAGTATTGCGCCCCTGTCTTTATACGACGGCACGACACTGGGAACGTGGGAAAACATTCATTTTGCAGTTTTTCCTAAATGCGGCGGAAGAAGCGTGGACGAGTTTAACGATGATCAGTGGGAGGAGCTTGGTCGCCTTGTCGGGAGAACCCATGCCGTCGGACAGATAGAGAGTGCTGAACACAGAGAGACAATGGCGCCCTCTGCCTCCACCACGGGCCAGATACAATATCTCAGAGAAAAAGAGCTGGTGGCTCCTGAGGTGGAGCAGGATTTTTTTACTCTCACAGCACGACTGGTGCAGGAAATTGAACCACTTTTTGAAGGTGTGCCTATACAAAGGATTCATGGAGATCTGCATTTCTCCAACCTGATTTACCGGCCCGGTGAGTCCTTTTTTCTGATAGATTTTGACGATATGGTTATGGGACCCCAGATACAGGATGTCTGGATGCTTCTGTTGCAGTACGGTGAAGACAGCCTGGTGGAACTGGATCTTTTTCTTGAAGGGTATGAGCAGTTTTGCCGCCTTGACCGGCGAACATGCAGATTGATCGAGCCTTTGCGGGCTATGCGCTATATTCATTATCTGGCTTGGTGCGGTTATCAGGTGGTGGAAGATGGCGCAACCCCGGCATCACCAGATTTCGGCAGTATTGGATTCTGGCGCAACGAAGTAAAGGAGCTTGCCGATCAACTGGAGCGTATTCGTACGGCTGTAAATCCTTTTGGTCACCTCTGATACCTGCATGGGTATTGCAGGGGGACCCCGCTGTCGTCCGGCACAGACGGGGTAATTTCCTGAAGATTAATGGAACCAGTGCAGCAGCTTTTCCCCCAATTTCATGGTGTCCTTGGCAGCGGTCGAAACTTCTTTGAAATCAATATTATATCTGTTACCGAGAACTTTGAGGACCGCACCCGCCGGGCAGAGTGTATGCCATGGTACCGGTAGGCGGAAGAGCAGGGCGATGACATTTTCCCGCTGCCGTACCGGTATAAAAACGGAGCCGCTACTGTTCTTCAGGATGGCCTTTTTTGTTTCATTGTATATGGTGCGATTGCCGCTCCAGAGATTGCAACAGATGACGCCTTGGGGCGAGAGTTTCTGTTCAGCCAGTTTGAAAAACCGGCTGGAGTAGATGTTTCTTGCCATGCCGGAGTCGTTGAAGGCATCGAGCAAAATGAGATCATACGGTTCCGTGCCGGAAAGCCGGGCAAGAAAGCGCAGTCCGTCGTCACAGTGTACAACTATCTGTCCGCTTTCCGGCAGGTGAAAATATTGGCGAGCGATATCGATGATGTGTTGTGAGTAATCAACTGCATCTACCCGGCATTGCGGCAGATAGTGCTGGAAAAAATGGAGCAGAGAGCCGCCGCCGATACCGATAAGCAGAATTCTGGAAGGGCGCGGTATGGCAAGCAGTGAGGCCGCCATCATATAGTGTGTGTATCTGAGAACAAGTCTGCCGGGTTCTTTGAGGGCGATTTTGCTCTGCACCACAGATCCCTGGAAATTGAGAGAGCGATATTCACCCTGTTCGATCACCTCGATGAAATTTTTGTCACGACTGACGTGCAGTATTTTTTTGGGTTGTGCAACCATGGAAACTTGTGCTCAGCTACTGTTGCCTGGAGGTTACGGCGCTATATCGGCCTGTAACATTCGATATTGAGCTGCCTGCCTGGTTGATCAATCTATTTGTACATGGTTATAAGAAGAAAGTAAAGATTGAGCACTTCTTGTCTCAGGAACATATTTTTATTGGAAAAAGCGAGAAAAATCCTGTGAAACAGCTTGACTGGGAGAGAGCGGTCCGGCATAGTTAGAGAACCCCATACTGCTGCAACAAGAGTATCACCCGAAAGGTATCGATAGTTCGAGGAGAAACCAGTGTCTGATACAGGGAAGAACATTCTGGTCATGGAGGATGAACAAATTGTCGCCGATATTGCCCAGCAGATGCTGGCGTATCTGGGATACCATGTCGTTGTTGTTGAAAATGGCGCCCAGGCAATCAGTCGCTATCGCCAGGCATATGAAAATAACGAACCGTATGCTCTTGTCATATTAGACCTGAATATTCCTGGGGGAATGGGCGGTATGGAAGCGGTACGACATATCCTGGAGATCGACGCGGCTGCAAAGGTAGTGGTATCGTCCGGCTATTCTAATGATCCCATAATGGAGGCGTACGACAAGTACGGATTCTGCGGCTGTATCGCCAAGCCCTTTGACCTCAAGGGGCTGGAGGCTATTCTTAAGGCGGTCCTTACGAAGGAGTGAGGCATAGGGGCGGTTTTCCTCTGTTTGTCCTGCCGCGATGAGCATACCACGCAACAGCAAACCCCTTCTTGGGATTATCTATTTCACGACTATTGTTACCATTTGTTCCCTGTATGCCGCGCAGCCCATTCAACCGGTATTTCAAGAGGAGTTTGCACTCAACAACCTCCAGGCCTTGCTTTTCACCACTCTGATAATGTTCCCTTTGGGAATCGCACCTCTTTTCTATGGCTTTCTGTTGGAGTCGTTTTCCGCTAAACGACTGCTCCGGGCCGCTGTTCTGTGCCTTGGTCTGCTCGAGCTGGTTTTTGCCTGTTCGACAAACTATATCACCCTTCTGTCGATCAGAGCCGTGCAGGGATTGATGATTCCCGCTATCCTGACTTCTTTGATGAGTTATATTTCCTTCACTTCGGACAGGGAAAATGTGCAGCATTCCATCGCCTTCTATATTGCGGCAACCATAGTCGGTGGTTTTCTCGGACGTTTTCTGTCCGGGCTTTCAACGGAGCTGTTCGGCTGGCGTTACTTCTTTGTCTTCCTCGGAGTGCTTTTGATTCTGGCCTTTTTCCTGCTTAGCGTTCTGGAAAAAGATGCCAACATGGCATATACCAGGCCCAGAGCGGGGGAGGTTACAGCCCTGTTGAAAAAAGGGCGGTTTCGGTGGCTTTATATCGGAATATTTGCTATTTTCTTTGTCTTTTCCGCGATGATGAATTTTCTGCCATTCGTCTTGAAACAGATAAACCCATCAGCTGGTGAGGCCGGCATCGGTTTTCTCTATTTCGGTTATGCCATGGGAATATTTGTCTCGTTGAGCAGTCGCAGGATCATACACTATTTCGGTAATGAGTCTGATGCAGTACGGGCCGGGATCATGATATTTTTTGCCGGAACCACGATGTTCTTTGTCCAGGATTATCGGGTTATGTTTGCTGCCATGTTTGTTTTTTGTACCGGCCTCTTTATGGCGCACTCGCTTCTCTCCGGCTTTGTCAATAAAATGTCGAGTGAAAAAAAGGCGATAGCGAATGGCGTCTACATGTCCTTTTATTATATGGGCGGCACATTCGGCTCCTTTCTCCCTGGGTATTTTTTTGAAAAATACGGTTGGAGCGGCTTTCTCTTCTTTCTGCAGGCAATGCTGCTCTTTGCTTTTTTCTGTATCTATATGATGAAAAAGCATGTACGCCCGGCATAACCGAATGTGTTGTGCTTGCGCCATTTCTGTAACATTACTCTTCCCTGAAAAGTGGTGAGTGCTCTCATACCAGAATCGCCGTCGAACCGCCAGGCTTTCTCGTTGACAGCGGCGTTGTTTTTTTTACTGCTCAATCTCTCTTGTTGTATTGCAGGAGAAGATTTATGAGGTTTTTTTTCGTGCGGCTTGATTTGTTGTGCCGAAGTGATAGGCTATGGTGAAAGAACAATAAGCCTGTATCCGGCGCAACCACAATCATTTTACTGTTCATCCGTAAAATGGACCTCTTCTGGGCGATTCGGCCTTGACCGCCAAATTTGCTGCCGAGGAGGGTAGACCGTGGCTCCATGTCGATCTGGAAAAACTCGGCCACAATGGAGCGTTGTCGAGCATAAAAAGGTGGTTGCGGGATCTTTCTGCAAATGTTCTAAATATCGCAGGACCAAGGGCAAGTTCGGATGAACGTATCTATCATGACGCCTATGCCCTTATTGTGACGTTTCTACAAGAAATGCCGGACTGGCGCTGAACAACGCTGCAACAAAGAAGAGAAATACCATGCTTATTCCTACCACTCCGATTCTGCTGTTTTTCCAGAACCAGAAAGCCCGGAAAAATTTCGCCAGCCTGGCCAAGTTTCTGGTAATGCTTTTTTTGGTAGTGCTGCTTTACAGTGTCCTCTTTCATATCATCATGATCTATGAGGGACGGGATTTCAGTTTGATAACCGGGATATATTGGACACTTACGGTGATGACGACCCTTGGGTTTGGGGATATCACTTTTCATAGCGATCCGGGACGTTTTTTTACTATCTTTGTTCTGCTTTCCGGCATTATTTTTATGCTGGTCATTCTGCCCTTTACCTTTATCCAGTTTTTTTACGCTCCCTGGCTGGAGGTTCAGGAACAGGCCCGGACGCCTGTCAAAATTGACGATGATGTGCGGGATCATGTGATCATAGCAGGCCTGGAACCGATAACACGAAAGCTGGTGGAGCAGCTCAAAAAGAGAGATTATCCCTATGTGGTTCTGGCGCCTGATCCGCACACGGCGGCTGAACTGCTTGATGCCGGATACAAGGTCGTCATCGGCATGCCCGATGATGCCAGGACCTATCTCAAGGTGGGGGTGCATCGGGCCGCCATGGTGGTTGCCACGGTCGATGATCTTATCAATACCAATATCTCCTTTACGGTACGAGAGGTCTGCGAGAAAGTACCGATTGTCACGAACGCGGATAAAGATCATTCTGTGGATATTCTGCAATATTCGGGTAATATGCATGTCTTCCAGTTCATGAAAATGTTGGGAGAGTCGCTGGCCCACAGAACCCTGGGCTTGAGCAAAACCATCAATGTAATTGCAAGCTATGACGAATTGCGCATAGGTGTTGCTCCGGCGGCGGATTCACCTTTGATAGGAAAACGCCTTTTTGAGTCGGGAGTGCGTGAAGAGACGGGCGTCATTGTTGTCGGCATCTGGGAAAAAGGCCGCCTGAAAAAGCCGCTGCCCGATACCACCATCAGTGCCTCTTCCATTCTTGTTCTTGCCGGATCTCAGGCGCAGCTGGATAGCTTCGGGGAGACCTATGCCCGTCCGCAAAAACGTTTCGACCCTGAATCTCCGGTACTTATTCTGGGAGGCGGCCGAGTGGGAAACGCTGCCGCGGCCAGTCTGGCGCAGGAAGGAGTCAGATACAAAATTATCGAGAAGCGTACTGTGCTTACTCGGGGCGCCAGCAATTATATTGAAGGAGATGCCGCCGATCTTGATGTTCTCAAAAAAGCAGGCATCGACAAAGCTCGCTCCGTCATCATAACGACGCATGATGATGATATGAATATCTATCTGACGTTTTACTGCCGTCAGTTGCGCGATGATGTGCAGATCATCAGCAGAGCGACGGTTGAAAGAAGTGTATCGAAAATGCATAAAGCCGGTGCAGATCTTGTTATGTCGTATGCTTCCATGGGGGCCGGCGCAATTTTGAATGTTCTTTTGCCGGGGCAGGTGTCGGTGTTTACCGATGGGCTGGTGGTTTTTAATATACCGACCCCGCCACGGGTGCTGGGTAAAACCATCATTGAGAGCAGGATCCGCGAAAAAACGGGCTGCAGTATTGTCGCCCTGCGCCACGGCGCAACGCTGCAGAGCGGTCCTGAGCCCGGGTCGGTCTTAGAAGAAGGGACCGAACTCATTCTTGTGGGTACTGCCGATGCGGAGAAAAGTTTCATGAGTTTTGCCAATGGACAGAAAACATGAAGGGATGAAGACAGCGGGGTCACGGTTGTAAGGCACAGTGAAATCCTGGAGAGAAATATTTGATTTGAGAGAGAAGCATGGACATCTGCAAGGGCTGTCCAAGCGGGTCAGGAAAAAGGAGAGGAAGAATGAATGAACCGGCAAAAATGAAAGTAACACTTTTCTCATTCGGTTTTAAACACGGTGCTCCGGAAAATCTTAACTATCTCTGGGATGTTCGTTGTCTGCCGAATCCATACTGGGTCGAAGAGCTTCGCCCACGGACCGGGCTGGACCATGAGGTGTCGGAATATGTTCTCGGCAGCGCGGCCGGGCATGATTTTATCAAACTGCTCCGGCCCATGCTGTTATATCTCGTGCAGCAGAATATCGCCATGAAGAAGAAAGAGATGGTGATGGCGGTGGGATGTACCGGTGGCCGGCACCGTTCAGTGGCGGTTGTGGAGGTGTTATGTGACATTCTGCGTATACTGCCTCTGGATTTGTATTGCCGTCACCGTGATGTGGACAAGGATGCCTGATCAGGACAGGTCGCTCAGCCGTTGTATCGACCTGGTCAGGAGATATTGCCGGGCAGTCCTGGCCCCCCGGCAAGCGAAATTCCCAGGAGAATGCAATACATAAAAACGAAAACAGTGGCCAGAAGAACAGCACAAGTACCGTAAAAAACAAGACGGCTCGTTGTGCTCAGCAGAAACAGCAGAAGCTTGCAGCTTATTTCGACAATAGTGAGGAGCAGGGCCGGGAGTATCAGCAATGTTTCGCCAATGAAGTGTCTGCCGCTGGTGGAGGGGACGGGGTGTGCGGTCGTGGGTGAGTGATGTATGTGTTGCATAGTTCCAAGGCTCTCTATTGTTCTTAGCAACCATTTGATGCTTATCTTTATGTTGCTGTTAAAAGGCTGATATCTGTTTTGTTGTTCTCTTTGCGGTGCAGGAATGGTAGTTATTTTGCAAATAGCAGGCCTGAAAAACGAGCAAGTATTTTTTTTATTCAAACTGAAAGACCCGTTTCTAAGTTCCTGATATTCCGGTGCCGCCCTTGCGGTGTTCTTTTACGCAGCAGACCATTGACATGATGGTTTCACTGCCTAACTTTTCTTTTACTGTGTGATTTTAGACACGATTGCCATGTATCGTTTGCGCTAAAGTTTATGGTTTATCTTTTCACCGGTAATGATACATTTTGTTTTGTCAGGATTTCTCATGAACATTGTGTCAATTTCAGTAAATATAATGATATTCAAGTATGTTCAGGAAGTATTCCGTCGTGTGAAAATCATACACAATGTTCACCATAGGCCGACCGATCTTACCGAGTATGCAGCGTTGCCGAAGCAGGGTGCATAGACTACTATCGCACCTTGCTTTGCGCCTCACGTACCCGGCAACCTCGGCTGGTGAGCAATCCGGGCTGGGGGGTGCTGCGCTTGTGAGCGGCGGAAGAAAGATGATGTATGGTGAAGAAAAGGAGGGAGCGTTATGAGTACAGCCATTGCCGGTTTGAAAAAAGTGGGTTTGCTGGTACGGGCAACAGATGACCGAGAAGGAGACCGGGGGGGATCAGCACGGCCCTTTTTCTTTATCCATGGCGTTGCCGCCGGCGGTCTGTGCCCTTTTGAGATGGAAGTGAGAAACAGAGTCGTAGGCGACACCTTCGAACTGAACCTGTCCCCGGCTGAGATGCAGCCCTTTTGCGGCCACCTCTACCAACCGCTTCTTCGTCATCTGAATCTCCTGCTCATGCCGCTGAAGTTCGATCTTACGGTTAGGGTCACAAGTGTTGAGGAACCGGATGAGAGGGAGGTCATAAAAGCCATGGCAGCAGCAGTGGGCGGCGGTTGTCATACAGACTGCGGCTGCGGCTGCCACTGATTGATTGTTCTTTGAACCAGATTGTGGTGTTGCCTGGCGCCCCTTTTTTACCACATCAGATCATCGGGTACGGCGTACTCGGCATAGGGGTCGTCGGTGTCCCCACCTTTTTTGTCCGTCGGGGTATTGAGCAATACAACCAGTTTGCCGTTAAGTTGGCGGATTTTGTAAATGATATCAGCTGGAACAAATTGATATTCTCCAGCAAGCTTGACGATGCCGAGTTTGCCTTGCACCAGGCTGTCGATGGTTTTTTGGGGAAGATACAACTTTTTGATGGTGTTTTCATGTTTAAAGTTGTAGGGAATGTTTCCCGCTTCAATCTTTATCCTGTGGGTTTCTATTAGTTGCCGTGCCTTGGCCGTTGCTTCCTTGGCCTGGCGCTGGGCGATTTTTTTCTTATTGAGCTGTTGGTCGCGCGCTTTTTTTTGGGCCATGGCCTGTCGGGCCATTTCCGCTATTTCATTTTCCTGTTTTTGCGGCGCTTTTATTTTTGCATGGGTCTCTTTTTTGGACTGTTGCAGCTTTTTTTTATCGATAAGTCCCATTTCAAGAAGTTGATCCTGTAACGTTTTGCCCATGTTTTCTCTCCTGTGAGGCGCAGTGGCGTGCGGGATTGATTGTCTCAACTGAAAAGTAAGTGCAAAATATACGAGACAATGTCACAAAAAGTCAAATGTAAACGAAAAACGGTGCATAGACTACTCTAGCACCCTGCTTCGCGCCTCGCATTCACGGCAACTTCGGCTGGTGAGGTAAATCCGGGTTTAAGGTGGGCGGAGAACAGCCAAAGGTGCATAAACACAGGAGTAACTGCAGGAAAGAGATGATTGACTGTTGCGAAGAAATACATTCTTCTTTAGTATTCTTGTTTTTTCTGTCAAGATAACTATTGCTTCTACTATTTTGTTGAAAGGTCGCCTGCAGTATTGCAGTGTTCCTGTTTCACGAGTGCCGGAGTTGTCGATATGCTGAGTATCCGGATATATAAATAAAGGGAGAATTATGACTCTGATAAAGGTTGATTTCGGTACAGATGAAGGGAAGAGCACCGATTCCACCAAAGAAAAGAGCAAACAAACCATACCCCGGTATCAGTTTCATATTGCTTTGGCCTTCTCCGAGCCGCTTATCTGGCGAAGGATTCAGGTTCCGGGCCAAATGACCCTGCAGCAGTTCCATATGGTTCTGCAGTTGTGCATGGGGTGGAGCGGTAAACACAATCATCAGTTCTATGTCGGTAAAATCTTTTACAACAGCAGTCCGGCAACGGCAACAAAAGGTGAATATGATGAAGCTGACTATGAACTGCACAGCCTGGAAGAGGCAATGAAATGGTGTTTTACCTACATGTATGATGCCGGTGATGGTTGGGAACATGAGATAACTCTGGAAGAAATCGTTGCGGGGCAGTCCGGTTGGACTGCCCCGCGGGTTCTGGATGGTGAGTGGGCGGCGCCACCGGAAGAAATAGGAAGTGTCCATCTTTATACGGAGTTGCTTCACGCTCTCGAACATCCCGGAGAGGAAAACAGCAGGAGGATGTTGGAGGAAGTACATCTGCAGGAATTTGACCCATATCGCTTTGATTATCAGTCAATAAACACCAGGTTGGAGCAATATGCCTGGACCGGGAAATAAGGTGGGAAAGATGGTAAAAATCCCCAGTAATATCTGTTTTATATACCTGCCGAAATGAAACGTTTTCTTCTTCTGTTGTGTCTGGCTGGCGGTGTGGCTCTCTGCGGTGGTGTTGCCTTTATGGTGGTACAGGACGGCAAGCCTAAATACCCGGAACTTGCGGCCGGCATGGAAATTCCGCAATTCTCCATGATAGAGGTGGATTTTACACACAAGTATAAGCGGTTCGGAGGGTTGCCCTATACCGCCGGGGCAATTATCGATGTGGATAACAACGGCAGGGATGAACTTTTTCTGGGCGGTGGGCTGCGCCAGGCAGACGGTCTTTTTGTTTTGACCGATGACGGTTTCGTTAATGTTGCCGACCAGGTCGGCCTGGTGAAGCTGGGAGATGGCATTACCTTGGGAGCCGCTGTCATAGACATCGACGGCAATGGGTATCAGGACCTTATTGTCAGCCGCGAAAACGGACTCTGGCTTTATCGCAACCATGAAGGATCGTTTCAGATGGAGAAACTTGATATTGCCATATCGCCAGGGAGCGTGCCTCTTGCGGTTGCGCTGACCGACCTTAATAATGACGGGCATATTGATTTTTTTCTCCCCCTTGTCGGCAAAGTCACTCCGCTTACATGGTTCTATGGGGCGGATGAGGAGAGTGGCTTCAGGCCGAGGCTCTATCTCAACAATGGTGACGACACTTTTTCCGATATGACAACGGCAGTCGGCTTGCAATCGATGCAGGAGAGCTTTCAGGGCATCTTTGCAGACTTGGATGATGATGGTCTGATGGATCTGGTCGCCATATATACCAATGGACGGATAAGCACCTGGAAAAATCTGGGCAAGCTTCTATTCGAAAATAAAGCCCATTTTCATGCAAACCGCAGGGGCGATTATATGGGGCTGGCCGCCGGTGATTATGATGGTGACGGCAGGATCGACCTGTTTCTTACCAACAGAGGCGGAACTATGCCACAGTCTCTTCTTCGAACACTGCAAAACCGAAGAGCACTTTGGGAGAGCCGTTGGACGTTGATGAACAACAGCGGTTTTTTCAGCTTCCGCGGCGACGAGGAGCGCAGTCGGATTGCAGACTACGAAATGGGCAGGGGCGCATTGTTTACCGACGTAAACAGTGATGGCCGGATGGATTTACTTGTGTCGCAGAATCATCCCTACTGGCCGTTGTATATGGTGGATGCATTCCGATTGCCCGGCAAAGTGCTGCTCCAGAACAACGAGGGACAGTTTGCGGAGGCAGCTGAAGATACCGGCATCGTCAACAAAGGATATGGATTGACGCCATTGGAGGCGGATTTCAATGGGGATGGCCGTCCTGATATCGTCCATGTAAATCTCGGTGGCAAATCCCGCGTGTTTCTCAGTACTGCAGGGCAGAACCATTATCTGCACGTCAGGCTGGCGGATTCGGCCCGTTCTCTGGGGGCAACCGTCCAGGTGAAAACAGTTTCCGGTACCATTTTGAAAAGGCAGTTCCTTGTGGGGCGGGGACTGTGTTCAGATTCTTCCCACAGTCTTTTTTTCGGTCTGGGACAAGATAAGGCCATAGATGTGACGGTGGAATACCGCAATGGAGAGATGGATCAGATCTCAGGCGTGCTTTTCAATACAATGGTCGAGTTTGACTGAGGTGATGTTTACTGAAGCTGGGAAAATTGTATAGCTCTTTGTGCAGAGCCCGTCCCGGCACCTTCAATGACTTTTTTTACGAGTTTTTCAGACTGGGGCAAGATAGAGTAAAATTTATTGATTGTCATCTTTCTGGTTTTTCGATGTGGTGGAAGCTGCGGGACGCTCGTCCTTGTAGAGGGCATTGGCCGCAAGAAGCAGAAAAATTATGGTGACAATGGGAGCGGCCTGCCGGGCCATGGAAGTCAGCAGGAATGGCAGGCCTCCTGTTTGTCCCAAAAGAGGCACAATATAATACAACAGCGGGTAGGCCAGGATGGCCGCAAGCAGATAGGCCCACCAGGGCATCTGTTTTTGGCGGCCGATCCTCTCATCTTTTTTTTTCATGTTGACGGCTCCTGGAGAGTGTTTTCTTATGCGGGGCATTATTGTAGATGTATTTTTCTGCTCCGGCAAGAACTATCCATCCCGCGGCTCTGCTGGGTAGTTTTTACCCTGTTCACCTCTCTTCCGCAGGAACCCGAACACTGATCAATTTAAAAAAAATCTAATAAAAACAGCATTATTGTTTTTTCTTTGACTGTGGCACAGAGGTTGCTGTCTTTTCTATATCACAGTAAAAGGTTCTGATGAGCCGATATCACTATTACCGATGAATACCGCGGGGTAATTCATCAACATAGAAAAGGAGGCAGGATATGAAAACACGAAAAGCACTCATCATTATTGCCCTGGTCGCAGGATTGGGATTTGCAGGACTACAGCAGGCGTCGGCCCGAGGTTGGGGTGGTAGTTCGCCACAGGGATATGGCCACGGTTATGGCATGAACTATCAGATGATGGATGACGCAACCATGGAGAAGTTCGATGCCTTCAGGGCGGAAACCACAGAACTTCGTAAGCAGATTGCCATGAAGAGAGCCGAGCAGAGAGCATTGATGGGCAGCCAGACTCCGGACCCGGCCGCAGTGAGCAAAGTCGCGGGGGAATTGTTTGACCTGAAAATGGAAATGCAGGCCAAGGCAAAAGAAGCAGGTGTCCCTATGATGATGGGACAGCGCGGTAAAGGTGGTGGAAAGGGATATGGCATGTATTCCTGTATGAATCGGTAATCGTTTTTTGCGGCGGTGTAAGTTATCCGGCGCAGAATCACAAGCAATACCAAACAAGACAAGGGCCGGGCGATTACTTTCGCCCGGCCCTTGTGTTGTTTGGATTGGCACCAGTCAATCCGGGTTAGTCGGTGTCGGATTTACAATCTGATGCTATTGAGTGGATGTGGTGCCTGATGAGTTGCCCGGCAATGGTTTCTCTTGCCGGGATATCGGGAAGCTTGTCGTAGGTATACCACTGCGCATCAGAAATCTCCACACCATCTATGTGAATCTCTCCGGAGACATACTCAGCAAAGAAACCCAGCATCAGTTGCCCTGGAAAGGGCCAGGGCTGGCTTTTGAAATACCTGACATTATCGACTTTGAGACGGACCTCTTCATAAATTTCCCGGTGGAGGCATTGCTCCGCCGATTCTCCCGGTTCCACAAATCCCGCCAGGGTGCTGTACATGTTTTTGGGGAAACGAGGTGAGCGGGCCAGCAGCAGTGTGTCGTGGCGGTGGATCAAGACGATAATACATGGTGAAATTACCGGGTATTTCACTGTACGGCATTCGGGGCAGAGACGTGCCTGCTCTTCGGGGTGGTCTATGGTCTGTGCACCGCAACTGCCGCAGAACCTGTTGGCCGCATACCAGTGGAGCATCTGTGCTGCTTTTCCCCATTTGTTGAATCTCTGCTCGTCAACCAAACCCAGCAGGCTGCGCAGTGTTCGCAGTTCATACCCGTCGGGGAGACTAAAATGTTCCGCAAGTTCCAGAGCCGTTATATCCTCGTCGTCTCTAATGTTTCCTGCAGTCAGCACCGTGCTGCCGGCACAAAGCGTCTCCTTCTCCATTTCCGTGAAGGGAAGTGGAATGGTGTTGCCGCTTTTGAAGACCACTTTATTCTTTTGAAAAATGTAATATGTTGTTGCCATAACCCTTTTTTTGAAATCCGCTCAAACCATGTTGTAAGAGAAGTAACTGAAGGTTGTTCCGGGATAGCATACCAGGAAAGTCAAGGCTGCACCAGAACAGCAGGGAAAAAATCAGTAGAGAGACAAAGGAAAACCGCTATGAACGTACAGGTTGTTCCATGCTCATTCGATAACTACAGCTATCTGTTGATCTGCCGGGACACCGGGGAAGCTGCTGTAGTGGATCCTACCGAGGCTCATCCTCTGCTCGAGGAGCTGACAAGGCATAAGGCCCGTCTCACCACCATATTCTGCACCCATCATCATCAAGACCATGTTGGTGAAATCGGTCCTCTGCTTAAAGAATTTCAGGATGTTAAAGTGGTATGTCACTCATCCGACAGATACCGTATCAGTGCGGCCGATTCTTCCGTGGAAGATGGTGACTCCGTTGCATTCGGCAACCTTCAGGGCAAGGTGATGCATACCCCGGGACACACCAGCGGCAGTGTCTGTTATCTTTTTGATGAGCACCTCTTTGTCGGGGACACGCTTTTTGGTGCTGGTTGCGGCAGACTATTCGAGGGTGATGCCCCGCAGATGTTCAGGTCGCTGACCACCAGGCTGACGGTTCTGCCCGACCGGACAAAGATCTATTTCGGCCATGAATATACCCGGAAAAACCTTGATTTTGCCCGGACGGTAGAACCGGGCAATACCGATCTTGCTGCAAGGATAGCCACCCAGCCGGGTAAAAATTCACCTTCTTCACCCAGTACTCTGATGCTTGAGAAAAAAACCAACCCTTTTCTTCGCTTCAACTCCCTGGAGATTCAGAAAAATCTACGGCTGCAGGGAGAGGAGCACGGCGATGATCCGGTGGAGGTTTTTACTATCCTGCGGCGCCTGCGGGATACGTTTTAACCAAGAGCAGTTGTAACGCCTCGCAGGCAATTGTATATCCGACAAACACTGTCATGACAGAATGCACCTCTTTCCTGGCTCATGTCGACGTGCCATAGATGTGCTGCGTCTCTATGAGGACTGAAAACGGCTTGAACAATTTTGTTGAATAGGCTAGATGATAGGGCTGGAACGCAATCGGCGCGGTGCTGTTTTTTTTCGATAGACTCCGACCGACTATGCCAAAAACCTGATGGAGGAGGGTACTGTGAAAACTTTTTTCTCGGCAGCGTTGCTGCTTTGCTGTTGCTTGACTGTAACGACCCAGCTTTTTGCCAGGGAGTATGCCATCTCAGTGAATCAGTTTGTGGAGCATCCTGCTCTTGATGCCGTACTGCAGGGGATGAAGGACTATCTCAAGGATAACGCCATCGAGGTAAACGTTAAGGTGCATAACGCCCAGGCTAATATGTCGACCGCCAATCAGATTGCCCAGCAGATGATCGGTGAACAGGCGGATGTGCTGGTGGCAATCGCCACCCCTTCGGCTCAGGCTTGTGCTCAGGCCCTCAAGAAGGCGCCTGCCGAGTTGAAAAGGCCTCTTATTTTCACTGCGGTTACAGACCCGGTGGCAGCCGGCCTGGTGGATGATCTCAACGCACCCGGTGGCAATATCACCGGGGTATCCGATCTGCTGCCGGTGGCCAAGCATCTGCAAATGGTACTCAGCTATAAGCCGGATATCGCCAAACTGGGTGTTTTATATAATGGTGGTGAAGCCAACTCCAAAGCCACTGTTGCAACCATCAAGAATTTGAGTAATGAGATGGGCTTTACGGTAGTTGAGGCGACTGCCGCTAAAACAGCCGATGTCTACCAGGCCGCCCAGAGCTTGATCGGCCGGGTTGATGCTGTTTTTATTCCAACCGATAACACGATAGTCGCCGCGCTGGAGTCTGTGCTCAAAGTAGGAGTGCAGAATAAAATGCCTGTTTTTGCAGCCGATGTCGACTCCGTTAAACGGGGTGCGGTGGCGGCCATGGGTTTCGACTATTATAAGCATGGTTACCAGACAGGAGAGATGCTGGAGAAAATAATACAAGGAGCCTCGCCTGCGACCACCCCGGTAGAATTTCAGAAGGATTTACAGCTGCATATTAATGCCGAATATTCTGCCATGATGGGGCTGGAGCCTCCTCAGGAGCTGCTTGACCAGGCAACCAAGGTCTATAAGTAGAACGGGTCGGCCAGATGACATTCTATGCCGCACTGGGTGCAATAGAGCAGGGGTTGGTATACGGCATCATGGTAATAGGTGTCTACCTTACCTTTCGGATTCTCGATTTTCCCGATCTTACCGTGGATGGCAGCCTTCCTCTCGGTGCGTCCATTTCCGCTGTTGCCATAACCAGCGGCATCAATCCTTACTATTCTCTGCTCTTCGCTCTTTTGGGCGGCTTTGTCGCCGGTATGGTAACGGCGATTTTGAACACCAAGTTCAAGATTCTCCATCTGCTGGCCTCTATCCTGACCATGATAGCACTCTATTCCATCAATATCAGAATTATGGGTGGTCCCAACATTGCGTTGCTGGGGAGGAATACCGTCTTTGACGCTCTGATCAGCAGAGGAGTTCCGGGACAGTATGCCGGTATTGTGGTGTTTGGGATTTTTGCCCTCTGTGTCACCGTCTTTATCGTCTGGTTCTTGAAAACGGAGCTGGGCATGGCCATTCTTGCCACTGGAGACAATCCTAAAATGATCACCAGCCTTGGTGTGAACACGCATGCCGTCATTATTTTAGGTGTGGGATTGTCCAATGGCCTGGTGGCCTTGAGTGGTGCCCTTATCGCTCAAAATCAGGGGGCTGCCGATGTTGGCATGGGCATCGGCACCATTATTGCCGGTCTGGCCTCGGTCATTATCGGAGAGACCATCTTCGGCCGCGGAACCATTGCCAGGGCCTTTATCGCCGCACTTCTCGGCTCTATTGTCTATCGTCTTGCCATAGCCCTGGCTTTAGGTCTGGAGTTCAAAGGATTTTCCTTCAACCCCAGTGATTTGAACCTCATCACTGCCGTTCTGGTCATTATCGCTCTTATTGCACCTAATATCAAAAAAAGGATAATTGCCGGATGATTTCTCTGGAGATGTGCAATAAATATTTTCACAGAGGCAGTGTTAACGAGGTTTTTGCTCTCAATAATATAGATTTACGTATCAAGGAGGGTGATTTTATCACTGTGATAGGCTCCAATGGTGCCGGAAAATCAACTCTTCTTAACTCCATAGCAGGCAGTTTCTTTCTTGATTCCGGTCGTATATTGGTGGGTAATCGCGACGTCACAAAATGGCCGGAATATAAACGGGCCAGATTTATATCCAGAGTTTTCCAGGACCCATTGCTGGGAACCTGCCCCTCCGCCACCATCGAGCAAAATCTGGCTCTTGCTCAAAAGCGGGGACAATGGCGTGGTTTCTCAAAAGGAGTGAAGAGCAAAGACCGGCAAAGTTTCTGCTCAAAACTGCAAATGCTGGGTCTTGGGTTGGAGAGTCGTCTGCAGGACAGGGTCGGACTTCTTTCAGGTGGGCAGCGACAGGCGCTGACAATGCTGATGGCAACAATGATCCGACCGGAGGTGCTTCTGCTTGACGAGCATATCGCCGCCCTTGATCCGAAAACGGCGCGTCAGATTCTCGCGCTCACGGAGAATATTGTGGAAGAGCAGAAATTGACGACTTTAATGATCACCCACAATATGAAACATGCCATCCAGCTTGGTAACCGTCTGATCATGCTGCATCAGGGGCAAATTATCTCGGATATCGGCGGAGCGGAGAAGAAGAACCTCACCGTCGATGACCTTCTGCGCAAATTCTATTCTTCGGCCGAAGAAGAGCTTGTGTCTGATGCCATGCTTCTTGCACGATAGAACGACAGCTTGCAGGTATGATGGTCCTTTTGGAATATACTTTTACGTAACGAGCTCCAATGAAAAAAATTTTTCTCCATGGGCTGGATTCTTCCAGCAATGGCACCAAGGGACGTTTTTTCAAGAAAAACTATGCCGATGTGCTGGTGCCGGACTTCAGTGGATCTTTGGCTGAACGGCTGGAGCAGTTGGAAACGCTTTGCCGGGGCGAAGATTCTCTTCTGTTGGTCGGCTCAAGTTTTGGTGGTCTTATGGCGGCCTGTTTTGCAGCCGCTCATCGGGATCGTGTCCGCAGACTTATCCTGCTGGCTCCGGCGCTGAATTTTCCAGGATACCGGATCCCGCGAGCAAAAATCGATATACCTACCTATTTACTGATCGGTAGCGAAGATATTGTCACTCCCGCTGCTGTTGTGGTCCCTCTGGCCAGGGAATCCTTTGCGGATCTGGTGGTTGAGCTGGTGGATGAAGATCACCTTCTCCATAATGCCTATCCTGCTCTGGACTGGAGAAAGCTCCTCCGTGAAGAGACGCGGTAATGGTCTGAAAAATCTGCAAAAAAAGGAGGAACGACCCTTTGCCGTTCCTCCACTACTGATAATAACCACTTAGGCAGTGTCAAATAAAAAATATTACTTTAAGCATTAATATGTAAAAGTAATTTAAAAGTGTGTGCTGGAGGATCCTGTGATCGACAAGAAAGCGTCTATAGTAAGTATTGAATTTTCGACGGAATCAACTAAGGAACTGCTTGGCAGGCAGTCTGTACGTACCACTTTTAAGTTGTCGGAACGCAGTATCGACGCGTTAAGCATTCTGGCGAATCAACTGGGCATCAAACAGAAATCTCTTTTTGACCATCTCATTGATGATGATACAGCCTTGAAGCTTATTGCCGAAGATTCCGACCACTATACCGCACCTCCGCAACGGGTGGCCAAGACCTATGTCATATCCAGAAAAACCTTGCAGAATCTGGAAAAGATCTCCACCCGGTACCAGACCCCGCGAGATGCCCTGGTAGAACTTTCCATCGAGCGGATTCTCCCCCTTATATCAGAAGAGAAGAAAAAGCATGAGCAGCGTAAAATGCTTTTGGAAAAACTCGAAGCTATGCTGGAAGAGGGTCTTGAGGTACTTGAAGTAGCCGATCAAACCCTCGATAAGGATGATCCGGTCTACCGGAGAATATATCAAATGATGAAAGCCGTTAAAAGCTGCTGCGCCGATATCGAAAGCAGCGTTGAACGTGGTCGCAGGATTGAAGATTTCTGAAAGAATATGCCGCAGATAATCCCGACTCAGCGGGGAGTTTACTTGCATTACGAGTTTTTATGAGTTAGGGTGACACCGTCTTGCTGTCGCCACGCTCTCTGGCCCATCATTATCTCCATAGGCGGTATTATGAAAAAATCATGCTTCCTTCTGGTTCTCCTTGTGCTGGTCTGCAGCAGTTGTATGAAAAGGCCGCTTCCTCCTGTTGTCGTTGCAATTCCTGCGCATCGGGTAGACTATCTCGATGAGGTCAAACCCATCCTTGATAAACGTTGCGTGGTGTGTCATTCCTGTTATAACTCACCCTGCCAGCTGAAGCTTTCCTCCCATGAGGGGCTTGACAGAGGCGCGAGCAAGAAGGCGGTGTATAGCGCCAAGAGGCTGAAAACCATGGATCCCTCCAGGCTTTTCACCGATGCCCTGACCACCGAAGGGTGGAGGGAAAAGGATTTTTTCAGTGTCACTGACAGTCATGCCCAGGGCAGGTTGAATGATTCCATCATGCTGCAGCTTCTTTCTCATAAAATGGACAACCCTGTCAGCAAGGGTGAGTACTTTTCCGAAGCCGATGATCTGACCTGCGCGGCAGACGGCAGTGAACTTTCCTCTTATCTGGAGAAACATCCCAACGGAGGAATGCCCTTTGGCTTTCCTCCCTTGCAGGAGCGAGAGTTTGTCCTTATTGCCGGCTGGCTTGCTCAGGGAGCAACAGGACCCGATGATGTGCGGCAACGGCTCCTCGAAACACCTTCTCTTCATGATGCGCAGCAGATCAAAAAGTGGGAAACTTTTTTCAACAATGGTGATGCCAAACATGCCATGACAGCCAGATATCTTTATGAGCATTTTTTTCTGGCGCATATTTATTTCGCCGGCCCTTCACCGGAGTTTTACGAGATTGTGCGATCGTCAACTCCGCCGGGAGAGCCGATATCCATTCTGCCGACGGTACGCCCCTATGATGATCCAGGTGGGGAGTTTTACTATCGTTTTCGCAAAATTCATTCCACCATAGTGCATAAAACCCATATGGTTGTGACCTTTGATGATGATGTTCTGCAGAGATACCACGAGCTTTTCATCATTCCGGAATGGCTGGATGAACCCCATATCATGAGCTATAGCGAAGAGGAAAGCGCCGACCCATTTCTCACTTTCGAGCAGATACCACCGCAATCACGCTACCGTTTTCTGCTCGACAATGTTCATTATATTATCATGACCTTCATACGGGGGCCGGTATGTAAAGGCCAGGTCGCCTTGAATGTTATTAATGACCATTTCTGGCTGTTTTTTCTCGATCCCGAGGCAGATCTGGCCGTGCAGTATCCCGCTTTTCTCAAACTCCATCAAAAGAAATTGCGCATGCCGGCGCAAAAGGGGAGTGACCCAAGCTTACTTAAGGCACTGAAAAATCCCTATCACAGCATGGCCATGGCGTACAACAAGGTGCGACAGGATCTCTATATGGCCCATCATTACAACGGCATCGGCTATGATGCCGTATGGAAAGGGAGCACGAGTGCTGATGCCCCGGTTCTGACTGTTTTCAGGCATTTTGACAGTGCTTCGGTGCACAGGGGTGCCTGGGGCGATCTGCCGAAGACACTCTGGGTTATCGATTATCCTCTGCTGGAGCGTATCTATTACTCTCTGGTTGCTGGTTTTGATGTGTATGGCAATGCTTCGCATCAGTTGAGCACCAGGCTGTATATGGATGCCCTGCGACGTGAAGGGGAAAGCAACTATCTCGATTTTATGCCGCGCCGTTTGCGGAAAAAGATTATGCAGGAATGGTATCAGGGCATGGATTTCTTCCATGTCCGCTATCATGTCTCAGAGATGCCGGCCGCCATAGAGTTTATAACCGATGATCCCAAAAGAGAATTTGCCGTCAACCTGATCAAACATCATTTTCCGGAAGAAATGGGTTTCAATCTTGATCCAATCAACTACCAGGTGGGACCGTATCCACGGATTCCAATGGAACCGAAAGACTCCGCGGGATTCCTTGAGGCACTGCACGGCGCTTCCGTACCGGGGGACTCTTTTTTTACCAGGGTGAGCGACCACAACGCCAATGTGGCCTATATCAGAGTGAAGGTGGACGGTGGTGAAGATGTGGTGATTTCCGCGGTCATACATCGTTGGCATGACAACGTCACTTTTCTTTTCGGTGAAAAAAAGGCTCTCGATCCGACCAGGGACAGTGCCGATTTTTTCGCAGGATTTGTTGGTTCCTACCCGAACTATTTTTTCGTCGTTAACAGTTACGATATGAAGGAGTTTGCCGAGATCCTGAGAAATTATCGAGGCACCAGGGAAGATATGCTGCGTCTCGGCAGGTTCGGTGTTAACCGGAGTGATGACAACTTCTGGGAGGTTTTTGACTGGTTTCAGGAGCGTTTTCTTGAAAGTGATCCTTTGACGGCAGGTTTTTTTGACCTGAACAGATATTATCATAAAACTCGGTAAAAAAATTCCGTTTTAAAGAATACCAAGATTTTTGAGAAGATCGGCGAGTCTGGTCTCATTGAGCTGGATCAGGCCGGTTTCACGGGCATAGGCCAGGGCCTTTTTGTATTCACTGCTCTGCAGACCTCTATCAATCGGAGGAGGAGCCGTGGCGCAGGGCCTGTATTGATCCATGATGTTGACGTGGCAGTGCGGTGATATTTCCTTGGCGATAAAGGAAAGAATTTTTCCTGTTTCTTCAACATGATCCGGCATAACCAGATGGCGGATCAGCAGACCTCGCACTGCAATACCGTTCTGGTCGGTACAGAGGTCTCCGACCTGATTATACATCTTTTTGACTGCTTTTTTGGTTACTTCGGCATAATTACCGACTTCGGTATACTGTTCTGCCGTGCCGTCATACCAGAATTTAAAATCGGGCATATAGATATCGACGACACCATCAAGCAGTTCCAGAGTTGCGACGGAGTCATACCCGCTGCTGTTGTAGACCAGCGGGAGCGTCAGCCCTCCTTTAATCGCCTCCGGCAGAGCCTCGAGTATATGCGGCACAACATGGCTCGGCGTAACCAGATTGATGTTGTGACATCCCTGCTGCTGCAGTTGTATCATGATCGCGGCTAGTTCCGATGCCGAGACGTGCCTGGCCTCGGCTTCGTTGAAATGGCTGATTTCGTAATTCTGACAAAAGATACAGAGCAGGTTGCAGGAGGCAAAGAAAATGGTGCCGGAGCCGTGTTGTCCCACAAGGGGGCGTTCTTCGCCAAAATGCGGCCCATAACTTGAAACGGGGGCGAATCGACCGACACCGCACACCCCTAACGTGCCGGAAATTCGATTGACTCGGCAATTTCTGGGACAGATGGTGCAGCGTGTCATCTTTTTTGCCGCTGCAGCTATTCGCTTATGCAGTTCGCCGTTTTCATGTAAGTGGAGATAACCGGGTTTCATAGCGTCGTCTCTTTTTTGCATCTTCGCCATACAGGACAGGTTTGATATTCATGCAGTATTTTTGCAATGCTGTTGTTGAAGTATACACCTATTATGCGCTCTCACCAAGTGGATGTGGACGAAGGATATATTCACGTACCACTTCCATGAACCCTGCAGAGCGGTCTTTTCCAGCGGGCCAGGTTAACATTGTTGCTCAATGAAAAAAAATATGATAGTATTTCGGGCCTATAGCAGAGCGATCCGGTAGTATTTCCGCCGGCGCCGGCCGGATGATGGCGAGTGTCGCGACCATGACTATCCAGCTCCTTATGCCGCTGACGGTGCACTTTTGCAAACTCTGTCTTCCTGCCTGTTCAGCAGGATCGGAACGATATGTCGATATCACACCTTCTTTTTAAAAATTCCCGGCTTTGCAAAGCTCTTCTCATCACAAGCGTTATTGCCCTGATGAGTGGAGGGCTCTTTTTCTCTTTTCATGCCGACAAAAAAAGAGTCGCGGAGAAATTGGAGGTGACGGCGGAACTGTGCAGCACTCTTCTCAGAGACCCCCTGGCGCAGGGGGATCTGCTGTTGGTGCAGAAGGAGATATCCGCCTTTGCGGAAAAGTTTTTGCTTGACGGTATTGAGTTGTACAGTAGTGACGGCAATGTGCTTGCTGTAGTTGGTTGGAGTGATAGCCGGCTGCAAGGTTCGCTGATGCTGGGCGAAAACCTTTCTCTGGGGTGGCCGTTTTTGCTGATGGTTCAGTATTCCCGTATTGTTATGCATCAGGACAGACCGCCCGCTTTTCTGATTGTCTACCAAGCAATGACTGCTGATGTTCTTGCTGCATTAGCGATAGCAGTCTTTGTGCTGCTCCTGTGTTTTCGCTCCCATTTACAGTGGATTTTTCCCAGTTCTTTTTTCAGCACCGGGCGCAACAGGAAAAACGAGGCGGCAGCTGTCATTTTTACCGAGGAAGCGAAACTGGAAAAGCTGGTCCGGCAAAGGACGGCGGAGCTTGAACGACAACGGGACCTTGCGTTGGCCTCTTCCAGGGCAAAGGGAGAGTATCTTGCTAACGTCAGTCATGAGATACGGACCTCTTTGAACGGGGTGGTTGGTGTGCTCTCTCTTCTGCAGAAATCCAACATTGGCGGAGAAAAGAGACGGCTGCTCAGCGTCGCGTCGCGGTCGGCAGATTCACTGCTCCTTATCATCAATGACATTCTGGATTTTTCCAAGATTGAGGCCGGCCACATCACCTTTGAAAATATTATATTTGATCTTAGAGAGGTTGTAGAAGAGAGTCTAGCTCTCTATATCGATACTGCCTTCAGTAAAAAAACAGGGTTGCACTGCTATATCCCACCTGAGATCTGTACGACACTTGTTGGAGACCCCACAAGGCTTCGCCAGATTATTACCAATCTACTCAGTAATGCCATAAAATTTACCGAGAATGGAGAAATCAGCTGCCGTGTAGTTGAAGCGGGCAATGTCGGTGGCAGGCAGAAGCTCCGATTTAGCGTTGAAGACACCGGGATTGGTATCGTGCCTGATGAAATCGATAATATTTTTAAAATGTTCACCCAGGCTCAACCGGATACGACACGAAAATATGGCGGTACAGGTCTGGGCCTGAATATCTGTAAGAACCTGGTTGAGCTGCAAAATGGTGAAATTGGGGTGGAAAGCAGGCCCGGGCAGGGTACTTCCTTCTGGTTCACGTTGGAGTTTGACCGTGCCGAACAGCAGGAGCCCGCAAGCTGTCTCGGGGATGAAATACTCGGGAAAAATATTGTTCTCTTCGAAAATTGTGAAACGTGCTGCACCATTATCAGCCGGTATTTATGCAAAAGCAGCGTGACGAGATTCGCCTGTAATGCCGGCGACGATGTTCTTCACCGGCTTGGCCGAATGAAGGAAGAAGGTAACATTCCTGATCTTGTCCTGATCGGATATTCTTTGATTGTCGATGAGCTCGACTGGTTTATGCGGGAAATTCTTGATCTATATGGTGAAGCCGCCCCGGATCTCTTTATGCTGACACGGCAGAGCGGAATTCTGGAAAGGCTGAAAAGAAAAGGAGTCACAGGAATAATTTATAAACCCATACGCCTTCTCCAGCTCTACGAAGAGATCTGCGGCAAGAGACAGGTTATTGAAAAACTCATTGAAGCGCCGTTGGGGCAATTACAGGGAGATGTTCTCCTGGTTGATGATGAGCAGATCAATCAGCATGTCGGTAAAATGATCCTCGAGAGAATCGGCTTTGACGTTGAAATAGCGAATAATGGCCACGAGGCTTTGAAAAAAACAACAGAAAAACAGTATGATCTCGTCTTTATGGACGTGCAGATGCCGCTTTTAAGCGGCATTGAGGCAACGGAGATGATCCGTCGGCGGGAGAGGGAGCGAGGGGACTTTGTGCAGACAATCGTCGCCATGACCGCCAACACTCTGCCTGCGGTACGAGAGCGGTGCCTTGAGGCAGGTATGGATGGCTTTATCTCAAAACCGATAAAACCGGAGGTGCTGATTCAACACCTCCGGCCGATTCTCCAGCCGAAAAAGGAAGATAGCGATGAAACAGCGGAAATAATTCGAGCCGCTGAGCAACGCTCCGGGCAGGCTTTGATTGATGACATGATGCAGGCAGAGGGGCATCTGGTCTGGAATCATCGGCTTGCCCTGGAATATGTTGGTGGAGATGCGGAGCTTCTTATCGATTTGGCCAAGCTTTTTCTACAGAAAAAAGATGTTCTCTTAACCGCTCTTGAAGATGCCGTCAAAACCCTGGATAAAGAACAGATAGGCTGGGCTGCTCATGCGTTTAAAGGGGCGGTCAACCACTTTGCCGCGGAAAAATGCCGGCAGCTCGCCTCGACTATCGAAAGGCGAGCTGAACAGGGTCTGCTTGAGGGTATCGAAACCGATATGGAAGAGCTGAAAGAGGCGGCCGGTATTCTGGTGGAAGAGCTTGAAGCAGGGATCTGAAAATATCTTTCACTTTCATCTCCTTCACCATTATACGTAATCAGAATTTTTTCTCCTGGTGCTGTTTCTCACCGGCCAGTAGAGGATAGGGCTTCCAGTAAATGTCACTGACTCGTTTGACGAAAGCGCCGCTGATATGTGAAAAACGCTCCAGCAGGTAATAGAGGGTTGGAACGACGATAAGAGTCAAAAAGGTTGCCACCATAAGGCCGAAAATGACCACCACGGCCATGGATCTCCACCACTGACTGGACTCACTTACCCAGGAGATAGCCATGATGTGAAAGTCAAAAGAAACACCGCTGACCATGGGGATCAGGCCCAGTATGGTTGTGATGGCTGTCAGAAGAACTGGACGTAATCGGGTTGCACCGGCGGAGATGACGGCATCGCGCAGGGCAAAACCGCGCTCCCGCAGCTTGTTGGTGTAGTCGATCAATACGATGGCGTTATTGACCACAACACCCGCCAGAGAGATCACCCCTACTCCCGTCATAATTATACCGAACGGCGAACGAAACAGAGTCAGGCCGAGGAAGGCGCCTCCAAGAGACAGTATCACCGAGGTCATGATAATAAAGGGCTGTATAACTGAGTTAAACATGCTGACCAGAACAAGAAAGATCAACAGCAATGCCACAGCAAAGGCCTTACTGAGAAATTCCTCCGACTCCTGCTGAAATTCATGTTCTCCCGTGAAGGTGATTTTGTATCCGGGGGGAAGGGCCAGGTCTTCTAAGATTTTAGCAGCCTGCTCCCGGGCCACCGGGCCGGGGATCTTGGTTTCGTCAACATTGGCCTTGACCGTTACGACCCGCTCATTGTTGATCCGGTTGATATCACCCAGAGAGCCCGTGAAACTGACTGTAGCTATGGTGGAAAGCGGTACCAGTTCTCCGGATGGTGTGGGCAGCATCAGCTCGTGCAGCACATCGACGACATTACGGTCCTTTTCGCCCAGCTGGACGGTAATGTCGTAATCGTCACTGCCTTCTCTGAAGGAAGAGACCTCCAGGCCGTTGTAGGCGCTTTTTAAAGCGAAACCGATACCGTCGGTGGAGAGCCCGAAAAGAGCAGCCTTCTGGCGATCGACATCGACCTGTACCGAAGGAATACCCTCGACATAATTGTCCCGGACGTCCTTGACATGGGGAACTTTGTCGAGAATATCCTTGATACCCTTGGCAATTTCACCCAGTACGGCGAAATTATCGCCCGCAATTTCTATGTTGATGGGAGCACCGGTGGGAGGTCCTTCGGCCTCCATGGCAAGAGTGATTTTGGCTCCCGGGATAGCCTTAACCCGCTCCCTGATGGCATCGACGGTTTCATGAGTGTTGCGTAGCCGCTCGTTCATTTCTGTGAAGCGAACGCCGACATGGTTGGGGGTGTTGGCATCGAAGACCGAACCTCCTCCGGAGGAAAGTACGCCTTTGGTATAGATATTTTTAATATTGCCCATATCACTGGGGCCATGGAACTCTTCACCGGTGGCTTTGGTATGTTTTTTGCCGGCGAGAGCCTCTGTCGGGGAGAGGTCGGTCCTGTTGCTCTCATATCCGGCGAGAGCCAACTCTATGCGTTTCGTGATGGTATCGATATAGTCAAGATCGGCGCCTTCGGGAACGTCCATGTTAAGATACATTCCTTTAGGATCGGTGTCCGGGAAAAACTCCACCGGCTTTTCCAGGCCGATCACCAGCAGCCAGCTCTGCAAAAGCAAAATCAGTACGCAGAAGGCGGTGGCGATTACGGTGATAGGCATATTGAGGGCGCTGGAGAGCAGTTTAGTGTAGTTTTTCAAGAGGAACCCTTTGATGACAATGGGTTGCTCAACTGCTCGAGAAATTTCCTCGATACTTCGCTTGGGCTGGTCGGTCGTGGACTTGACTTTCATGAACAGCGATGCCAGGGCGGGGTTAATCACCAGAGCGACGAAAAGACTGGAGGACAGGGTAACTATCAGTGTCTGGGGGAGAAACCCCATAAACTCGCCCATGATGCCAGGCCAGAACAACATTGGCGAGAATGCCGCCAGAGTTGTCACTGTCGAGCCGATGACCGGATAGGCAACCTCGGCGGTGGCCTTCATGGCCGCTTCAACACGCCCGGCACCCTGTTCCATGAAACGGTATATGTTTTCAACAATAACAATGGCATTATCCACCAGCATACCCAGCGCAAGGGTAAGACTGAAGAGTACAACCATGTTAAGGGTCACTCCAATGATCTGCAGAACTGTAAAGGAGAGCAGCATGGACAGAGGAATAGCCATGCTGACAAGCAGGGCATTGCGGATACCCATGGCAAAAAAGATGACAATCAGTACCAGAGCCAAACCCGAGAGGATATTGTTCTCCAGATCAGCCACCATCAGTTCGATATCGCGGGACTTGTCCATGACCTTGGTGATCTCGGTGCCGGAAGGCCAACCAGGCTGGCGTTTTGCTACGATATCGTCAATCTGCCTGCTGATATCGATAATATTTTCACCGGAGCGCTTTTTAACAGTGATATTGACGGCGGAGCGTCCATCAAGGCGAGATCGGCTGTTCTCTTCTTTAAAATCATCTACTACCGTGGCTACATCTTTGAGGTAGACCGGCTCGCCGTTATGAATTGCAAGGATAAGCCCATAGATCTCTTCAGGTGTTTTAAATTCACCGGGCACACGGAGCTGATAGCGGCCCTGGCCGAGACGGATATTACCGCCGGAAGTGTTCTGGTTCTCGCTTCTGACCGCCTCCTGAAAGCTGCCGATGGTGAGGCCGTAATATGCCAGTTTTTCAGGAAAAACCTCAACTCTGATCTCTCGCTCCAGTCCGCCGGTGACTTCGGCTTCCAACACTCCGGTGATGGCTTCGATATCATCTTCGATATCATCGGCAATCTTTTTCAGGCAGGGCAGGCCGCAGGTGCCGGAGATGGAGAAGACCACAATAGGCATTTGCGAGAAATTTACTTCAAAGACGGAAGGATCTTCATCGAGATCGGAGGGAAGCTCACCCATTGCTTCATCCACCTTGTCCTTGACGTCTTGCAATGCTTTGTCGATGTCCGTACCCGTAACGAATTCAATATTGATGGAAGAAGAGCCTTCGGAGCTGACCGACTGGATTTTCTTGAGGCCGTCCAGTCCTTTGAGCTTTTTCTCGATTTCGATGGTGACGGCCGTTTCCATGTCTGTGGGGGAAACGCCACGATAGTTCGTGGAGACAAAGACATTGGGGATGGTGATGTCCGGGTCGCTTTCCCGAGGCAGTTCCAGGTAGCTGTAGACCCCAAAGATAATAAGCAGAAGCGTGAGAACAACAACGGTTGTGCTTTTTTTGATGGCGGTATCGGAGACGATCATATTCTATGCTCATCCAGAGAGGGAAGAATTTTGACAACGTTGATTTCCCGTCCTTCTTCCATATCACGGTGACCTTCTATGACCAGCTTGTCCTGTGGATTGAGGCCGCTTGTCACTTCGACCATCCAGTTTTCCATTATACCAAGTTTAACCGGGCGTTTTCTGGCTATGCCGTCTTCTTCGACGAAGACAAACTGTTCATCATTTCTGGAGATAACACTGTAGAATGGTATGGCGATAGCATCGACAACGGATCTTTTGACAACTTCTGCCCTGACAAACATCCCCGGAAGAATGGAGCGGGACGCATTGTCCAGTTGCAGTTCCATTTTATAGAGCCGTGCCGTGGTGTCAGGCGAAGGCGAAAGAAAATGTTTTTTTCCGGTGACAACCATATCGCCCAATGCCTGCAGAGAGACATCGATTGTGTCAATTTGCCGAACCGCACTAATGTCTGATTCCGGTATTCCCACAACTGCTTTGACTTGGTCGATTTGCAGGAGCTGCCCGACAGGATCGGCCATAGAGAGAAACAGCCCGACTTTCACGTCAAGTCTTCGCACAACGCCGTCAATAGGAGCCTTTATAGTGCAGCGGGTCAGTTGCAGCCGGGCGTTGTCAAGGTCCGCCTTGGCGGTAAGCAGGTTCGTTTCTTTGGATTCAAGTTCGGCCACCGGGATAACGCCCTTGGAAAATACGGCTTTATCGCGCTCAAAGTTGGCTTTTGCCAGTCTGTATCGCGCTTCGGCGCGCTGGAGAGCGATTTGATAGTCATCTTCTTCTATGCGGGCCAGCACATCACCTGCTTTGACCTCGTCGCCCTCTTTGGCCGGAACCTCGGCAACAGTGCCGCTCACTTTCGCCATCAGTTCAAGACTGTTCCACGGCTCTATGTTTCCGGGAAGATTGATCTTATCTCGTATAATCGAAGGGGTGACAGGGTAGATGACCGCGTTGATTGGAGGACGTTCTATGATGACCCCGGCAGCCTTGTCCGCCGCGATGGAATCGTGTTTTTTCAGTATACCCATGGTGAGGATTACGATGAGAACGATCAAGGCCAGCAGAACGAGGCGCGGGAGACTGCTCCAGATATAGAAGAGAGTCTTCGCCCTGAGAGTGGTTGGATGTATGTTTTGACGATCCATGGATGTCACCATTTAAAGTGTTTATGAGACGGCAGAAGGGGCCAGCCCTTCAACGGCCTGTTCGAACAGCAATCGCATTGCCGGTTCGACCTCTTCCTTTTCTATTCTTCCGGAGTACCAGGACGAAACCACCAGGATATACAGTGCGTAAAAATGACCGGCGAGGTAAAGGGGGTCTATGTCTTTCCGCAGTTCGTTACGCTCCTGCGCTCTTTTGTATATGGAAAACAGAAGTTCCAGCCATTTATTGTCCATTTCAGCAAAGTTGTTTTTATCTCTTTCTTCTGGAAAAAGAACCTGTTGCATGAAAAAACGACCAAATTCGCTGTTCTGGGTCACATGGATGAAATCTCCCATGAAGACTGTCATGGCCTGGTCAACCACCGGTGCCTCGGGATCGGTTTTCTCGGCAAGTTCATTGCGGACAAATTCCAGCTGATCTTCACAGAAAGCGTAAAAAATCTCTGCCTTGTTCTGAAAATAGGTGTAGATGGTCCCCTTACCTATGCCTGCCGCTCGGGCCAGCTCTTCGATTGAGGTTTTTTCGAAGCCTTTCTCGTCAAAAAGACGAATGGCTGCCTTGATGATAGCTCTTTTCGTTTTGCGTTTTTTTTCTTCGCGCGTAAGGCCCATGTGTTATTCCCCTGGTAAAAGTCGACTACAGTCGAGATTTATAACCATATTTCAGGGGAGTGCAACAAAAAAAGTCGACCGCGGTCATTTTTTTTCAAAACAGCCAGGGAAAAGCCGGTTCCTCAACATATGTTACTGTGTCGATATCGAGAACCGGTACGGCGGTGGCCTGGCTTTCTATATGAGAAACCGGTCCTTTTACCCTGACCCAGGCATCGTTTGTGATATTGAGCGTCTCTGGGTGGCGCAGAAAAATGAAGACCGGTGCAGCATCAGCTGCACAGCAGGTGATTAAATAGCGATAGCACATCGATAAGTTTTCCGGTAGACGGGAATCGACAAAGGTCTGGCAGACCACCTCCGCTTCGGAGTCACGATAGCTTTCATACTCCCGGATAATGCTGATCAATGAGTCTTCCTCTTCGTCTCCCTTGCTCGTATTGCTCATCAAGCCGGGAATTTCTCCTTGAATGAACCCTTGGTCGTTCTGCAATCCTCGTTGCTTGAAAGTGCTTTGATCAAAACGGGCATCCTTTGCCTGGACAAAATAGAGAAAGGGAAGAGAGAGCAGCAGCAGGCCCGGCAGCTGCAACAAAAGAGTGTTGCTGATCTGTCGAAGAGGTCTGCTGCAAACATGGACACCAAGAAACAGCAGCACTATGATGGCGCCCGCTCCGACAATCCACCAGAGGCGCGGATGGAGAAGGCGGATGAGGTAGTCCTGACCGGTGTTGAGAAGCCAGAACAGAAAGGCGGTCCAGAGCGCCAAAGTCAGGCCTTTGAGAATATGCAGTATCATATAGTTGTAAGTCATATGCGAGGGGGGTGCCTATGGCGATAAACTCTCACAAGTGGTTTTTCTGGTCTCTTTTTTAACTATGCCGTCAGATAAATACAGGTCCAAAGTATTCCAAAAGAAGCATCAACAGAAAAACGGTCGCAGGAACCGTAACGCACAGTGCTGCGATAACTCGTCTTCTGAAAATACTGAAATACATAAAGAGCAGTTTCAGGTCGAACATTGGGCCCAGTACCATAAAACCCATTTGCGCACTACCGGGCAGCAGCCAGCGAAAACTCGCGGAAATAAAGGCGTCGGCTTCACTGCAGAGATTGAGGAGTACCGCCATGAGCATCATTAGAGCAATTGCCGCCACGGGGGATCCCATAAGAGTGGTAAATGCGTCAACAGGCACGCTTGAGCGGAGCAGGGCGGCGATAAAGGCACCGATGACCAGATAGCGTCCCACCGCGAAAAAATCATCTGCCGCATGACCAATGGCGTGCCGGATCTTCTGGTGCCATAGGATTGTAACATTGTTCCGAGTTGTGCAACCACAGCCCTGCGAGTGATCAAGACGCACTCCGGCGATAATGCCGTTTTTCCGGTTAAAAAAACGGCTGAGCAACAGTCCGACAAAAACAGCGACGACATAACCGCACAGCAACCGTATCGAGACCACGCTCCAATTATAGGTGTAGGCGGTGGCAGTGGACCACACTACGATGATATTGACGATGGGGCCCGCCAGCATAAAGGTAATGGCAGCGGCAAAAGGCACTCCTTTGCCGAGAAGACGGCGCACAACGGGTACGATGGCGCACTCACAGGTGGGAAAAAACAATCCCATGCCGCCGGCGAGAAAGACGGCTCTGATCTTCTGCCTGCCAAAGAAACGGTCCACCAGGGCCACCGGCACGAAGACCTCGATAAGCCCTCCGGCAAGGGTGCCGAGTAGCATAAAAGGCAGGGCTTCAACGATAATGGCGACAAAATTGATCGAGACATTATTGACCAGTCCATGCCAGGCCGGTGTTTGTCCAAGGAGATAGAAAAAGAGAGCGAACACCAGGAAAATAGTCTGCAGGCCGAAACCGAAAGTAGAGGAGATTTCCTGTAACTCCGGTGTGGGGTGTGGCTGGTACAGTGGGATCTCACTCTTTTTAACGTTCTTCACAACAGGTTCGTCTATTTACTGTCTGGTGGTCTTTGTGGGATTGAATATGGACCCTGGGGAGACAAAGCTGCCCCAGGGAAGAAAAACTATTTTTTCGTCATTTCCTGGTCGCAGCACTGCAGCGGCACGGTGCAACAATCCTCTTTTCCCGGAGTACAGGTACAAGGCTTGGCTACCTTCAGTTCCAGGCCGCATTTTTTACAATAAAACAGATCTCCTTCTTTCATATCACAACAGTTTGCCATACAGATCTCCTTCAATGACTGTTTTGGGGTGAATGGCCTTGGAACAGTACTTCGTCATCATGGACAGATGAAGAGTAATGTCCTTAGCCGCAAGAATAAGGCATGAGTTTCTCAAGCCGTGGTCAACGGGAAGTATTTTGTAAAGCTCAGTATACTCAGGGGAAGAGTATTTCGCAAGGCAGAGACTGTACAACGAAAATCGCCCTGTTTACCGAGAGAGTCGATTGCTTTACAAAAACAGTCAGTGTCACCGCGATAATTAAATATCTCTTTTCATCTTCCCAAGGGATTTGCCTCTATTGCAGTGCTTTCTTGAATTTTTCCGCAACGGTGTGCATGTTGGCAAACCAGTCCTCCGCCAAAGGATCTATGGAAATTACCTCGCCCTTGATTTCCGCCGCAATGACCCTGGCGCTTTTCTGGGAAAACTGCGGCTGGACGAAGATAACGACGATATCATGCTTTTTGGCATTCTCGATCAGGCCGGCCAACTGAGCCGGTTTGGGGTCTTTGCCCTCAATTTCAATGGCCACCTGTCGCAGACCATACTCGTTGGCAAAATAGCCCCAGGATGGATGAAAGACCATAAATTCTTTACCGGCCATATCTTTGAGGATAAGGCGCAGTTCGCTGTCCAGGCCATCGAGCTTTTTATGGAAGATATTGAGATTCTCCTGAAAAAAGGGAGTCTGTTCGGGCAGGAAACCAATGAGGCTCTGAGCGATGAGAGTGGTTTGATGTTTTACCAGGGATGGTGCCAGCCATACATGCGGGTCGAGACCGTCATGCTGATGGTGAGTTTCCTCATGGTGGTGGGTTTCGCTGTGGTTTTCATGTTTATGGTCATGGCCGGCATGCTGTTCCTCATTCGCTTCGTGGTGGTGAACGTCATGTTCCGCCGCAGCGTGATGGTGCTCCTCCATGGCTAATTTATCGATGCCGTCATCGGTATGAATGATCGCCATCTTTGGATTAATGGCGGCGATCTTCTCAAGCCAGGCCTTCTCAAAGGGAACTCCGACGGCATAGTAGGCCAGGCTGCCGGCGAGTTTTTTCATCTGCGACGCTTTCGGCTCATAGGTTGCCGGGCTGGCCCCGGGTTGTACCATTACCTCCACATTGATTGTATCTCCTGCAATCTGTTCGACAAAATATTTCTGCGGCAAGATGCTTACAAAGACAGTGGGTTTTTCAGCGGCATGTATGGTAACGAAACTTAAGAGAAAAACAGAGATTGCAATGACTAGTCCGGTCAGATTTTTCATATGTTTCTCCTGTGAAAATCAGCAAGTGTTTGCGTCAGTATTGTGGATGCAACTATATTGCATTTGCGTTCTCTGCAACTATATTGCATCGGCGGCTGTTTGCAACTGTATTTTTTTCTGCTGGCCTGTTTTCTCTGTATTGGCCTGGTAACGGATTGATTTTTTTCCGAACGGGGCTATTGTATGGCGAAATCATAACCAAAGTCAGAGAGATGAGGTGTATCTATGGAAATTCAGGTTCTGGCCAGTCAATGGCTCTCCCAGATGGCGGGCTATCTTCCTCTGGGGTATGCTTTTGGGGCTGGTATGGTCTCTGCGGTAAACCCCTGCGGCTTTGCCATGCTGCCGGTGTATCTCTCTCTCTATCTCGGAGTTGAGGACACAAATTACAAAAACAGTTCGGCTGTAGTGCGACTTGGCAAGGCGATCTGGGTCACTATCGTGGTCACCAGCGGCTTTGGCCTTCTTTTCGGTCTGGTGGGCCTGGTTGTTTCGGCAGGTGGCGCCTTTTTGAGTCCCGTCATGCCGTGGCTTGCCATGTTTGTCGGAGCTTTCCTGGTTCTGTTAGGTGTTTTGGTTCTCCTGGGGAAGCATATTTCATTTAACTCGATGCTGCGCCTCGCCAACAGGATAGGTGATCCACGGCAGTTGAGTCTGAAGGGCTTTTTCCTTTTTGGTCTCGCCTTTGGTGCAACGTCGCTTAGTTGTACATTGCCGATATTTTTAGCGGTCATGGGGAGTTCTTTCGCCGGCGGCAACCTTCTTCAGGGGCTGATACAGTTTTTCAGTTATATACTCGGTATGGGAGCAGTCCTTTTGATTCTGACCCTGGGAATGGCCTTTGTCAAAGAGGGCGTGGTGGTAGGCGCTATGCGCAAGGTACTCCCCTATATCGATAAGGTGTCGGCTCTGCTCATTATCTGCGCCGGAGCATATATCCTCTATTATTGGCTCTGCAGCGGTCTACTGTTCTAATAGAGTCAGCGACCCCCCTGAATCGTAAGTCTTGCCGTTTTCTTCTCTTTGAACCGTCCCGGTTTTGGCGCCTGGAGAGAGAGTTCAAGAGCTGTGAGCAGCAGAGGCAAGGCTGAACTGTTTGTCTGCAGAATTGTGCCGAATGATTTGATGGTTTTTTCTGCCACATTTATCCATTTCGCTTTGTTCAACATGCGGCCAAGCCGGAGGAAGTTGAGAGCGGCAACCGAGTTCCCTGAAGGTTCGGCGCCGTCATAGGTCTCTTTCATTCTGATGAGAAGATCATCGGCGGTGGCGCTGTTGTAAAATCCGCCATCCGGATCGGCAAAGATCTCAAGCTGTTTGTCCGACAGTGCAACGGCCTTCTGCAGATAATCGTCTTCATAGGTGGCGGCCTGGAGATCCAGCAAACCCTGAATCAGAAAAGAATAATCCTCCAGCACACCGGCTAAACGATTTTCCCCGTCGCGTCGGCAACGCTCGAGTTGGCCGTCTCTTTGCGGGTGAGTAAAGAGAAAATGTACCAATCGCCTGGCCGCGTCGATATATTCAGGTTTGTTGAGAATCCGTCCTGCCTGAGACAGAGCCGAAAGCATCAGTCCGTTCCAGGCGGTGATGATCTTTTCGTCCCGGTGCGGCCTGGTTCTCAGCTCTCTTCTTTTGAGGAGCTTGCTTCTGCTATCCTTGAGAAGAAGCTGGAGCTCGTCTTCGCTTTTTCCAAAGGAATCAGCAAGTTCTGATACATTTTTTTCCAGAAAAAGAATGTTTCTGCCGCTGAACTCTCCTGCGGGATCTTCGGGGGCATTGCCCTCGGGGCGCACCCCATAGCAGGACATGAAAATTCGGGCCGCAGTGTCATCAAGAGCCTGGCGGATTTCTCTCTCCTGCCAGAGATAGTAGGCACCTTCACTATGTTCACTCTCATTGTACGGGTTGATGCTATCGGCATCCTCTGCCGAGAAGAAGCCTCCCTGAGGATGTTGGAGATCACGTAGAACATACTGAATGGTTTTTTCAGCAATATCGGCGAAGAAGGTATCTTCTGTCTGCTGGTACATCTGCAGATAGACAACAACAAGCTGAGCCTGGTCGTAGAGCATTTTTTCAAAATGAGGGATCTTCCACTGCCTGTCGACACTGTAACGGTGGAACCCTCCACCCAGGTGGTCATGCATTCCACCGAGAGCCATGGCTTCGAGGGTCTTGCGTGTCATGTCAAAGGCCGTCTTGTCGCCGGTTCTTTTTCCGTATGCAATCAGGAAATTGAAGCAGGATGGTCTAGGAAATTTATTCCTTGTTCCGAAGCCGTGATACCTGATATCGTAATTCCTGCTCAGGGAGGTAAAAGCCTGGGTAGACCAGTTTTCATCCAGTGTTTTTACTGCACGTGTTTTTGCCGTGTCCTGTAGATGGGCGGTGAGTTTCGTTGCTGTATCCATAAGGGTTTCCTGCTGCTCTTTCCAGGCGTGAGCAAGGGCGGTCAGCAATTCGGCAAATCCGGGATGGTTCTGACGCGGTAGCGGCGGGAAATAGGTACCGGCATAAAACGGTTTCTTGTCCGGCAGGAGAAAAACAGACATGGGCCAACCGCCGGCCCCGGTTACGGCCTGGGTCGCCGCCATGTAGATCTGGTCGACATCCGGTCGCTCTTCCCGGTCAACCTTGATGGAAATAAAGTGTTGGTTGAGAATATCGGCTATTGCCTGGTCCTCAAAGGACTCTCTTGCCATGACGTGGCACCAGTGACAGGTGGAATAGCCGATGGAAAGGAAAATCGGTTTATTTTCATGCCGTGCCTTGTCGAAGGCCTCCCGGCTCCAGCTGTACCAGTTTACCGGGTTGTAGGCGTGCTGCAATAAGTAGGGACTTGTTTCTGCAATAAGCCGATTTGGTTTTGCCTGGCTGTCGGGATGTATCATGTTCATTGAAGGCTCCTCTATAAAACTGTTTCAGGCGGAGGCTGCACAGTCACACTGCGACATATCATAAGTTTTATGGGAGAGTGGGGACTGCTGTAAACTCTGCCACAGAACTTTTTTACCGTAATGGATACTATAGGCATGCTTAGGCGGCCTGTCTCTTCATGAATGATTCGACGAAAAGATTAGTTTTACACTCAAGGTGTTCGGATTGTATGTTTGGTCGGATTGTTACTGGGGAAAACCGACGAAAACCGAGGTAAAGGATGAGATGTAATACAGGAGCGGTGGCCGCAACGTCTTCTTTCGTGATGTGGGGTCTTTTGCCGATCTACTGGAAACTGCTGGGCAGTGTGCCGGCTTATGAAATTCTATGCCACCGCATGGCCTGGTCACTGGTGGTGACAGCATGTTTGTTGACGGTAATGGGAAAGCTAGGCGGGTTTTGGGCTCTGGCGAAAATGAGGAAACAGTTTATCTTCTTTCTCGCTACTGCCATGATTTTGTCGGTAAACTGGCTCATCTATATCTGGGCGGTCAATAGCGGTCACATCATCGAGGCCAGTCTCGGCTATTTTATCAACCCTCTGGTTTCTGTCTGTTTCGGCGTAATCTTCCTTAAGGAGAAGATCAGACCGCAACAGTGGTTTGCTGTTTTTGTGGCCTTTGTCGGTGTCTCCTACCTTACCTGGCTCTATGGTGAGTTTCCCTGGATTGCGGTTTCGTTGGCCTCCACCTTTGCCTGCTACGGTCTGCTGCATAAAATCACCACGGTACCGGCACTGGAGGGACTCTGCCTGGAGACAAGCATGCTTTTTCTGCCGGCACTTGCTGTTATCCTGTTCTGGGAGGGAAGTGGAACGGGGGCCTTTTTGGCAGGCTCTCCCGGCCAGACAGCCCTGCTGGTGGGTACCGGCGTAGTGACTACCGCTCCGCTCCTCTGTTTCTGCTACGCGGCACAGAAGATCCCGCTCTACCTGATCGGTTTGCTCCAGTACCTGGCACCTACCATCAACCTGTTTGTCGGAATATTCCTCTATAGCGAACCCTTTCCCAAAGAAAGGATGATTGGATTTATCATAATCTGGTGCGCTCTCGCCTTACTGATCTGGGATGGCCTTTCCCGACAGATCAGAGCGTGGCGTACCCCGTTGAAGGTGGAGGTGTAGGTATATGGCAGTGCAGTTGTCGCCAGGAAAGGAGCGGACAACTCAGCGCCCAAAAGCGTTGCTCGGGTCACCCTCGACTCTCATTTGCGCCATGACTTTTCGCTCCTTCTCGCCCGGCAGGATGCCGGTTAAGTCCGCTTCCAGTACGATACTGTCGTGCTGGTTGATGAATATCGCTTTAGCTTCAGCGCGGCCGGTCTGGTCAAGGTGGGTGATGGTCAGCTTACACTCTATGCTGTCGCCGAGATAGACAGGCTTTTTGAAGGAGAACTGCATTCCGGAGGCAAGCCAGCCGAGTTGGCCTCCTATTTCAGTGATAAGACTTGCAACAAGCAAGCCATGGCAGATACGGCCGCTAAAACCTTTAACCCGGGTGAAGCGTTCGTCAAAGTGAACAGGATTATAGTCTCTTGAAAGAGTGGCGAAGCGGGCAACGTCCTTTTCTGTAAAGGTACGGCTCACAGAGAAGGTGTCACCCTGCTGCAGCCCTGCAATGGCCTTTCCCCGGATAGATGACATTGAGAACCTCACTACGGAGTAGTACTGATCATGGTCAGATTGTTCTGCTGTGCAGGGATCGCGGCCTGGTTATTCAAGGACCTCTTCAATGACTTCGGCTAGTTCGTCCATGTCGAAGGGTTTGGCGATCGCGGCACAGAAACCATATTCATCAAAATCCACCATTACCGGGTCGTTGGAATAGCCGCTGGCCACAATAATGCGGGCTTCGGAATTGATATCGAAAAGAGCGCCTGCCGTTTCCTTGCCGCCCATCCCTCCGGGAAGAGTCAGATCAACGATGACACCATCAACGGGAGAGCCGGTTTTCCAGAGATGTTTGTATATATCTAGGGCTTCTCTGGCAGTTCTGGCGCAGACGCATTCATGGCCGAGATGGACCAGCATTCTTCCGGCTATACTGAGCAGCATTTCTTCGTTGTCAACCACCAGTATTTTGAAATTTTTGCCTTTGCCTCGCCGTTTTTCCCGTTTTCCGGGGAGATGCTGATCCACCGAGGCGGGAAGATAGACGGTAAAAGTGGAACCCCTGTCTTCTTCCGAGTCGACGGTAATATGGCCGTCATGCCGTTGGATGATGGAGTGGGCGATGGTAAGTCCAAGGCCGCTGCCGTGATCTTTGGTGGTGAAATATGGCTCAAAGATCTTTTTCCGGTCCCGGCGGCTGATACCCTGGCCATTGTCTCTGATGGCGATCTCAATATAGCTGCCTTTCAGGTGAGGAGGCAGCGCTTCGGCCTGCTCTGCCTCGATATTCCGGCATTTAATATGAATGGCCCCCGTTCCTCTGATGGCCTGTCGGCCGTTGGTGATGATATTCTGGATGACCTGGCCGATCTGACCGGCGTCTATATCGACCAGCAGAAGATCCTCGGCGATATCAAAACTGGAGGAAACGGGCGAGCCATGCAGGGCATATTCGACGGAATTCCGAAGGAGACTTTCCACGGAGGTTGTTTTGCGTATGGGCATGCCTTCCTTGGAAAAGGTGAGCAGCTGCTGGGTGAGCGCCTTGGCCCTGTGAGCGGCCTTTTCGGCATTCTTGAGGAGATCGCGGGAGTCGGGTGGGGTGCCGGAAAGTCTGCCGACCAGGTTGATATTGCCGATAATTGCAGTTAACAGGTTATTGAAATCGTGGGCTATACCGCTGGAGAGCACCCCGAGGGATTCGAACTTGTGGGCGCGAAGAACTTCTTTTTCCATCTTTTTACGGAGAGAAATGTCACGTATTATTCCAACGGTGTGCCATTGATCTCCTTTTTTGAAGGCGGAAAAGGAAACCTCCACCGGGAATTCCGTACCGTCTTTTTTATAGCCATACAGCTCTATGGTTTTTGCCGCCATGCCATCGCTGTCACCCGGTAGTTTAAATTTCTTGGAGATTTTGGTGAAGGTGGACTGGTGTTTGGGTGGGGAAATTATCGAGGTTATCGGTTTATCGACAACTTCCGTGGCGCTGTATTGAAACAATCTTTCTGCCGCAGGATTCCAATGGAGGATATTTTTTTGGTTGTCTATGGCGATGATGGCGTTGGCGGCCGCTTCGTTGATGGCGCGCAGTTCCTCTTCGTTTTCCCGCATGGCTCTTTCGGCTCTGCGGCGGCGCACGCTGGTGCGGGCCAGCATAAATGAGCTGACGGCGATGATAAAAAGACAGACGGAATAGAGAAGAAGAATGCGTCTCCGTATCTTTTCAGGCCATTGGGCGAGAACCTTTTGCGGCACGAAGGATATGGTTTTCCACAAATAGATCTCATGTAGTTCCTTTTCTGAAGCCGTTGCCGGCTCAGTGGAGCTATTTGTCATCATCTGGTAGGGATGGACGGTGCTGAAGGTTATCAATCCCTTTGCTGAAGTAAACTGGCCATGCTCCGCTTGTTGAATCTGCTGCCATTCCGTATTGAGAAATTCGTCAATAGTGCTGGACGGTTCATAGCGCGAACTGGTGCCGCCTTGATCCGGTGTGATGCTGTTGAGATAGTTGCCGTTTGGGGTAGCGAGTATGGTCCGGCCGGGTGAACTGGATCCTGTCGTTTGCAGGTCTTCGATTAATCGGGTTATGGGGTGGGTGAGAACGATAATGCCTCGCCGTTCTCCTGCATTGTCCAAAACCGGCATACTGAAGCGAATGACGGGTTGAATCGCTTCAGCCACCGAGGTGTTGCCGTCCACCGCAAAAGAAGAGATATAAACCTTGCCCGGGGCAAGTGTCATGGTAGCTTTGAAATATGTCTGCTGGGTCGTGTTTTGTAAAGCATCGTCTGGAGCAAGCACGGGAGACTCGTTTTGAATGTCCAACAGAATAATTTCTCGACCCTGTTCGTTTATAAATTGGATACGGTTATAGATTTTTTTGCTCTGTTGGAAAATCAGAAGATCTTCTGCAAGCAAGTGTAGCCGGGTTGGTCCAGGGTTTTGCAGATACGTCGCTAACGCCTTTTGACGAGTAAGAAAATGGAGGTCGCTGGTGATGGATTCGAATTTTGAAGATACTGTTTTTATTTGAGAATTTACTTTATACAGCTCGTTTTTTTCTATGGCAAGCTGGGCGGTGGTGACATCTCTGTAATAGAATAAAACAGTCAGGCTGCCAAAGAAGAAGGCCAGTGGCAGGAAGATAACAAGAAACCGCTTGACAATGTCATTCCATCGAACAAATAATGTGTTTTTCAATATGGTCATATGATGTGCTGCTTTACCCCAGGTCGGCCAAAAAACATCTTCAGCTGGAAACAGGCGAAAGAAAAAGCTCCTTTCAGAGAGTAAGACTCAAACTTTTATCAGCTTCGATGGAAATTGGCAATAATATTTCATTGCTATCGATTTTCCTGGCCCGGATTTCTTCACCAGCCGAGGTTGTTGTGGCTGCGAGTAAGAAGAACCTTTACTGATACAGGGTTTCGTCAAGCAGAGCATAGAAGGTTTTAATGTCGATAGGCTTGGTCAGATAGTCGCGGAAACCAGCCTGCAGTCCTTTTTCAATATCTTCGGGCAGGCTGTCCCCACTCAGCGCGATCACGGGAATCTTGCGGACGCCATCATCACTTTGCAGTCTGGCAAAAACATCATATCCATTAAGATCAGGGAGACTGAGGTCTAAAAGTATCATGTCGGGTCGTTGTTCTACGGCCATCTTTACTCCCTGGAAACCGGTTTCCGCCTCAATCATCTCCAGGTCATCTCTTCTCTCAAGTATGAACTGGACCAGTCGACGAAGAGATAAATCATCTTCAATGTAGAGAATTTTTTTCATGACAGACAAGAGATAGCAGAATTTTTGTAAAATGTGTCACACATCACAGCAGACTGTTTGCTACCGGCATCATTCGGACATTCTATTGATTTTTGGGGGAGATTGCAATGTCTCACTACGAAAAAGACTGTGTAAAGAAGGCATAAGCGGATATCTATTTACAAAGTAAAAAACGATTGAGCTTCTTGGAAAATAGAGATACCCTGTCAATGGAAACGAAAGTATCGACTTCTCTGCAACGATAGCAGGCTTTTTTTACTACGGGACTATTACGACTGATGGAAGAAAAACAAAAAATTCTTAAAATGCTGCTTCCACTCGCCGTGCTCAAGACGTTGACTCAGGCTGCGGAACAGGCGGTGCCCCAGGCAATACTGGTTGCCGGGTTCGTGCCGATACGCAGTTTTCCTTTCCGGGTAGGCCGGGAATCGCGAGTGAAAATTGTTGACGGCCGGGTGGAAAGGATAGAGCGGGAAAGACCACACAGCACGGTACCGAATAATGATCTCTACCTGGTCGATGACGGTCATCTTCTCAATATCTCACGAGAGCATTTTCAGATAGAACAGGATCAAGGCAGATTCTATCTCTATGACCGGGGCAGTGCCTGTGGGACCTTGGTTGGGGAGAGAGGATTGGGCGGAGAGAAAGGGGAGGAGACAATAGAACTGCATGATGGTGATATCATCACCGTCGGTACCAGACAGTCTCCCTATATCTATCAGTTCATTGTATTGGATGAACTTGAGGTGAGGCTGCAAGAGCGGCTCTGATCAGCGGCTCCTGTCCTGTCGACGGGAGTTCACAAAATATGGCACGATTATTTTGCCGCTAGGACGGCCTGGACGATATTGATGGCTTCACGGCTGGCGGCAACGTTATGAACCCGCACCATGTCAACCTTTTTAGTAAGAGCCAGAGCCGAGACAACCGCGCCGGCAAGGTCTCTGTCTCCTTCCTTTTTGCCCGTCAACTCTCCTAGAAAGCGCTTTCGTGAATGGCCAAGAAGCAGAGGTAGTTCCAGCTCTTTGAACCGCTCCAGGTGTTTAAGCAAAGAGAGATTATGCGCCACGGTTTTGCCGAAGCCGATGCCTGGATCAATGGTGACTCGGCCAGGGTCGATATCGTTTTTGCTGAGCCACTGCAGCTGTGTTGCAAAAAAACGAAAAATTTCTTCCACAACGTCGTCATAGTGAGGGTTACGTTGCATATCGCCCGGCGTGCCCTTCATATGCATGATGATAAGAGGAACGGTTGTCGAACGGGCCAGGCTGAGCATGGCGGGGTCCTGCCGCAGCGCGGACACATCGTTGAGTATGTCAGCCCCGGCTGCCAGGGCCTGCCGAGCTACTTCAGCTTTTGTGGTATCAATAGAGATGGGAGTGGTGTGTTTTTTCCGGATGATCTCTATAACGGGAATGACCCGACGCAGTTCTTCGTCGGTGGTTACCGGCTCGGCGAAGGGTCGGGTAGACTCTCCGCCGATGTCGATGATGTCTGCTCCCTGGTCAATCATCAATTCGGCCTGGTCGGCAGCCGCCTGCAGACTGAAATGCTGACCACCATCGGAAAAGGAGTCTGGTGTGACATTGAGGATCCCCATTATTTTCATGAGAAGATCCTCATCGATTATTTCTCGGGAGCGTTATTGTCCTCATCATTCCCGGAAGATGGTTTGTCTTCTCCAGATGGATTTGCCTGGCTGGACAGATCGACCCGATCTTTTTGTTGAGAGAGATCAGGGGGGGCTGCTTCTGCTTCATCGTGTTCCGCGCTTTCCCGCTCTACACCGTTATCTTCAGTCTTCGTCGCCGAACTTTCCGGTTCCGCTGGTTTTTCGGAGGGAGTTGCAGGAGCAGCTTTTCTTTTGCCCTTCGCCACAGGGGCCGGTTCTCGTTTGAATTTTTCGGGATAGAGCTCTTCCATGATAGACTCAATATCTTCGAGCACGATGGTTTCTTTCTCGAGAAGCTCTTCCGCCACTTTGACGAGAATATCTTTATATTCTTCGAGAAGATTCTGAACCCTGTCACGCGCTTCGGTGATGATTTTTTTAACGGCCACATCAATCTGCCGGGCGGTCTCTTCGCTGAAGTCACGATGCTGCGCAATTTCCCTGCCCAGAAAAATCTGTTCTTCTTTTTTGCCGTAGGTTAATGGTCCCAGTTCATCGCTCATCCCCCATTCGCACACCATTTTTCGGGCCAGGGCAGTGGCTCGTTCGAGATCATTACCGGCACCGGTGGTAATCTCGTCAAAAATGATCTTTTCCGCCATCCTGCCGCCAAAAAGAATGCAGATGGTGCTTTCGAGAAACTTTTTCGAATGCGTATATTTCTCGTCTATGGGAAGCTGCATGGTCAAGCCGAGAGCCCGTCCCCGGGGAATAATAGTTACCTTATGGATTGGGTCGGTCCCCGGCAGCAGCTTGGCGATCAGAGCGTGGCCCGCCTCGTGATATGCCGTAACCTCTTTTTCCTTTTCGGTGATGATCATGGAGCGGCGCTCCGCCCCCATCATAATCTTATCTTTGGCCTTTTCCAGTAGTTCGAGGTCGATTTCCTTGGCACCGGTTCGGGCAGCCATCAATGCCGCTTCATTGACCAGGTTTTCCAGATCGGCTCCGGAAAAACCAGGGGTACCGCGAGCAACAACTTCAAGATCGACATTGGCGGCCATTTTGGTTTTTTTACAGTAAATCTCCAGAATCTTCTTGCGCCCACCCACATCAGGAACAGGAACAACGACCTGGCGGTCGAAACGACCGGGGCGCAGCAATGCCGGATCGAGAACGTCGGGGCGGTTGGTGGCTGCAACAATGATGACTCCTTCGTTGGACTCAAAACCGTCCATTTCAACAAGGAGCTGATTGAGGGTCTGCTCACGCTCATCATGACCGCCGCCGAGACCGGCGCCGCGATGACGGCCGACGGCATCGATTTCATCTATAAAAATGATGCATGGCGCATTTTTTTTACCCTGGGTGAAGAGATCGCGGACCCGGCTGGCGCCGACACCGACAAACATCTCGACGAAATCAGAACCGGAAATAGTAAAAAAAGGAACGTCGGCCTCACCGGCAATGGCTCTGGCCAGGAGTGTCTTTCCGGTGCCGGGAGCGCCTGCCAGGAGGACACCTTTGGGGATGCGTCCACCAAGTTGCGTGAATTTTTGCGGTTCACGAAGAAAGTCGATAATCTCCTCCAGTTCTTCCTTGGCCTCATCAATGCCTGCAACATCGGCAAAAGTGACCTTGTTGTCACCGCGTTCCATCAGACGAGCCCGGTTTTTTCCAAAGGAAAGGGCGCCGCCTTTACCTCCCCCCTGCATCTGCCGCATGAAGAAGATCCAGACACCGATGAGGAGCAGCATGGGGAACCAGGACACAAAAACAGTCATCAGCAAAGAGTCCTTCTGGGTTTCCTTGACGTTGATCTCTACTCCCGACTGACGCAACATCGGTATCAGTTCATCGTCATTCATCGGATATATAGTACGAAAGGGTTGGCCGTCCCGAGTAGTCCCGGTGATCGTGTCACCACTGATATTCACACGATTTATGCCCTTGGTATCTACCTGGGCGATAAACTCGGTATAATTCATGGTGTTGGTGCTGCCCTGAGGCTTATTGAAAAGGTTGAACAATAAAATCATGGTCAGGCCAATCACCAACCACATGCTCAAATTTTTGTAAAAAGTGTTCAAAGAATCCTCCGAGGCCTCTTTGTTTATCTTTATTGGATCTAACTCTCTGTTTTAAATGGAAAAGAGAAGAGTGAGACTCCAATCGTTTATATCAATCAATCTACATTAAAGCATAAAAAGTCCCTGTCGAGGGGCAAAAACCGTTTTTCGGGAGCTTAACGGGTAAAATCCTGTACCGGTTTTACTCCAATGGTATTCTTCTCCAGATCACGCAGGGCTCTGATAGTTGCGGCCGCGCCGGAAGCGGTGGTTGTGTAGGGGATATGCAGTTCCAGGGCTGCCCTCCTGATGGAATAGGAGTCTTCAGTCGTTCGTTTTCCATAGGAAGTATTCACAATCCAGCTGACTTCTTTGTCCTGCAGTTTGTCGAGAATGTGAGGACGTCCCTGCGATATTTTATTGACGGTGCTGCAGGCAATATTGTTGGCCTGCAGGTGAGCGGCGGTGCCGTCCGTGGCCAGAATGGTAAAGCCCAGTTCGATCAGGCACTGGGCAACCGGGATAATGGCCTTTTTATCACCGTCACGCACGCTGATAAAGACATTGCCGGAAGACGGTAGAGTGGTACCGGCTGCCAGAGTGGCTTTAGCGATGGCGAGGCCGAGATTGTCGTCGATCCCCATGACTTCGCCGGTCGATTTCATCTCCGGTCCCAGTAACGTATCGACATTCTCAAAACGATCGAAGGGGAAAACAGCCTCTTTCACCGCCCAGTGCGAGATTTTCGCTTCCGTAGTAATGCCCATCTCCGCCAGTTTCATGCCCATCATAACCTTGGTTGCTATTTTGGCAAGGGGAACGCCGGTGGCTTTGGAAACAAAGGGAACCGTGCGTGAAGCACGTGGATTAACCTCAAGGATGTAAAGCTCATTGTCTTTAACGGCATATTGAACGTTCATCAACCCTATGACGCCGAGTTCTTCCGCCATGGCTTTGGTCGCCTGCCTGATTTCGTCCAGGATTTTTTCCGGAAGAGTGTGGGGCGGCAGCACACAGGCGGAATCCCCTGAATGGATTCCGGCCTCTTCGATATGTTCCATAATTCCGCCGATGATGGTTGTTTGCCCGTCACTGACGGCGTCGACGTCGATTTCTATGGCGTCCTTGAGGAATTTGTCGATCAATACCGGATGCTCCAGACCCGCTGTGCCGATGACTCGCATAAAATCACGGATACCGTCGTTGGTGTACACGATTCGCATATCACGGCCGCCGAGAACATAGGAGGGCCTGACCACGATGGGATAACCGATGCGATTAGCGGCGGCAAGAGCCCCTTCCAGGGTATGTACTGTATCGTTCGCCGGCTGGCGCAGGCCCAGTTTCTGGAGAAACTGCTGAAAGCGTTTTCGGTCTTCGGCTCGGTCAATGGCATCCGGCGGCGTTCCGATAATGTGGACTTTGGCTTCCTCCAGCTCGACGGCGAGGTTGAGTGGTGTCTGGCCGCCGAACTGCACAATGACGCCGGCGGGTTTTTCCATTTCAATGATATTGAGAACATCTTCCCGGGTTAACGGCTCAAAATAGAGTTTGTCGGAGGTGTCGTAGTCCGTTGAGACGGTTTCCGGGTTGGAATTGACCATGATGGATTCAATACCCATCTCTTTCAAGGCGAAAGCGGCATGAACACAGCAGTAATCAAATTCAATGCCCTGGCCGATTCTGTTCGGGCCGCCTCCGAGGATGATAATTTTTTTCGCATCGCTGATGACGGCCTCATTCTCCTGTTCATAGGTGGAGTAATAATAGGGCGTGTATGATTCAAACTCAGCGGCGCAGGTATCCACCAGTTTATAAACCGGTACGACCCCGGTTTTTTTACGGAGGCTGCGAATGTCATTTTTCGATGTGCCGGTCAGGTAGGCAAGTTGCCTGTCGGAAAAGCCCTGTTCCTTGCATTTCCGCAGGAATGCGGGAGTCAGTCCCTGAAAGCCTGCCGCACTGATTTTTCTCTCGGTTGTGACGATCTCTTCCAGATTTCTGAGAAACCAGGGGTCGATCAGGGTAAGCTCGTAGATCCTTTCTATGGGCATATCCCTCTTCAAGGCTTCGTAGATATGGGCAACGCGCTTGGAGTTCGGAGTTCGCAGGAAGTGTTCAAGATCTTCTTCCTCCAGGTGAATCATGACATCCTTGCCGTCTCCGCCAAAGCCGAAGCGGCCGGTTTCCAGGGAACGCATCCCTTTCTGAAAGGCTTCCTTAAAGGTCCGGCCGATGGCCATGGTTTCGCCCACTGATTTCATTGCAGTGGAGAGGAGGTCCTCCGCTTCGGGAAACTTCTCGAAGGTCCAGCGTGGTATTTTGACTACACAATAATCTATGCTCGGCTCAAATGAGGCGTAGGTTTCCCGGGTGATATCATTTCTGATTTCATCAAGCGTATATCCAACGGCCAGTTTAGCGGCAATTTTGGCAATGGGGAAGCCGGTCGCCTTGGAGGCCAGGGCGGAACTTCTCGAAACCCTGGGATTCATTTCAATGACTACCAGTTCACCATCTACGGGGTTGACGGCAAACTGGACATTGGAACCACCGGTCTCAACACCTATTTCACGCATAATAGCGATGGCCGCATCACGCATGAGCTGATATTCGCGGTCGGTCAGGGTCTGGGCCGGAGCAACGGTTACGGAATCACCGGTATGCACCCCCATGGCGTCCATGTTTTCGATGGCACAGATGATGACTACGTTGTCGTTTTTATCGCGCATCACCTCCAGCTCATATTCCTTCCAGCCGAGGAGGCTTTTTTCTACCATAATTTCATTGGTCATGGAGAGATCGAGACCCGAGGTACAGATTTCTTCCAGTTCCTGGCGATTATAGGCAACACCGCCGCCGGTTCCGCCCAGGGTAAAGCTCGGTCTGACGATAATGGGAAAACCGATCTCCTCGCCCGCCGCCATGGCATCTTCGATGTTATGAACAATGGCTGATTGTGGAACTTTGAGATTGATGGCCTGCATGGCCGAACGGAACTCTTCACGTCCTTCGGCCTTATGGATAACCGCAATATCGGCGGCCAGCAGTTCAACGCCGTATTTCTCCAGGAGACCTGCTTCCGCGACCTTGATGGCGGTATTGAGTGCCGTCTGGCCGCCCAGAGTAGGCAGGAGTGCATCGGGTCGCTCCTTTTCAATGACCTTGCCGACGATCTCCGGTGTGATCGGTTCAATATAGGTGGCATCGGCCAGTTCCGGGTCCGTCATGATGGTGGCCGGATTGGAGTTGATCAGCACAACTTCATATCCCTCCTCCTTCAAGGCTTTTACCGCCTGGGCGCCGGAATAGTCAAACTCGCAGGCCTGGCTGATGATAATCGGACCTGATCCGATAATGAGTATTTTTTTTATATCAGTTCTTTTAGGCATAATTGGTGCTCTTCTGGAATGTATTCCCGCAAGCGGTTTATCTGGGCCGCATCATTTCAATAAATCGATCGAAAAGGTACAGCGAATCATGGGGTCCCGGAGCATGCTCGGGGTGATACTGTACCGAAAAAGCCTGATGTTTCCTGTGGCACATACCTTCCAGGCTGCCGTCGTTGAGGTTGATATGGGTCACCTCTACTTCATTTTCATCAAGACTTGCCGGATCGACGCAAAAACCATGGTTCTGCGAGGTGATCTCGACGCGGCCGGTACGCTGGTCCTTGACCGGCTGGTTGCCGCCTCTGTGACCGAACTTCAACTTATAGGTTGATCCGCCATAGGCAAGGCCAAGCATCTGATGGCCCAGGCAGATGCCGAAAACCGGAACCTTGCCGAGCAGTGCCCTGAGGGTTTCGACAACGCCTTGCACACCGGCTGGGTCTCCGGGACCGTTGGAGAGAAAAATTCCATCGGGTTGCATGGCAAGAACCGTTTCCGCACTGGTCGTAGCCGGGACAACCTGAACCCGGCAGCCAAGCCGGGTGAGGATGCGTAGCTGGTTGAATTTGATTCCGAAGTCAAAAGCGACCACTTTCAGAGGGTTGTCAATGCCCTGCTGCGCCGTGGTAAAATCACTTCCCGGAACCGGCAAATTATTGGACCAGCCGTAAGGTTCATCGCAGGTAACCCGCTTGACCATGTCATGGCCGATCAGGCCGCTCCAGTTTTTTGCCTTTTCGACAAGAGAGCGGTGGTCGAGATCTTCGGTTGAGACGATGCCTTTCATGGCGCCCGCCATGCGGATATGCTTCACCAGCGCCCTGGTATCAAAGCCCTCAACACCAAGAATGCCATACTCCTTCAGGAAATCGGCCAGCGGCTTGACGGAACGGAAATTGGAAGGGACCTTGTTGTATTCTTTTACCAGAAAGGCCATGGGATGAACCGCCGCCGATTCCATGTCCTCAGGGGAAACGCCGTAATTACCTATGAGCGGGTAGGTCATAGTGACAATCTGACCTGTGTAGGATGGGTCGGTCAACACTTCCTGGTAGCCGCTCATGGATGTGTTGAAAACAATCTCGCCGATTGCTTCACCAGCTCCGGTGAAGGATTGTCCCTCAAATACTGTACCGTCTTCCAAAGCTATAATTGCTTTCATTTTTGGATCCTTCTGCTGTACACCGGGGCATACGACCGTATTGTACCGAGACATACCGGTGCTTCACTTTTACAGATGCTTTTGTGCTGCTGATTGTGCAGGGTGCAGCGTGTTTGCCCGAATATTTGCGAAAATATATGAGCTGTGTACTGTTTTGCCGTGCGAAGGTAATCGTAATCACGTTTGTCAATGTTGTCCTGCCACTTGAGCAGACAAAGCTCCAATATATAACCGGTCTGCATGGTTCTCGTCAATAGTAAAGGGTCACCGAAAAGGGATCGGGATCAGGAATTGCTGATGTAAAGTATCAAAAATTCATAATCTTATGAATACTGCACGGTCGCTTTTCCTGATTGAAGCGGAAGGGACCCGGGCAGCTCACCGTAGATGCGGAGATCTGTGAGAGCCATGGACGGCGAAACAAACCTTTGACGCCTGCCATCCATTTTGTATAGTGTTTCCCTGAATAACGCAGCTTGCCCATTTGGTTGATTATTGAAAGAGTTCGTAAATAGGGAGATAGTACTGATGTCACAACGAAAATTCAGGAGAGCGCAGGAAAAAATCCACAAGATGAAAGAGGAGCCGGCTCCTGTCGCAGAGCAGCAGCCTTCCCTTCAGGCCATGGTGTATTATAAAGAAGAAGATTGGGATGTCCTGATGGAGCTTTTCACCGATGCGGAAAAATTGCCGAAAAACTACCATGATTGGTATAGGCGGGCAGAGGAGATGAGAGCAGAGGCTGAAAAAAGCGGCGATGTCGTCCTTAAAGTATTCATTGATCCGCAAACCTTTCCGAAATGGTGCGCCGAAAAAGGTTTACCGATGGATAGCGAAGCACGTTCGCAGCTGGCCATCGAAGTGGCCCAGGCACACTCGTTTAATGTATAGCATACCTTCTTGGTCTTCCTGGAGATGTGTCGAGGGGAGGGAACGTTCATGAATTACCCTGTCGGGCAGAATAATTTCGTTCAGCTGCGGGCCGGCTTTACGGCGAATCTTGTAGTTGCTGTAAGTGTTGCCGCCTATGGCAGTGTACTGGGATTACTGGCTGCCAAAAAAGGCTTGAGCTGGTTTGAACTCCTTGCCATGAATCTCAGTGTGTTTGCCGGATCCGCCCAGTTCGTCATGGTGGATATGTGGCTGCCGCCGTTGCCTGTCATGGAAATCACCCTGGCGGTTATGGTTATCAATATGAGATATCTGCTCATCGGCGCCTCGCTCAATCCCCTTTTCACGGGTAAATCCTTGAGGCACAAAGCGCTGTTCATGCACCTGGTTGCCGATGAGAACTGGGCTATGACCATGGCCAGGTTCCACAAGGAGAAGATCAGCACCTCTTTTCTTTTGGGAGGAGGTGTTTGCGTACAGGCTTTCTGGTGTATCGGAACCATGGCCGGTCACAGACTTGGGGCGGTTATAACCAATCCGGAGCAGTTCGGTCTGGATTTTGCTTTTGTCGCCGTATTCACTGCGCTTGTTTTTAGTTTCTGGAGAGGGAAAGCGGATATTTTCCCCTGGATCGTTACAGCGCTGCTGGCGGTAGTGAGCTCCTCGGTTATTGACGGTAAGTGGTATATTCTCATCGGCGGTGTCGGCGGGGCTCTGGTGGCCGCCCTTTGGCCGGATATTAGGCCGGATAAAAGCCATGACGGAGGTCGCCGTGATTGAAAAAACTTACCTGGTCATAGCCGCTGCCGCGGTGGTTACCTACGGCTTGAGACTGGGGGGCCTTCTCCTGGCAGGTCGATTGCCGAAAACAGGCCGGTTTAAAAAATTCATGGATGCCCTGCCGGGTACGATCCTGCTTTCTTTGATTGTGCCGGCCGCATTGGCCGGTGGGTTGTGGAGCTGGGTGGCGACGGGCTGTACTGCGTTGTGCAGCCTAAAAACCGGCAATGTTTTTGTTTCCATGATTCTCGGAGTTGCCATTGTGGCATTGAGCAGGTGGTTCGATATGTGAGAGGTACCGGCGATCAGGCTTTACAGCAGCATTGATCTTCGGTATTCTTTTTCTATCTTCCTGAAATGTCAGGAAGGATTTACACGGTTTTCAATAAATCCAAAACAGGGCAATTCTCCTGTACAATGGGGAGGGCAGGTAATATGGTAACTTCAATTATACTTATGAATGTTGAACGAACACGAATTAATGAAGTTGCAGCACAGATGGTGGAGTTTGACGAAATCTCGGAAGTGTATTCAGTCAGCGGAAAATATGACCTTATAGCAATAGTAAGGGTGAAAGCCAATGAGGATCTCTCCTGTCTGGTGACCACAAAGCTGCGAAAAGTTGAAGGCATAACCGCCACCGAGACCATGCTGGCCTTTCAGGCCTATTCGAAACATGACCTGGAATCCATGTTCTCTCTGGGGCTGGACGGTTGATTTCGCGACCTGGATTGTCAATGATTACACATTCGCAGAGGCTAGGCTGGATGAGCCTGGCGGTTGTTGTTGTCGTTCTGCTTGACCAGGGCAGCAAGCACCTGGCTATTCGTCTTTTGGACGGCAAGGGAATTATTTCTCTTTATCATGATTGTCTCCGTTTCCTGCTGGTGGAGAATCATGGCGGATTTCTCAGCCTGGGCGCCTCTCTTTCCGGCCCACTCAGAAATCTCCTGTTTCTGGTCTTGACGACAATCCTTCTTGCCGCTTTCTGCCTCTATACTCTTGCCGAACGGAAAAGCGGCCCTACAGTCTTCTTTGCTTCCTCAATGATTATCGGCGGGGGAGTGGGTAACCTGCTTGATCGTGCGTTTCGGGACGGCGCTGTCATCGATTTCGTCAATTTAGGGATAGGCGGGTTCAGGACAGGGATTTTCAATGTTGCCGATATGGCGGTTCTTTGTGGCTGTATCGTGCTCTTTATAGCGCTGCTCTTTCCGAAAAAGAAGCAGAAGCGGGACACTGTCTGAAAAGGAGGCAGTTGATGACGGCTCTGTTTGCCTATGGGACATTGATGTGCGAAGATATAATGCAGGCAGTGGCCGGAGTGGTATTGCCCCACGAAAAGGCGATACTGCAGGGACACCGGCGACTTGCCGTGAAGGGTGAGGAGTATCCGGGAGTGCTGCCGGCCGAGGGGTTTCTGGTCGAGGGAATACTCTATTATGACGTGTGCGGAGCAAGCTGGGAGCGTTTAGACAGGTTTGAGGGCGAGATGTATTGTCGCACCGGTGTGACGGTGTTTCTTGACGACAGCAGCAGGAGAGATGCATTTACGTATATAGTCAGGCCTGAATATCGGGACAGACTCAGTAACAGTGATTGGAGTTTTACAGATTTTGTCGAAAAGAAGAAAAACGTTTTTATAAGTACATATGGCGGTTATGATGCTCTTGAGTAAATATGTAAAAAGAAATGTAATGATCAGGTATGCTCTGCTGATGGCGGTAACGGTCTTTGTGGCTGTGCCGTCCGGAGGTGGGGCTATGGCCGAATATCGCAAAGATGACTTTGCTTACGGTTTTGTCATGGGAGTTGACGGTACCGCTTCGGTCTATTCACTGCCTCTTCCCTATGATGTTTATGCCGGAACGGTGCGGGAAAATCTCGCCGACGTATTGATTTTTAACGATGACGGTGAGGTGGTACCTCACGAACTTCACCACGTTGAGGCCAAAGATGGGGGGTACCGCACCATAAGAAACGTTCCCTACTTCCCCCTGTCCGGCGCCGACGATTTGATAAGTGATGATCTTTCTATAGAAATAGAGCGAAACGACAGTAGGCAGATTGTTGCTGTTCGGAAAAAGAGCGGACAGGGAGAAAGTCGTGCTACGGCATATCTTTTTGATCTGCAGGGTGTTGCGTCGTATCCAGTCACCCTTCGTTTGCAGTGGAGAACCTCTGGGGCAGGGGTGATGGTACCTATTACCGTGACAAGTTCGGCTGATCTGGTGACCTGGAGGAACGTGACGGAATTCACCCTGGCTGATCTTGAGTTTATGGGAAAAAGACTACGTCACGGCGAAGTGGAACTGAGCCGTGACCCTGGCAGGTTTTTGAAAATGGTGACCGGATTGGGAGGAGAATTTGTCACCATCACCGGGGTGCAGTCTGCTTCTGAACAGCAGCAGGAAAAGATGAAAAGAAGTTGGATCAACCTTCCCCTGCGTCGGGAAGAGGAGAGAGGCAAGACGTATCTCAAGGCAGAATTGCCCGGTGTTCTGCCGGTTGACGGTCTTCAGCTCCGCTTTCCTCGGCCGAATTCACTCCTGCATACTCGCATTGAGGGACGCAGTAGCAGTGAGCCATGGCGCTTTCGCGCGGAAACGCTGTTCTATGAGCTGCGTGAAGGAGAGACTCAGTTGCATAACAAGCCGCTTTTGATCCGGAAAAGCAATGTAAAATTTTTTCGCCTGGAGGTCCTGCAGGATGGCATGGGAGCACATTCCGAGCCGGCGGAACTGCAAGTCGGCTACGTTCCCCACGACCTGGTATTTATCGCGCGCGGTCCGTCCCCCTTTGTTCTGGCCTTCGGTAATGGTCGCATGAAATCGGGTGGTGCCGGCAATAAGACAGCCGATTTCCATACCCTTTTAGGAGATGGTGCCAGGAGCATTACGCGCACTGTTAACCTGGGTGAAAAAGTTGTACTTGGCGGCGAAGAGAGGCTTGTCGGGGAAAGAGAAAAGCCCTGGAAAAAGATAGTGCTCTGGGCAGTTCTTTTCGGTGGGAGTCTTGCTCTGGCTGGTATGGCCTGGTCATTGACGCGTAAAGGAAAATGATGGCTGATGGAGATGAAGCATTGGCGCAGAGATGTATGATAAAGCGTGACTGCATGAATGAAAATAGTCTCTTTTGCATCGACAAGACATGAGTGATCAGCATTTTATGGATGAGGCGTATCAGGAAGCCCTCGCCGCCGGGAAACGTGGCGAATGTCCGGTCGGTGCCGTTTTGGTAAAGAACGGCGCCGTTATAGCCAGGGCCGGTAATGAGGAGATTGCCCGGAACGATCCTACGGCCCATGCGGAAATGCTCTGTTTACGCCGGGCCGGCCGTCATCTTGCGTCTCATGTCCTTGCCGGTTGCACACTGTATACAACACTCTGGCCCTGCCCGATGTGCCAGGGCGCCATGTTGCAGGCTCAGGTGGCCAGGGTGGTGTCCGGTTCAACCTCCTTTAAATGGATTGTCGAGGTCCGTTTTGATGCGGACAATCTCGAAAAGGTCGGTCCCATAAGACAAAAAGAGTGCCGCCGGCTTTTTGTCGAATGGGCGGTACGAAACCACCGCCATGAGATACTGCAAAGGGAAGAAAAGGAAGCAAATCGAGATAATAATCATTCACATTATTGATTTTGATATGGCTGTGATTAATTTTGAAGATGTAGGAAAGTTCCTAAGAGAAGAGCAGAATCTATCTACTTATCAGGAGAGAATATATGAGTGAAACAAAAACCCATCCATGTCCGACATGCCAGGGGAAAAAAGTTATCGAAGGCGTGTGCGAGTCAAGCCAGGAATGGCAGGGAACCGAGAGTGAAGACGGCATGGTCTGCACGCCCGAGACCGAATGCCCCACCTGCCACGGAACAGGCAGGGCAGCAGAAAAGAAATGTTGATACGTTACAATGTACCATCCGAGGTCTGCCACGCTATTGTGCTGCAGGCCTTTGCTTTGGTTAAGCGGTGAGAATACCGCGGCAGTATGCTCTTTTCCATCACCTTTTTTGATGACAGTATTTCTCCCTGAATTTCCTCTTCTCCTTGATGCACGCTACAGGCAGCCACCGCCTGACCCGCTGCAGGAGCCATCGGCGCAGGGGCTTTTGCGCCCTTTCAGTATAGCGGTGTGACGGTTTTCATAAACGGCTTGCAACGCTTCTTCTATTAAGCCGGATGCTTCCACCGGCACGATTCCCGCTTTGCGGAGAACCTCACAGGGCGTTTGGCCCGCTCCGCCGGAGAGCACGGCGCGACAGTCACCCAAGATGGCTGCCAGTTGATGCCATCGCTGCAGACCTCCGCCCTGATGAGGTGCCTGGCGCGTTTCCACCAGAGTGAAACCGTCCTCTTTCTTGGCAAAGATATGAAAAACCCTGGCTTCTCCCAGGTGCAGATTGATGAGTACTCCTTCTCTGCTGGCCACGGCAACATGGGGCCGCTGATCAGCCGGTATGGCCGGCAGGGAAGAGCAGGCTGTCAGGCAGCTTCGGAATTCTTCGGTTCTGTCATCATCCAGCAGTCCCACGGCGTCAGCCCGGCAGCGGGTGCAGTGGCGCATCTGTGGCAGGTGTTTATCGCAGGCGGTCCGTATCTCTTCCATGGTGTTTTTGTCGGGCTGGCTTATGGCGGCAAAAGGGGTGTTGACATTGGGGAACATGGCCATGGCGTTGAACAGATCCGCCCCCAGTTCCTTCATCTTCATGGCGACCTCTTCAACATGGTGGCCGTTGATGGTAGGAATGACGATACAGTTGACCTTCACGACGATATTGTGCTCTTTTAATTGCAAAATTGCAGCTGTCTGCCTCTCCAGAAGAAGGGTGGCTGCCGGCAGGCCGTGATAGATGATGTTGCCGTCGCGCACCCAGGAATAGATTTTGCTGCCGATTTCAGGGTCGATAGCGCATACGGTAATGGTGACATGAGAGACGTTCAGTTCAGCTAATTCTGCAATGTAGGGCGCAATGCCCATCCCATTGGAAGAAACGCACAGCATAATGTCGGGATGGTTTCTCTGGATTTGCCGCAGCGTTGCCATGGTTTCGGCGCCGTTGGCAAAAGGGTCGCCTGGGCCGGCGATACCCGCTACGGTAATACGTGGCTCTTTCTCCAGAACTCTGTCCATATAGACGGCAGCCTGGGCCGGAGTGAGAATATTACTTGTTACTCCCGGACGAGATTCGTTGACGCAGTCATATTTTCTATCGCAGAAATTGCATTTGATGTTGCACTTTGGTGCCACCGGCAGGTGTACTCTGCCGTATCGGCCTTTCGCCTTGGGGTTGAAACAGGGATGTTTGTGGAGATGAGAAGCATGTTTGTTTTTCATGGGCGTATCCATTTGTTAAAAATATGGCAGATGACAGGTTGTTCCGGAAAAGGTTGCTGCAAAAAAGGACTCGATATAATGTGATAAACAGCTCAAAGAGTCACTATAGGCTCCTTCGAACACGGTTGTGGAGAACCCTTCTTCGCTCCCATCACATATAGCTGTATCCGACGGAGGAACTGTCCTGCTTATGTGCAATGACGGTATTGGTGATGGTATCGAACAGCTGCTGCGCTCCATGGTATCCTAAGTGGAGCAGACGCTGGCCGCCGACCCGGTCATGAATGGGGAAACCCACCCGAATAAGTGGAATGTTTTCTTTTCGGGCGAAGGTGTATCCCTTGGAATGACCGATGACGAGATCAATTTCTAAAGTGCGGGCACTCTCCTCTATGTCGTAAAAATCGACGTTGTTCTGCACCATGGCATCGGCGCAACCGATATTTTCCAGAACTTCCGTCACTTTTTCTTTAAAAAGAGGACTCTTTCCGCCTGAGGCACAGAGCAGCGGCTGAATGCCGATTTCCGCCAGAAAGGAGGCCATACCCACGACAAAATCTTCTTCCCCGTAGACCACAGCCTTTTTGCCGTAGATATATTTGTGGCCATCCACCATGGCATCGATAAGCCGGCCGCGGCATTCCCTGTATTTTGCCGGAATGGACCGGCCGGAAATCTTTGCCAACAGCTCGAAGAAGGTGTCGGTCTGCCGCAGTCCTATGGGGAGACCGGTACGGAACAGCGGGGTCTTGTGGTGTTCTTCCAGAAAGATGCCGGCGCTGTTGTCGGGCAGGGTTGAGCCCAGTTCAATGGTGGCTACGGCACCTCCCATGTTCCTGATTCTCTCCAGGGGAGTTCCGCCTTGCGGAATCAGCGGGTAGTCGTCCAGGGCCGGCCCGTCCAGGGTTTCAGAAAAGTCAGGCAGCAGGGTGACATCGATGGCAAAATCCCGACAAACCTCTTTGAGATACCTGATATCTGCCGGAGAGATAAAACCTGAAAGCAGGTTGATGGTTTGGTTGGCGGGGCTGATCCGACTGAGCTGTCTGACCGTCGCTGCCACCGCGCCATGGAATCCTTCCATATGAGTACCGGCATAACTCGGAGTGGCGACATGAATTATTTCAGGAGAGTCATCGGTACAGAACTCCTCCCAGTATTCCTTCAGAATGTGGGCGACGTCGTCTCCGATGGTTTCAGTCAAACAGGTGGTTGCCACGCCGATCAGGGCCGGTTTGTATTTTACTGTGACGTTTCTTAAGCCCAGTTTGAGGTTGGGAGCACCGCCATATACCGCATGTTTTTCCCCCAGAGCTGAAGAAGCGATATCGATGGGCTCGTTGAAGTGGCTGATGATATATCGCCGCATGTAGGTGGCGCATCCCTGTGAACCATGGAGAAATGGAACGCATCCTTCGATCCCGCGAAAGGCCAGGGATGCCCCCAGGGGCCTGCAGAGTTTGCAGGCGTTCGTGGTTGCCGTGTAGTTAGCCGACATTATTTTTTCTCCTCTGATCTGCGGGGGACAAAATTCCACACGGGACTCATCACGGATGAATAGACTTCCCGGGCGAAGTTGAGCATGCCTTGAAAACCGGCAAGCATTTCCTTGCGTTCATGATTGTGGTCACAGAAGGCGACTCCCAGCTTGTAGGCGATGGGACGTTCCTTGACCCCGCCGACGAAAAGATCTACCTCTTTTTCTTTAAGAAAGCTGGAAAGCTCCAGGGTGTTGGCGTCATCTACGATAATGGTGCCTTCATCGGTGATCTGTTCAAGTTCGAGATAGTCCGCCGGAGTGCCGGTCTGTGAACCAACCATAACCACATCCATACCTATCAACCGGAACGCCTTGATGAGAGAAAAGGCTTTAAAGGCGCCACCAACATAAATAGCCGCTTTCTTTCCTTTGAGTGCCTCTTTGTATCGCGCAAGCTCGGGGGCCAAGGCACTTACCTCTTCTTTGACCAGTTGTACAGCCCTCTCCATAAGAACCGGGTCGTTGAAATGGAGTGCAACTGCATACAGTGCTTCCGCCATATCTTCAATGCCGAAATAAGAGACCCTGATGGAGGGGATGTTGTATTTTTTTTCCATCATATCAGCGAGGTCCATGGTTGCCCCTGAGCACTGCACCACGTTGAGAGCGGCGCCATGGCACCTTTCAATATCACCGATGCGGCCGTCTCCGGTGATGTTGGCCACCACTTCAATACCAATTTTTTCAAAATAGTCGCGAATCAGCCAGATTTCCCCGGCAAGGTTGAAATCACCCAATATGTTAATGGAATACTTTGATATGGTGCTGGTATCACCGGTGCCGACTAACTGTTCCATGGCTCGGCAGGCGGCTTGATATCCCGCTCGTTTGTTTCCCTTGAATCCTTCGGATTGCACCGGCAGTACGGGAATACCTTTCTCCCTGGATACCTTTTTACAGACGGCTTCAAGATCATCGCCAATCAGGCCGACGATACAGGTGGAATACACAAAGGCCCCTTTGGGGTTGTGTCGGTCGATTAATTCATTAAGAGCTCTTTCGAGTTTTTTCTCGCCGCCGAAGATGACGTCGAGTTCCTGGAGATCAGTGGAAAAGGAGAGTCTGTGCAGTTCCGGTCCCGACGAGAGTGCTCCTCGTATGTCCCAGGTATAGACAGCACAGCCGATAGGACCATGCACAAGATGCAGCGCATCGGCAATGGGATACAGAACGACTCTGGAACCACAGAAGACACAGGCTCTCTGGCTGACTGCTCCAGCCAGACTGTCTTTGTTGCACTCTATGTTGGAGGGTACTTTGCCCTTACGAACGATTTGTCCTTGTCGGTCTTTAAAAATTTCTGCTGCTTTCATGGCGCCATTCCTTGTGGGTAGAGCTTTGGGGTTATACAGCTCTTGAGCAAGGCCTGTGCCAGAAGTGAGAAAATGGATAAATAGTGTGAATGCAGTAGGATGTGATGGTTGTGTAAGCTATTCTGCAAAGAGTGTCACAGAGGCGGGTAGGAAAAACTACAAAAATGAAGTTCTTGTCGTATTTTGTAGGTTGTGAGAAATCACTTGTCAGGTGATACAGGTCGCCATGACCTGTTTGAGATCGGTTTTGCCGGCAAAGACCAGATGGAGACCTTCCTGGAGCAGAACCGTCATGCCGTCGTTGATGGCTTCCTGTTTGATCTCTTCAGCGGAGGCCTTTTCGATAATCTGTTTTTTAATGGTTTTGTTGCCATGGAGCAACTCGAACAAACCCGCTCTTCCTTTGTAGCCGATGTTGCCGCAGGCTTCGCAGCCTTTGGCTTTATAGAGGGTCAGTGAAGAGGAATGGTGTTGCCGGATATGGTCGTAGAACAGGACGCCGTAGCTGTTGACCGGATAATCGTATTCTTCACGGCTCGGGTTATATGCTTCTAACTGTTGTTTTCGTAAAGATAGGGGGAAAGGTACTGGTGGAGGGCCTCGCCGGTTTCCACAATTTTTTGCAGTTCTACATTGGTGGGTCCCAGAATGGTAAACGTATCCAACTCGCAGATTTGCTGAAAACCACCAAGGTAACGAAGCCTGGTGCCAATCTCGGTATTGCTGCCGAGATGACGCTCCATGGCATGGAGAAGATCCACCATGGTATGATTTTCCGCCAAATCTCCACGTTTCATGAGAAAGGCCATTATCAGTTTTTCAATTGCCATACATGTCAGGTTATAGATTGCCTCTGCAGTGAAGGTTCTTTTCTTTTTCTCATGGGCGCTTCGGGCGGTTTTGAGAAACTGCTCGCCATGGCGTAGGTAAATATTCCAGTCCGTTATCTGCACCGGGATCATTTCTTGTCTCCTTTATGATATTTACGCAAGCAGATCAGCCGGGTTAGTTGCCATCCTGTTACAGAGTAAAACCGCAGGCCCGTGTGGTTGTCTCTATCGGCGAGCAGCTGCAGGCGCGATGCCCCCTGGCTGTAGGCCCAATTCCCTATATGCAGCAGGAGTTGTCTGCCGATCCCTCTGCCCCGTCGTGATGTTTCGACGATGAGATCCTCAACCAGCAAAGCGGGGCCGCCTTCCGCTGTGGAAACGATAAGCTGACCGCTGACCATGCCGACAATGGTGCAATCCTCCTGGGCAACCAGGATTGTAGCGGAGGTCGACTGCAACAGCATGGCGAGGCCCCGCTCCTGTTTTTCGGCGGAGAAACAGAAGTCGGCCTCAATGGTGAAAAGCTTTTCCAGCAAAACGACCAGGTGAGTAATATCGGTACTGTCGGCCGGCCGGTAGAAAATGGGCTGCATCTCAGCCTATCAGGTAGTCATCAGCTGGGGAGCCATCTTCCAGGCCGTCGAGGATGGCATCAATGGCATCTTCGCTGTCGATACCCTTGAACCACCAGTTTTCCGGTTGGATGACCATGATCGGCCCGGATTCGCATTGTTTCAGGCATCCGGTGGCGACGACCTGTATGTCCAATCCGCGGTCAAGAATTTCCTCCTCGATATACTGGAGAAATCCGTCTGTCTGTTTATGACAGATGCCTTTGGGATCACCTTTAACTCTAAAACTCTGACAGAGCAGTATCTGTCTTTCGGGGAGTGCCATTAGTATTCTCCTGTTGCAGGTCCTGTAGCAGGACTCTTTTTCTTTTTTTTGCCGCCGTCGTAAAGCACATCAATGAGTCCTTCTATGTTTTCTTCGCTGATGATTAGGGGGAGGCCTTGATCGGCCAGCAGGCTGCGGGGTTTATTGCCGGCACTTGCCGCCAGCAGTACAAAACAGTCCTTGAGGGTGTCACCGATTACTTTCCAGCGCTGGTTTCCCTGGCCGGGATGTGGTGCCTTGCGGGCTTCGAGCAGGCAGATAAGTCCGTCAGCCCGCGGGCCATAGACCAGGAATTGCCCGGCATGACCCAGGTGGAGATCAATCTCGATACCGTTGCTGCTCACCACTGCGGCATTGGGACGCTCCAAAGTTGGTTTCGGCCTGCCGGGGACTTGTGTTTCTTCCGGCATACAAGGGTTTTTCCCCTGTTGCGATAAAAGAGAAGAAACCAGCGGCAGGTGGGCTGCGGCTTTGGCGCCGGCGTTGGATATCGCCTTATCACTTGGACGATCGAGCTTCACTTCACAATCCGGTTCGGGGCTATACGGCAGCAGGGCCATGCCGTCGGCCCCAAGCTCCATCATTTCCGTACTAATCTTGGCAACATGATCGACATTGCATCCCGGATAGAGCGTGGTGAGGACAACTACCTTTATCCCATGGAACTTCAGGGCGGAAACAGCACTGCGCTGTTCTGACAAAAGGAATTCGGCGGCTTCTTTGAGCCGCACGGTTTTTGCTCCGGGGCGTATCCAGGCGTAAATTTTTTCAAGGATTTCCCGCCGGACTCCCTCCACTTTCATCTCAATGTACGAAACGCCGGATTTGGCCAGGTCCGCTGCCAATGGAGCACTGCCGATTCCCATGGTAAGCAGGCCGAGGGGCAGAGCAGGAAATCGACTTTGGATACTTTCTAACACCTCAAATGTTATATCAGGAGTAGCGAGCGGGTCTCCGGGGCCGGTTATGGCGGCCATATACACCTGCCTGTTTCCCTCCATGCATTCTTCCAGCATCTGCAGGGCCTGTCTGGGGCTTTGCGCCTGTTTCTTCTTTGAGGGAGGTGCAGAGAACCTGGTGCGCGCCGTCCATTGAGGTGCTACCGGGAGATAAATAATATTGCTGCCGGTTTCATAGCCGCGGCAGGGTGTCGCATCGTTCAAAGAGTACCCTGGTGTCATTTTCCTCACCTTTGCCAAAGACTGCAGGCAGCAGAAATCTGCTGCCTGGGTCTTAGAGAACAAGCTCAAATTTTTCTTCCGGGTCATCCCGGTCTTTGCGGTCAAGCAGAGCGTTGAGGATCTGTTCAAGAAGTCGCAAAGCGCCTCTGTAACCAACCGTGGGAAAATGCTGATGGCCCTGTCGGTCGAGGATGGGAAATCCCCAGCGGACCAGGGGCAGGTCTTCGTCTCTGGCGATGTATTTGCAATAGGTGTTGCCGATAAGAAGATCCACCGGTTCATTCTTGATCCACTGGTGCAGCAGAAACATATCCCCGGCTGCTTTTACCTTGATCGTGACGCCTGCCTCCTCTGCTATTTCGGTAATACGCTTTTCAAATTTTTTGCCCGGTGTACCGGTGATGACATGGACAGGATGCATGTCGATGGAAATCAGGAACTCCGTCATGGATATAAGCTGGTCCGGATCTCCAACAAGGGCGACTTTTTTACCGTAAAAATACTGGTGCATGTCGGAAATCATATCAACCAGTTTGCCGCGTTCCTTGACGATTTCGTCGGGAACCGGTGTGCCGGCCACTGTTCTAAGCACATCAATAAAACGGTCGGTGGCTTGCAGGCCGAAAGGCATGTCGAGTATGGAGCACGGCACTTTGCATTTGGTGTCAAGAAGACGTGCCGCCTCGGCGGAGCACCATTCTCCCAGGGCGAGAGTGCCTATACTGCTGCCGCTTGCCTTGATATCGCCGATAGCGCATCCTCCATCGGGAAACATCTTGTATTTACCAGTAAGCGGACCATCGAGAACCCCGGAGGTGTCAGGAAACATGGTGATTGCGGCTCCGAGTACGGCGCAGATGCGTTTTATCTCTTCCATATCGGAAGGTTCCACCCAGCCCGGGATAATGTTGATCTTGCCGTTTTTTTTCGTTGACGGCTCCGCCAGCGCTGCCAAGGCTTTGACCATATTGGAAAAGCCGGTGACGTGCGAGCCGACATAGCTGGGAGTAGGGGCGCCCAGTACGGTTTTTCCTTCAGGTACCTTGCCTTCTTTTTTGGCCTTGTCGAAGATCTGGGGCAGATCATCTCCGATGGTTTCCGACAGGCAGGTGGTATGCACGGCAATGACTTCCGGCTCATAGACGGTGAAGATGTTGTCAATGGCCTGCACCAGGTTGGCCTGGCCGCCGAAGACCGAGGCTCCTTCCGTGAAGGAGCTGGTTGCGGCAGAAATCGGTTCCTTATAGTGTCGTGTCAGAGTGCTGCGGTGATAAGCGCAGCATCCCTGAGAGCCGTGGCTGTGAGGCAGGCAGCCTTTAATGCCCAATGCGGCGTACATGGCCCCGATGGGCTGACACGTCTTGGCCGGATTAATCATCAGCGCCTTTCGTTCTTTAATCTCTGTTGGTGTGTGTCGTAGTAACATTTTTACCCCTTTCTGATGAAGTTGTATGTCTCATCATCCTTTTCCCCGAACCGGGGTAATTGGTAGAATGGTTTTTTGCCGAGTAACCGGGATTTCATTTGGGGGGAGAGTTCCGGTCATTGATGTTATTCCCATACGTAGGTTGCTGATAGCTCGGGCTTTTCCTGCCAGGGAGCTTTCATGTATTTCCAGACCTTACTGTTGACCAGCCGATCGATCTCGAGGTAGAAGTTCACAGCCCCCTTGAATCCGGCATAGGGACCACCTGAGTCATAGCTGTGCAGCTGCTTCATGGGCACACCCAGCTTCTGGATGGAATATTTTTCCTTGATACCGGCACAAAAGAGATCCGGTTTCACCAGGGCAACGAGCTTTTCCGCCTCATATTGATTGAGGTCATCGATCACCAGGGTATTTTCCGGCATCATCGGGTTTAACCCTTCATAGGACTTGAAATCCACCCCGGCCTCCTCAAGGGCAGCCAGTTCTTCCTCGGTTTTTCGCGGCCGATACAGCTCCGGGTCCGCTTCAACGTGAATTTCTTCGATATTCCTGCTGTCGGCATCAACCTTCAACGAGGGCAGAATGTCACGACCTTCATAGTCATCCCGATGCGCAAATTCATATCCGGCAGAGATGGTTTTGATGCCCATCTCATTAAACAGTTCCTGATAATGATGTGCCCGGCTACCCCCGACGAAAAGCATGGCGGTTTTACCCTTTGTTCTGGGATACACTTCTGCAAGAGCCTTTGTGACCGCCGGCATCTCTTCTTCTATGACTTTTTCAACCTGATCAATGAGCTCCTGGTCGTTAAAATACCGGGCGATTTTGCGCAGTGATTTGGCGGTGGCCTCCGCGCCGATGAAATTGACCTTGATCCAGGGAATGCCGTATTTGGTTTCCAGCATGTCGGCCACATAGTTGATGGAACGGTGACACATGACACAACTGAGATCGGCCTGATTTGCGGAAGCGAATTTGTCATAGGTGGCATTGCCGGAAAAAGTGGAAATATTACTGATGCCGCATTGTTCCAGGATACGGTCGATTTCGAAGCCGTCACCGCCGATATTGTATTCGCCCAGCAGGTTGATCTTGTATTTGCCGCTTTTTTCCGTAGTGCTTTTGCCGACCACATGGGTAAAGACCTGGTTGTTGGCGATATGATGCCCGGCTGACTGGGATACCCCCTTGTATCCCTCGCAGCTGAAGGCAAAAACATTGCAGTCACCAAACTTGTTTCGCATTTTTTTGGCTACGGCATGGATATCATCACCTATCAGTCCGACCGGGCAGGTGGCAAAAACGGCAATAGCTTTGGGATGAAATATATCGTAGGCTTCCTGAACGGCTGCCTCGAGTTTCTTTTCGCCACCGAAGATAATGTCGGAATCCTGCATATCGGTGGACATACAGTAGGTGATATAATTCGCGTCGGTGTCGTTTTTGGCATCGGTTTGATTACGCCTGGTCAGCCAGGCATAAAAACTACAGCCGATGGGACCGTGAACGAGGTTGACGATGTCGCTGGTCGGGCCCATGATGACCCCTTTGCAGCCGGCATAGGTACAACCGCGCATCGTGATTATTCCCGGTATCGTGCGAACGTTGGCGACGATTTCCGGAGTGGAATTTTCCATGGCCTCGTTGACCATTATCTGTTTGGCGCGTTTTCGGGCAACCTTGGCGGGATATTTTTCCAGCAGCTTTTCTTTGACGTTGTGCGGGTCCCACTGCACCGGTTTATGTGCTTTTCCCATAATAATTTACCTCGTTTGTTATCCTATAGATGCCGTTCCTGCCTCGCCGGTACGTACACGGACAGCGTCAGCAACCGGCATAATAAATATCTTACCATCGCCGGGTTTGTCCGACTGATTTGCGCCGATGATAGCCTCGACAACGTTGTCGACTTCATCGTCGTCGACAACGACCGTTACCATGCGCTTCGGGTAAAGCTTGCCTTTTTCACCAAGGAGGGTGGCCGCCTCTTCGTAGCCCTCTTCCGCCCCCTTGATGAGTTTGCGGTTCACGAAGCCCAGCCCCCTGCCCTGTGCCTCATGAGCGAAAAAGGCGTCAACACCGGCCTCGGTCAATGCCGCTTTGGTTTTGTTCATCATGTTCATGCGAACTACGGCGATTACCTCTTTCATGCCACCTCCTCCATGGCGGTGTCCTCTCTGACACCGGAACTGATGGTATACACATCTTCCACATCGGCGATGAAAATCTTGCCGTCGCCGAAGGCGCCTTTTTTGCCTGAACGGGCCGCCGTCATGATAGTGTTGATGACAAAGTCTTTGTCTTCTTTTTTCACAACACTCATCAACATGGTTTTAGGAATCTCGTCATAGGTAACTTCACCGATTTTTATACCGCGCTGTTTACCGCGACCGGTGACGGCATATTTGGTTACCGCGGGAAAGCCTGCGTCCATCAATGCCGCAAGAACATCATCTGCTTTTTCCGGGCGGACAATGGCCCTGATCATGATCATCATTGTTTAATTCTCCTTTTTGGGTTTGGCTGTGGAGGTAAAAAAGTGTTTTTCTGTTTTCATAAAGGGTTTTCTTGCAGCAGTGTTTAGGCTTCCAGTAGGCCGAAATCGAGGAGGAGCTGCTCCAGATCTTCGATTTCCAAAGGGGTCGGCACCACAAACATGTCGTTGTTGTCAATGGCCTTGGCCAGGCCGCGATATTCCTCCGCCTGGGGTGCCTCGGGGTTCCATTCGATAACGGTTTTCCTGTTGATTTCGGCCCGCTGCACGTCGTTGTCGCGTGGCACAAAATAGATCATCTGGGTGCCGAGCTTACGAGCCAGTTCTTCTATCATCTCTTTCTCGTTGTCGACGTTTCTCGAGTTACAGATCAAGCCGCCCAGGCGGACTCCGCCGGACTGGGCATATTTCATGATGCCCTTGCAGATATTATTGGCGGCATACATGGCCATCATTTCTCCGGAGCAGACAACATAGATTTCTTCCGCCTTGCCGTCTCTGATGGGCATGGCGAAGCCACCGCAGACAACATCGCCTAAGACGTCATAGAAGGCGTAGTCCAGTCCCTCGCTCTCCTCATAGGCGCCCAGTGATTCCAGCATGTTGATGGCAGTAATAATCCCTCTGCCGGCGCAGCCGACACCGGGCTCCGGTCCGCCGGATTCAACGGACCAGGATCCTCCGTAACCAGGTTTGCGAATATCATCCAGTTCGACGTCTTCGCCTTCTTCGCGCAGGGTGTCCAGCACTGTTTTCTGTGTCAGACCACCGAGGAGCAGGCGGGTAGAGTCTGCCTTGGGATCGCAGCCCACCACCATGACTTTTCTCCCCAGTTCGGCAAGTCCCGCCACAGTGTTCTGAGTTGTTGTGGATTTACCAATTCCGCCTTTGCCGTAAATTGCGACTTTCCTCATGAGCATCTCCTTGTTGTGTATAATTGCCGTGTCGCGAGTCTCTTTCTCGTTGTGTTGTCTGCAAAGAAAGTCTGACACTGTTTCTGGTTGTGATACTGCTTTTGCAAGGGGGGTGCCATTTGAGTGATCTTCTGAGAAGTGACATCAAGACAGTCTCTTGGGCGGCTTTTTGTGGCGAGGAGGGGCAGGAGGCCGCCAATGACAATCACGGCCATTTTGTAGTTTTTTCTACATAAATGTAGAGGTGCGACAGTAAGGAGATGGTGTGGGAATTGGCCGGCTATGTCAGGTACGGTTGACAAAGTCCGTGGACAGGCGGCGTTGCAGATTGCCGACCTGGGCGGCCGCCATTTTCAGCATGGTTTTATCCCAGGAGGTGAGTTCGTCCGGGAAAATGATGTTCTGCCGGGAAAAATTCTTCTCCTGAGCACTGACCTGGGCCTTGAGGCGCATCTGCAACAGACATTTCCAGGAACAAAGGGTGTCTTCGGTGATGTCGGAGGGCAGACTGCCGGCGACAGCCAGGTCTTCCAGTCTGGTGATGGTATTTGTTGCGGCTATGCCGTGGCGCAGGGCATAGATGCGGACAAAATTGACAAAATGTAGCATGGTGCCTTTGAGGTTGATGCTGTTTCCACCAGGACCATCGGCCCGCAAACGTCCCAGGAAATCTGAGGGGAGGCGGAAGTCCAGGGTGCTTTTGGCGAGAAAGTAAAGAAAAATCGGTCGTGTAGAAACCTGCGCGAAGATGTGGCGGCGGAGGTTTTTGCTCAAGGTGTCATCTCCTGCGATGGTGCGAAAATCGAAAAGGATGTTCACCTTGAGAAGATCTTCGGGTGAAGCGTCCTGTACATAGGAGGTGAAGAGTCTGTGCCAGGCGGTTTCGTTCAGGCACCATTCGGGGTTTGCGGCGCTGTTGCCGGCATCACAGGGAGGCAGACCGGCAGTTTCACCGAATCTGGTGACCAGGACACCCATGCTGCGGTAATACTCCTTGCGGGCATCATCATCTTTGCCGTCGGCGTAGATGATGGCGCTGTCCTGATCCGGGTTCAAGAGCGGTTCGCGGCGGCCCAGGCTGCCCAGGACCAGAAAGGCAAAGGGGCAAGGAGGCGGGCCAAGGGTTTCCAGTGCCCGGGTGATTGCTTCCTGAAAGATTGTGTCGGTGGCGTGGGTGGCTATTGCGGTGGCCCTTTGGGCATGCAGACCACTCTTCAGGCTATGCCGAATGAGTGTTACGGCATGGAGGTAAGGCCGATCTTGCGCGGCTGGGACAACGTTCCGGTTACCTGTTTCCGGAGCAAGCGAAAGCAGGCGTTCAGGCGCAAGGGAAGTTGCCAGTAGATTTTCGACTGCCTGCCGCCTGCTTGCAGCTTCGCTGTTGTCGAGAACTATCATTGCTACCCGGCCTCTGTGTGCTTTTTCCGGTTCCACAATGACGGCCCAGGTGATACATTCTTTATCATTGCCGACTTGTGGCGTCACCTGCATTGCCGTAACCCTTTCTTCTTCCATAAGCTGCAATGCCATACGTTGCCAGTCGCCATCGGCAAGCAGGGTTGGAAGGGTTTTTCCTGTCAGTGAGTCTGCGTCGTGGTCGCTCAACAGGGTGGTGGCCGCCTGGTTGGCCTGAATGATCCGGCCGTTTTGCGGACTGTCGACCAAGACAAGGCCGAAGCCGCACTGTTGCAGGAGGTCAAGGATTACCGGAAGGTCACTTTGTAATTGTGCCTGACACAAAGGGCTGCCGGTGAAGAGAATGGCCGGTCTGTCGTGCACAACTGCGTGTTCCGCCGACAGCATGATTCTCATGTTTGTTGACGTTCCTTGGATCATGGCCTCTGTCGGAACAGGCGCTTTTCCCGCCGTTACTGAGGAAATCAGGGCGTGACCGGACTGATCGGTGATCAGCTCGGCAAACTGTCGGCCTATCAGCTCGCTCTCCTGCATTCCCAGAGTATTACAGGCTTTTTTGTTGGCGCCGGCGACGATACCAGCAATGACCAGAAAGATCATCTCTTCCGAGGCGTGCGCAAGAGCCTGATATCTCTCATGGGACTGCATCAGCTCCTTTTCCGCCAGATATCTGCCGGTTTCGCTTTTCCACCCCCTGTGTACCACAAACAGGAGGAGCAGCAGGACGATGCCGCCGATAAGGGCGGAAAGAATGAGCAGGCGAACAGTGAAAGAGCTTATTTCCCGCTCCACATCGTCGAGGTAGATGCCGCTGCCGACAATCCAGTCCCACGGTTCCAGAAGCTTGACATAGGAGAGCTTGGCGACCGCCTCCTCGGCATTGCGTCCCTTTGACCACATATAATCGATATAGCCCGAGCCCTGTTCCCTGATGACGGTTTTAGCTTCAAGAAAAAGCTTTTTTCCCTGAGAGTCACTGTAGTCCTCCAGCATGGAGCCTTCCAGCTCGGGGTAGAAGGGATGCATCAGCATTTTCGGCTGTTGATCGGTGATCCAGATATACTCGTTATTGTCTCCCCCGTACCGCAAAGCACGCATTTCCAGGAGAGCGAGATGCTGCGCTTCCTCAAGGCTGAAGTGGCCCTGCTGTGCCATCTCGGCATGCTGTTCGAGAAGAGATGTGGCCGAGTCGACTACGGCGCGCACCGTATCCTTTTTCTTTTGCATAAGGGCGTCTTCTGTTGAGGGGATGATGGAAACACCCATAGCACCGGTAAAGAGCAGTATCATCAATACCGGCGGCAGTACGAAACTGAGCACCATGCGCATCAACTGTTTTTTTTCCATCGTCTCACTGTTCATAAATGAGTACCTGTCAGCTCGTAAAACCTATCGGCTGCCAAATGTGGAACCAAAATGAGTAACCATTATCATTGACACGGAGTCTTTTCAGCCAAGCAAAAAGGATGATTCCCTGTAATGCGGCTTCGAGCCCATCCGCAGCCGGAATTTTTCCAGGCTATGACAGGCCTCGTCGTTTAAACCAAGCACTTCCGGGCGTCTGCTGAGCCCGGAAAACAGAGCCTTGACCACTTCCGAGTCGAAATGTCGCCCACCTTCACTGGCGAGATGTTGAGCGGCATCCATGATGGACATGGCGGCGAGATGCCGTCTGCCGGCCAGCATGGTTTCGAAGGCATCGCATGTTGTCAGTATCCTCGCGCCCAACGGAATATCCTGCCCTTTCAGCCCATCGGGATAGCCGCTGCCGTCATAGCGCTCATGGTGATGAAGGATGAGCGGTTCGACATCGCTGAGGAAATTGAGTGGTTTGGTGATTTTCGCTCCAAGCTCAGGATGCTTGCGTACCACATCCATCTCGCTTTTAGAGAGGATGCCGAGGCGCTGCAGAATAGTGTCTTCCATGCCGATTTTGCCTATATCGTGCAGCATACCGCCATGATAGATAGTCTCAACCTCAGCATCATTCAAGCCCATCTCTTGCGCTACCAATCGTGCCAGGCCGGCGACCCGCATCGAGTGGCCGTGGGTCTGTTCATCCTTGGCCTCCAAGGCCATGGCAAGCACCTCAACCATCCGTCGCATGTTGACGATCATTTCTTCGTCATAGTTAATGGCTTTCTGCAGGGCGATGGCACCCTGTTCCCCAAGGGCCGAGACCAATTCAAAATCATCGTCGCTCAGAGGTCGATGGTCGTGGAAATAAATGGCGAGGATGCCTTCGAGCGGCCCGGTAATCTCGAAGAAGAGTCCGGAGATTGAGCCTACGCGCCTTTTGCCCAACCGCTCGAGATTGGGAATACGGGGGTCGTTTCTGGCATCACCGATAAAGCACAGTGGGCCGTTGTTTTGAGTGAAAATGGAGGTCAGGGTGGCAAAATCCATCTCCTCCAGACTGCGATAGGAAAAGCCGCAGGAGTATTTGGTGACGATGGTTTGCCTGTCGCTGTCGACAATCCAGTAGATACATCCTTTGGCAGAGAGAAGATCCTTGATATGAGTGACAATATTGTGGAGAATATCCGGGCTCTTGCCACCCGAGTGGATCGCCTTGCTGATCTGACTGAAAATATGGAAAAAAGCCTTGTACCCATCACTCATAGATCTCACTCTGCCTGTAGCTGACGTGCCCGGTCCCGCAGGATGAATTTCTGCATCTTGCCTGTCGAGGTCTTCGGTAATGAACCGAAAACCACCTTTCTCGGGATTTTGAAGCCGGCCAATTGACTGCGACAGAAGGTGATTATTTCTTCCTCGTCTATCTCCTTTTCACCTTGTTTCAGGGTGATGAAGGCGCAGGGTGTCTCGCCCCATTTGTCGTGGGGCTGAGCGACGACCGCCACCTCCATGACCGCCGGATGCCGGTAGAGCACGTCTTCAATTTCAATGGTCGAAATGTTTTCGCCACCGGAAATAATAATGTCCTTGGAGCGATCCTTGATTTCCATGTAGCCGTTTTCATGCCAAACAGCCAGGTCACCGCTGTGGAACCAGCCACCGGCGAAGGCCTCTTCGGTGGCGCCGGGGTTTTTCAGATATCCTTTCATGACAACGTTGCCACGCATGAATATCTCCCCGATGGTACGACCATCTTGAGGAACCGGCTCCAGTGTTGTCGGATCAGCCACCATCAGGCCTTCAAGCATCGGGTACCGTATTCCCTGACGGGACTTCAGCTGTGCCCGTTGGCGCAGTCCCAGACCATCCCATTCATGATGCCAGGCACAGACCACCGAAGGGCCATAGGTTTCGGTCAGGCCGTAGGTGTGGGTGATGTCAAAGTTCATATCCTGCATTCCTTCGATGACCGCCGCCGGTGGTGCTGCGCCGGCAGTCATGGCTTTGACCGCATGGGAGATACCCTCTTTCATTGCCGCGGGGGCATTTTTTAAAAGGTTCATAACGATTGGCGCACCGCAGAAATGATCGACTTTTTCCTGTTTGATCAGATCGAAAATGGCATCGGCCCGCACCTGACGCAGGCAGACATTGGTGCCGACGGTGGCGGCGATGGTCCAGGGAAAACACCAGCCATTACAGTGAAACATCGGCAGGGTCCAGAGGTAGACGGGATGCAGACCCATATCCCAGACCAGGGCATTGCTGATGGCATTGAGGTAGGCGCCGCGATGGTGATAGACCACGCCCTTGGGGTTGCCGGTGGTGCCGGAGGTATAATTGAGGCTTATGGCCTGCCATTCGTCTTCGGGGAACTGCCAGGCAAACTGAGGGTCTCCTGAGGAAAGCAGTGCTTCATACTCCAGCGAACCCAGGTTTTCTCCACCGCTGAAGAGGGGGTCATTGACATCGATTATCAGCGGCTTTTTTTCTTCCGGCAGCAGTGTCAGGGCTTCGCTGATGGTTGTGGAGAACTCCCGGTCGGTGAACAGAATCTTGGCTTCACCATGTTGCAGCATGAAGGCGATAGTCTTGGCGTCCAGTCGAATATTCATGGTGTTGAGTGTCGCACCACACATTGGTATGCCGAAATGGGCCTCGTACATCTCCGGAATATTGGGCAGCATGAGCGCCACGGTGTCGCCATAACCTATGCCCCGTTGCTGCAGAGCGGAAGCCAGCTGCCGGCTGCGCCGGTAGGTGGTGGCCCAGTCACGTCGGATTTCGCCATGGATAAGGGCGGGGTAGTGCGGATAGACTGCGGCGGCCCTTTCGATAAAATTCAGGGGAGTCAGGGAAACATGGTTGGCGCTGTTGCGGTCAAGACCGGTTTCGTAAATGTTACTGGTGCTCATGTAGATATCCTCCGGGATGGTTTTGCTCTGTTGCTGTTACGTGTTTTCTTAGAAATAGCCAAGCTGAAATCGAGTCGACGGAACCTTGGCGGACCACATAGATACATGGCCGGGTTTGCCTTCCTGGCGGAAAAGCATAAACGGCTATCTTCCACCGTGATAATGCGAAAGATAGCCGGACTTCATTGCAGGAGGTGCTGGGCCCGCCGGCAATGAAGATGGTGGGGGGAAAGCTTTCAGTGCTTGCTTGATCCTGAAGACCCAAAGCCGGTCTGGGCGCGCACATACTGATCTTTCCAGAGTTCTTTTTCTTCCGCGGCCGAGAGGCTGTTATCGGTCACAGACATGATATAGGCAAGGCCGAAGGCGATCGGCATGGCGAAAAGAGCCGGCTGGGTATAGGGGAACAGGGCCTTCTCAAACCCCAGTACCGTCACCCACACCGATTGTGAGAAGAGGACGCATAGGACTGCGGAAACAACGCCCCCGTAACCACCCCATAACGCTCCGCGGGTGGTCAAACCTTTCCAGTACATGGAGAGAATCAGGACCGGGAAGTTGGCGGCGGCGGCGACACCGAAGGCCAGGCCGACCATGAAGGCGATATTCATCGATTCAAAGGCGATGCCTAGAACAACGGCGATCATGCCGAGGCCGACAACGGCGATCCGGGAAACTCGAACTTCTTCCTGCTCGGTGGCTGTACCCTTCTTGATAACCCGTGAATAGATATCATGTGAAATGGCTGCGGCGCCGGCTAGAGCGAGACCGGCGACAACGGCGAGAATAGTGGCGAAAGCTACGGCTGCCAGGAAGCCCAGAAGCATATTGCCGCCGACGGAGTAGGCCAGGTGCATGGCCACCATGTTACCACCGCCGATCAGCTTGCCGCCGATGTCGCCGCCTTCGAAAAATTCCGGGTTCTGGCCGACGATAACAACCGCGCACAGACCCATGATGAAGATGACGTTGAAGAAGTAGCCGACAAATCCGTTGGCGTACAGTACGGATTTTCGCGCCTCTTTGGCGTTATTGACGGTAAAGAAGCGCATCAGGATATGGGGCAGGCCCGCGGTACCGAACATCAGACCGAGACCCAGTGAAATAGCGGTTACCGGGTCGGACAGAAGGCTTCCCGGCTCCATCAGTTTTGGTCCGAGCTTGTGGACCGCCTCTGCTTGGGTAAAAAGTTCCGTCAGAGAAAAACCGAATTGGCTGAAGGCCAGAATGACGACGAGTGTGCCACCGAAGAGCAGCAGGCAGGCCTTGATGATCTGCACCCAGGTGGTGGCCATCATACCGCCGAAGGCAACGTAGGTAACCATGAGGATTCCGACGATAAAGATGGCTATGTTGTAATCGAGACCGAAAAGCAGCTTGATCAACTGTCCGGCGCCAACCATCTGGGCAATGAGGTAGAAAATAACGACAACCAGGGAGGAGATGGCGGCCATGGTGCGCACGCTGCCCTGGTTGAGGCGGTAGGAGGTGATGTCGGCAAAGGTATAACGGCCGAGATTACGCAATCTCTCCGCCATGAGAAAGAGAATGATAGGCCAGCCGGCAAAGAAGGCAAGCATGTAAATGTAGGCATCGTATCCTCTGGCATAGGCCATGGCCGACAGGCCGAGAAGGGTCGCGGCCGACATATAGTCACCGGCTATGGCCAGGCCGTTCTGGAAGCCGGTTATACCGCCGCCGGCGGTATAAAAATCATTGGTGGTCTTGGTTCGCTTGGAAGCCCAGTAGGTGATACAGAGGGTTATGGCGACAAAGAACAGAAACATGGCAATGGCGTGCCAGTTGGTTGCTTGTTTGGCGGTTTCAGCCACTGCAGGGCCCGCGGCATGGGCAAGGCCGGTTGATGTCAGCAGAAAGATCATGACTGTCGATAAATGTCTCATAATATATCCATCTCCTGGGCTTCTTTAATAAGATCCTGAGTCATCTCGTCAAACTCAGTGTTGGCGCGATAGACGTAGTACAGTGTCGTAAGCCAGAAAAAGACAAAGAGGAACAACTCGACGGTGTAGCCGATCGGCCACATTGATTCTTCAGCGATTTTTTTGCCCAGCACTCCGGGAGCGAAGGCGATAAACATGAAATACCCGTAGAACATAACCAGGACGATGATCGACAAGGTCCATTGGAAACGTCCTCGTACTGTAACCAGTTTCTGGAATTTAGGATTGCTCCGCATCCGTTCATACATCTCACTTGACATACGACCTCCCTTTTTTGATTGTGTCGATACCGCTGAAGAAGTGAGAACGCGCCGGCCAATCTGTTTTCGCAAAGTTAAGAAAAAAAGATTGTCTGTTTCTCCTCTGTTTTCAGTTCTTCAGCCCTTCATGAAGCATGAATAGCCAGTAATTGTCCCATTCCGGTCAAGCAGTATCGATCCGCTTTCAGGGGATGGGTGGGAAAGCAGGGTGGCATAATGTTCTTCTCCCGACGCCTCCGACAATTGAAAAGAGGCAAAAAGAGAGTGAGATCGAAAAGAGTTTTAAAAGAAATAATGTTGCCCCTGTAGTGAGCAGGCAGCAGAGTATGTCTTGATATTGATCGCAAGTTGAAAAGGTGATGCGGGAAAACCGGAGGTGGCGGCGTCTGCGTCAATGAAGCGAATGTTGCCGGCGGTGCGGGAGTGGCGCAGAACAGTATTCTACATCTCAATGTATCCATAATCCGGCTGAGTCAGAAATGAATGTGCAATTAAATATATTCTTCTTCGTTATATAAAAGTCAGTTATTTTAAATTGTTAGGCCATGTAAAACGGCTTTGTTTTTTCGTACTATGTGATGATGGCTCATAAAATTAATTGAAGTAAAAAGTTAAGTCAAGTCATAATTTGGGCAAAGTGTAATCATGTTCTCTTTATAACTTTCAGATGCACCTGTATTTGGCACTAATAACTTAATAATACGTCATAAAAACTATTTAAATGCTCTGTAATAAGAGTTGGTATCATTTTAGTCCCCGGCAGATGGTGTTACTCCTGTCAGCAGTATTTGTTCTCTAACTAACGTAAATAATGATAAAAAAATAACTCACCCCCTGGTGTTGCGTCGGTTGGTGGAGGTCGTTTGCGTATTTGACGATGCGACAGGCTGTTGTCTGCCTGTTCACGGCCGGGTGTCAGTAGATTTATGTGGCTGCCGGTCAGATTTATTGCAGTTAGGAAGTGTCAGGCGACTCTTTTTGGGCCTGGGTTGATCGGCGTTATATAAGAATAAATGAAATAAGGGGAAAGCGAAAGTGATGACAGTGGGCGGTGTAACAATGTTCTTGTAATGGTGCTTTGGTTAGTTGAATCCTGATGGTAAATGTTTGAAAAGATAGTTTTAAAATTGCCATTCAGGCCAATAACGAAAGTTTGTTGACGCGGAAGTCCCGGTAGTGGCAGTCGGTATGTGCTGCTGATATCCTGCCTGGTAATTATTTATCGCCGCATTCCTTTGGAAAAGTGGCGATGCGGCATAGCTGTAATGTGGCAATGCTGAAGTGTCTTTTTTATTTTGGCGCTGCAGCCAGTCGCCATAGCTTGGGGGCGCGAACCGTTTGGGGGCTGGAACAAAAATGTAAATAAAGCCGAGTTCTGTTGTGTTGCAAACGATGGTGTTTGGAGGGTAATGCTTGCAAAACAGGTATTTATGTTGTGTGGCACAAGGATTGCTTGAGATGGTTTTTGTCTGCTTTGCAATTATTATCAGAGGTGCTGGAGCGCCGGAGGGAAAAGATGAAATCTATTGACTATGGCCATGTATCGTCGGGAAATGCAACTCAGGGCTTAGAGTTGTCGGCGCTGCACAGAATTACCGAGCTCATAGGGAGTGCGGTAGATCTTGAGAGCACTCTGGAGCGAATTCTCGAGGTGCTGAATGACACATTAAAGATGGAGCGCGCCACATTGCTGCTTTATGATGATTCGAAACAGAGCTTAGTTATTACGGCATCTTGTGGTTTGTCCGAGGCGGAGGAGATGCGCGGAGTTTATCGGCCCGATGAGGGTGTCATCGGCCAGATATTCCGCACCCGTTCCCCCTTTGTTGTGCCGGATATTCAGAGTGAGCCGCTGTTTTTGAACAGAACCGGCGCCAGAACAGGTGTAAACCGTGCCACCGTCTCGTTTCTTGGGGTGCCGGTTACGGTCAACGGAAAACCGGAGGGGGTTCTCACTGTTGATCGCCTCTTTGGTGACGAAGTGTCTTTTGAGGAGGATATCCGTTTTCTGACGGTACTGGCGACTCTGGTAGCGCAGTTTCTCACTCTGCATAAAGAAATTGAAAAAAAAGAAGCCAGGCTGATTGAGGAAAACGAATCTCTGAAGGCGAGAATACACCGGATCCATGACGGTCACTATATAATAGGTCATTCCAAACCGATGCAGGAGGTTTTCAGTATTATAGCTAAGGTGTCGAAAAGTAATGTTACCGCATTGCTGCTCGGTGAATCCGGCACGGGGAAGGAGCTTGTCGCCAGGGCCATTCATGAAGGCAGCGACAGAAAGAATGAGGCCTTTATCAAGGTGAACTGTGCCGCCTTGCCGGAAACGCTTCTTGAGAGTGAACTTTTCGGCCATGAAAGAGGTGCGTTTACCGGGGCGCATGCTATTCGTCCCGGCAGGTTTGAATTGGCAGACGGCGGCTCTATTTTTTTAGACGAGATTGGTGAAATGCCTCTTGCACTACAGGCGAAGATGCTGCGTGTTCTTCAGGAGAAGCAGTTTGAACGTCTTGGCGGAACAAAGACGTTTGAGGTGGATGTGCGGGTTGTGGCCGCCACCAATGTCAGTTTGGAAGAGGCGGTGGCGCAGGGCAGGTTCCGAGCCGATCTCTACTATCGCCTCAATGTTGTTCCCGTGGTGTTACCGCCTCTGCGGGAGCGAACGGATGATATTCCTCTTTTGTTCAACCATTTTCTCAGCAAGAGTAACGAGAGAAACGGTAAGGAGGTAAGAATGACCTCGGATTTTCTTGATTTTATGATGAAATATGCCTGGCCGGGAAATGTGCGCGAAATGCAGAATCTGGTGGAGCGGATGGTTATTTTGGCTGAAGGAGATCGACTTGCTCTGGCGGATCTGCCCGTCAATATTCGTCATTCGGCTTTGGTGAGCAGGAATACTGCAGAGGTGGGAGCGGTGTCTGCCGGTTCGCATGTTTCCGGACCCGGTAAACTGCTTTCGCAGATGGAGAAGGAGGAGATCAGGTCCGCCTTGATGCGCAATGGCTGGGTTCAGGTCCGTGCGGCCCGGGAGCTGGGTCTGACGCAGCGCCAGATGGGGTATCGTATAAAGAAATACGGTCTTAATCGCTATGATTCTTTTCGTCAGAAATAGCAGCCTGGTTGGCTTCTTTCTGCTTGCCGTTCCATACCGCTTGTGCGATCCGGGCTGTCGGAGCTGAGTGGAGGGCCGTGGTTTAATAGAGATGTTTTGTCATCTCCCGGGCCGGCTTCTCCGGTTCAGATCGCCATTTCCGCAAGCAAATAATGTTACAAATATGTAAAATAAATGAACCAATATCTACAAAAATGTAGATATATAAAGTTTTGTTGGATAGGTAATGGCTCAAATGTTGGTATAATATTTTGAAATAATTGAATAAGTGAAATATTATTTGAGTGTGGCATGACGATTGTAAATACCAAGATCAGGTATGGCTGTATTTCTAACTATTCTGCACGATGGTTGCAGACCTAATTACTATTTCAGGAGGAAATGTTGTGAAAGCACGAATGAAATTGAAACCAAGAACATATTGGGGCGGGGCCGCTTTTTTGGCGGTGCTGGCCGTCGGTTATCCGGCATTGGCAGAGGACGTGAATGTTGGTGAAACCGTTATTCACCTGGCCTATTCCCTTGATACCTTCTATTTTCTCATGTCGGGTGCTCTGGTAATGTGGATGGCGGCAGGGTTTGCGATGCTTGAGGCGGGCCTAGTCCGCAGTAAGAACACCGTTGAGATTTTGACGAAAAACGTTGCTCTCTACTCCATCGCCTGCATTATGTATATGGTGGTCGGCTATAATATTATGTATGGTGACGGTAATGGTATCATCCCGGGACTAAGCTTCTTTCTCGGACCGGACAATGGTGTTGACGATGTCTTGAGCAGCGGCGGAGAGACCTACTACTCTGCAATGTCGGATTTCTTTTTCCAGGTTGTCTTTGTTGCCACTGCCATGTCGATTGTTTCAGGTGCGGTTGCAGAACGTATGAAGCTCTGGGCTTTTCTTGCCTTTGCCGTTGTTATGACAGGATTTATCTATCCGGTACAGGGCTATTGGAAATGGGGCGGTGGCTTTCTTGACGGTCTTGGATTCCTTGATTTTGCCGGTTCGGGTGTAGTACATCTTTGCGGCGCTACTGCAGCCGTTGCCGGAGTCATCTTGCTTGGGCCTCGTGCGGGAAAATATGTTAAAGGGAAAATACATGCCATACCCGGCGCCAATCTGCCTTTGGCAACTCTCGGCACCTTTATTCTCTGGTTGGGCTGGTTTGGATTTAACGGCGGCTCAGAGTTAAAAATTAGTAACATTGAAGAAGCTAACGCCGTCTCAATGATATTTGTCAACACCAACACCGCCGCAGCGGGCGGCCTGATTGCCGCTTTGATCCTGTCACGATTCTGGTTCGGCAAAGCTGATCTTACCATGGCCCTTAACGGTGCCCTGGCCGGATTGGTGGCAATTACCGCCGAGCCCCTGACTCCGAGTCCCTTGCTTGCCACAATGGTGGGCGCCATTGGTGGACTAATTGTGGTCGCCTCTATTATCTTTGTAGATAAAGCCAGAATTGATGATCCGGTTGGTGCCATCTCTGTTCACGGTGTGGTGGGCATATGGGGTCTGTTGGCAGTCTCCTTCACCAACCCGGAGGGATCACTTGTCGCTCAGCTTATCGGGATTGTGGTAATCTTCTCCTGGGTATTCGCTACAAGTTTTGTTACCTGGCTGATAATCAAGGTGGTCATGGGTGTCAGAATCACAGCAGAGGAAGAACTCGAAGGTGCTGATATTGTAGAATGCGGGCTTGATGCCTATCCTGAGTTTACCAAAGACTGATAAGAGGAATGTCATGAAAAAAATAGAAGCGATTATAAAACCTTTCAAACTCGAAAGTGTGAAAGAGGCCCTCAATGATCTGGGCATAGCCGGTATGACTGTCTCTGAAGTGAAAGGATATGGTCGTCAGAAGGGGCACAAGGAAGTTTATCGCGGAGCGGAATATCAGGTTGAGTTTAATCCCAAGGTGAAGATAGAACTGGTGGTGTCCGAGGATATTGCCGCCAAAGTGGTTTCGACCATACGTGAGGCTGCCAATTCTAATAAAATCGGGGATGGCAAGATCTTTGTTCTGCCGGTGGAAAATGTTGTCCGCATCAGGACCGGCGAAAGCGGTCCTGATGCTATCTGAGAAGGAGGTGGAATCACCTCGCTATTGTACTGTTTGATTGGCGGTTTCACTCAAGCAGATTGAAGAAATCGAGAGGAGATCTATTCCTGTAGAGAAAAGCCCCTGCTGCCGCGAGAGCAGGGGCTTTTTGTGGTACCGACCCGGTTGAGGAATTCGGGTTAACCCGAATTTCT